>JAJYUB010000058.1 GCA_021792795.1 Acidobacteriota bacterium | reverse complement strand
AGCCCGGACTGAACAAGCCCTCGACCAAGCAATCGCAGAGGCCCTTCAGGAAATATCTGCAGACAACGCACAAGCCTGGTTCAGACTCACCCTCAACTGGGTACAGTTATGATGAAAATGCTCTAGAACTGGAACGAGGCCTTGAGCTGTATCAAGCGAGGATCTGCGTTCCCGCCCAGACCGGAGCCCAGAATGCTGGTCGGCGTATTGACCGTGGTTGTGATAAAGCCGGCGAGCGGGTTGGTTGGGTTGATGTCCGAACTCGGACTGGCAAAGTTCGGGTGGTTGAACAGGTTGAAGAACTGCGCGCCCACAATCAGTTTCGCGGACTCCCACTTGGGGATGGCAAAGTTCTTCAACACCGCCATGTCTGTGTCTGTATAGGATGGCGCAACCGTCTGGTTGCGTGTCTGCTGCCCAAAGGCGGTCGGGGTAGTGTAGTTGGCCGGATTCGTGATCGCGCACGGGGTCCCGGTAAAGGTAGCGGTGTTCAGAATGGCGCTGGCGCCGCAACTATGCACGTTGTGGAGCTGCTGGGCGAATATCGAGCTGCCGTAATTGGTGATCGAGTTTGTCACAGCGCTGTCTACCACCGTGAAAGGGAAGCCGCTGTGATGGAATACGGTGCCGGTAACTTGCCAGCCGTCGGTCAACGCATGAGGCCCACGCCAGTAGGGAACCGAATAGACGTAGCTGGCGGTGACATTGTGCCGCACGTCGTCGTCGGAGTTGCCGTAGTTATACGCCAGATTGTACGGATCTGTGGGGGCCAGAATGCTTTGTCCGGCGTTAAAGGGAAGAATGCCGCCGTTTGAAATTTCATCCAGGGCGTGTGCGTAGGAGTAATTGAACTGCAACAGCAGGGACCTTGAGCGGTGGATGACGGAGGCGGTGATGCCGTTGTAGTTGGACACGGCGTTGCTGTACACCTGGGTGACGCCACTGAACGAGGAGTTATATGGCCCCGTACCGTTAATCCCGGTGAAGCCAGCCGGGGCGCCGTAGGCGTTCATGCTGTTGTCCACATTCGGGGCATGGTAGCCGCGGTTGCCCACGTAGTTTACGTCCACCACGGTTTTTGGGCCAAACTGGTGCTGCACTTCCAGGTTCCATTCCTCATAGGTGGGATAGTCCAGCTTATGGTAGGGATTCACGAATCCTGGCGCCCCAAAACCGGCGACGGACGACGACAATGTGCTAAAACTTGCGCCGGTGGAAAATCCGCTCTGAAAGGCCGTGTTCGATGCCGACGTCACCGTCTCGCCGCTTTGCGGGCTTGCGGGATTCGGGCTGATCACGCTGGGAGTGGGGTAGTTATACGCCGGTCCATATAGAGTGAAGCTGGTGTTGACGGGCGCGTTGTTCAAGACGCTGTCCGCAATCGTCGCGGGAAAGACATCGGTGAACAGCCCGAAGCCGCCGCGCACCACTGTCGAGCTGCCATCTCCGAAAGGAGACCAGGCAAAGCCAAGGCGCGGCTGGATGACAAACTTCTGGAAGTCTGGAAACGCCTGGTGAATGCCAGTGTTGATCATCTTGTTGTAGGAGGTTGTGGGATCGCTGCTGACGCCGCCAAAGTCGCTGGTGAAGGTGGAGAAGCAATTTGTCTGGCACACCGGGTTGGAGTTGTGTTCCACCCGGACCGCCGCCGTGATGGTCAGGTTCGGCACGGGTCGCCATTCATCCTGGAAGTACCCGGCCTCGTTATATAGGGCCACCGGCTGCGTAAGACGGAGCGGATAAAACTCTTGATATCTGTCGAACGACGCCGTGATGGGGGCAATGGGCGGTCCCGTCGGGCCTCCGTAGGGGCTCACACCAGCAAAGCTGGTTTCTGTTGCATATACGAACGGGGTGGTTTCGATGCTGGGGCTGTAGTCGGTCACGTCATCCCGGCGGAAGTAATAGCCGAACTTGAAGTTGTTCCGGCCCTTGATGACGCTTACATCGTCAATGAATTGATAGTTGGTGACGTTGCGTCCCTGCGGCCAAACGAAATTCTCGCCACCGAGCAGGTTGAATGACCCATCGATCCACGCCACGCTGTAGGGAACGATCGCTTTCGACGCGGCCAGGTTCGTGTTGGTAAACACGGCCGAGTACCACAGCAGCGCAAACGTAAACTGGTTGGTAATGTTCGGGGTAAAGACGTGGGTTTCGCCGAACTGTCCGGAATACTGCGGCTGGTTGCTGTCCGCATTGAAGATAGAATTCAGTGGGTCGGTGTAGGTTGCTTGCAGCCCGCGGTCCATTTCGTAGGTGCCGTACAGAGAGTCTTTGTCGCCGAAGTGCTGGTCGACGCGTCCTTCAAAGAGCCACTCCTTGGTGAAATTGCCGCTATTGACGTTGAAGGTGACGACGGTCGGATTGCTGGGCGAGGCCGCTGCCGTGCTGTAGCCCGGCGCATTTTGATAAGGAGCTAAGATTTGTTTGTAAATCGGGATGTCGCTGGCCGGAACCTCCGGTAGTCCGAACGGGAAAAGGTTCTTGACGGTCTGCGATGCGCACGGCGTCGATGTCCCCGCCGCAGGCTGGCCCGTCGTCAGACAACTAATGTAATTCGGGCTCGGGGCGGTGACCACGTTGGTGACTGGAATGAGGACTCGCAGCCCTTCATAGTCGCCGAAGAAGAAGGTCTTGTTCTTGAAAATAGGGCCGCCAGCGGAAGCGGCATACTGGTTCACGTTGTCGAACGGCCGCGGGGTCTTGGTTTGGTTGTTGAAGTAGCCGTTGGCGTTCATGGCCCGGCCGTTCCACCAGTACACTGCGTTGCCATGGAACTGGTTGGTGCCTGACTGCGTGATTTCATTCACCTGCGCCCCGCCCAGACCGCCGTATTGCGCGCCGTAGGCGTTGCTGACCACCGTGACCGATGCAATCATGTTATTGCCCAGCAGCAGGTTGCTCGCGCCGGAGTTGCTCAGGTTCAGGAACGGATCATTCTCATACATGCCGTTGACAGTGAAGGTGTTCGACGTGGCAGGCAGGCCGAATGAAGAAAAATTCCCGTACCCGAACATTGCGCCGTTACTGGTCGTGGTGGTGTTCATGACCGAACCGGGCGCTGTTTGCGCGACGAAGGTCAGGTCATTGCCAGGATTCGGCAGCGTCTGTACTTGCGTTGTATTGAAGGTGGTGGTGATGTCGGCATTTTCCGTGTTCAGCAGCGGCTCGGCTTCGGTCACCGTCACCGTCTGCGAGGATTTGCCCAGCGTCATCTTCACGTCGCCGTTCGCGATCGCGCCACCGGAGACATGGGCGGTGGTCGAAGCAGTCTCAAACCCTGCGCTTGTCACGACGACAGAATATGTCCCGGGCTGCAGCAAGGCTGTGTGGTAGCCGCCCTCGGCATTCGTCGTACTCGTGTAGGTGGAGCCGGTATTCAGGTTCTTGATGACAACCGAAGCCCCCGGAATTGCCGCTCCTGTGGGGTCTGTTATGTGGCCTGAGATATCGCCTGAGGTGAGCGATTGCGCGAATGCGATTGGCTGCGAAGTTCGAAGAAACATCGCTGCTCCCAGCAGCATGGCGAACGTTACCGAGGTGCGGATCCAGCCGTTGCGTAGAAATTGCATTGAGTTCCCTCTCTTGCTTTTAGTTCACGAGCCGGCAACCGGTCCCGCGCCTATCTAGAGTGCCTCGTGAAACACTTTTGACGCCCAAATTCGGACGTCATTGCCAATGGCATTTTTTGTTGCCGAAATGTAGCGCTACGTTTTGGCTTACTCGTCGAGGTCGAAAAGCTATGGTGGGCTTATGGAGGAAGTTGACGTAGGGGGCGTCGACTCTGTAAACCCGCGTAGCATCCTTGAACAGGAACCTAAAGCAATTCGTGGGCCACACTAGAACATACACGAAATCAATACGTTAGACAGTGGGTACCCTGGAACTATGGAGGAAAGCTATGGGATTAAAGAGAGGTAAATATGGAAAATGGTAGAAAGCGGCTTGAGCGCGCTAGGCGGTGCCTGCTCCGCCTGCGGCTGCCTCGATTTCCCTCGCAATCCCGCGCACCGCCCGCCATCTAAACAGAAAACTCCAGTACAGTATGGAGAGGATGGAAATCCAACTGGTCACGCTCGGGCGCAGGACCACTGGCAAGCAGGCCGCCGCCGACGAACTGTATTCCGGCTATTGCCAGCGCATTGGGCGGTTTTGCGGCTGTCATACGGAGCATTACGCAACGGAGGAAAAGTTTTTTGCCGCTTGGGACCGTGGCAGCCGCGCCCGTTCCATGCTGATCCTGCTGGACCATCGCGGCCGCACCTGGTCTTCTGAAACATTTGCCCAGTGGCTGCAACGGGAGCGCGATCGCGGCATCCAGCAGTTCACCTTCGCCGTGGGGCCGGCGGATGGCTGGTCGGAAGCTGTGCTGCGCGAAGCCACCACCCGCCGCGATTGGCTGGTACTTTCCCTTGGTCCCATGACCTTGCCGCACGAGCTGGCCGCAGTGGTGCTCGCCGAGCAGATCTATCGCGCTTTTACCATCGTCGAGGGGCACCCGTATCATTTGGGGCATTAAACCGGCGAAGATATGCACGCCAAGTGCAAGTGCCCCATTCAAGCCGTCCTTATGGCTTGAGTGGGATTGAACATGTGGCGTAAGGACGCAGATTCTATGACAGACGCACGACGCGGGCTCATTTTAATCAACACCGGTCCCGGCAAAGGCAAGACGACCGCTGCCATGGGGACGGGACTGCGCGCCATCGGCAACGGAATGCGCGTGCTGATGCTGCAATTCCTGAAAGGCTCCTGGCACTATGGCGAGCTTGATGCTGTGAATGCCTTTGGCGGCAACTGGGTGATGAAGCAGATGGGCCGCGGCTTCGTAAAGGTTGGCGGAGCCGAGACCGATCCGGAAGATGTTCGCATGGTGGAAGCTGCATGGGAAGAGGCCCGTCAGGCGATCCTTTCCGGCGACTGGGACATGGTCATCCTCGACGAAATCAACTATGCCATCGGCTACAACATGCTGGATCCGGCGCGCGTCGTCGAAACGCTGCGACAGAAGCCGGAGATGGTGCATGTGATCCTGACCGGCCGCAACGCGCACCCCAGCCTGGTCGAAATCGCCGATACCGTCACCGAGATGCGCGAAGTGAAACATGCATACCAAAAGGGAATTTTGGCCCAATGCGGCATCGAATATTAGGGCATCTTTAGAATGGACTTTGTCCTTCTGCCCCTTGAGCGTAGCGAAGGGGAAGAATCTGCGCATTGGCATTGTCGGAACGTCGTGCATCTTCGCCGCGACGAATCTTCCCTTCGATCTGCGCCCCGCAGTTTAGGATGGATGGAGTATGTCCTGGTTTAAACGCAACGAGAACGAAAACGAGATCGAGACCACGTCGGAAAAAAATGTCCGCACCGAAGGTCTGTGGACCAAGTGCGACAGCTGCAACCAGACCATCTGGAAAGCCGACCTGGAATCCAACCTGAACGTCTGCCCCAAGTGCGGCAAACATTTCAAGCTATCGGCCAAGGCGCGCATCGACAGCCTGCTGGAACCCGGCTATCGGCTGATCGATACCGACCTGCGCTCGACCGATCCCCTCAACTTTACAGACCTGAAGCCCTACAAGGCGCGCCTGAAAAAGGCGCAGCGCGACACGGGAATGAACGACGCCATCCTGACCGCTCTAGGCAATCTTGGCCCGCACGCGATCGTGTTGAGCGCCATGGAGTATGCCTTTATCGGCGGCAGCATGGGCGCCGTGGTAGGCGAAACCATTAGCCGCGCCGCCGATCACTCTCTTGAAACTCGCCATCCGCTCGTTATCATTGCCACATCCGGCGGCGCGCGCATGATGGAAGGCATCGTCAGCCTGATGCAGCTGCCGAAAATTTCCGCGCGTCTGGCGCTGATGGATGACGCGAAGGTTCCCTACATCTCGGTGCTCACCGATCCTACCTTCGGCGGAGTCACTGCCAGCTTCGCCATGCTTGGGGACCTTAATGTTGCCGAGCCCGATGCGTTGATCGGTTTTGCCGGCCCACGTGTGATTGAGCAAACGATTCGGCAGAAATTGCCGGAAGGTTTTCAGCGTTCGGAGTTTTTGCTCGAGCACGGAATGCTCGACGCCGTTGTCCCGCGCAGAGAATTGAAGCAATATCTCATCCGCGCCCTCGACTTCATGCAGCCCGGATCCGTGGCGCTCCATCCCGTTGGCCAAAATTCTGCGGGGTCATCCTAAGATCGGTCGCGTGGGCGATGCAACCGAAGAATCCAGAGGGCGATGGCCTCACAATCGAGTTGATCGCACGCATCTTTTATTCCGCGGCTGGCTGTTGCTTGCCAACCGCCGCGCCCGTGCCGTGCGCGTATTCCTGGCCAATGATGCTCAACAAATATGTGGCCTGGGGCGATGGGGCCTTCGTCGAACTATCGTTCGCGTCTTTGGAACTGAGAATCTGCCAGGCGACCGGGGCTTGACGAACGTCGTACCCGGCGTCGTGCATCAACGACAGACTCACCCGCGCGCTTTGCAGTTGCGAGACCTCACCGGCGTTATGCATGGCATAAAGGCCACCGGATTCCATGGCAATCCCTGCCAAAGGGCCTACGAATGGCATGCCACCCAGCGCAATCATGGCCCCTGCGGAGGCGCGTTTCGGCGCCCCCGTAAGCATCTGCCGCTCCAGCGCCTGCGCAATGCCATCCGCAAGCACGGCGGCAATCTGATCGTCATTTTGCAGCTTTGCCACAACTTGTTCTGGAATCACCACCGATCCATCCGGCGATCCCACGGCGTGATGTAGTCCCTTGTCATTGAAGGCATAGAAGTGAAAGTCGATTTTCTGGGGATCATCTTTGGCGAGATCTTTCTGGCAGGCTGGAATCAGCCGTTCACCGATTCGTTGGACGCGCTGCTGTAGCGCCGCATCCGCCGGAATTTGCCCCTTGCCCTTATGGCTGGCTGTGACGATGTAAGGGATGTCAACCTCGCCGTCTTTCTTGCTCTCGCCTGCCTTGGTTCCGTAATTTGGTTCGACAATTTTGCCGTCGGCCTTTTTCATCATTTTTTTCATGCGCGAACTCAACACAAATTGCGACAAGCTGGCGCGGTCCGCGACCACCAACCCGTCCTTGTTCCATTTTCCGCTGTATGCAATCCACAAGTTGGCGGCCGGAGCAGTTTGGTCGGTAAGCGGTGGCTTGTTGTGCATGGCCGTTTTCGGCGTAATGGCGATGTTGTAACCGTCGGCCTCCACGATAAGCTGCGGTGACGTAGCGACCACCCGTTGCACCACTGCGAACCCACTCAAATGTTCTTGGTCCTGGGCCAGCATGATCTTCGAGGCCACAATTGAATGAGTGTGTTTCTCTTTGCTGCCGAAAACCTGCACGTCGTCGCCGACAGCCAGCGTATTGGCGATGTTCGGATCGGAGGTCGTCGCATCGCGACCGTACAGCACGATATGCTTCCAGAACACGGTCTGCGGCGTCGTGACAATATGCTTGCCATTCACGTCGAAACCGCCTCCGGAAGAAATGGAGGTAATGTAGCCCTCGACGGTCGGCGTCGAATCATCTTGGGCGCAGAGAGCGCACGGCAGCATGCAAAGACACAACAAAAACCCAATGTATTTCATGCCGACGATGGTAGAAACAGCAGTGCGTGCTGTCAAGCAACGGATTCATCCGGCCCGTCGTCGTAGCATCCTTCAGCGTGCAATGCGACTACCCAACCTCAATCGATCTCTGCCCCTTGCGCCTCAAATACCACCGCCGCGCGAAAAAGTACGCGATCGCAATCGCCAGCGTTCCAGACAGCGCTGTGACCTCCACTTTTGTGGAGTGCGACAGCAGCCATAGCACCACCAGCGATCCGAGAATCCCAACCAACGGGCCGCCGGGCGCGCGAAATGCCCCGGATTCCGGCTTGCGCGTATACCGCAGCTTTAATGCGCCCAGACAGATGGCCAGGTAGACGCACAAAATCGATACGCTCGACAATACGGCGAGGTGCTTGAATCCGCCCGACACCGCCAATAAAAACATCAGGGCAGCCGCTGTCAGGATTGCGACGTATGGCGTGCGAAACTGGGGATGGACCTTGGCGAGAGCTGCCGGAAGCATCCCGTCTTCCGCAGCCAGGAAGAACGCACGGGGTGCCGCTACCATGGAGCCGGCGAGCGTACCGAAAACGGATACGGCCACGCCGATCAGTACCAGCGTACGACCGGCCACGCCGACGATTCGCCCGACGACCGCCGCCAACGGTGCGGTCGACTGGTGCGCGAGTTCGCGGCCCAGAACGCCCTGGCTAACCACCTGCAACGCGAGATAGAGGACAATCAGCGTGCCTGTCGCGCCGAACATTGCCCTCGGTACCGTGCGCGCAGGATCGCGGATCTCTGCGCTCGGCGCAAGTGCCTCTTCAATGCCCTGGAATGCAAAGAACAGGATCAGCGATGCCTCGCCCAACTTTGCTCCGGCAGGCCATCCGATCCATTGCAATTCACGCCAGTGCATGAAAAATATTCCGGCAACAACCGCCAGCAGCAAGGGAACCAACTTGGCGACCGTCGTGGCGACAGCGATTCGCATTCCCTGGCGAACTCCGGCAACGTTTACCGCGGCTAGGCCCCCGAACAGCACGAACAGCGCCAGAATGCGGGGCGCACCGTTTGCCAGCGCCGGTGCCAAGGCAGCCGCGGAGTTCAACAGGATGGTGCCGAGCGCTGCATCCGCAACCACCTCAAAACCCACCGAGTACATCACCCAGGCGAGAAAGCCCATCAGCGGCCCGAAGGCCTCCTCAACGTACGCCACGCCGCCCCCGGAACGATGGACGAAGCTTCCAATCTCGATATAACAGGTCAGCACCAAAGCCACAGTGAGCCCGCAAATGAGATACGCAAGGATCGCTGCTGGCCCCAGGATGGCCGCGACAACTCCAGGCAACACAAAGATTCCAGCGCCCACCGACAGGTTCACGGCGTTCGCGCCCAGTCCCCACGGCCCGATGACACGCTTCAGTTTTGCGTCCGCGTGCAGCGGCGCGCCTTCTTGCGCCTGCGCGACGATTTCCTGCGTTGTCATCGGGAACAATCTTAAACCTGGGATGAAGGACCTGGGTGCCCCACTTCTCGATCTTGAAAAGTGGGGCCGAGGTGTTTAGTCCCAGCGCGTGGTGGGGTAGGCTATTCTGACTTGCCATCGCCGGAGGTTTTATGGGACAGATACTTCACAGATCCGCCCGAACGACAGCGGCGGTCCGTCGAGCAATACAGCGGCGTTGAACATCACGCAGACCGCATCGGTGGCGGCGGTCGATGCCAACACTCCAATCGCGACCAAAGGGTTCGGTGCGTGAATGTGCGGAATCATGGTGGCGCCTCCCTGGCGGTATTGGCTCGACTGCAGTCCTACGGGAACAGCGCCCACTTCTTACTTCCGCACCCGCGCATACGCATACGGCCCATCGGGTATCACGACCACACTAGCATGCTCCGGCAGTCCGCGCAGCAACCCCGCCACTGCGGTATCCAAGCTCGCGAAGGAGTTCGCGCCCAGCGCGCCCAGGTCCTCGTTGGAAATTCCCGGCGCGTACAGCAGCACCTGGTGCTTCAACCCCACCAGCGCCAGCTTCTCCAGTTGCCATTGGTCCACCTGTACCGGCGTGTGCTCAATCGCATCCAGAAACGCCCGCGGCCCCCGGTACCCGCGCATCATTGTCGCAAATTCCGCCGAGCCGACGCCTTCCGCGCACTCGCTCAGGACCAGGATCTTCCCGCCCGGCTTCAGAATGTGCTGCACCGCGGTCACGCCCTTGATGGTCTGATAGAAGGTCAAATCCAGCGGATGGCCGGCCGCCGTCGTGATCACCGCATCCACAGGCTCTTGCAGATATTCGACGGACGAAGCCTGGAGAAATTCCACGCCCGCAGCGTGCGCCGCGACCGGTTTGCCGGCAAACACGCCGGAAATCTCCCGCGTCTTCGTCAGCGTCACGTCCAGCATAAAATCGTGACGCGCCATGCGCGCCACCTCCAGCAATTCCGCGTGCAGCGGGTTGTCGCGGATCGAGCCTTCCGTCGCCCGGGCCTCGCGCATGAATCGCGGCGAATGAAGCACCTTGATGGTTTCCTGCCCGGCCAGTCCCGGCGCCACCAGTTTGCGTCCGCCGGAAAATCCCAGCATCAGGTGCTGCTCAATGAATCCCAGCGTGATGTGCAGCTCCGCCGCCATAAATCGTTCGTCAATATAGACTGGCGTGCCTCGCTTCGTGACGCCGACAAAGCGATGGCGCTGCCGGTCTCGCGCGTCGTGATTGACGATCTTGTAGGTCGCAGCAATCTTCGGTCCCAAGATGGTCCGCAGCTCGTCTTCCGTGGCCGCGCGATGCAAGCCGGTCGCGATGCACATCGTTACATTCTCCGGCGCAATGCCCGCGCGATGCAGACGCTCCAGCAACGGCGGCAGCGTGATTGGGTTGGGAGCGGGCCGGGTAATGTCGCACACCGAAATGGCCGCAGTCTTCTTCCCCTTCGCCAGTTCCATCAGCGGCAAACCAGCGACAGGAGTATCCAGCGCCGCTCCCAGCGCTTGCTCCACATTCGGGAGCGGCGGCGCCGCATGGACCTTCAAAACCTGATAGCGTGGGCCTTCCGGCATCTCGAGGGTCAAACCTTGTTTGCCGAAAGCGACGTGGATCTTCATCGAATCGTCTCCCTGACCGTTCGCAATTGCCGCCCTCAACTCCACCAATTCATCCCGTGACTGCTTGCGGGCTGCGCAGCGTCAGCAAGGTCAGCTCTGGACGGCAATCCAACCGAAACGGTACGCCCACCGCTCCAATTCCCCGGTTCACATACAGATGCAAACCATTCTGCAGGTGAAACATCCCCTCGATATACTTGCGGCCCAACAGAGGAGTATACAAGGCCCCAATCAACGGCAGCCGCACCTGGCCGCCATGCGTGTGGCCGGAAAGCATCAGGTCGACGCCGCCATGTTTCACCACGCGATCGGCATAGTCCGGCTCATGCGCCAGCAGAATCACCGGCTCACTGGCAGTTTGCAAACCGCGCGGCGTCGCCAGGTGAAGGTCCGGATCGCTTTCGCCAATGTCCTTGACGCCGCCGATCCAGAGTCGCGCGCCATTCCGCTCAAAAGGAACGTGCGCGTTCGCCAGTACAGGCAGGCCGTGGGTTTCGAGCGCGTCGGTCACCATCGTCGGGTCGACGACGGCGTCATGATTGCCCAGCACGCACCATCGCCCGGGACAATTGATTCCGGTCAGAATCTCCGCGCAACGGTAGCTGCTCTTCGCGCCGTAGGCTTTCGGCATCGGCCCTTCGCTGATAAAGTCGCCGGTCAGCGCCACCAGGTCCGGCGCCAGTCGGTTCACTTGATCGACGACATGCCGGAGGAAATCCGGCTCCGTGTACTGCTCGAAATGAATGTCGGAAATCTGGGCAATCCGCAGGCCGTCCAGCGCCGGGGAGAGTCGCGCCAGCTCCACCGTGCGATGCGTAATTTCCAGGTGATGGCGTTCGTACTCGCCGCCGGAATACGCCAGCACGCCTGCCGCGCCCAGGCCGGAAAGCTGAAGGAAGCGCCGTCTCGTGACGGAATGTTTAGAATCTAGAGCCACTCTTTAAGGATAAAGCATCGCGCCCCTCGCGCTTCGCCTTCACCCGCCCCAAACATAATTGTCATCTCGTCGATAAACCCTCGGAGCCATTCTGAGCGTAGCGAAGAATCCAGAGGGTGATGGCTGTATTGGGACATCAGGTATCCTCTAGATTTTTCACTTCGGTCGCTACTGCGACCTTCGTTCAGGATGGCGCTCGTTCGTTTTTGGGATAACGAATCGGGTGCCCCATCCTTCGCGGGTCGCGGCGGACGAAAGATAGTAGGAAAGGAGAATCATTCCATCTCCAGCGGCAAATCCATGTTCTTGGCGGCGGCGGCACGGCTTCGCGGAGCCTGCTTGAACGTGTTGTCGCGGGCATAGCGCGGATACTCCACCTGCTGCCCGTTCAATAATTGCTCTACGGTAAAAATCTGCATCCGAGGATACTTTGTTCCATCCGGCGACGTATAAAAGCCAGCTTCAGCCGCCTCTTTCAGCATCGGTCGCGTCGGTGCTTCAAAGCATAGAAACACGCCAATCTCGGCCTTCTCGCGCTCCAGCGTTCCGCGTAGATCGCGAATCTGCGACACCGTCACGCCGCCGGCCTTCACAGAAAACAAAATCTGCTTCGAGTCGCCCTTGGTGTTGTCGTGGAAATACAGCCGCCCGTCGATGCCTCGGTCCGCGCCCTTCTTCTGCTCCGCGGGACGCGCGCCCACCAGCCCCAGCGCCCACCACTGGAACTGATATTTGTCCTGCTCTGCCAGCGCCGCCGCGCCCGCAACATCCTTGGGTTCGCCGATTACCTCATACGTTTTGCGAATCTCTTCGCCGAACGCATCGGAGAGCCGCTTCTTGATCAGCCCAATGGCAAGGTGCGTAATGTCGATGCCGATCCAGCGCCGGTTTAATTTCTGCGCCACCTGGATCGTCGTGCCGCATCCGCAAAAAGGGTCGAGCACCACATCGCCCTCATTGCTGCTGGCCTTCAAAATGCGCTCCAGCAGCGCCTCCGGCTTTTGCGTCGGATAACCGAGACGCTCTTGCGCTTGCGAATTAATAGGGAAAATATCTGTCCAGACATTGCCCATCAGCACGCCGGACATCTCATCCAAGTAACGTTTAAGCCGGGGCCGTTTCGAAGTGTCCGTGGGATACCAGATTCTGCCCTCTGTATCCAGTTTCAACATTGTTTCCTTTGAATAGCGCCAACCGTTCGGCGGTGACGAAAATCCTTTCCATTCGTACATCATGTTCGGTCTGGGTTTTGGACTCGTCATGTTGTCGAGCGTGTAAGGCCGTCCCTGTTCATCTCGATTTTTATATTTTGAGGCGATGTACTCGCTGCTGTGTGGCGAGTAATGAGCGTTCCATGTCGGACTACCATTCATCGTGTAATACAGCAGCGTGTCTGAAACTGGGCTCCAGCGCATCGCATCGCTGTGTGTATTCGTTCGCTTCCATATAATTTCAGAGCAAAAATTCTGCGGCGCAAACACGGCATCCATCAGAATCTTCAAATAATGGCTGGCCGTCGGATCGCAGTGCAGATAGATCGATCCTGTCTCCTTCAGCACGCGCCGCAATTCGATCAGGCGCGGGGCCATCATCGCCAGATACGCCATCATGTCGGAGTTGCCGAGAAAGGTGTGAAAGGCGCGCATCGCGTCGGCGACCCGGCCGCCGGTTTCGACAATCCCCTCATACGCGCGTTGGCTGTCGAGGTTCCACTCCCACGTATCTTCAAACGCGTGAATCTGCGAACTGGATCGGCTGCCGTCTTTCTCCGCGAACAGCACGTTGTAGTCCTGCCGCGAGTTGAACGGCGGGTCCAGATACACCAGATCGACCGATTCATCGCGCACATAGCGCCGCAACACATCCAGATTGTCGCCGTAGTAAAGCTGGTTTTTCTCGCTCATCGATTCCATCGCGGATTTTCACTGTGAGGGTAGCACAGCGGGTACGCGGAGCAGCCTGGTCCCCGGTTCGCCCGAATTGCCAGCCGTCACCCTTCCAGAAAAGCCCGTCCCGCCCGGCAGATTGCCTGCGTCAAATGCCAGCCATGCTCATCCGATCCTTTATCGAACGGCTCTCCTGTATGGTCGACTGCGTTGGTCACATGGGCGACTACGCCCACCTCCGCATGGCGTGCCTGCGCGAAGGCAAACAGCGAAGCTGCCTGCATCTCGACGGCCAGGGCTCCGTTGGCTGCATGTTCCGCCAGTTCCTCCGCTGTTTCGCGATACGGAGCGTCTGTCGTCCACACGAGTCCCTGCGAAACCGGAAGTCCCAACGCCTGCAATCCCCGGTAAAGGCTGGCCGCCAACTTTGCCGGTGCGGGTACTACCTCCGCGGCAGGCAGATAGTGATGCGAAGTTCCTTCATCTCGAATGGCGCTGGTTGCGACCACCAGGCTCGGCACCGGAAGAGAAGCACTGACTCGACCTGCGGAAGTCAGCCCCAGAACCACACCAGCGCCCGAGACGCGGAGCTGTTCGGCAACCAGCACGGCATAGGGACCGCCGATGGTCCGGGCAACGATGCCGCATTCCATTCCATTCACTTCAAAGGTATGCATTGTGGTATGGAAGCACGCCCAAGCAGGATGTGGGCGCGCGATGCCAGTTCGCACCAGCCAATCCGTAAGATCGCCGTCGAAGTCGAGGACACATATAGGTGGCACGTTGGCGCGTTCGATCCCACGCTCCATGCGAACAGCTTCCACTAGTGCTTCTGGACGGAAGACGCTGGGCAACAAAACCCGGTGGCGGAACAGCGACAAACGCTCATCCATACATTCATTTATAACAACGCCGGAGAGGCATACCCAGCGCAGGGATCATTCTGAGGAGTGAGATAGTAGCGGTAATTCCATCGACAAAGAACTGTTCGACACAAAGGGCGCGTCTGCTACTAGAATCGAGCCATGTCGTATGCGCAGGCGATCGAGAGTTTGTATGCGCGCGGGCACGAGCTGGCCCACGCTCACGCTGTCGGTGTGGCGGACATGCCTCCGCGCAAATTCGACCTGGCGGAGATGCGCATCTTGACCGCTGCGCTTGGCTCGCCGGAGCAGCACTTTCCTAGCGTCCTTGTCGCAGGCACGAACGGCAAAGGTTCCACCTCGGCCATGCTGGCAAACATTCTCCGCGTGGCCGGCTATCGCGCGGGCCTCTACACCTCGCCGCATCTTTCCCGTGTCAATGAGCGCGCACAGATCAACGGCATCGCCATTTCCGATGACGATTTCGCGCGCTTATATTTTCGCGTGGATGAAACCGGAGCGCGCCTGCTGCGCGAAGGCAAGCTGCCGCAGCACCCCAGCTTTTTTGAGTCTGTAACCGCCGTCGCATTTCTCTATTTCGCGGAGCAGGCAGTCGATCTTGCGGTGCTGGAGGTGGGCATGGGCGGCCGCCTCGACGCAACCAACATCGTCGAGCCGCTGCTTTCCGTCATCACCGATATTTCGCTCGATCACACGGAGTGGCTGGGCGCAACCATCGATGCCATTGCGCGCGAGAAAGCCGGCATCCTGCGGCCCAATGGGATTCTGGTGACCTTGCCACAGCATCCCGTCGCCAACCAGGCCGTGGGAGAAGTGGCTGTCGCCCTGAATGTGCGAGGTGTCAGCGCCGTCGAGTTTATGCCGCCCCGCCGCGCCGCCGACAAAGAGGCCGTCGAATTTTATGCCGAACCCTATTCTGTAACTGTTGCAGGAACATCTGTCGAACTGCGGCCTGCCTTGGCGGGAACGCATCAGCATCGCAACGCCGCGCTGGCGGTTGCCGCCGCCCTGGAATTATGTAACAATAACAGTTACAATATATCTCCGCAGCAGATTGCGGAAGGAGTCGGCACCGTGCGCTGGCCGGGTCGCCTCGAACTGTTTCCGCGCACCGATGATCGCGCCGCTGTGCTGCTCGATGTCGCGCACAATCCCGCCGGAGCGTGGACACTGCGTTCTGCGCTCAGCACATGGCCGGGATTGGCAACGCAAATTCCGATCGAGCGCACCTTGCTGTTCGGATGTCTGCGTGAGAAAGCGGTTGAGGAAATGGCGCAGGTTCTTTTCCCGATCTTCGACCGTGTCATTCTTACTCCGGTGAATTCGCCGCGCACCGCATCGCTGGAATATCTACAGGCGGTCGCCCGAAAGCTGGGCGTTGAAGCGGAAAGCACGGCTTCCGCTGCCGCCGGTATGGAACTGGCCCAGGCGCAAACCGCCGCGAATGGCTTGATTGTGTGTGCCGGGTCTGTCTATCTGATTGGCGCGCTGCGGGAGTCGCTGCTGCACCTGCAAGGCAAGGTGTAGTCCATGTCCAGCATTCCGGAAGAGATGGACACTACCGTCGGGGCGGAATCAGCGCCAACGGATCCGCAGTCCGCGCCATCGACCAGTGCCAGTCACCCCGCTCCCATCCATCCGCGCCGTCAGACTTTCTTTCGCTGGCTTACCTATCTCGTTTTGGTGCCGTTATTTGTGCTGGCCACAGCGGCATTCGGCAGTCTCTCTCTGATCGCTTCGTTGTTTGACGGCAGCGGGCGCATTCAACACTTCATCGCACAGGCCTGGGGCGGCGTGCTGCTCCGCATTGCCCTGTCCCCGGTGCGCGTTGTGGGTGCCGAGAACTTTCACCCGGCGCACGCCGCCGTCTACGTCACGAATCATCTCTCCTACATGGATACGCCGGTGGTCCTGAGCAAGCTGCCGTTCCAGTTTCGCATCCTGGCCCGACATGACTTGTTCAAGATTCCCTTCATTGGCTGGTATCTACAGCGCTCTGGGCAGATCCCCGTGGACAGCACCAGCCTGCGTTCCACGCTCGCCAGTCTCAATCGCGGCGTCAAGGCGTTGCAGGCGGGCATGCCGTTGATCATTTTCCCGGAGGGCGGCCGCTCCGTCGACGGCAGCTTGCAGGATTTTCTCAGCGGCCCAGCTTACATGGCCATCCGCGCCCAGGTCCCCATCGTGCCCATGGCTTTGATCGGCACCTATGAACTGATGCCCATGCACACCTATCACCTGACTCCACGGCCTTTGCTGTTGATCGTTGGCGCGCCGATTTCGACCGCTGGCTACACCAGCAAAACAGCCGATGCGCTTACCCATCGCGTTCGCGATACCATATCGGAGATGTATATAAATCACGCTGGCGAAAGCGGCCGCGTTTAGCCCAGAGATGCCAACATTGAGCATTCCGTGACCCACGAACCCAAACCGCCCCGTATTGGTATTCCGATACCAACTTCTGCCCAAACGGAGTACAACCGACGTACTTGGCCGCAATACGCCGCCGCCGTCGCCCAAGCGGGTGGCGAACCGGTAGAGATTCCATTGACGCTCGACCCGGCGGCGATCGCGAAAATCGCAACCAGTTGCCGGGGGATTCTGCTACCCGGCAGCCCAGCCGACATGAATCCGGCCAAATATGGCGAGGAACGCCTGCCTGGAACCGCCGAACCAGACTTGGCGAGAGAAAATGTCGACGAACTACTGCTGCAGGATGCCCACAACCTGCACAAGCCCCTGCTGACCATCTGCTATGGGACGCAATCGCTGAACTGCTGGCGGACTGGGACGCTGGTGCAGGATTTGCTGCAAATCCCAGTGAATCATCGCGCTGGCAGCAGTGTTGCAGTGGCCCATTCCGTCCTGATTGAGCCCAGTTCTCAGCTGGCGCGAATTGTCGGCGACAGCGAGGAAGTGACCCACACGGCGGACTTCCTGCGGCTGCCCGTCAACTCCAGCCATCATCAGGCGATCGGCATTGTAGGCGACGGCCTGCGCGTCACGGCCCGTTGCCCGCAGGACGCGGTGGTCGAGTCGATTGAAGGCACGCAGCCGGATCATTTTGTCGTAGGTCTGCAGTGGCATCCGGAACGCAGCACGGAAACAAGCCAAGCCAGCCGCCTTCTCTTTCAACAATTTGTCGAAGCTGCTTCCGCCTGGCAGCCGCGCCCGATCACCGATTCGCTAGGCTGAATTGCCCGCCATGCCCTCAAAAGTCACATCGACGCGCCATGTTAGTCCCTCGGAAATCGAAACACGAGTTGCACCCATGCTGCTACAGCCGTTGCCGCTCGCGGCCTATGCTCAGTTGGCGCAGTATGTCGAGCTGTTATCGCACTGGAATCAAAAGATGAACCTGACTGCGGTGCGCGGTCCCAGCGTTCTGGTCGCACTGCACGTGGCAGAATGCCTCCGCGCCGCCCAGCGGATTCCTGAAGGTGTCGAAACTGTGCTCGACTTCGGCTCTGGGGCTGGGCTGCCCGGGATTCCCATGCAGATCGCTCGGCCGGAACTCCGCGTCACCCTTGCGGAATCGCAAAAAAAGAAGGCTGCCTTCCTGCGGGAGGCGGTGCGCGAGCTTGGCCTGGGCCGCGCCACCGTGCATGCGGGCCGGGTGGAGGATTTGCGGGACGAGCAGGTCTTCGATCTGGTCACGCTGCGCGCGGTTGACAAAATGGCGGAAGCGCTGGTCGCCGCCCTCCCACGGATTCACCCTCCCCGAGGTGCCAACCTGGGCTGGGGCATAGTCCTGACAGTGCATCCGGAGCTAGGCAACATCCAATCCACCGGCAACCGCCCTGATGCAGTCTCGGGATCCGCCACCCCACGGATGGACTGGCTGCCGCCCGAAGCAGTTCCTGGAACCCATCGGCGGGTGATTCTTCTCGGTTCTCGCGCCCGATAATATCCGTTCCCAATCGTGCGTTGCTCATGTTCCACGTGGAACATACTGCCATGCGCTGGCAGCCAAAAGTTTTCCACCGCGCCGCCACAGCGGATTTCTCCAGCCAAACCAGAGAACAAGCGCTAACCCATTCCAAACACAACATCTAACGCGTCTGTCAAGTTACCCTCGATAAATCTTCCACAGATTTGTCCCGGAAATGCACAGCCAAGCCAATTGCGCGAAGCCGCTGCGTTCGATACCCTACCGGATCAGCCCATGCGAAAAATTATTGCGGTCGTGAATCAAAAAGGCGGAGTTGGCAAGACGACCACGGCGATCAATCTTTCCGCCGGATTTGCTCTCGAAGGCGTCCCTTGCATGCTCATCGACTGCGACCCTCAGTCGAATTCCACCGGCGGCCTCGGTTTTGCCCGCGACGAAGATCGTTCCTCCACCTATACCGTGTTGATCAATGAATCGACCGTGGCCGAAGCTGCCATCGAGACCGGAATCGAGAACCTGAAGCTCCTACCCAGCAGCAAGCACTTGATTGGCGCCAATGTCGAACTGGTCCATGCGGAAGACCGCGCCTTTCGCTTGCAAAAGGCCATGGCGATCTACGAAGGTCCGGAGCAGTTGTTTATTCTCGATTGCCCGCCCGCCCTTGATCTGCTGACCTTGAACGCGCTGGTCTCTGCCGATTCCCTGCTCATTCCCATGCAGGCGGAATATTTTGCCCTGGAGGGTGTCAGTGAGCTGGTGCAGACGCTGGATCGTGTTCGAGACGGGTTTAAGCCGTCCCTGGTGATCGAAGGCGTGGTCTTGACGATGTATGACGAGCGGACCAATTTGGCCCAGCAGGTGACGGAGAATCTGCGAGAGTTTTTTGGCGACAAATTGCTGAAGACAAACATCCCCCGCAACATCCGCCTGGCGGAAGCGCCCAGCCATGGCAAGCCAGTACAGATCTACGAGCCGCGTTCGCGGGGCGCGGAAAGCTATATGGATCTGGCGCGGGAAATTCTGTTGCGCAACAAGATTGAAAGTCCGCGGGAGCTGGCCCGACGTGCTGAATCGAAGCGGGCCAAAGACGGGGCCAAAGTTCGCTTCTGGCCCTACACTTGATTCACGCTACATTCTGGCTGATGTTTGCCGGATGACGGAATTGCTTTCGCCAATGAGTTTTGATGGAATGGATACCCTAAGGGAGAGCTTCGCCGTATGTCTCGAATAGAAGTGAAAAGTCCAGGTAAAGTTGAGGCCCCCAAGCGCCGCGCACTCGGCAAAGGCTTGGAGTCCCTGCTGTCGACTCCTGCTCCCCCCGAGGTCGTCGTCCGGTCGCAAGCGTTCGCAGCAAGATCGGCCGCGCACACGGCCCACAATGCCGACGACCCATTTGTCGCGCACCCAGGGGGAACGCCGCGCGAGGTCCCTGCCGACCAGATCGATTCCAACCCCTATCAGACCCGCATGCAGGTCGATGAGCGGAAGTTGGACGAGTTGGCCCGTTCCATCGTCGCCAATGGTGTGGTCCAGCCCATCATCGTGCGTCCTCTGCCCAACGGCCGCTTTCAACTGATTGCTGGTGAGCGTCGCTGGCGAGCCTCCATCAAGGCCGGTAAGACCACTGTTCCCGCCATTCTGCGTCAGGTCACGGATGAGCAGGCGATGGAGATGACGATTGTCGAAAATCTCCAGCGCGCCGACCTGAACCCGATGGAACAGGCCCGCGCCTATGATCGTCTGGGCCGAGACTTCCACATGACCCAGGAACAGGTGGCCCAGCGCACTGGCAAAGATCGCGCCACGGTGGCCAATTTTCTTCGCCTGCTGCGCTTGCCGGTTGCAGTGCAAAGCAAGGTGGAATCCGGCGATTTAAGTTTCGGCCACGCTCGAGCACTGCTCTCGCTGGACGGTGCAGAAGAGATTCTCAAAGCGATGACCAAGGTTGTGGCGCTGTCCATGTCTGTTCGCCAGACAGAAACTTACGTGCAGGGCCTGATGGATCCGGAGAAGAAGCGCAATAAAGGCGAAGATAAAGCGAATAGGCCACAGCTCGACCCCAATGTTCGCGAGGCGCAGGATCGCCTCCAGCGTCAGCTCGGTCTCAAGGTCCGCATCGAAGACAAAAATGGCCGCGGTCGCGTGTTGATTGAGTATTCCGGCCTGGAAGATTTCGACGCCCTGATGGCGGCTCTTGGAGCGGCGGTGTAACGCCTGGCCGTTTCGAGTGTTTCCCGGTATTGTGCGCATGAGGACCGCCCTGCTTGTATGAAGTTCGCGGATTTATTGTTTCGTTTTCGGCGCCTAGTTCTCATTTTAATTTTTGTCGTCGCGTTCTGGGCGCCGTGGGAGCGTTGGGGTGGCGCCCACCCCGGTTCTACCTGGCTATGGCTCGCCGGCACCCTTGCTGCCACGGGTCTTCTTCCCATTGCCACTTCGACCATCCTGGTAGCTGCGTTCGCGACTTTACTGCTTTTCCTGGCGGCGGTGGTGCGTACCTGGGCAGCGGCGTATCTAGGATCGGACGTCGTGCATGACCGGGACCTGCACGCGGAGCGAGTGGTGGCCGATGGACCCTATCGCTACGTGCGCAACCCGCTCTACCTAGGGACATGGCTGCTGACCGCGGCGATCTCCATCCTGATGCCTCCTGGCGGCGCACTGTTCGCGCTGGTGACGGTGACGCTGCTGATCGTGGTATGGGTGCTGGCCGAGGAACGAAAGCTTACCACGGAACGGGGTGACGCATATACCGCGTATCTGAAAAAGGTTCCACGTTTTTTCCTGGCGGTCGTGCCCAGGATTCCCGCAGGCGCAGCGCGACCCCACTGGCAGCAGGGTTTCCTTGGAGAGATTCATCTGTGGGGAATGACGATCACGTACCTGATCTTTGCCCATCGCTACAACGTGACCATACTGGAGCAAGGAGTGTTGATCTCAGTGGGGATCACGTTCCTGGTGCGGGCGATCTGGCGACCCGCAATATCTGCAAACTCCTAATTCTAGTTAGCTTTCAAGTTGAGACTAACTATCCAGGGCCATGCCGTCAGGCTTCGCAGCGCTTGGGTGTTTGCCGCCATCTGCGGCAGGCCAGCTTCCAGTTGACTCACAACCCCTTTCAT
>JAJYUB010000006.1 GCA_021792795.1 Acidobacteriota bacterium | reverse complement strand
GCTCGGCCACGTACAGAATGGCGTTCAATACCGTGAGATTCGACATGCTCACATTGCCGCGCTGGCGCGGCAGAATCGGTTCGATACGACGGTACTGCGCCTCGCTGATCTCCATATTTGCAGTATATCAGGAAATCGCGGATTAGTGTTAACATGCCCTAGCACGAGAGGGGCGAGTTGAAGGCGACAATATCTCAGCCGCTCCCTCCGCTTTCTCACGCTTCCCTCCGGTAGCCAACGGCACGATCCGATGCTGCATCATGCGCTTGAGTTCGGCGATCCAGGATGCGACTTACTTCCCTAGTTCGTAATGAAAACCGAAGCGACCAATCAACATCAGGGAGTGTTCGCTGGGTGGAAGGACCTGGAAGGATTCAATGCGCCGATGTGTGTCGTCGCGATTTGCCTGGACCTTGCCAAGATATCTGCCGGATGCGGCCTCGTAAAACAAGACCTCCAGGCTGTCGTTCACACGGTGCCACCCAAACACGTACTGCCCGGGCCCCATGGACGCCGTTCCGATCTTCAGCGGGACCTGCGTCACCAGCAGAATCGAGTACTTACCGTTTGCGGAGTATCCCGATGTGATGAGGACGGCGCCGGCCACGTACCTTCCAGCGCTGTCTACGATTCCGGATGCAGTTCGCGATTCTGTTTCGATGCGTTCTTTCACCACAGGCGCTCGGGCAGGAATCCAAGCATTCAGTTCCTGTTCCGTCGCAGCGCGCCACACCTGGGCCGCCGAGATGTTGATCGCCAGCAGCAAGCCCGCGAATACAACCACAGAGATTGCCAAAATTCCACGTTTCATGCGAATGCCCCAATTCTGCTTCGGCCAAAGAGGTTTCTAAAAGTGAACGATGCCGCGTTGAATCGCGGCAGTGACAGCTTGTGTCCGGTCGGTTACGCCTAACTTGCCAAGAATGCTGTTGATGTGGGTTTTCACCGTGGCTTCGGAAATGTTCAATTCCTGGCCAATCTCCTTATTGGATTTTCCGGAGACAATTTCGCGGAGCACATCCAACTCTCGATCGGTAAGCGCTGGCCTGACCATCCGCTCCGCGAGACGTTCTGCCACCTGCGCCGGAATTCTGGACCGCCCGGAGTGGACCGCGCGGATCGCATCCATCAGTTCCTCGCCAGACATCCCTTTCAGAAGGTAGCCACGCGCGCCTGCGTCCAGCGCCCGGTGAATGTCCTCATCCCCGTCGTAGGTCGTCAATACGATAATGCGCGCCTGGGGAAACTGGCTGCGGATGCGGGTGATGGCTGCGACGCCGCTCATGCCCGGTAAACGCAAATCCATCAGGGTGACGTCCGGCAGATGCTTTCGAAACAGTTCCAGCGCCTGTCGCCCGTCGGCGGTCTCGGCCACCACTTCCATCCCGGGCACGGCGTTCATCAAGGCGACGAGGCCTTCCCTGACCACGTGATGATCTTCCACCACCATTATTCTGATCGGACCAGGCATCGTGTCCCATTCCCTGAAACCGTTGTACAGCTACCGAGCGACGTTGTTGTCCTCTACACATGCTACTTGAGAGGTAGTTCCACTGTTATTCTGGCGCCGGCCCCGGGACGGCTGTCCACAGCGAAACTCCCTCCGATCGCCTGGGTCCTTTCATGCATTCCGATCAGTCCAAAGTGCCCTTCGGGCCTGGATGCGGGCATGTCTGCAGAAAGCCCGACACCATTGTCCTCGATCTGCATTTTCAGCCTGCCAACATCATATTGCACCTGGATGTCGACGCGCGTGGCTCCCGCATGTTGCAGGACATTGGCAACGGCTTCAAGCGCGATTTTGAGCAGTTCCGATTCGATTTCCTCGGGGAGAGGCCTGTACGTACCGGTGAATTGAATATTGGTTTCAAGCGGCCCGCCGGCCGTTCGCTGGCGAATCGCGGTTGAGAACCTCGATGCGAAATCGACAGTCCCGGCGTCGTTGGAACGAAGGTTCCAGATGGAACGCCGGGCTTCCGACAGGCTGTCGCGCACCAGCTTCCGGGTCTGATTCAACTGTTCGCGGACAGATTGCGGGGAAGTTGTAAGCATCTGGGCAACCAGCTCCAACTGGACCGAGATTCCAACGAAACCTTGCGCCAGCGTGTCGTGAATTTCGCGGGCAATGCGGGTACGTTCCGCGAGCACAGCGCTGAAACGGGCCTCCACGTGATGCACTCTCCAGCGATAGACAAGCCAGCCGAGGAAGAAAATCAGAATTGCGCATAGCAGATCGAACCAATACGTCTGGGTAAAGTACGGTTCCAACTGGAAAGCGAAAGTCGCGGGGGTCGTGCTCCATACGCCGTCATTATTGGCGGCGAGCACCTGGAAGCGATATCTTCCGGGTGGAACATTGGTGTAGTAGGCCACGCGCCCAGTGCCGGCATCGATCCAGGAGCGATCGAAGCCGGACAGCCGGTATTTGAAGCGCACCTTTTGCGGCGCCACAAAACTGAGCCCAGCATAGTGAAACGAAAACCGCGAATGTCCAGGGCCGATTCTGATGGGCCCATTCAGGGGCATGTTTTTTTCATCGACCGTGACCTGCTCGATGGCAACCAACGGGGCCACGGAATTCCGTTGCAATTTTGCGGGATCGATCCATGCGACGCCGTTCAGCGTAGAGAACCACAAGGTCCCGTCGCTCGCCTTCCACGAGGAGGGATGGCCAACGCCGCTGCACTCACGGATCTTCATCCCGTCCGCGGCGCCGTAGGATGCAATCGGCAGGGTATGGATTCGACCCGCGGCAACGTCCATCAGATCGCCTATACGCACGCGAAAAATGCCCGTATTCGAGCTGATCCAGAGGTGACCCGAGTCGTCTTCCAGGATTCCGTCGATGACGTCGGGAAGCCCCAGGTTTGCCGGGAAGGAATGGATCTCCTCGTGCGATTTGTTTTTGATCGCAAGGTCAAAACCTTCTCCATTGGTGCCGATCCAGAGATTGCCCTGCGAATCCAGGTACAACGCGGTGATGATATCGCTGGAAAGCCCATCGCTTTTCGTATAGTTCCTAAATTTTCCATGCAGAAAATGGCTGAGACCGTGCAGCGTCCCAATCCATAAACTTTTGTCGGTATCTTTTGTCAGGGCCCCGACAAAGTCATTCGCCAGCCCGTCGGCTTGCGTATATGTGTTTGCATGGCCGTCGTCGATGTGTGCCAGGCCATGCCTTGTGCCAACCCACAAGGAACCATCGGAATCCGCCAACAGCGAGCGGACAAATTCATCGGGCAACAGATCCGTCGCGTCTGCTGCAGTGAAGCGGCCATGCTCCATGCGATTGAGTCCGTCGGGAGTTCCAACCCACAAATTCCCCTTGGCGTCGGCAGCCAGCGAGAGAATCGTATCGCTGGTCAGTCCTTGCTTTTCCGCGAAGACGGACACATGGCCGCCGTCGTAGCGGTTGAGTCCGCCGCCATCCGTGCCGATCCAAATATGTCCCCGCGGATCCTGCAAAACGGAACTCACAAGCTCGTCGGAGAGACCATCGCTGTCTGTAAGGGTCATGAACTTCTGGTCTTTTAAGATTGCAACGCCGCCCGATTCGGTGCCGATCCACAGAGAGCCCTCACGATCTTCATCGATCGCCAGAATCAGGTTCTCCGACAGGCCTTGTTTGGAGGAGAAAACGCTGATCGTCCCATGGATTATGCGGGCGATTCCACGATTTGTCCCCACCCAAACCGTTCCCTCGCGGTCCTGGTAGAGAATCTGGATTTGATTCCCCGGCAATCCATTGGAGGCGGTGTAGGTCTTCAGCTTTCCGTCCGTCATCACTGCAAGGCCAGCGGGAGTGCCGATCCATAGATTGCCGAACCGGTCCGCAAGCAGGACATCCACTTCGCTGTCAGGCAGTCCGTCGGCGACGCCATACGCGCGAAGCTTTCCATTGGAAAGCCGCTGCAATCCGTTTTGCGTGCCGAGCCACAGGTTCCCCGACGCATCGCTTGCCATTGCGCGAATTGTCTCGCTTTCCAGGGAGGAGTCGACGAAATGTTGCGCAACGCGTCCATTGCGAATTTGATCGAGTCCGCTGTCGGTTGCGATCCACACAGAACCATCCGGCCCATTCGCTAGCCCGCTGACGGTGTTGCTGGAGAGTCCTTGATGCGTCGTATAGGGGACGAAACGGCCTCGACTGTAACGGGCCACCCCGCCCGCGGTGACTGCCCAGACCGCGCCTTCGCTGCCCTGGAAGACGCTCCAGATGCTGTTGTCCGGCAGACCCTGGGCCATGGTGAATGCGGTGAAGACGGAGCGATTCAACCTTGTAAGCCCGTCGGCGGTGCTGATCCACAGGCTTCCTTCACGATCTTGCAGAAGGCCCCGGATGTCGTTGCTGAGCAACTGCGGCGTATTTCGCCGGTTGTACACCGTGAACTCGATTCCATCGAATCGGGCCACGCCTTCGCGGGTTGCAAACCAGAGATACCCGTCGCGCGTCTGCACAATCGCGCGCACAGAATTCTGCGGCAGGCCGCTGTCTGTCTGCCAGATTTGCAGTCCATATTGGTTTAGCTTTCGATCCGGATTCAGCGCATGGCCTGGGGCGCTAGCCAGGGCGAGGAGCAGCACCGGGATCCAGCGAAGCAGCCGGGCCCCGCGCATGAAACGAACAAACCCGCACCCGTATTTTGTGGCTGTCCGGCGTGTCGAGAGTCTCGGTGCAGCGCGGACCGTAGGCGAGGTACTCGAACCTACATCCATCGAAAGGTTGAGTCTGTCATCCATCTAAGGGTACAAGACAAGCGAGTGCGGCGCCTGTAGATTCGGAAGTGCCTCTTGAAAGTTTGCCACATTCAGGACCGTTGCGAGGAGTATCACGCAACGGCCTTTCTTTTTTGAAGTTTTCCCTGGTTGGCGATCGCGGTCCGGAAAGAGCACGCACATCCCGGAAGCTTGTATCGTCGCCAGCGCAAAACTTTTGTGGGCCGCAACCTCCTCGCAAATCGTGATTTTCCATTCCGACGCCTGCGACTGGCGAGACGGTTGACTGTGCCGACAGACCCAGCCGCGCGCTGGTTTCGTTCACGTCCGCCGACCGGTCTCCCTCGAAATGCAAGGCCATCTGTGCATCGAATGGCGCAGCGCATCCCGTTTTCGTCGTCGGTGCAGGAGTTTCATTACACTTGCAGGGAGGAGCATCGCATGGAGGTCCACGAAATATCTCTCCCATCCGTGCTGGAGACGGCAGATTTGGCGCTCGACGCAGTCGCCACGCATGCCAGGGGACCTGTGGGTGTCCTGCCGCTTACGCCGGAGATACTGCTGACCCAGCCCTCGGGAAATCTATTCGGCATGAGTCTGAATGTGGGCATGGGATGGGACCCGCTGCATCTGCTGGGCCCGGAAGTGCTGGTCCTGAGTACGCATGGCGGGCTGCGCGCCGAAGACGGCACCCCGATTGCGCTGGGCCTGCACACTGGTCATTGGGAGGTGGGAGCGCTGGTCGCCGAAGCAGCACGCGAATTGAAAGCGCTGGGCGCGATTCCATTTGCCGGCGCGTGTACCGATCCCTGCGACGGACGCACGCAGGGAACCAGCGGCATGCTGGACTCGCTGCCGTTTCGAAACGATGCGGCGATTGTGCTGCGCAGGCTGATGCGCTCCTTGCCAACCCGCGTGGGCGTCATTGGAGTCGCCACCTGCGACAAGGGGCTGCCTGCGATGATGATGGCCCTTGCCTCCGCGGGAAAAATTCCCACCGTTCTGGTTCCGGGCGGCGTCAGCCTGTTGCCGGAGCGAGGCGAAGACGCGGGCATGGTGCAGACCATCGGGGCGCGGTTCGCGCAGGACCAGATCAGTTTGGAAGAGGCCGCGGACGTGGGCTGCCATGCCTGCGCCAGTCCGGGCGGAGGTTGCCAGTTTCTCGGGACCGCAGCCACCTCGCAAGTGATTGCCGAGGCGCTCGGTCTGGCGTTGCCGCATACGGCGCTGGCCCCTTCCGGACAGCCTGTCTGGCTGGATGCGGCGCGGCGTTCCGCGTTGGCCATGGTCCGGCTGCATCGGCTGCGCATGGGAACGTCCGATATATTGACGCAGGCATCCGTACAGAATGCGATGGCGCTCCATGCCGCCTTCGGCGGTTCCACCAACCTGTTGTTGCACCTGCCCGCGATTGCTCATGCCGCCAAGCTGAAACGGCCCGTCGCGGCGGACTGGGCGCACGTCAACCGCCAGGTGCCTCGGCTGGTGGATGCGCTGCCCAATGGCCCCGGCAATTACGCCACAGTGCAGGTCTTCCTCGCCGGCGGCGCGCCGGAAGTCATGCTGCATCTGCGACGCGCGGGCCTGCTCGATACCAGCGTCCGTACAGTTTCCGGCGACACGCTCGATGCCTGCCTCGACTGGTGGCAGCAGAGTCCGCGCCGCCATCGGTTGAGAAAACTTCTGCGGAAACAAGACGGCATCGATCCGGACCACGTCATCCTGAACCCCGATCGAGCCAGATCGCGCGGACTCACGCCGACGGTATGTTTTCCCATGGGAAATCTCGCTCCCGAAGGCTCCGTGGTGAAAAGCACGGCCATCGATCCGGCGCTGGTGGACCCGAACAACATCTATCGACACCAGGGCCCGGCCAGGGTGTTCATCTCCGAGGCATCGGCGATGGAAGCCATCAAGCGCCATCGAGTTGGCGAGGGGGATGTAGTAGTCCTGATTTGCAGCGGGCCGGCGGGCGCAGGCATGCAAGAGATTTATCAGGTCACGGCGGCGCTGAAGTTTCTGCCCTGGGGCAAGCATGTTGCGGTGCTGACGGACGCGCGTTTCAGCGGCGTTTCCACGGGGGCCTGCATCGGGCACATTGCGCCGGAAGCGCTGGCTGGGGGCGCGATTGGAAAAATTCAGGACGGCGACCGGATTGAGATTGTCATCGACCGCGCGAACCTGGTGGGCAGTGTGGATCTGGTGGGCGATGCGCGGGAAATCTTCGGCGCTGAAGAGGGATGCCGTCGCCTGCAAGCGCGTCCCTCTCGCGCCGATCTGGCGCCGCATCCCGATCTGCCCGACGATACGCGCCTGTGGGCCGCGCTGGTGCAGGCCAGTGGCGGCGTCTGGGGGGGCTGCGTGTATGACGTGGATACGATCCTGGCTGTTTTGGAACGAGGACGGCAGGCGAACGGAAAGGTGGAACACAATTGATTCTTTATCGGACCATGCAGGGACATTATGTGGAGGACGCGGGCCAGTATTACCGGCTCGAAGGTCCCCACTGGGACGCGTTGCTCACGCGACGCGAATTATACGAATATCTGTCGGAGATTGTCAGCAAGAGTCAGCCCATCGGCGACAAACTGCCGTGCGCGCCGGAAGCCCCCATTGAGAACCAGGAGGTGTGGGCCGCTGGCGTCACCTACTATCGCAGCCGCAGCGCGCGGATCGAGGAATCGAAGGACGCGGGTGGAGGCGACTTCTACGACCGCGTGTATTCCGCCGATCGTCCAGAGCTGTTTTTCAAGGCAACGCCGCACCGGGTCGCGGGCCCAAACGGCAAGGTGAGGATTCGCAACGACGCGAGCTGGTCTGTGCCTGAGCCGGAGCTGGCCCTCCTCATCAACTCAAACGCGAAAATCGTCGGCTATACGGTCGGCAACGACATGAGTTCGCGGGACATTGAAGGCGCAAACCCCTTATATTTGCCGCAGGCCAAGGTCTATGATCAAAGCTGCGCTCTTGGCCCCGGTATTTTGATTGCGCAAGAACCGCTGCCGCCGACCACCCGGATCGATCTTGAAATCCTGCGCGGCGCGAAGGTGGAATTTTCGGCGTCGGTCACGCTGGTAGAGATGAAACGCGATCCCGTTACGCTGGTGGAGTATCTATTTCGCGACAATAGTTTCCCGCGCGGCTGCTTTCTGCTGACCGGCACCGGCATTGTTCCGCCGGATTCTTTTACGCTCCACAGCAAAGACGAAATACGGATCACGATTGCCCCCATCGGGACGCTCGTCAACGAGGTCGCCTGACATGACGCTCACCGGCCAATCCATCATCGGAGATATGCCCGCGAATCGCGGCCAACAGAGTGGAACGCATCGCGATGCTCCCTTCGCGGCCATCAATCCCGCGACCGGAGAGCGGCTCGATCCGGAATATATTTCCGCCTCCGCGGAAGAGGTCGAACGCGCCACATCCGCTGCGGAACAGGCATTTCCCGTGTATGGCCAACTCTCCGGCACGGAAAAAGCAGGGCTTCTTCGAGAAATCGCGAAGGGCCTGGAGGCCATGCGGGATTCCCTGGTCGAGCGCGCCAACCTGGAAACTGCGCTGCCTGTTCCCCGGCTTCAAGGTGAAGTTGCCCGCACAGTCAATCAACTGCGCATGTTTGCCGAAGTCGTGGAAGAAGGCTCGTGGGTGATGGCGCGAATCGACCGCGCGCTGCCGTCGCGCACACCGCTGCCCAGGCCGGATTTGCGGTCCATGCTGCGGCCGCTTGGCCCTGTCGTGGTGTTCGGGGCCAGCAATTTTCCTCTGGCATTTTCCGTTGCGGGCGGCGATACGGCTTCCGCTCTGGCAGCGGGCAATCCTGTCCTCGTCAAGGCGCACCCCGCCCATCCGGGGACGAGCGAACTGGTTGGCCAGGCAATCGCTTCCTCGGTCCGCGCAGCCGGCCTGCCGTCCGGTGTTTTTGCCCTGCTGTTTGACAAGGAGACCGGCGTGGGAACCGCGCTGGTGCGGCATCCGCGAATGAAGGCGGTGGGTTTTACCGGCTCGCTGGCTGCGGGCCGCGCGCTGATGGATCTGGCCGCGGCGCGCCCGGGCCCCATTCCATGCTTCGCGGAAATGAGCAGCGCCAATCCAGTCTTCATTCTGCCCGGTGCGTTGCGCCAACGCGGCGAGCAGATCGCGAAGGATTTATATGCTTCCGTCACCCTGGGCGCTGGGCAGTTCTGCACCAAGCCCGGCCTGGTCTTTCTTCCGCACGACGAAGCCGATGGAATGCTCGATCGACTCCAGCATTTCGCAGCGGGATCTTCTTCGTTTACCATGCTGACTCAGGGCATTGCCGCGCAATTTTCCAGGACCGTGACGGAACGAAAACATTCCGGCCACGTGCAATGCCGCACGACATCAGACGGGCCCAATGCGGGCAGCCCATTCACAACTCATGCCACATTGTTAATTACCGACGCCGCATCGCTCGAAGCGCGTCCCGAATTGAGCCAAGAGATATTTGGCCCATCCGCGCTCCTGGTTTCCTGCGCGGACCGGGAACAGGCACTTCGCGCCGCGGAATCGCTGCAAGGCCATTTGACTGCCTCGATCCATGGAACAGCGGAAGACTTCGATCGGTACCGCGATCTGGTCGCAATTCTGGAACGGAAAGTCGGCAGGTTAATTTTCAATGGCTATCCCACCGGAGTGGAAGTGTCCCATGCCATGGTGCATGGAGGCCCCTACCCGGCCACTTCCGACAGCCGTTCCACCTCGGTCGGTAGCCAGGCCATCTTTCGCTTCGCCAGACCTGTCTGCTACCAGAACTTCCCTGAGCACGCATTGCCGCAAGAGCTTCGCAACAGCAACCCTCGCGGTATCTGGCGCATGGTGGATGGCAACATGACCCGCGAAAGTCTTGCCGAATGACTCGCTGCCTGAAAACAAGAACGTATTCGCATTGGGCGACAAATGCTCCGCGGGTCGGGACTTTTGCCCCGCTGCTCCCTGCTGGCAATCGCGACGATGGCTGCATTCGCGCTCGCCAGGCACGGAACTTGGCCCGAAGGTCTCGAGGATGACAAGCAGGCTACAGACTTGCTGGCGACGGGGCGCAGCCCGGCTCTGTTATTCGACCAGCGGGCATCCGACGACGGTAGGCTGCGAACTCAACCACGACAACATCGGCGGGGCCGCATCGTTCAAACTTGCTCGGATCCTCCGACGGAGCTTTCTGTCCGCTCCTGCAACAGCAAATCCAAGCGGTAGCCGGCGCGTTTCGCCGTCTGCGTTGCCGCTTCCAACGCGCGGACCATCTCGCGAATTGCAATTTTCGTATCGGCACGTGTCGCGTCCGCATCCTTTGCCGCCAAGTCAAGAAGGGCAGGCAAACAGTTCCAACACAGAAGCTGTTCATACGCTTCCCGATTGAAATACCGGTGACCGTCTGCCTCATGCAGGTGGGTGAGCCAGACGACATCCGGATCGGTCCAGAAAATTGTCGCCGCGCCGTCCGCATGGGTCAGCAAAACCCGGATGCGTGCCGCCTCTCTGTACGCGTCGTCGCCCTCAATTCCGAGTGAACTGAACGCCTGGGCCAATGCGGGGCGCATGTACAGGCGGTCGAAGACCTCAGTGGCGTGGTCTTGTTTTGGAAGCATGACTGCGCAAGCACGGAGAAGGCACCACGCCACAATCGGCGCCCACGCTGCAGCCGTGTTGTCCTGCGGGCCAGGGCTTGGCCCCGCGATGCGCAGATCCAACGTTGTCCCTTGGATGACAGCGCGCTGCAGGCGCGGAAACTTGGTTGCCGCCAACAATAATTTCGAATAGGTCTGCGCCGCCGCGATCGCAGTGGAAGGTCCCGTCGCACGGTCAACAGGTCCGGCTTTCCCAGCCGCCGCGCTCTCCTGTTGGGGTTGGCCCCTGCGGATCGCCGCGCTCGCCTCCAGAAGGAACAGTTCCGCGCAGTCCTTCATGGCATCCATCATTTTGTCGCGCTTTTTAGAACGTTGACTTTGCTGCGATTGAGGAAGCGCTGGTCCTGCTTCAAATTCAGCAAAAACGGCGAAACGGCGCAGCAATTCCGGCTCCAGCGCGTCGCGCAGCGCTGCGTGGACGGGGCGCAACTTGAGCATTGCCAACTCGTCGTCGAGGCTCCATGCCCCCGCTCCATTCAACTCGTCGCAAAGCAACTCCCATGGGTGCTCGCTCGTGGAATGCAGGGTTCGCCAATGCTGGAAGACATGGTACTGATACGCCCGCAAATGGATGCGGAGACCGTTACGCGCGATCTCCGTCGAACGTCGCAGGTAGTGGAGGCCCGTCGCGCTATCTTGAAAAGCAAGAATCAATCCATCGCCAGGGGGAAGTTCGAGCGCTTGGTATAGATTCGTCTGGCACAGCGCGCCCGAACCTTTGTCTGCGCGGGCCGCCGAACGATTCAAGGTCCCTTCCGTGCTCGCGAACCTGTTGTGGTAAATGACCAACGCCTTGCGATCGCCCAGCCGATTCGAGTAGGCAAACACGTTTTCATCGATGGCCCCATTGTCCGCATAAAAGTCGAAGAGCGCGAAATGCCTGCTCTCGGCAAATAGCGCGCGGTCCCTCAGCAGCGGAGCAATCTCCCGTTGATGCCGTTCGACCAGATACTCATTGGGTGTTTCGTCATGACGCGGTCTCTTGTACTCCATGCCGTATCGTTCCGTGAAGGCCTCAATCTGCCCGTGGCCAAACATAGGCAACCCAGGCAACGTCGCCATCAGCGTGCAGACGCCGAAATATTTGTCTCCAGTTCCGAATTGATCGATGGCGGTCTTTTCGTCGGGATTGCTCATGAAGTTGACATAGCGCTTGAGAATGTCGGGATCGAATTCGATGGTGTTTTTTATTACCGAGCGATATTTCTCGTTTTCCTCGTCGCGCAGCATATTCATAAACGCGCTGTTGTAGACGCGATGCATTCCCAGCGTTCGCACGAAATAGCCTTCCAACAGCCAAAACGCCTCCGCCAGCAGAAGCGTGCCGGGAACTTCCGCCGCGACCCGGTCCACAACTTCCCGCCAGAACTCCTGCGGCATCAGCGCGTCAAACTGCTCCTGGGTCATACTGAACTCAGCCCGCGACGGAATGGCCCCGCCGCTGCCGGGAAGAGGAAACCAGAGTCGCTGCACCTGCCGTCGCGCCAGGGTCATCGCGGCGTCGAAGCGGATGATGGGGAATATCCGCGCCACATGAAGGATGGTCTGGATGACCTGTTCGCGGACATCGGCGCGCATATAGTTCAACTGCGCCGTGTCGTTCCAAGGAAAGCTGGTCCCGTCGTTGCCGTGGTAAATGTATTCGATGTGCCCGGAGGCGTTGTCTCGCCGCCGAAAAACGACCGCCGCATCGCTGCGATCGTAGTAGCGGTCGTCAATCTTGACCTCGACCCTCGGATCATGCGAAAGATCCGGCCCGTTGAAACTGTACGCAAAGGGCAAGTCCGTGCGAGACAGGAACCATTCCGGATGGTCGATCACCCAACCTGAATCGATGCCGAAATGGTTTGGCACCATGTCGCTGGCGAGTCGAATTCCACGCATCGCTGCCCGGTGTTGCAGGTCACGATAGGCGAGGTCGCCGCCGAGATCGTCGGCGATCCGGTAACTGTCCAGCGAATACGCGGAAGCCGCGGCCTCTGACTGGCCGCAAAGCTGCTTGATCGTCCGCGAAGCAAGACTGCGCTCCCAGACGCCTATCAACCACAGCGCGTTGATTCCGCGCGTCGCCAGCAGGTCCAACTCCTCGTTCGGGACCTGGTCCAGCCGCTCGATCGCTCGCCGATATTGCCTTGACATCTGTGCGAGCCACACATGGGTACTCTTCGCAATCATCACGACATTCGGCATCCAGTCGAGGTCCTGGCTGAACCGTTCGTACTCTGGATCGATGGCCCGCTGTGTCGCGGACCGATCGTACACAGGGACTTCGGATGCCTTTCCCATCTGAAACATGTTCCGCTGTCCATGTTCCGACGGCGGATGAAAGCGCATCCAGATTGCAACTTCCTCCTCCTTGAGCACATCGGCTGCCAGCAGCAGCCTGGGGAACTTCTCGCCCAGGAAGCGCGCCCAGTTCTGTCGAATCCACGCCAGTTGTCCAGCCAGGGAGTTCGGCGCTGCTACGGCAGGCGCACGCAATAGGTCGAGCAGATTGCCACGCCCCATTTCTGTCGCTGGACGTGTCGCGAAATAATCGCCAAGCTCTGCCGTGACTTGTTTGTAAGCGGTGCTCTCGGCCAGCCGGGTGTCGTCATAGAGCTCACGAAAAGGTTGAAACGCAGGATTCTGGTTCGCCAGCCAAAGCAGGATCAGCTCTTCAAGGACCGCCTCGCGATGCGGCCGTCCGTCCGTCGAGTCCTCCAGCCATGGCCCCAGCTCGACTTTTCCGCGATAAATGGCGACTGAGGGAAACTCTTGTACAAACCCGCGCAGCAGTTTGTCCACGTCCTCTTCGCCAATCCGCGCGGCAAACCAATCGAGAGCGGCCCTCGTCACTTCCGGGTCTCGATTGCGACGGTACTGCGCCACCAATGCATGGCTGACCTCGTCAATCAGCCCCATTGCGAACAGCGCTCCCGGATGGACCATCTTGGACGGATTGCCTGCGGAGGCGCGTACTTTATTCATCCGGTAGGCAAATTCGCGGCAGCCGCCTATGTCCGCGAAGATCACGTTGCCGACAAAGCTGAAGAGGAGATCGCTGACCTGGTAGCGATCGCGAGCATCGCGCGAAATGTGGAACTCCATCATAAGTTTCCTTGTAATGCGGGGTGCGCCCTGTTTGTGCTCTCGCAAATACGGTCGCCTGTCGCGTACCCGGCGACCCGCCAGTTGTCCTACGCCGATGCTAGTCCTGCCATGGTTGCCCCGCAACGGTCCGAGACTTCCTCGGCAACTTCTCCCTCATGGCCCCTGGGCTGCGCAGAGGACCACGGATGTCACAAACGGTTTGGCAAGGACACAGGCCCGGGCATTGGCCCTCCGACCATAGCTTTTCAGAGATTTGTGACGACGGGTCTGGTCAACGGTGAAGCTGTGGGTGAAACTGGGGAGAAGGGATGAAGGCGACGAGCGACAATCCGGCTGGCAGGGGAGGCGCGTGCGACGAAGCCAAGCCGAAGAAGCCGGACGATGTTCGCGCATCGGGACCCGCGAATGCGGGGGGCCCAGGATTTCTGCGCGGCGCCATCAGCATTTTTATTCTGTTCAACCTGATTGCGATTACCACCTGGGCGGTCCCTTTGAACGTTCCGCCTCTACGAGAATTCAAAGAGCTGGTTCGACCGTATCTGTTGTGGACCGGGCTGTTTCAGTCGTGGGACTTCTTCGCCCCCAATCCCCGACCTGTGAACTCCTTCATTGAAGCCGTCGCGATCGCACAGAATCGCCATACGCGCGTGTTTGCCTTTCCGCGGATGGAACAACTCAGTTACGGAAAGCGATATCGCGAAGAGAGATATCGCAAGTTTGCTGAGGTGCTATGCGACACAAAGTATGCGGCTCTTTGGCCAGATGTGGCGAAGCACGTTGCATGGCTGTTGAACAACGCGGACGATCCTCCGCAGATGGTGGTCCTGATGAAATTTCAGGCCCCCATCCAATATGGTGTGACGCAGGCGCATGAACCGGTACCCAAGCCGGAATTCTTCTACGAATATTATGTAGGCGGCGAGGACCTGCGATGACGCTGGCGAGGATTCGAGAGGCCTGGGAGCGATTTTTTTTTGCTCCGCAGTCTCCTGTGCCGATGGCTGTGTTCCGCATTTTATATGGCGCTTGCGTGACGGCTACCCTGGTCTTGCTGCATTCTGAATGGCTGGATTGGTACGGCGTCCATAGTTGGGTGACTCTGTCGACGATGACCAGGGTTGAGCCCGGCGTCCGGCTGAACCTGTTCACCGTGATGCCGCAGAGCGATGCTTGGGTCGCGGCATTTTTCTGGATTTTCCTTTGCTTCGCTGTATCGCTGACGGTTGGATTGTGGACCCGGTTGAGCAGCATCGTGGTGTTCGCCTGCCTGGCTTCCATGCAGCAGAGAAATCTCTACATCCTGCATGGCGGGGACGTGTTTTTGCGCGTCACCGGATTTTTTCTGATGTTCGCCCCGGCGGGAGCGGTCTTGTCGCTGGATCGCCTGATACGCGTGCGCAGGAAGTTGGAAGGCGCCGAGATACCGCCCAAAGCTCCGTGGGCGCAGCGCATGATTCAGTTTGAGCTGGCGCTGCTGTACTTTTCTTCGTTCCTATGGAAGATGAAGGGCACGCCGTGGCTGAATGGGACCGCGCTTTTTTACGTATTTCACATTCATGCAATCCAGCGCTTTCCCTTGCCTGCGTGGGTGCAGTATCCATGGATTTTGAAGCTTGCGACCTGGTACACATTGGTCCTCGAGTTCTGCCTGGGCGTCCTGATCTGGTTCCGGCCATTCCGCTATCCGCTGCTGCTTCTGGGACTGACGTTCCATCTGTGCCTTGAATATTCGCTGAATATTCCGATGTTCCAATGGGACGTGCTGTCGGCGTATGTCCTGTTTATTCGCCCAGAGGACGCAGAGCGGTTCTTTCGTGCCGCCCGTGAGTTGCTGCCGCGGCGCAACCGAGTGCGGCCCATCTCCGCGTAGCCGACATGCTTGCGGGAGAGCGTCGAGAGGGTGGCAATGGAGGAGAGAGAAAGCAGGGTGCGGACATGTTCAGCATACGAAGTCTCGGGCATTTGCGACGCGGCGGGTCCGGTGGACGCATGCTGGCGGGGTGTGGCGTCTTCATTCGGCGACATGAGTGCTCCTCGAATCCAGCCCCTTTGATCTAAGGGTACGAAAGCTGCGAGGGTACGACACGCTGCAATCGTTGCTTGGCGGATCGTATGGATGCGCGGTCCATTGATCCTGCTGAAGCGTAGCGGACGCTGCTCCGTGGTACGAATGAGTCGCGTTTCGACATGTGCTACCGCGTCATGGCATAGTGGACCTGTTCTTCGATGGCGGCAATCTGCAATGGGGCCTGATGGGCCCGTTGCAGCGCCACGTTCACGGTAGCAAGCTCGTTTGTCTTGAAGCGCTGCCACGCCGCAATCTGTTCACTCGCAGCTTGGTTCATCTGGTTAAAAATGACGATGGCCTGCGCAGGCGCGGTCCGGTCTCCGCTTTCCACCACGCGCAGCGCGACGCCAAGACCGGTGTTGGCCTCGGCAAGGCCAATCTGTTTTTCTTTTGGACCGGCGCCGGGATGGCTCCCGCCCTTGATGGCCTGCAGTTGTTGCAGCGCGGCGCGTAAGGCTGCTTTCAGGTCCGCGGAATCGCCCTGGCCCGACTGGAGGTTTTTCAATTGGCCCTCGACACTTTCCAGTTCCGCCATCGCCTTGCGACTGGCAAGTGTCCGCACATAGATCGATTCGGCAAGCGCGAATTGCCGATCGAGCACCTCGGTTGTGGCCGCGCTGCGCGGGTCCATGGAAACATGCAGTGGGCGCTCCATCGTCGTTCCGTCGACCGTGAGATTCAGGGTATAGGTGCCGGGAGGCACGCGTGGTCCCGTGGGCACGCTCGCCGCGTCAATATCGTCGCCGTCGACGTCGGTGCCAGAACCACCGGCGGCGAGGTCCCAGATGAAGCGATGTTCGCCGGACGTGGTCTCCAGGATTTGCGGCACTGGAAACCAGCGTTCGGCGATGGGCAACAACGGCCGCTGGATCGTCTGTTTGTCGGCGTTGGAAAAATGGCGCAGAACTCGACCCTTTGCGTCGAGAACCTGCAAGGTGACTTTGACGGCGTTGCTGCTGAGGTAGTAGTCGACGATGGCGCCATCGGGCGGGTTGCTGGCCTGCGGCTCCTCCGGCGGAAGCGGGGTGCCGAGGAAGCCATCGTTATCGACGCGTACTGCGGTGGGAGGCGCGTAGAGATAGGACTTTGCAGCCTGGACAGCAGCGGCCTGCCGCAGCGGCGCAATATCATCCAGAATCCAGAACGAGCGGCCGTGTGTGGCGACGATAAGATCACTGTCGTGGACCGTCATGTCGCGCACCGAGCTTACTGGCAGGTTGAGCTGCAAGGACTGCCAGTGGTCTCCTTCGTCAAAGGAAGCGTAGATGCCGAATTCCGTTCCGGCAAATAGCAGATTGCGCTGCACCGGATCCTGGCGAACCGCCCGAAGAAAATGTGTCGGCGCGATCCCATCGACAGAGAGTTTCCATGTTTTTCCGTAGTCATGGGTAATGTAGAGATAGGGTTTCCGGTCATCCAGACGACGCCGGTCGATGGTTGCATACGCGGTGGCAGGATCGAAACGCGAAGCCTCGATCAGCGAAATTTTACTCCACGCGGAAAGGTTCGGCGGGGTGACATCGCGCCATGTCTTTCCAGCATCGGTCGTCAAATGAATCCGCCCAGTGTCGCTGCCAGCCCAGATTTCTCCGGCATTCAGCCGCGAGGGCGCAATGGTAAAGACGACGCCATAGCCGCGCTGTTCCGCGTTTGCCGTCGTAGGTTCGCCAGTGCTAGTTGAGTCCTGCTGCACGGCGCCTGTAAGATCGGGGCTGATCTGCTGCCAGTGGAGTCCGCCATCGACGGTCTTCATCGCATACTGTGTTCCCAGGTAGAGCGAGCGTTGATCGGCGGGCGAGAAGACGAGTACCGGCGTCCACGGATCGCGATAGTGCCGCTTGTTAATGTGCGCTGCAAAGCCGCCGAGCGGCCACGGCGTAACGATCTGACTGAATGAGGTCCTGCGATCGAAACGCTTCACCTCTCCGTACGTGTCGGTCTCGTAGATAATGTTTTCGTTGCGGGGATCGATCGCGATATAGCCGCTCTCGCTTCCGCCCGGCAGAAACCAGTCGCGGGTGTCGATGTGACCATGGTCGCTGCGGCTGGCGACGGCGATCGAGCCGCTGTCCTGCTGCGCGCCGTAGACGTAGTAAGGGAATTTGTTGTCCGTGGTGACGTGATACATCTGTGCGGTCGGCTGGTTGTACCAGGTCGTCCAGGTCTTGCCACGGTCAAGGCTCACGGTTGCGCCCTGGTCCACGCCCAACATCAGGTCGTCAGAATTCTTCGGGTCAACCCAAATCTGGTGATAGTCGTCGCCGCCCGGCGCGCCGCGCACAATCTGGAGGGTCTTGCCGCCGTCTTCCGTTCGGTACAAAGCCACGTTGGGAATGTAAAGAACATCTGCGTTGCTTGGGTCGATGGCCAGCGAGCTGAAATACCAGGCGCGGCTGGTCAGGCGCGGGTCAGAATTTGCGAGGGTCCAGGTGTCACCGCCATCGTCCGAACGATACAGTCCAGAGTGGCCGGGGCAAGGGATGGTCGCGTAGACTCGACTGCCGTCGGCGCTGACGGCGATACCGGTACGCCCCCACGTGCCCTGCGGCAGGCCGTGGCCGGCGATCTGCACCCAGTGCGCGCCGCCATCCGTGGAGCGGTAAAGGCCATTGCCAGGCCCTTCAATCGGCGGATATGTGCTCCAGGGAGGGCGATGCGCGTTCCAGGTTGCGGCAAACAGGATGTTCGGCTTGCCTGTCGCCATCGCGAGATCGGCAATGCCGACATCGGGTCCCTTGTCGAGCACTCGCTGCCAGTGCGCTCCGGCGTCGGTCGATTTGTAGACGCCGCGCTCGGCGCTCGGTCCATAGGCGTGGCCAAGCACGCCAACGTAGACCGTGTCAGCGTCGCTGGGACCGACCAAAATGCGGCTGATCTGCTGAGAGTCCGCGAGACCAATGTGTTTCCATGTCGAGCCGCCATCGTCGCTGCGATACATGCCATCGCCCGAAGCGAGATCGGAGCGGATATCGGATTCGCCCGTGCCCGCGTAGATCACCTTCGGCTCCGAAGTGGCGACCGCGAGCGCGCCAATCGACGCCACCGGCGCTTGGTCGAAGATCGGCTGCCAGACCGTTCCAGCGTCGGTGGTCTTCCAGACGCCGCCGTCGACGCCGCCAAAGAAAAACTCTCGATGGCTTCCCGGCACGCCGCTGACCGCGACGACGCGTCCGGCGCGGAATGGCCCGATGAGCCGCCATTGCAATCCGTTGAAAAGAGCAGGCGGCAGCGATTGCGCGGCCAGAGACGATGCCGATGCCAGCGCAGCAAGCAGTGCGGCGCAGGTCACGACTCGAGTGGAGGGCCGGATGGGCGAGGCAAAACGGGAAAAGTTCATCACTCCTGAGATTGTGAATGCCGAATGGCCATAGGAGCAAGCGGGAACGCAAAAATTTGAAGCCAAAATACGGCGTGATGGGGCAGAATCGAAGGTGCCGCAGCAGGGAAGTCTTTGATCGGATATTCTTGCGGATTGAAAGCCATGCAACGAATCAGGCGCTCAGGGGGGGGAGTTCAGTTCTGCGCCGTCGTTGGCTGGAAAGACGATTCGGAGATTCCCGCTGCCCATAGCGCCGCAAATCGAAGGGATGAAAATGAAGGAAACCCGCTCTGCCTCTCGCTCTCTGTTGCCTGCATTGCTGATGATCGGCCTGCTGATTCCTGCCGTTTGCATGGCTGCGGAACACACCAGTTCCATGCCGGACATGCACTGGCGCATGATCGGGCCATTTCGCGGAGGTCGTACACGCGCCGCTGCGGGTGCTGCGGACCAGCCGAACGTGTTCTACGTTGGCCAGGTAGATGGCGGCGTGTGGAAGTCGACCGATTACGGACGCACCTGGAGCCCGCTTTTCGACGGCCAGGATACGCAGTCGATTGGCGCTATCGCTGTGGCGCCCTCGGACAGCAACGTAGTCTATGTTGCGAGCGGCGAAGGGTTGCACCGGCCCGATCTTTCTGTCGGCGACGGGATCTATCGCTCTGCCGACGCGGGCAGGACATGGACGCATCTCGGCCTGCGCGATGGTCAGCAAATACCGGCGATGGCTGTCGATCCAACGAATGCCAACAGAATTTTCGCAGCGGTCCTCGGCCACCCTTATGGACCCAACGCGGAGCGTGGAATCTTTCGCTCGGAAGACGGCGGCAAGACCTGGGTCAAAGTCTTGTACAAGGATGAAAATACCGGCGGCTCGGACGTTGCGATCGATCCGAAGAATCCACAGGTCGTGTATGCGTCGCTGTGGAATGAACGCCTCGGGCCATGGGAGGATGGCAACGAGTACGCGGGAACGACTGGCGGGCTTTTCAAATCGACCGACGGCGGCACGACATGGAAGCCGCTGACGAATGGCCTGCCGAAGGACCTGGTGCAAATCAATGTCGCCATCGCAGCCAGCGATCCGCAGCGGCTGTATGCGACCTTGTCCACCAAGGAGGAAGGCGGATACGCGACGGGCAAAGGGCTGGGAGTGTATCGCTCCGACGACGGCGGGATGAACTGGCGCAAAATCACGGCCGATCCGCGACCGGCGATGAAGATTGGCGGTGGCGACCTGCCGGTACCGGTGGTCGATCCGCAAAATCAAGATATTGTCTATAGCACTAGCATCGTCACATGCCGTTCGGAAGATGGCGGCAAAACCTGGATCAGCCTGCGCGGCGCGCCCGGTGGCGACGATTATCAGAACCTGTGGATCAACCCGCGCAATCCGAAAATCCTGCTGCTGGTCAGCGATCAAGGCGCGCTTGTCAGCGTGAACGGCGGCGATAGCTGGAGCTCCTGGTACAACCAGCCGACGGCGCAGCTCTATCATGTCGCGGCGACCAACAGCTTTCCATATCAAGTGTGCGCGGGGCAGCAGGAGAGCGGTTCCGTCTGCACCTCGACGCGCGGCAACGATGGCGAAATCACGTTCCGCGACTGGCGCCCTGTCGGCATTATCGAGTACGGCTATGCCGCGCCGGACCCGCTGCATCCCGACATAGTCTACGGCGCGGGCCGGACCGAGGTCTCGCGCGATGACATGGTGACCGGCCAGGTGCAGAATGTAACGCCGCTGCCCATGCACACGAAGGGTTTTCGCGCCGACAGGACGCAGCCGATCGAGTTTTCTCCTGTAGACCCGCACACGCTGTATTACGCGACGAACCATCTGTTTCTGACGACGGATGGCGGTCACGCCTGGAAGACGATCAGCCCCGACCTGAGCCAGGAGAAGACGGGTCAGCCGCCATCTGTTCCGCCTCTCACCGCAAAGCAGCAGGAGGAACGCCGCGGCGTCATCTACGCGATTGCAGCTTCCTACAAGACGACGCGGACAATCTGGGCCGGGACCGACGATGGCCTGGTCTGGATCACGCGCGATGGCGGGGCCAACTGGACGAAGATCACGCCGCCCGGCGTTGCGCCGTGGAGCAAGATCGCACAAATCGACGCTTCGCGCTTCGATGACGACTCCGCCTATGTCGCGGTGAACCGCTTCCGCGTCGATGACCTGCAGCCGTATGTTTTCCGCACGCACGATGGCGGCAAGACGTGGGTTTCGATCAGCGCGGGCCTGCCCGATAACGCGCCCGTGAACGCGGTGCGCGCCGATCCGGTGCAGCCAGGCTTGCTGTATGCGGCGACGGAGAATGCGGTCTGGGCCTCCCTCGACGATGGCGAACATTGGCGGGCGCTGGAATACAACCTTCCCCACACTTCCATGCGTGACCTGCTGGTGAAGGATGACGATCTGATCGTTGCAACGCATGGCCGCTCCTTCTGGGTCCTCGATGATGTGAGTCCACTGCGCGAACTCGCAGCCGAAACAGGCAAAAAGGATGCAATGCTGTTCCGACCCGCTGCGGCATGGCGCGTGCGTCGCGACACCAATACCGATACGCCGCTGCCGGCGGATGAACCGGCGGGTGAGAATCCTCCGGATGGCGCAATTCTCGACTACGATTTGCCCCATGGTGCATACGGCACTGTAACCCTGGAAATTCTGGACAATACCGGAAACGTGCTGCGCAAATACAGCAGCGACGATCCAGTTTCGCCCACGCCGGAAGAGTTGCGCGCCGGATTGATTCCCGCCTACTGGCCGAAGATGCATGGCCCCTTACCCACAACGGCCGGGATGCATCGCTGGGTATGGGACCTTCGCGCCACCGCTCCCACTGCGACCAATTATTCCTATCCGATCGCCGCCGTGCCGCATCGCACTCCGCTGGTGCCGCAAGGGCCGCTGGTTGTGCCCGGAACGTACACGGTCCGTCTGACCGTAGACGGCAAAACGGAGACGCAGCCTGTGCTGGTAAAGATGGACCCGCGCGTGCGCATGTCGCAGGCAGAGTTGGAAGCGCTGCACACGGCGCAGGCCACGATGGCGGCGTCCCTCGATGAGCTTGCCAAGGCGGACTTGCAAGCGCACTCGGTGATGGAGCAGGCGGCGGCAGTCCCGGACGCTGCTCTCGCAGCGCAACTCGCACCATTCAACGCGGTACTGAAGGCGATCGTAGAGGGCACAGTATCTGACGCGGCTCGCCGCGACGACCGGCTGCCCGGCATTGATGAGGTAACAGCCGAAGCGACCATGCTGTATGGGGCGTTGCAGCAGGCGGATGCCATTCCGACAGAAGCCCAGGCGGCTGCCGCCGCGCATGTAAAGGCAGAGGGGAAGGAAGTGCTGCCCGGATGGGAGCAATTCAAGCAGACGCAATTGCCGGAGATGAATCGGCAGATGAAAAATGCGCACCGCCCCGCTATCAATCCGGATCGCAAGCCCACCAATATGCCGGGCGCGGGGGATGAAGATTGAGATTCATCATGGCTCCGCGATGGTCGCCTGCAGCAGGCTCAAATCCTCCAGGGTGCCGGCAAACTGGATGGTTGGCAGATCATCCACGACGCGTCGCAATGCCTGCTCCCATCGCGCATGAATCAGGTCCAGCTCCGAGTCGTGCGCGCCAAAGCGACGATATTGGTCGAAGCAAAGACTGTCGTTGCGATACTGCAACAACTCGATGGGAGGGCCAACGGTAACGTTGGAGCGCATGGTTGCATCAAAGGAAAGCATGGCATATTTCGAGGCCGCGTCCAGAGATGTCGTTCGGGAGTCGATGCCTCGGTCAAGAATCGGTCGGCCGTATTTCACCTCTCCGATTTGCAGATAGGGAGAGTCTTCTGTGGCGCAGATCGGGTTGCCCTGGGGATAGATCAGGTACAGGTCGGCGGCTTCGCCTTTGATCTGCCCGCCGAGCAACAGGTGGATGTTGAAGTTGTACTCATCCTTGGCAAGCGCATCGCGGTCCAGGTCGGAAATGGCGCGAACACAGGCGCCGACAGCGCGCGCGGCCTCATACATGTTGCGGGCCGTGGCCAGTCCCTTGCCGTGCTTGAATTCGTTTCGAAGCAGCGTGATGACCGACTGCGTAATGGAGAGACTGCCGCTGGTCAGGATGACGAAGGAGCGCTCGCCGGGTTCGGTGAACGTATGCATTTTGCGGCAGACGTTCACCTGGTCGTAGCCCGCGTTGGTGCGCGAATCGGAGGCCATAATCAGCCCTTCCTGTGTCTTGATGCCGAGGCAATACGTCATTTACTCTCCCGGTTTTTCAGGGCCGTTTCAATTTGGCGCTTGCGAAATTCTTCGACCTGTTCAATTCTTAACACATCGGTTGCAATACTGCGGTTTGAGGCGGCAGCCTCGATTTGGCCACAAAACGGCACGGAACACCAGACCCCTACGAATAGAACTGGGAACGCGATTCAATCAGGAGCCTGGATGCTTATTCGATTAGGTTACGACCTTCGTTTCGAATTGCCCGCGCCGACAGCGATGGTGGCCCTGCTGCATGTGCATCCTTCGCGCGACCGCGATCTGCGGGAGCCGGACATTCTGCTGACAGAGCCGAAACTTCCTGTTGCCGAATACATCGACAGTTTTGGCAATCGCTGCAGCCGCATCTTTGCGCCGGCGGGTGCGTTGCGACTGCATGGTTCCACGTTGATTGTCGGCTCCGACGAAGTGGATGAAATCGACCCGTCTGCCGAGGAAATGCCCGTACAGGGCCTGCCGCATGAGGTGCTCAAGTTTCTTCTGAACAGTCGGTACTGCGAGGTAGATCGGCTTTCGGCGGTAGCGCTGGACTTGTTTGGCGGACTGCCTCGTGGATTTTCCCGCGTCCAGGACGTCGTTGCGTATGTCAATCGGATTGTCCAGTTCAATTACATGGCTGCGCGACCTACCAAGACGGCGCTCGACGTGTTTACGGAGCGCACCGGCGTCTGCCGAGATTTTCAGCACCTGGCCATCACGTTTTGCCGGGCGCTCAACATTCCGGCGCGTTACGCGACTGGCTACCTGGGCGACTTCGACGTGATCGTCGCGCCGGCCCCCATGGACTTCAGCGCATGGTTTGAGGTCTATCTCAGCGGACGCTGGTGGACGATGGATGCGCGCCATAACTGCCAACGCCTGGGAAGAGTGTTGATGGCGACGGGTCGAGACGCCTCCGACGTTGCCCTGACAACTTCTTTCGGAGTGGCCAATCTCACCCACTTTTTCGTGGTTTCCGACTGGCTGGATGAGCGAGCGAAATCCGGTCTGGCCGGGACAGTACCCGCTACGAAAGCAGGAACGGGCCAATGAGCAGTCCTGCGAACGAACTTCCGAATGCGGCAGCAGAAGCGCCCGCTTCGACGTCTTTCGGGAAACGGAAGTCTGTGCCCACGAATTTCAACAACGGATATCTGCGCAACTATTTTCTGGATCAGGCCTACGATGAAATGTTCGATTCGGACGGAGAAGTTCGTCCCCACTATCGCCTGCTGCTGGAAACCTTCAGATGTTTGCCGCAGGAAGAACTGGCGCGACGCAAACATTCCGCCGACATTTCCTTTCGGACCCAGGGCATTACTTTTACGGTCTACGGAAATCAGGAAGGCACCGAACGCATCTTTCCCTACGACATGCTGCCGCGCATCATCACTGGGGCGGAGTGGGACCGCATTGAGCGCGGGCTTATTCAGCGCATCACGGCGCTGAATCTGTTTCTCGACGATGTCTATAACGACGGAAAAATTCTGCGCGACGGTTTTGTTCCACGCGAAATTGTCTATAGCTGCCCTCACTTTCGCCGCGAAATGCGTGGGCTGCAGGTACCGCGCAATGTCTACATCGCGGTGACCGGCACCGACCTGCTGCGCCTGAACGACGGTGCCTTCGTCGTGCTGGAAGACAATCTTCGCGTACCCAGCGGCGTCAGTTACATGCTGACCAGCCGTCGCGTCATGAAGCGTGCGTTTCCGCAGACGTTCCGCAGCTACGAAGTGCGGCCCATCGAGCACTATCCGCAGGTCCTGCTTGGCGCGCTGCGATCGCTCGCTCCCGAAGGCCGCCCTGAGCCCACGATTGTGCTGCTGACTCCCGGCGTCTACAATTCTGCCTATTTTGAGCACACCTATCTCGCCCGCCAAATGGGCATCGAGCTGGTCGAAGGCCGGGACCTGGTCATTCACGACAACATCGTCTATATGCGCACGACAGCGGGACTAAAGCGCGTGGACGTGATTTATCGTCGCGTCGATGACGACTTCATTGACCCGCTGGCCTTTCACGGCGACTCGATCCTTGGCGTGGCCGGCTTGTTCAATGCCTATCGGTCCGGCAACGTTACGCTCGCCAACGCCTTTGGTACCGGGCTCGCCGACGATAAAGCTCTTTACGCCTATGTGCCGGCGATCATTCGCTACTACCTGAAAGAAGACCCGATCCTGCCCAACGTTGAGACTTTTCTCATGACGGATCCGGTACAGCGTCAGCACGCCTTCGAGAATCTGGAGAGCCTGGTGGTCAAGGCTGTAGGCGAGTCTGGCGGTTACGGCATGTTGATTGGCGCGCACAGCACGAAAGAGCAGCGGGCAGAGTTCCGCAACTTGATCGAAGCCAACCCGCGCAATTATATCGCGCAGCCGACACTGTCTTTTTCGAGGTCGCCCTGCCTTATGGGCGGAGGGAACGACCCCAGCATCGAGCCGCGCCACGTTGATCTGCGCCCCTACATAATCTACGGCGACAAAGTGACGGTTGTTCCCGGCGGTCTGACGCGGGTCGCGCTGCGAAAAGGTTCGTTGGTCGTGAATTCATCGCAAGGCGGCGGCAGCAAGGATACTTGGGTGCTGCACGCTTAAAGCAGATTTACAGTTGGCGTAGTCGAATCTGAACGGGAGTCATTCAACTACGGAATCTGCAAATCCGGTCTACCTTACTGGAAACGGATGGATTATTGGAGGCGGGATGCTCTCGCGAGTAGCAGACAGTCTTTATTGGATGAGTCGCTATCTTGAGCGCGCCGAGCACACGGTGCGCATGCTGGATGTAAATTTAAGCATGACTCTGGACCCTTCCAGCACCAGCGAAGAAGGACGCTGGAAGCGTGTGCTGGCTGCGCTGGGGAATCCCGAGGGTCTGGAGTGGAACGGCGATTTTTATGGGCTCGCCCATGCGCTGGCGTTTGAGCGGGACAATTGCGCATCCATTACCGGATGCATCACCGCGGCACGAGAAAATGCAAGGCAAGTGCGCGAAGAGATCACTTCCGAGCAGTGGCAGCAACTGAACCGCATGTATCATCGCGTCACCGATGAGGCCCCGGAGAAAGGCCATCGGCTGGATGAATTTCCAGCGGCGACGCTTGATGATCTTCATCTGTTTCAGGGCGCGACGGACAGCTCCATGAGCCATGGTGAGGGCTGGCATTTTATTCAGATTGGCCGCGCCATCGAGCGCGCCACCGCAATTGCGACTTTGATCGGCGTGTTTGAATGGGACGCTTCGGAGAGTATTTCCGAGGGTGCGGGCAGCCAGCAGTTTCTGGAATGGATTGGCCTGCTGCGTTGCTGCACGGCCTTTGAATCGTATTGCAACTTGTATACCGCCGACCTGACCCAGCCGCAGATTCTTCGATTTTTGTTGCTCAACAAGGAGTTTCCGCATTCGGTCCGCTATTCCATCGATCAGTTGCGATGGGCGCTGCTGGCGCTACAGGAGGGAAGCGGTCGGCTGGTTGCGGAAGAGATCAGCCGCGTGGCTGGCCGTATGCAAGCATCGCTGAATTTCTGCGAAATTTCGGAAGTGGTGCACCATGGAGTCGGAGCGTACGTGCAGAACATTACGCATCAATGTCGCCACATCCACGCATTGATCTACCGCGACTACATTCAGTACAAGGTGCATGTGGCACTGCCGCAGTAGAACTGCGGCAGTACTCGCAAACCAGCAGCCGGAAGGAGAAACGCACCATGAAATTTTATTCCGTGCGACACCTGACCAAATTTGTCTACTCGCATTGCGTGAGCGAGAGTGTCATGGAAACGCGAATGCATCCACGCTCCGACTCTAACCAGCGCTGTCTCTCGTTTTCGCTTTCCGTCAGCCCGCGGTGCCGCGTGTTTTCCTATCGCGACCATCTCGGCAACCAGATCCAGCATTTCGATATTCCAGCCGAACACAATCAGCTGGTGATCGTCGCCGAATCTTTAGTGGAGCAGCATCCGCTTGCCGAGCTGCCGCAATCGCTGGTCCCTCGGCATGGGCCGACTTGGATGTGCTGGTCGGTCATGGAGATTACTGGGAGATGTTGCTGCCCAGCGAGTTCGCCAAGCCGACGCCGCTGCTGCAGGTGCTGGCCGCCCGGCTGAAAATCGCCCGGCGCGACGATCCGCTGATGTTGGCGCGGGAGCTGAATCAACGCCTGTTTGAGTACATTCAATATGTTCCTCGTTCGACACGGGTGGACTCGCCGATCGACGAGGCGATTGAGGCTCGCGAGGGCGTCTGCCAGGATTTCGCCCACATCATGATTGCGCTATTGCGATATGTAGGCATTCCATGCCGTTACGTCAGCGGATATCTGTACCAGAGTGACCGCGAACTTGACCGCTCCTCCAACGGCGCAACGCATGCCTGGGTGGAGGCATTCCTGCCGCATCTGGGCTGGGTGGGCTTCGACCCGACCAACAATCTGCTCGCGCGCGAACGGCACATTCGTACCGCCATCGGCCGCGATTATGCGGATGTACCTCCAACGCACGGCATATTTCGCGGAAGGGCTGCCAGCGAGCTCTACGTCGCGGTCAAGGTGGAATCGTTCGACGAGGCGCCTGCTCTCGATCGCGACATGCCGACGCCGGAAGATTGGTCGGTGATGGTGGAGAAGGCCCAGGAGCCTCCGCCGCCAGCCTTTCCCTTGCTTGAGATCCAGCAAATGCAACAGCAGCAGTGAATCCGACGAGAGAGTGCGCGATTGAAAAATCTTCAACGAATGCCGACGGCATGTACATAATGCAACCAGGATTGCGGAAACCATCCCGGCTGCCGCGGCTGGTTCTCGTGGGCGCCGATTTCGCATTCCATATGCACCGGATTGGGAATGGGAGAGGCAAACATGTAGTCGAGCCATTCGCCGTCTCCGTCGCCGCCGTTTCCACGTCGTGATTCGCGGACTTTCGTCAGCCACTGGTCGATCAGCATGCCCTCCAGCTTTTTCTCCATCTCCTGTTGCGCGGAAAGCACCTTCGTCATGGCCGAGGCAGGCGCCATTTCTCCCGTCAAAAACTGAAAGGAGAGAAGAGAGGGAAGCGCAAACGTCCGCTGCAACAGCAGGTCTCTCGCCGCATCAATCAAGCTGCGGTCCACCTTCGCCGTCTCAACGTTGTCCGTCGGAATTGGCGTCTCCACTTCAGGAGCGGGCAGCGCGTCCTGCAACAATTCCGGATAACGAAGCGGCTGGATATCGACAAGAATTCGCTCCAGAGCGGCGGCAAAAATCGGATGATGCGGCAGGTCCTGCTTCACCTTGGCCGGTCCAGCCAGGGCCAGATGCATCTGCTCCGCCGGTGCGGCGGCGGGTTTGAACAACAGATAACAGGCCGCCGCGGAAACCGTCATCAGCAAGACACTCAGTCCGGAGTAGGCGGGCTTCGGGTTGCCGTTCGGGGCCGTGCCGCCGGGCGCCAGCAGGCCAAGCCGCTTGGGCCGGGCTGTTTCACGTTTCAAATATTTCAGGCAATCCAGCCAACTCTCCACATCCGGGCTGTGCGACGCGAGTGCGTCCAATAACTCCGGCACATAGTCCCGGACATAGCGCCCTACCAACTCCATGCCTTCCGGCGAGAAAGGATCCAGGTCGGCCTGGCTGTCGAAGTCGGGAATCTTTTCCCGCACAAGATTGGCAAGCGTGGGACCGCTCAACGGCTGGCCGGTGAAACATTGGGCAATCAATTCACGCGCGGCCAGAAACAGCGCGCACTTTCCCGCTTCAGAATGGCCCTTCAGGCGGTACGCCTCGATGCCGATCGCCCACGCGCTCTTGTTGCGGGCGATCTCCGAGATCATGGGCAACGACGCTTCCGTGTCCGACTTCAACAACAAGACCGTCAGCCGTTCCAGGATCGCGGAAGTATCGTCGGGATCGAGATTGCTGCCGCGCCAGAAGGGAAGCACGTGGAACAGCGTGACGGATTCGTTGCCTCCGAAGTCGGCGAAAAGTTTCTGCTGGGTCTCTTGCAGGTCCTCAATTTTCTGCTGCTCCAGCAGCACCACCCAGAAAATGCGATTCAGAAACGGCGTCGCCTCCAGCGAAACTTCCAACTGGCGGCGCGCGGTCCGAATCCAGTCCTGGTCCTCCGACAGGCAGACGATCAGGGTGCGGAATTCCTGCAGCCGGTAGTTCTTCGGCACATAGCCGCCGCGGATCAATTCCGAAAGCAGTTTCGCCGAGCGCAACTCGTGGACGGCGATAGGAATGGTGTGTTCCATTTCCTCCGCTTCGTTGATGTGCGCGAAATAGAAGGCGCGACGCTCGTCTTCGCTGATCCAGCGAACGACTTGTTCTTTCAGTTGCTCGGCCCCCGAACCGCAGAGCAATACCAATGTAGGCTGTAGGATCAATTCAGTCTCCCGCCCGCATATATTGCGCCACGCCGAGGGACCGGAGGTACGCCATCATTTCCACGCGGACCTCCGATAGCTGCCGCTCATATTCGCCCAGATCGCGATATTCATTGCGCGGGTAATATTTTTCCACCTGATCGTGGATGAACTGCGCCCAGCCCTGATTTCCTCCCAGATCCAAAATCATTTTGTCGCGTTTTCTCTCGATGATCTCCTGGAAATCGGGATCGACCATCCTCATGCGAGCATGCAAGTGTCGTTCGACCGGATCGGCAATCTGCGTCCGCAGAGGCTTCCCGTTGAATTCCAGGTCCTGCCCAAAGTCCCGAAGCAGGCCAAGAATGGTCGCCAGTCCAAACCATTTGCACTGCTCTTCAGTCTCGTCGTCCCCGGCAATGCTGCGCCGCTTATGGGTCGGAAGATCGAGGAACATTTTTTCTACCGGGTCTTTTCGCTTCGCCTCGTAGGCCTGACGCATCAACTGCACCTCGTGGATGTCGGCCAGACCGAACCGCCCGATCACGCGCATGAAGGACAACACGGAATCGTCGACGGAATCGCTGATGTTACATAGCGGGGAGGACTCGGACCCTTTCCACTCATCGAAAACCTGCCGTAATTGTTTGCGCAACTCCGGATCGCGCGGCGCGAAAAGATTGTTCGTCGTGGCCTGGTGCCGGCGCGGTCCATTCTGAAGGTTCAGGTTCGACCAGGCCTGCATCATGCCGTTATGCAGCAGTCCGTCGTCCAGAAGCTGAGAGCGGGTGATCTGCTCGGACACATAATGCGACGTCTCTTCATGCAACTTATCGATGAAGTTGTCGCCCTGAAATTTCCACGCGTCGTCCACCACATCCTGCAACGAGAATTTCGCGCGGTAGCGTTGCAACAGCCCCACCCGGTCCAACTGGTATTGGTCCTGCGGTATATTGGCGGCGCCGATGCCTGTGTTGGAGAAGTTGACGCTGCGCGAGGCGGCGCGGCGGTTGGAAAGAAACTGTTCCGCTTTGCCCTGCAATTCGGTGGCGATAAAATCCGCGTTTGCGATCAGCGCTCCCAGGGCTGCCGCTTCGTCGCTGAATCGCGTGCGCAGCTTGCCGACCATGGAGCGTACCTGGCCGCGGAGTTCGCTCGCAATTTGCGACTGCGCAGCCTGCGGAAGTTCCTCGCGGAAACCCGCCATGCGCTCGCTGGCCGACTTGCCGCCGAGAAATCTTTCTTCGCGATACGTCTTCAGCACTTCCGCTTCCGTCAACGTGGCGGGGACCACCGCAACCGTGTCGAGGACCTGTTGCAACTGAATCAAGACTGTCTTGCAGATTTCAAACTGGCTCGCCAGCACTCCCCTGTCCAGCGCGGTCTGCCTCTTGCGCTCTCCCAGGATTTCACGTTCGATGCAGTCCACGATGGAGGTGATTTCTGCTGTGGCCTGCTGTACCACCCGCGGCCGTATGCTCATCCAGATTTCATATTCCTTGACGATGTTGTCGGTCGTTTGCCGCTGGCCGCCGCCTTCGCCGTGGAGAAATACCTCGGTATGCATCAGGCTTTCAATCTGCCGCAGAGAGGCCATGGATTCAAGGTCCCGCAACTCCGAGATTCTGGTACCGCTCAGGACATCTTTGGCGCGCGCATCGTATCCAGATTGGATGGGAGCGAAAATGTCCTCCAACAGTTCGCGTCCGACGCGGAGAACATACTTCTCTACGTAACGCGCTTTTGGCAGCGGGACAGAGAAGGAGCCAAACGATGCATAGCTTAGGCGCGCGTTGGTGACGTGGTAATCGACAATGTGTTCCTGAATCTGTGGAATCGCGACCGCCGAAAATAGAAACTCCGCCGTCCGCTGATACAGGTCCTCCGACGAAGACAACTGCCTGCCAATCTCGTCCGTGCCGCCCAACATAAAACACATGTCGAACGGACTGGGACAGATGGGAATTTCGCCGGATACCTGGTCCGCCGGGGAGGCAAGCGTGGTTTGAGAAAATGAATCGGCCATGTAGTAATTCAGCTCCTGCAGGGCCGCGTATCCATTGGCTTCAAGTGTTGCGAATTGCGCGCTTTGGCCAAGCTGTCGAAACGTCGACGGCAGAAACAACATGCCGAATCGGACCGTTTCATAGTTGTGCCGGGTAAACAGATGATTCACCAGAAAAGCAATGTCCAAAAACATGCCGGTGCCGGTGCCGCCGCACACGGAACTGATAATGAAAACGCGTGTCTGGGCTCCGTCCACCACATTGGCAAACTCACCGCTGACTTCCGCATGGTTCAAGGTGTGCATGGCCCGTTCAATATGCGCGGCAATATCGGCGCCGCGCCAGAAATAGGCGACATGGCCGACCAATCTCCGCATCCCGGCGCCCGTCGCGACGGAAAACGCCGGTAGATCGTCGGGTAGCCAGCGAAACTGGTTCCGCTTGCGAAACTGCATCACGTTGGCCGACGTGATGACCGGATTGCCCAGGTGCAGAAATTCATGGTTCTCAAGAAACGGATCGGAACTGTCCGTGCGCTGATTGGTTGTGTCAATCCCCAGAATCTGGATGTATTTCTGTTCCTTGTCGTAATACTTGCCATAGTGGGTCTTGAACTTCCGCAGCAAGTCGATTCCGGTCCCACCAAGTCCGATCAGCAATGTACGGTGAAGCATGGCGCACCTTCTCTTCGTCGGTCTAGCTGTACAACACGTTGATCTGAATGGTTCCGTCTTCAGTGGCAAAAACGGGAACATGGATGGCCCGCAAATCGATCTCCGCCGACTTGTGGACCTGCGGCGCCGGGGCATGGGCAGCGCGTGGACGAGCTACGATGGTCCACCTGCCATGCCTGCGCGTACTTTGAAGCGAAAGCAATTCTCGCGATTGCGGGCCGGCGATGACGGCGCGGCCCGGTCCGGAACTGACGCCTTCCTGGCCCTCGGAAACATGCAGCATTCGCGTACGCAATTGCGACGGGAGCCGCAGCCGCAGCACCTGGGTGCCGTTCTGTCGCACAATCAAATCGGCCTGCAGCGGGCGAGGCCAGAAACTCCACACTGCGCTGCCCAGCGCGCAGATCGCCAGCAGTGCGAGCGCCGCCCACGGCCATTTCGTCCGGACCAGTTCCGCCGCCGACATCCGACGCGTGACAACCCGCAATGCGCCGTGGCGCGTGACTTGTGTTTCCCCGTCACTCCACGTCGCGGAGTAGTCCACCACCTGTACATGGCCCGGATCGCCGCCGAGCATCATCTTGAATTGCGAGCCCTGTCCAGGTGCAACTTGCAGACTGTCGGGCATTCGGTCCGCCAATCCGTTTGCCATGGGTTGCTGCGAGAACTGAAGATTCACCGTGCCCACCGGCAGCAACGATTGGATCGCCAGCTTCTTCTGGAACCATGTCCGGGGCAGCGGATCGAAGACTCCCACTGACACCTGCTGCGGGATCGCGACTGGCATCACCACAGATGTTAGGTCGCCCAGGAAAGTTTCTACCCCGCCATACGGAGAATCCAAGTAGGCCCGCGCCCGGAAGGCGCCGGCGCTGCGCACTTCCATCTCGCCTGCAAAACGGCTTGGGTCCGCCTGTTGGTTCAGCGGCACCGTTTCGCTGTCTCGGCCCGCCAGTTGCAAATGGGCTTTTGCACTCTGCAGAAAAAAGGCGCTCTTCATCGGACCATGCGAGCTTTCGAGGGTGAGCGTCAACGGGCGCGAAGCATCGGTCAGCATTGCCGACGGAAACTCGCCTTCCGGCGACAGCCGCAGCGGCTCCTGTACGCAGAGGAAAGCGAGCCCGCGTCCAGACCATGCCAGCTTGGCGCTGCCCGCTGCGGGGTCTTCCTCGGCAACAGCCACATTTGTCGAGCGGTACAGCACGCGACCTTGCAATTGCAACGAATCCGCATGCTCGCCGGTAAAGACGACGACGACGCGGTCGGGTGTTCCAGTCCACATCAGATTTTGCGCAGAGGAACTGCGAACATAAACGGGGAGCGCCGCCGCCCGCGCCGCGACACGAAGAAATGCCTCGGGAAGGTCGCCCGCCGACGCAGCCTGGATCGAAAATCCATTGGTTGCGCGCGCTAGGCGATCGAGAAAGTCAAGATCGAGATCGTTTCCCAGGCCGATGGTGTAGACCTTCAGCCGCCACGCATTCTCGCTGGCAATCGAAAGCGCCCGCAAGCGGTCGGCATCGGCCAGCTTGTCGGCGGGATCGCTGCGGCCATCCGTCAGCAGCACCAGGGAAATGTCGTTATCCTGAAAGAAAGATGAAGGCTGCCCGATTAGGTAGTCTTCAACCGCGCTGAGAACTGGCGAGAAGGTCGTGTGGGCGTCCGAGGCCCCAATTTTGTCCAACAGCGAAAAGTCGAACCGGTCGCGCGCAATTGGCTGCTGCAGCCAACGCGTGGTGTTGCCGAATGCGATGATGCCTACTTGATCATTGGGGTTTTCAGTCGCGGCCAGCAGTCCGGCGGCTTCCACTCGGAGCTTGGCGGGGTCGCTTCGCACCATGCTACCGGATTGATCCAGAGCAATGATGATGGTCCGTTGCTTCTGCGTTGCCCAGGCACCAGGCACAAGCAAAAACGGCATCAAAACAAGCGCGGCAAAAGATAACTCGATCGTACGGCTTCGCATGGGGGATTTGAAGGTCCGTTGAACAAGTAGTTCGGGTTAAGTTAGGTTTGGCAAGTATAGCAGTTTCAGACATAATGTCAACCAGACAAAGGAGTTTGGATCGCATGGCGCAGAAAACAGAGACCCCCTTGGCCGCAGCCGCCGGGACCGTTCTACTAGGAGATATTCCCGTCCACCGCATCGGGTATGGCGCTATGCGACTGACCGGCAAAGGGATCTGGGGTCCCCCCGCCGACCGCAATGCCGCCCTCGCGACCCTGCGGCGCGCCGTGGAACTCGGTGTCAACTTCATCGATACCGCCGATTCCTACGGCCCCGGCATCTCTGAATCGCTGATTGCAGAGGCGTTATCTCCCTATCCACGCGGTCTGGTCATCGCCACCAAAGGCGGATGGGAGCGCGTCGGCCCCGGCCAGTGGATTCATAATGCCAGCCCAAAACATCTGCAGGAGGCCGTCGAAGGCAGCCTGCAACGCCTGCGCCTCGACCATATTGACGTGTATTATCTGCATGTTCCAGACATGGCCGTCTCGTTTGACGCCTCCGTCGGCGCTTTGGCCCAGATGCGTGAGCAGGGAAAGATCCGCCACGTCGCGCTCTCCAACGTTACTTTGGAGCATCTGCAGCGGGCACAGAAAATCGTCCCCATCGTCGCCGTCCAAAATCGCTACGGTTTCGCCGACCGCGAATGGGACTACCTCCTCAACTACTGCGAGCAGCATGGAATCGCTTTCGTACCGTGGGCCCCGCTCGGACAGAACCGCCAGGCCAACGACGCGCTACAACAAGTCGCCAACAAACTCGGTGCGTCCCCGTTGCAGGTCGCTTTGGCATGGCTGCTGCATCGCTCTCCCGTCATGGCTCCCATTCCCGGAACGTCCTCCGTCGCGCACCTGGAGGAGAATGTTGCCGCCGCGAGTCTCAAGCTCCCCGATGACGACTTCAAGACGCTCTCACAAGTCACCTCAGCCCCCGCGAACCTGCGAGACTGAAGCCATGTTCCAACCCAACCAGCTTTGCTGTCAGCGACGCGCATCTGGCCAACGGGCAAGTTACAGCGTAGTATCATCAACCCAACCGCCGCACCCCACTTTCAACTAGTCGCGTGGCATCCTCATAAGCATGAGAACAAGGTATAGAGATTGAATTTATTCGCTAGGCTCCCGGTACTGACGCAAAATAGTCGCCTCGGACGTGTGGCTGTGGCCACGGTCTCTTCCATTGTCAGCAGAGGGATTTCAATAGCGGTGAGCGCGATCTCGATTCCGTTGACGGTGCGATACTTGGGCGCTGAAATGTACGGTGTGTGGGTGACCATCGGCACCACCCTTGCCATGCTGGCTGTCATGGATATTGGCATTGGAAATACCCTGACGAATTCAATTTCAGAGGCCTATGCTCTGGGCTCAAAACAATTAGCCGGCCTTTATACAGCCAGCGCCTTCTGGATGATGTTTGCTCTGGCATTATTTTTAGGAGGAATAGGGTACCCGCTTTGGCATGTTCTCAGTTTTGGCTCCATATTCAATATCCACGACCCATTTGCAATCAGGCAATCACGCGATGCAGTTGGCGTGGCATATGTATTATTTCTTTTGGGACTACCTGTCAACCTTATTAACAGAATATTGGGCGGATATCAGCAACTCCAGATCGCCAACTACTTTTCAGCGGCTGGCGCTGTATTAAGCCTTCTAGCAATTGTCGCGACGACATATTTCCGCGGCGGCCTCGTGGTGCTTGTATTGGCATATTCTGGATCTCTTCTGTTTAGCAGCATGATTTGCATGTTTTGGCTATTTTTTTCGCATATGCCGTGGCTCTTACCGAACCTGAGCAAGGTGCATATTGCCACTGCGAAACAGATGTTAAGCTTCGGAGGAATGATGTTCCTTCTCCAGATATCAGGGCTCATTGTCTTCAATTCCGACAATCTTGTCATCGCCCACTTCATGGGGCCAAGCCAGGTGACTCCCTACAATGTTACGTGGAGGCTCGTAGGCTACGCGGCCATATTGCAAACCCTGCTGATGCCGGCGCTTTGGCCCGCATACTCGGAAGCCATCGTACGCGGAGACGCAACCTGGGTCAGGTCAACCTACCGCCAGACCATGTGGGCCACAATGCTGTTTGCATCGGCATTTTGCTTGGTCTTCCTGCTTTTTGGAAAGTCTTTTATTCGTATTTGGGCCAGTCCTGAGGCTGTACCGTCGGAGGGGCTGTTGATTGCCATGTGCGTGTGGACACTCATCAGCACCATGATGAACAATGAGGCCACCGTTCTGGTTGCGGCGAATGAGATTCGCTTGCAAACCTGGCTTTCCTTGGTTGCGGCAGCCGTGAATCTGTTTTTGTCGATTCTTCTGGTGCAACGAATTGGAGCCATAGGCGTTATTCTAGGCACGATTGTTTCATACGTTCTGGTATTGATAGGACCGCAGACATGGAAAACAATCGATGTCCTAAGGAACCTGAAATCGGACGAGTCTCGCCAGCATGCATCTAAAAACCAAGAACTTCTGCCTGCGCTGGAATCGAAATTGGAATGAGTAAATCTGCATCCAACCTGTTATTTCATCGACATTCTGCTTGGGGCAATTGCATGGTGTCTATAAGATCGCGGATCGGGTTCTTGATTGAATACACTCTGAAAGTGTTTCTGCGCCCGGCCGCATTCGCCTTTTATGCATCTGTGTTAAGAAAACTCCGCCTTATCCCTGAGTTCAAGGCAGCCCTGAACAACCCAATAAGAAGGGTCCTCATAATAGGATTGAGCAAACATGTAGGCGACACTGTAATGATGCTGCCTATGGTGGACATGATCCACGATACCGACCCTGGGGTGGAGATAGAGATCGCTGTAGCGGCGCAGGTCGCACCTTTCTTGCGTTCCGTTCCGTACATAGCTCAGGTACATGGTGTTGATGTAGGGCCCGCAAAAATACCATCATTATCTCTATCCAAATTTCTTTGGAACGTGATCGGTTATGCAAGACGTGCTCTTTACGAAAAGGACTACGATATTTGTCTGCTTCCACGCTGGGGGAAAGATCCTTGCCTTTCCTCCTATCTGGCCTATCTGACAAACGCGCCAGTTCGCTGTGGCCAAGACCCCGATGAGGAATTCAATATAACGGACGATTTTCCGGGAACAAAGAAGCTGATGACAATTGCGGTCCAAGGTGGGCATGGCCTTCCGGATGCTGTTCGACAGCTCCGATTGCTTCCTGCTGTTGGTTTGGTCAAATCTATCGACGAAACATCCGCGGCAGCAAGACCCATCATGGCATTGTCCAGAATTGCGCAAACTGTCGATTTCCAGGAGTTATGCGACAGACTCCATATAAACGCGGACCTGCCATACGCGGTAATGGCGCCGGGGGCCAGTCACCCACGCAGATGGTGGCCACTGGAAAGATACTCTGAAATAGTTGAGTTTGTCGGAAATAAATACTCGGTCAACTGCTTAGTTATCGGGTCACCATCTGAACGGAAAATGGGAACGGACATTGAAAAGCTGACACGCAACGCAGCGCTTTCGATCATAGGAAAGACGAGTTTGGAAGAAACGATGGCGATCCTCAGTCGTGCATCCCTCTTTATTGGGAACGACTCGGGCCCAGGACACATTGCGGCGGGATTGGGTTTACCGTCTATTATTGTGAGCTTGGTTCCGGCATCACTTAAAGAAGAATGTCAAAGCTCTCCATCGCGGGTGCGGCCTGTCGGCCCAAAATTTACGGTCGTTCAGCCGGAGTTTCCCGCCTCGCCATGCAGAAGCATGTGTGAAGGTGCGACGGCGCACTGCATTTTGGGGGTAAGTACAGAAACAGTAATCAAGGAAATAGAGAAACTAATGCCCATCCAATCCAATTCGCTTGTATCGCAGGCCAGTACCTAAACAGGACCATAGTTCATGATGCAGACCCCAAAAGAGACGCCGGTTCGTGCAATTGCATTCCACCTGCCGCAGTTCTATCCCACGCCGTATAACGACGAGTGGTGGGGCAAGGGCTTCACGGAGTGGACCAATGTAGTCAAGGCGCGCCCGCGGTTTCGCGGGCATTATCAGCCACATTTACCGGCGGACCTAGGCTTTTACGACCTTCGCCTACCCGAGGCGCGAGAAGCCCAGGCGGCGCTTGCTTCCGAATACGGCATCTACGGATTCTGCTATTACCATTACTGGTTCAACGGTATGCGCTTGTTGGAGCGGCCGGTCAACGAGATTCTTCGGTTGGGAACTCCTGATTTTCCATTTTGCCTTTGTTGGGCCAATGAGAATTGGACAAGAGTGTGGGACGGCAACGAGAAGCATTTGCTGATGGAGCAGGTCTACAGTGACGAAGATGACGTGAACCACATTCGATGGCTGGCGCATGTCTTTAATGATCCAAGATATATACGCGTGGGCGGCAAACCAACGTTTCTGGTCTACCGGTCGCAAAACATTCCAAACACACTCAAGACCACGGATAGATGGCGGGAAGAAGCTCGGAGGCTGGGCATAGGGGAGTTGCATCTATGCCGGGTGGAAAGCAACTTCGATGATATTTCTCCTGATCCTGTTCCTCTCGGGTTTGACGCAGCGGTCGAGTTTCAGCCAAGGTTCAGTCTCACGCGGCACCGTCTCCTGCCAAGGGCGATACAAAGATTCTTTCCCAATGCTGCAAATCACCGCTTCCATCCTTACAGTGAGCTTGTAAAGAACGCGTTGGCTCGGCCACTGCCCAGCTACCTGAGGTATCCGGGAGTGTGTCCAAGCTGGGACAATACATCGCGGTTGAAAAAGAAAATCCACGGATTGAAAAATGCCACTCCAGATCAATACGAACGTTGGCTCCGCGAAGTTATTGCACGCGCACCGATCAACTCCGACGGAGACCAAATCATATTTGTAAATGCCTGGAACGAGTGGTCGGAGGGCTGTCATCTGGAGCCGTGTCAGAAATGGGGTCGTCGTTATCTAGAGGCGACATTAAGTGCCATACGATCTTCCGGTTCTCCGATTGCGCGGTCTCAGACTTAGGAGAAGCTGACATGCCTTTTAGAAAAGTGATCGGGAATATTGTTGGCCCTTCGGGTCGACGCCTGATATGGCGCGTTGAGGCTAAGTTTTTCGCGAGACCTTATCGACAACGCCTAAATGGGATGCGGGCGATCGAAGTTGGCGGTCCGACCGATCTCTTCGGCGATGCGGGGTCGCTGCCCATCTATTCTTGTCTTAGAAGCATCGACAATGTTAACTATTCGACGCACACTCTGTGGCAGAGCGAGGCAGTGCGGTTCAGAGAGACTCTGGTTTGCGAAGGCGCAGCACTCCCGGTAAACGATGCGGCCTACGATTGCGTGTTCTCGTCCCACTCCCTGGAGCATCTCGCAAATCCGATCAAGGCGCTGCTGGAATGGAGACGAGTGATTTGTGACTGCGGGCTTCTGCTTCTGGTCCTTCCCAATCGTCACTTTACGTTTGATTGGCGGCGTCCGGTGACCTCTCTGGATCATCTGCGCGACGATTTCAAACATGACACACCCGAGACCGACCTCTTCCATCTGGATGAAATCCTTGCCCTGCACGATTTGTCGCGCGATCCCCCAGCGGGAACCCAGGAACAATTTAAGGAACGATGCCTAAGAAATGTAGAGTTTCGCGCCATGCATCATCACGTGTTTGACCCGGAAACCGCAGCGCAGCTGCTTCGGGAAGTCGGATTTTCCATCGTGCGCCAGGACGTGAAGGAAGTCGACATCATCACCCTTGCCAGCAAGTCTTAGCAACAATTGCCATCGGATACGCAATATGGGAAATCCCCTGATCGGCGCGGTCGTTGTTTCCTATAATCCGTCGCGAGAGCTGTTGCGGAATATTGAAATCCTGGCGGGGCAGGTGGGCCATGTTGTTGTCGTCGATAACACTCCCAGTAGCAACCCGCAAACCGTGATCGACGAACTGGAACAGCGGGGTGGATGCACTGTCATCCGCAACAGAAGAAACCTTGGGATCGCCACGGCGCTGAATATCGGCGTGCAACGAGCGATCTCGCTGGGCTGCGAATGGATCGTTACGTTCGATCAGGATAGCCACATCGGGGACGGCTACATCGACGGACTGATTTCTGCGTATGTCGAGTCGAGCGACCCAACGAGAATAGGCGTCGTGTGTCCCATCTATCGCGATGCTAAGCTTGGCGCGGTGTGGCCTTTTCCGCGAGGCTCGAACGGGGAACCGCTCATGTATATGACCTCCGGCGCGCTGATGAAGAGCGAGACGTACCGGAAACTCGGCCCATTTGAAGACCAACTTTTCATAGACGGCGTGGATACCGAGTATGCCCTACGTATGAGAGCTACCGGGTACCGGATCGTGGAGTCTAATGTAGTGCTCAACCATACTTTGGGAAAGATGACGCCGCATGTGTTTGCCCGACGCCACATTTTTGTGACAAATCACAATCCGCAGCGCCGGTATTTCATCACGCGGAATCGCATCGTTCTGCTGAGGCGCTACAGGGGTAAGGATCGAGAATGGACGGCATACGAGCTGACTGATTTTTGGAAGGGAACCGTCGCTCTGCTGCTGTTTGAGCAGGATCGATGGGTGAAAATAAAATACATGCTCCGAGGGGTCTGGGATGCAATCTTTGAACGGCTTGGATCGCGTGGAATTATGCCCGGCGCATCCTGAGAGAGCAAGCTTGAATTCGCAGCATCAACTTTCCAGCAACTTTTTGGCGGCGCGGACGTCTGCATAGAAGAAGAAATCTTTCAACAAGAGGGACAGTTTCGTGACCATTGAGGATTTGAACGTTCATCCCCTGCTTTGGCGCAGAATGGCGCGCCTGGGCCGCAGCCTCGCCGCCGGTGCGGTGCTGTCGGGCGTGGTTTGGTTTGGCGTGGCGGCATCGGCGCAAACCACCCCACCCCCTCCCTCAACGCAAGCCGTGACCCAGCCAGCCGCCGGACAGCGGGCCGACAGCGCCATTGCCGAGGACATCAACAGCAAATTGATGGCGTCCAATACCCTGCGTCCGCTGGATTTAGGCATCTGGGTGCATGACGGCACCGCGACCTTGACCGGCACCGTCCCCACGCAGGAGTTGAAGACCCAGGCCGAGGACATGGTGAAGTCGGTTGCCGGCGTCAAGAACGTGGAAGACAAGATCACGATCGGGACCGTACCCGCCGTCGCGCCCGGTTTCAATGGCCAGAATGGTGGCGGCCAGAATGGCGGGCAGCCCGGCAACCAGCAGGGTCCGCCGCCTCCGCCTCCGGGCTACGGCCAGAACCGGAATGGAATGTCGCCGCAATCTCCTTCGTCGCCGCAATCTCCGCAATCTCCGCAATCGCCTCCGCCGGTCTACGACACGCAATCCCAGCCGGTCATGGTCACGGTGGCAAACGGAACGCCGATGTACGTGATCATGATGCAGACCATCGACACCCACCACACGGAACTCAACACTCCGTTTAGCGGAATTCTGGTGAAGGACATCGTGCTTCAGAACGGAGCCATTGCGATTCCCCGCGGCGCGCAGGTGATGGGGATGGTGATCGACGCGCGCGGCCCAGGGCATATCAAGGGGCGTCCGCAACTGGCGCTGCAATTGACCGGCCTGAATGTCGCCAACACGCATTATCAGATGAGCAGCTACGTCTGGGCGCGCGGCGGCCCGGGCAAAGGCGGCCAGTCGGCGGCCAACATTGGCGGCGGCGCAGTCATGGGCGCACTTGTCGGCGGAGCTTTCGGTCGCGGTCCCGGGGCGCTGTTGGGCGGTCTGCTGGGCGGCCTGGGTGGCGCGGGAATTTCGTCCCTGTCCTCCGGCCCGAGAATCATCATTCCCTCTGAATCGGTGCTCACCTTTTATCTGAACGCTCCGTTGACGGTGCGCGAACCCACCGTGGGGGAGATTCGCATGCTCGCTTCCCAGGTCCCTCCCGCAGCCTACGGTCGCAGGCCGCGCGGGTACTATGCTCCCGGCTACCCGCCCCCACCCGGCCCAATCGCGCCTCCACCGGGATATTATCCCCCCGGCGGTCCTCCGGGAGGCTACCCGTATTGAGCAAGCCTCCCCCGCGCGGCCCGCACGGTGGAAGCGGCCGTCCATTTATACTGAAACAACGATGTCCCTTGCGAAATTTGGGGCTGAGTCAATCCCGTCCGGGGCGCCGCCTCGGGTGTAAGGTCGTTGCCCGCACATGATTCGTTTTCTTCAGCAGGACAGCCGCTTGGTCAAGGGCATTTTTATTGCACTCATCTCCATCACCGCCATTCTGATGGTGATTACGCTTGTTCCCGGCATCTTTCAGGACGCTGCTTCCACCGGCGACACGTATGCCATTGTGCATAGCGACAGTATTTTTGGACGCATGCTCGGTTCCTCGACCGACGTGCACCTGACGGAAGTGCAGCAAGTCGCGCAGCGCATGCAGCAACAGAACCACTATCCGGATTTCGTATTGCCGTTTTTGATGCAGCGCGCCGGCCAGGCCCTGGTGCAGCGAGCGGTGCTGGTGCAGGAAGCTGGGAGACTGGGCTTGAGCGTAACCGATACGGACGTGCAGAACGAGCTGATGCACGGTCCGTTTGCGCCCGCGCTATTTCCCGACGGCAAATTTATCGGCGAAGACCGCTATGACGATTTTGTGCAGAACAACTTCAACATGTCTCGCACGGAGTTTGAACAGCAGTTGAAAGAGGAGATACTGATCAACCGTCTGGAGGCGTTCATCACCGGCGGTTTGACGGTGCCCAATGCCACGGTCCGCGACGCATATCTGAAGCAGGCGACCAAAGTGAAGTTTCAATATGCCGTGCTGTCGGATGCCGAATTGCGCAAGCAAATTACGCCTTCCGACGCTGAACTGAAAACTTTCTTTCAGCAGAATGCCGCGCGCTATGCCACTGCGATTCCTGAGACCCGCAAAGTACAGTACGTAGCGTTCGCGCTGAACCAGGTCCCCGGCGGAGTGCCTCAAGTCAGCGGCGCCGACGTGCAGCAGTATTACAACGACCATCATCAGCAGTTCCAGGTGCCGGAACAAGTGCGGGTGCGGCATATCCTCATCAAGGTTCCGTCGAACGCCAACGCGCAAACCGTTGCGGCTGCCAAGGCGAAGGCGGACGATATTCTGAAGCAGTTGAAGGCTGGCGGCAATTTCGCCGACCTCGCGAAAAAATATTCTGACGATCCGGGCAGCAAAACGCAGGGCGGGGAACTCGGATTCATTCAACACGGGGCCACCGTGCCGGCCTTCGATCAGACCGCTTTCTCGTTGCAGCCGGGTCAGCTGTCCCCGGTGATTCGCACGCAATTCGGCTTTCACATTCTGCAGGTGGAAGAAAAACAGCCGGCCCATTTGAAGTCCGTCGATGAAGTCCACGATTTGATTCTGGCGAACCTGACCCAGCAGGCGCAGGCGAAGGCAGCCCAGGATTATGCGGCCAAGTTGCAGGCGCAAGCGCAGCAAGTCGGCTTGCAAAAGATGGCGGAACAGAACCATCTGCAGGTGGTCACGACCGATCTGCTGCAGCAGAGCGGTGTAGTCCCCGGCCTGGCGGATGGCTCCCAACTGCTGAAGGGCGCATTTGCAACCAAGCCCGGCGCAGCCCCGCAAAGCGCCTCCACCGGAGAAGGATACGCAGTCTATACGGTGTTGAACGTCGTTGCCGCGCACGCCCCCACCTTCGATGCCTACAAGGCGCACCTGCTGGAGGATTTTCGCGACCGGCAAATCGCGTCCCTGTTGCATAGCCGCACGCAGCAGCTTGCCATCAAGGCCCATGAAGAAGGTTTGGACAAGGCAGCCAAAGAAGTCGGCGCGACCGTGTTGACCAGCGATCTGGTGGACAGCACCGGCCAGGTTCCCCAGCTTGGCGACATGGCGACACAGGGCGCGGTCGCCTTTACGCTGCAGCCCGGACAGATCAGCGGGCCGATCTATACGGAGCGCACCGGCGTGGTGTTGAAGCTTCTGGATAAGCAGGCGCCCACCGAGGTCCAGATCCAGCAGAATCTGGACACAACGCGCGACAAGCTGGTGCAGCAGCGGCGCGAGACTGCGTTCGCTGTGTTCGCCAGCTCGCTGGAGCAGCGCTTTATTGAGCACGGCCTGATCCATTACAACAAGAAAGCGCTCACAGGGACCCAATCCGGCATGTAGTCCCCTTCCTCCGCATGAAACATATTTCTTGCGGAGGAAGGGTGTGGATTGCTCAAGGAATACGTCCTATAAGGTAGGCGAGTTTTTCGACAAGGCGGAGTGCGGCCTTTCGGTGCCGAAACACGGAGAAGCCATGCTTACCGAACGCGCGTCGGGCGTCCTTCTACACTTGTCTTCTCTGCCTTCCCGCGGCGGCATTGGCGATCTCGGGCCTGCGGCCTACGCGTTCGCGGACTTCCTCGCGGCCGCCAAGCAGCAATATTGGCAGGTGTTGCCGCTCAGTCCCACTGGCTACGGCAATTCTCCGTATTCCGCGCTGTCCGCGTTCGCGGGCAATCCCTTGTTCATCAGTATTGAAACACTGGTTGAGCAAGGATGGCTTGCGGGCGATTGCCTGGCCAATCTGCCCAGCGCAGAAGGTCCGGTTGACTTCGAGCAGACAGCGGCGTGCAAGCGTCCCTTGCTGGAGCGGGCCGCAGCGAATTTTTTGGACCGCGCGCAGGCGGAAATAAGAGAACGCTTCGAGGACTTCTGCCGCGACAACCAATACTGGCTGGACGACTATGCCAGCTTCAGCGTGCTTCGGACCCTGTTCGCCGGTGCCGCCTGGTCGGCATGGCCGGCGGAATACGTTCATCGCGCGGCGGAGGCCATGGAGCGTCTTTTCGCGGACCGCGATCGCGAGCGGAGAGTGCAGAAGGTCATCCAATTCTTTTTTCAGGAACAATGGATGCATCTGCGCAATTACTGTAGCGAGCGGAAGATCCGTTTCATTGGCGACATGGCCATCTTCGTCAACTACGATAGCTCCGATGTCTGGGTGCATCCGGACATCTTCGAGCTGGACGACCAGAAAAACGCCCTCCATGTTGCCGGCGTTCCGCCGGATTACTTCAGCCCGACCGGGCAGCGCTGGGGCAATCCCCTCTATCGATGGGACGTGCTGGCCAGCAACAACTTCGACTGGTGGGTGGCGCGTTTTCGCCGCGCGCTGGCGCTCTGCGACATGCTGCGGCTCGACCATTTCCGCGGCTTCGAATCCTATTGGGCGATTCCCGCGGAGGACCAAACCGCGATTCGCGGCACGTGGATGAAGGCGCTCGGGACTGAACTTTTTTCTCGTCTCTACAAGGAACTGGGCGACCTGCCTCTGATTGCGGAAGACCTCGGCGTCATTACGCCGGAGGTGGAGCAAATGCGCAAGAGTTTCGGCATGCCGGGGATGCGAGTCATGCAATTCGGCTTCAGCGACCGCGGCGCGCATCTGCACTTGCCGCACCGCTGCGAAGAAAACATGGTCATCTATACCGGCACGCACGACAACAACACCACCCTGGGCTGGTGGCGCCACACCAACGAAACCGAACGGGCGGCCATCGCAGCCTATCTTCATCCTGGCGACGACGGTATTGTGTGGGCGATGATGCGCGGCGCGGCCGCTTCGGTCGCGCGGCTTTGCCTGTTCCCCATGCAGGATGTGCTGCAACTGGACGGCGAAGCGCGCATGAACACCCCGGCGCAGCCTGATGGGAATTGGGCCTGGCGCTATCGTCAGGATGCCCTGCAGTCATGGACCGCGAAGAAGCTGGCGGCCCTGACCGAAGTGACGGACCGCGACGGCTGGGTCGATCCCAACAGTGCTTCCATCGCGAACCCGCTCGCCGAACCCGCCGCCGATGCCTCCGGTGAATCCACATAAATTGCGACGGCTAGCCGTGCCCTGTACGGACAGGCGGTTCAAATCGCACAGTAGGGATACGTTGTGGATTCCATCGCCGAGCTGCTTGCACGCCTTACAATAACAACATCCATTCATTTCCGAGGAGAAACGATGCCCCTTACTGGAGAAGCCATCCGCATGATGAATTACGCCGACGATATCGGCACCACGCTGCGTCGCCTGCTGGTGGTGTTGCCCTCGTTGCCACCGGAGGAAAGGAAGAGGGTTCGCGAGTACATGCTGCAGGTCCAGCCTACTGTGGCGGACGTGCTCGCTGCCCTGGAAGACAAAAAATAATTTGGCCCTGTGTGGGCGACATCCGGATGCCCCAGGTTCGCGAAGCTAACCTGGGCCTTTTTTGTTGATTCAGTGTCGCGCCGCACCCTCCGGCGGCGCATACGGGTGCTTCAGAGAATGGCCCGCCAGCGTCACGGCGCCGGAGGTATCGTCGTGGGTCTCCATCGCCTCGCGATACTCGTTGATGGCGCGGTCGCGCTGACCCGAGGCGTCGAAGATTCTGCCGAGCTGCAAGTCGCTCCACGCTTCTGTCCACTTGGGAACGCCATCGCCGTTCAGGGCGGCCCGAAACGCGTCCTCCGCCGCCTGATAGTTGCGCTGCCGGAAATACACTTCGCCCAGCCGATAGCTTGCCAGTGAACTGGTGGCATCGAGTGCCAATGCCGCGCGATACTCCGCGATTGCTTCCGAATTATCGTTCGCAGCAGCCTTGGCCATCCCGCGCAGAATATGCACGCGTACTTGCAAGGCAGTGTCGTTTCTCAGCAACCAGCGCTGCGGATCGAGCGAAACCTTGCGCGGAATCCCAAACGTATCGATGGTGAACTGGGTCTGCGGCCCCATTACGTCCACCCGCTTTGTGACGGTCTTGCCCTCCGTCTCCACCTGCACCTCGACCGGCATCTGGAACAGGTCCAGGTCCTCGTCGATTTCTCCCATAGTCCGGAAGCCCTGATTACTGCCCAACCGATAGAGCGTCCATTTGTCGTCGAGCGTTGGCGCGCCGGTGTTGTTCAACCACTGCGCAAAAAAAGGTCGCAGGTTTTCGCGGGACGCGGCTTCGGCGATCTGTTCGACCTTTGCCGAGGAAGTGGATTTGTCGCTCTGCGACAGAATGCCGCGCAGCGTCTGCTGGAAGGCCGCATCGCCAATCTGCCACCGCAACATGCGGAAGATCATCGCGCCCTTGTCGTAGGTCATTGCCTCGAACTCGCGAGAAAACTCGGGATAGCGCGCCACTTCCGCCAGGGGGACCTTGTTGTCGGCCAGCGCGCTGGCCGACACGTTGAGAATGGCGTCCGCCGCAACGGCGGGTGTGGACGTGCGGCCCAGGTTCTCAAGTTCCGCATAGCGGCACATGCCATTCGTGATCCAGGCATCGTTCCTCGATGCGGGGCTAACCTGCTCCCCCCACCACTGACGGGCAATGGTATTGGCCAGCAATCGCGCGTAATCCGTCGTGTCGAGTTGATTGCCCGCGATCGCCGCTATTTCTGGCGCCCAGGCTGCTGGCAAGGTATCGGCCGGCAGTTCGACGATATTCAACTGGCCTGTTTCTGTCGGGCCAAATTGCGCAGCGAACTCGCTGTATTGCTTTGCGGCGGTTGCGGCGATTGCCTGACCGTCGATCCGCGGCGCGGCTGGCTTTGGGCCCGCTCCGCGATGCATCAAATACACACGCACCTGCGAGCCAGTATCGACGGCGAACGGTCCTTCGAATTTTCCAGCAATAATCGTGCCCGGAAATCCAGAATGCGGCCAGTCGAAATCGAACACCATATGGCCGTTCGCATCCGGATGCGGCGTTCCTGTGGGGCCGCTTCCCAGCACGCGCTCCCCGACCGGCACATGTACGTGGATTGTCGATCTGAAACGCTTCGTTCCATCCCCAACCACCGGAAACCAATCCGCGCGATAGAGCAGATAGCTGACCGGATCGCCGATGGAAGCCAGGCGGAGGACGTTCCTGGAATTCGCGTCGAAAACTCCGCTGTAGGTGAAGGTCCACGCGACGTCGCTGCCCAGAGCGAGAGAACTGGCAGGCGTGACGACGATCTTCCCGTCGTCTTGCGTCGCGCTCAAAAAATTTCCTGAGCCATCGGTGACGCTAGCAACGTGCAAGACGGGGTTCAATCGGAATTCGACTGTCGCAAGGTTTTCTAGCGCCGTGAAGTCCACCTTCGCTTTCACCGTGAGGGAACGATGCGCGGGGTCGAGGCTCACCTCGATCGAGTAGCTACTGATGTGGATGGGTGGAGCTTTACCTGGCGGCTGTATAGCGGGGGCGATCTGCGCGGCAGCCAAAAACGAGATCATCCAAGGGAACACCAGCCCCATCGTTCGGCAGAAATGCAGGCGAGATTTCCACGCAATGGGCAAGGTCCTCATCCATGTATGTCCGGGATGTGCGAGCCGTTTCTCGGCTGTGTGGAATCGCGGTGTTCCCTGTCCAGAAAACGAAGGACCCAGGCAGCGGCGCGGTCGATTGCGGTTCGAACCGGGACGGAGGCGCTGCTCGCCCCCGTCGGATTTTCAAGCCGCATCCGGAATGAGCTGCCATCCGCTTCCATCTCCCCGTGAAGCGTCCTGCGAACTCCTTCCAACGCCTTCACCGCCTGCGATCTATCGGCTGTTTCCTCAAGTAAGGGTCGCAGCGCGTGGGCCACGTTTTTCGCCGTGAACTCTTCCTGAATCAGCTCGGGAACAATGCGCTTGCCGGCAATCAAATTCACCATGGCAACATGAGGCACATCGACCAGTCTCCGGGCCACCGCATAGCTGAACTTCGACAGTCGATAGACAGCAATGAACGGATTGCCGATCAGCGCCGCTTCCACCGTTGCCGTTCCGCTGGCCACAACGCTGGCGCGCGCGTGAAATAGCGCGGCCCGCGCATCCTCGACCACGTGAATGGGAACATCAATTCCGCTGCCTTCGCTTTGACATTCCGCGACCATCCGGCGCACCCAGTCGGGCTCTAGTGTGGCAGCAGCCGGCAACAAAAATTCATACGAGGATCCAAGCAGATTCGCCGCCTCGGCCATTACAGGAAGGTTGTGTCGCAATTCCTTGGCGCGGCTGCCGGGCAGCAACCCGATCCACTCCTTCGCCTCATCCAGGCCGTATTGGCTGGCATAGTCCTGACGGGTCACCGTCGGCAGCGGCAGATCGGCCAGCGGATGCCCGACAAACTCCGCATCGACGCCGCGCTCGCGATAGTATTTCTCCTCAAACGGAAAAATGACCAGCATCTTGCTCACCCGCTCCCGCACCCAGCGGACTCGATATTGTTTCCAGGCCCAGAGTTGTGGACTGACAAAATAAATGACCGGAATGCCCGACTGTTTTATCTCCTTCGCCAGCCGAAAATTCACATCGGGAAAATCGATGAGTACGGCAACATCCGGCTTGCGGGCGCGGATGCTGCGCACCAGGCGTCGATATTCGCCATAAATCCGCGGCAGGTGGCGCAGCACCTCCGTGATGCCCATCACCGCCATATCTTCGGTGAGCACGATGCGCTCGCAGCCCGCCGCCTCCATGGCCGTTCCGCCCAGGCCGAAGAATTCGGCGTCCGGACGCGCCGCGCGCACCGCCTCGATCAGCATGGCGCCGTAGCGTTCCCCGCTGGCCTCGCCCGCGGAGAGAAAAATCTGTGGAGTGGATGGCATGGTGGGGTGATGTTGGCTCAATCGCCGGTGACGGCGAACTCGCCCCCGGTATGGACCGCCGCGTTTGGGATCTCCTGGTCTTTATACTGCAAGCGGTAAAGCTTCCAATATAGTCCCCGCTGCGCCAGCAATTCCTGGTGCGTGCCAATCTCGCGCAACTGGCCCTTGTGCATCACCAGAATTCGATTCGCCGTTTGAATGGTAGAGAGCCGGTGGGCGACCACCACCGAGGTGCGGCCAGTGACCAGCCGCGTCAGCGCCGAGCGGACCCGCAGTTCCGTCTCTGTATCGACGCTGGAAGTGGCCTCGTCGAGAATGAGAATGCGCGGATTGTGCGCCAGCGCGCGGGCAAAGTTGATCAGCTGTTTCTGTCCTGTGGAAAGCGTGCTGCCACCCTCGCGCACCGGTTCCTGGAACCCTTCGGGCAGCGATCGAATATAGTCGCCGACATTCACCTGGTCGGCGGCGCTTTCAATCTCTGCCTCCGTGATGCGTTCCGTCCCCAACCGAATGTTGCTGGTCACGGTCCCGGTAAACAACACGGGGTCCTGCAGCACCACGGCAAATCGTCGGCGCAGTTCCTGCACATCCCAGTCGCGAACGTCGACTCCTTCAATCAGGACCGCGCCCCGCTGCACATCGTAAAGGCGCATCATCAGGCTACTCAACGTGGTTTTGCCCGCGCCCGTATGTCCCACGACCGCCGCAGTCTCCCCAGTCTCAATCGTGAAGCTCACGTCGCGCAGCACCCATTCGGCATTTTCTTTTTCCGGCGTCAGGCTTTCTCGCAGACGCGTTCTCATTGCGTCATCGAGACGCTGATAGGTGAACCACACTTGGCGGAATTCAATGCGGCCGGAGCCATCGCCGGTGGCGGGATTCACGGGCGAGACAATTTCCGGCGGCGTATCGAGCAGTTTGAAGATGCGCTCGCTGGCGGCCATCGCTGCCTGCAGGATGTTGTATTTGTCGCTCAGGTCCTGAATCGGCCGGAAGAATCGCTGCGAATACTGAATGAAGGCGACCAGCACGCCCAATGTGACCGTGCCGCGCAGCACGCCGCCGCCGCCCAGCCAGATAATAATGGCGACCGCAATCGAGCTGAGAATTTCCACCACCGGATAATAAAGCGCATAGGCCATGATGGCGTCTTTGAACGCCTTCATGTGCTGGCGATTGACTTTCTCGAAGTCCTGAAAGGCGCGTTCTTCGCGGTTGAAGAGTTGCACCACGCTCATCCCGCTGACGTGCTCTTGCAAGTAGGAATTGATGCGCGCAATGGCGGTGCGAATGCGGCGATACGACTCGCGAACAAATTTGCGAAAGATCTGGGTCGCGATCAGGATGAACGGGATCACGGAGAAGGCCAGCAGCGCCAGCCGCCAATCCATCCGCAGCATCACGAACACAATGCCGGCCAGCACCAGCACATCTCCAACAATCGAGACCACGCCGGAGGTGAACATCTCGTTCAGCGCGTCTACATCGTAGGTCACGCGCGTCACCAGCCGCCCGGTAGGGTTGCGGTCGAAAAACGCCACATGCATCCGCTGGATGTGGCGGAAAATCTGGCTGCGCAGGTCGTACATTACCTTTTGCCCGGTCCACTGCATCAGGTAGGTCTGCACAAATTCCAGCAGATAACTGAATCCCAGCGAGGCAAGATAAATGCCCGCGATTTCCGTGATCCCGGTAATGGCATTGCGACTCAAATGCCGCGCCAGCAGGGAGCGGTGCGACCCGGGCGGCTGGCTCATGTACAGGTCGATCGCGACCTTGGTCAGGTACGGGCCCAGAACGTCCGACCCCGCCTTCAACAGGATGGCAACCAGCGAAACGCCGACCTGCACGCGGTAGGGTCGCAGGTAGACCAGCAGCCGCCGCATCAGGCGACTGTCGTATGCCTTGCCGATGACGTCGTCGTCTTGGTGCTGCGAGCTCTGTTGTGCGTCTGCCATGCGACACTGCTATTGTACGAACTTTCCACCATTTCTCCGCAATGGGCGAAGGAATGCTATGCCGGATCGCACCTTGATGAGACCGAAACAGCTCGGTTTGCCAGCTCTTGCGCAGGGCCTGGGGGTCTACGTCTCGGTCCCGTTCTGTCGCGCCAAGTGCAGCTACTGCAACTTTGCCTCTGGAGTCTTTGGCAGCGAGCGCATGGCCGCATACGTCGCTAAGCTGACGGCGGAGATCCGCGAAGCTCCGAAACGCGTGGCCGCCTGGGGTGGCCAACTGCCAAGGCGTTTGGATTCCTTGTATTTTGGGGGTGGCACGCCGAGCCTTCTTTCAGCTAGCCAGTTAGAAGCCATACTCGAAGCATTGGCGAAGGTATTTTCTTTCGACGCCGCAGCGGAGATTACCCTTGAATGCGCCCCCGGCCAACTGAAGGACGAGCTGCTGCAGGCGATGCCGGGTCTGGGATTCAACCGCGTCAGCCTGGGCGTGCAATCGTTTGTGGACCACGAAGCCGCTGCGGTCGGTCGCCTGCACACGCGGGCGATTACGCTGAAGGAAATTGAACGGCTTCGCCGCGCCGGCATCGATGACATCAATGTTGACCTGATCGCCGGCCTGCCGCATCAGACGCGCGAGAGCTGGAATGTTTCGCTTGTCGAAGCCATTGCCACCGGCGTGCCGCACCTCAGCGTCTACATGCTCGACGTGGATGAAGATTCCCGGCTGGGCCGCGAGATGCTCGCCGGAGGCACGCGCTACGGGGTTGGCATGGTGCCGAACGAGCAAGCCATCGCGGACATGTATTCCGAGGCCTGCGAGCAGTTCGCCGCGGCGGGGGGCGCGCAGTATGAGATTTCCAACTTTGCGCGCCTGGGACATGAATCGCGCCACAACCTGAAGTACTGGAAGCGCCAGCCGTATTTCGGATTTGGCCTGGATGCACATTCCTTTCTGCCGAGGGTCGATGGCGAGGCGATCCGCGTCGGCACGACGGACGACCTGGCCGCCTATTTGGAACACAAGGTACGCGGCGATGAACGGGAAACCATCACGCCGGTCTCCGCTGCGCAGGCGTTAGAGGAAGCCTGGTTCCTCGGCCTGCGATTGACCGAGGGCGTGTCGCTGGCGGCCATCGAGCGCGAGTTCGGAGAGACGGCGATCCAAGCCTTTCAGCCGATTCTCAAAGAAGCCCAGCAGCAGGGGTTGATCGAATACGATGAGCATCGTGCCCGCTTGACTCCGCATGGACGACTGTTCGCCAACGATGTCTTTGAGCGATTTCTTGGCGTGGTGCGGGAAGAAGAACTCGTGGCAATCGCATGGGGACCGGCCCATGCACATGTTTTGTATCGGGGTCCGACTTTCGTCGGGCCGTAGATGATCGAAAATATACTTGGGCTTCAGCCCCTGAGAGTTCAAAAACCAAGGAGCGTGGGTGTGAGTATCGAAACTGCCGAAAAAACAGCAGCAACTTCCTCCAGGGCCATCGGCGCCATTGATCTGCGCAGCGACACCGTGACCCGGCCAACCCCGGCAATGCGGGCCGCCATGGCCGCCGCGGAAGTGGGCGACGATGTCTACGGGGAGGACCCAACAGTCAACCGGCTGGAGCAGCGCGCTGCGGAAATTTTCGAACGCGAAGCGGCTGTGTTTGTGCCCACCGGCACCATGGGCAATCAAATCGCGATTCGACTGCATACCCAGCATGGGCAGGAAGTAATCTGCGAGGCGCGCTCGCATGTGGTGGAGTGGGAGATGGCGATGGTCTCGGCGTTTTCCGGCTGTATGCCGAGGACGATCGTGGGCGATCGCGGCGTGCTGACCTGGAAGCAGGTCCAGGCGGCCATTGCGCCCAACCTTTACTATCGCGCGCAAACTGGCTTAATCACGCTGGAAAATACGCACAACATGGCTGGCGGCACAGTTACACCGCTGCCCGTGCTGGAGGAGATTTGGGCGGGTGCGAAAGATGCCGGTCTGCCACTGCATTTGGATGGCGCGCGGATTTTCAATGCGGCGACCTATCTCCGCGTCGGGGTAGTGGAACTGACGCGGGGCTTCGACACGGTCATGTTCTGCCTGTCGAAGGGGCTGTGCGCTCCGGTGGGTTCCATGCTGGTGGGCTCCCGAACACTGATGCATCGGGCAAAAATCATTCGCAAGTGCCTCGGCGGGGGGATGCGGCAGGTGGGCGTGCTGGCGGCGGCGGGGCTTATCTCACTGGACACCATGACGAAGCGGCTGGAAGAAGACCATCGCAATGCCCGGTTGCTGGCGGAGTCCTTGGCCAAGTTCCCCGGCTTGACCGTCGATCTTGAAAGCGTGCAGACGAACATCGTTCGCTTCCAGTTACGCGCCGGCAAAGGCGCGCCGGAGTTGGTGGCCAGGCTGAAACGGCGCGGAATTCTGGCCGGAAATACCGGGCCGGATGCCATTCGCCTGGTGACCCACCACGACGTGGACCGCGCGCAATGCGAACAGGCCGCGTCGCAGATTGCAGAGGAATTGTCGCAGCACGCTTAGCCGGAAGGTGATGGCCAAACGCATTCACGCAATCGTCACACGGCATTCACGGTTCTTTTGCAGAAAATTCGCCTGATTGCGATACTCTTGCCTCGGTACAGGAGTAGGCGCACCATGGAAACTGCCGCATCGATGACAGCAGCAATTGAGAGGACACCGGACTTGAGTCAAACGATTTTCGTTCTGGAGGACGATCAGGACATTTCCCGGCTGGTGCAGCACAGTCTGGAGATCGCAGGCTTTGCGGTACGAACTTTTGTCAGTCCAGCCGCGGTGCTGGCCGATGCGGAACGCAAAACGCCCGACCTGTTCGTGCTGGACATTATGGTCCCTGGCGGCGATGGCCTGGATCTGTGCCGTCGCATTCGGAAGAGCCCCGCGCTGTCAGTGACGCCAGTCATTTTTCTCACGGCGCGGACCAGCGAGAGCGACCGTGTCCTGGGGTTGGAACTGGGCGCGGACGACTACATCACCAAACCGTTCTCCCCCAGAGAATTGATCGCGCGGATCAAAGCCGTATTGCGGCGTTTTGAGCGTCCCACCGCTCCCGCTGCGCTGCATTTTGGGCAGGTTGAAATCGATGCCAGCGCCATGCAATTGAAGGTGGCCGGGGAACTGATGGCCACAACGGCAACGGAATTTCGCCTGCTCGAGTATCTTGCCCGCCATCCTGGCCGCGTCTTCAGCCGCGATCATCTGCTGGACGCGGTTTGGGGGGACGCGCGCTTTGTCACTCCGCGCTCCGTGGATGTGTACGTGCGGCGCATACGCGAAAAAATTGAGTCGGACCCCGAGAATCCGCAGTATCTTAAAACCGTGCGCGGCGCCGGCTATCGCTTTGAGATGCCGAAGGACAGCCTTTAGAAGGCAGCTTCTAGCCATTAGCTTTTAGCTTCCGCCTAAAGGCTTACAGCGCCGAAGTGGGCCTGGAGCTGACGGTTTCCAGCTTATGACCTTCAGCTAGGAGCGAACGGCTAGGAGCTAAAAGCTACATGAGGCAGAGAGTTTTCTTCAAGATTCTTGCGGCGATGGTGCTGGTGGTGCTGGCAGCCGCCGCAATGCTCGACATCTCGCAGCAGAACATCCTGGAATCCTCCTTGCAAAACCAACTGGCGCGGGGCCTGCAAGGGAGCGCGCGGGCATTGGCGCAACGCGTCGTGGTCGGCGCTCCGGCGAATTTGGCGGCGCTGGCGCAGGAAGAAGCGCGCGCCATCGATGGGCGTGTCGCCATCGTCAAGAAAGATGGCGGCGTGGTGGCCGACTTTGCCGCGGGCGGACGCGACATGGGTGCAAACACCGACTCAACGCTGTTCATGAACAGTCCTGAGATGCGCGCCATCACCGTGGAACATCGCGCTTTCGGGAGGGCCATCGCCCAGGGCATCCTGTATGTGACGGCCCCGGCCGGCGCGTATATCGTGCGGCTTGGCTACCCGCTGCGCGATGTGGATGACACGCTGCGCATGGTGCGGCGAAGTTTGTTATGGGCCACCTTGCTTGGATTGCTGCTGGCATTTCTGTTGGCAGCGTTGCTGGCGCATGCAGTGTCGCGGCGCTTGGCGCGGATTGTCGATTTTGCGCGCCGCCTTGCCGGCGGCGATTTTGGCGCCCGTATTTACGAAACGGCGGGAGATGAAATCGCAGCGGTCGCTAACGCGCTGGACGCGACTGCGGTCCGCGTCGAAGCTGTCTTCCGCACCCTGCAAGATAGCCGTAAAGAAATGGAGACCGTGCTCGACAGCATGGAGGAGGCCGTGATTGCCGTCGATGCGCAAAGCCGGGTCCACTGGTCGAACCGCGTCATGGAACGATTGATGGGTGGGACCGTGAAACCCGGAAACGCACTGGTGCAAACAATTCGCGATCCGGATTTGCTGGCCTGCGTGGAGCAGGCGCTGAGTCGAAGAGTCACAGCCCATGTGCGCGCGCGGGCAGTCCTGCCGGGGCGCATCTTCGACGTGAGTGCCGCGCCCATGCTGGGCGGCAGCGCAGTGGTGGTGATGCATGACGTGACCGAGATCGATCGGGTAGAAAAAACCCGGCGCGACTTTATTGCGAACGTGTCCCATGAATTGCGCACCCCGCTCACTTCCATTTCCGGCTACGCCGAGACCATGCTTGAGGAGGACGATGGGCTGACGCCGCAGGCGCGCGAGTTCCTCGCGATCATCTGCCGCAATGCGGCGCGCATGACGAGGCTGACGGAAGACCTGCTGGCGCTGGCGCGCATTGAGTCCGGCGAGTACAAACTCAACCGCAGGCCTGTCGAGGCGGAGTTGCTGGTCGATGAGGCCGCCGCCATTTTGACAGGGTTGCTGATGGATCGAAACGTAGTGCTGGAAAAAGGCGAGAGTACTCGCCAGCGGGTGATGGCGGATACTGACTCGATTCTGCAAGTACTCTCAAATCTGCTGGAGAACGCCGTGAAATATGGCGGCGGCGAACGCGTCGTGATCGGATCGCGACCGGTCGCCGCCGCGGTGGAATTCTACGTCCAGGATTTCGGCGCGGGCATTGCGTCCGAGCATCTCGCCCGTATCTTCGAGCGTTTTTATCGCGTTGACAAGGCCCGTTCGCTGGAATCCGGCGGCACCGGCCTGGGTCTCTCCATCGCCAAGCACATCATCCTCGCCCACGGCGGTACCATTCGCGCCGAAAGCGAATTGAATCGCGGCAGTACATTTTTCTTTACGCTGCCTACTGCCCCTCCCAGCGAAGCGACCGAAGAGCGCGAAGAAAATATCGCGGCACATTAGGTGTCCTTTTCAACCGCGGGGACGCGCTAACGGGTCCGATTCCAGCCGCCGCAAATCCTCCGGCGAATCAAGATCCAATTCGCCGCCCGGAAAATCGATCGCATGAACGGCCAATCCAGGCTGTTGCAGCATCGCGCGCGCTCCCTGGTCGCCGTTGAGTTCCAGCAACGCGGGAAACAATGCGCGAGGGAACACAACCGGCACGCCGGCGCGTCCGGCATAGCACGAGGCCGCGATGCTTTTCGGATTAGCCCGGTGCGCATTGAGCAACGCGCGCAAGTGGTCCGCGGACAACGCGGGTTGATCGCACACCAGGACCATCGCGCCGGAGGCGTCGGGCGCGTTGCCCATGACGGCCGCAACCCCCAGCCGAATGGAACTCGCCATCCCTTCTCTCCATGCCTCGTTGCGCACGACAATGCACTCGCGCAATTGAGACTGGCGCTGAATTTCATCCGCATCCGCGCCGAGCACGACAAAAATCGGCGTGGCCCCTGCTGCGATCGCAAGGTTGATCGCGTGGTCGATCAGTGTTTCTCCGCCGAGTGCCGGCAATCGCAGCAGTTGTTTTGGCTGGCCTAGGCGCGTGGAGCCGCCGCCGGCGAGAACAATCGCCGGGACCAAAGCCGAATCAGTGCGTGGTTTGCGCGGCATCGGGCGACTCGGGGGCTTCATCCAGCGGACATTGCGTCGGAATGTACGCGCGGTCCGGAGCGGCATAAAAATCCTCTTCCGACATGCCGCGCGAGACCGCGTTTTTTCCGTGCAGCGCAGCCTGAATCTCAGAAAGTATTGCCAACGCCACCGCCTCCGGACTATCGCCGCCCAGGTCCAGGCCAATCGGCGCGTGTAGCCGGCGCAGGCATTGTTCCGGTGTCCAGCCAAGCCGTGCCGCAGCCTCCGTCAGCAAAAGACGGCTGCGATGCCGGGCGCCCAGCAACCCGAGATAGCGCAGCTCCAGCGGCAACAATTTGCCCAGCAGATGTTTGTCCTGGTCAAAGCTGTGCGTCAGCAGGGCGACGGCATCGCGGCCCGAAAGATGTAGCTCTTCGAGATTGGCCGCGTTTTCGCTCAGCGCCAGCACTTGTGCGGCCTCTGGGAAGCGCGCCGCCTGCGCCAGCCACGGTCTTCCATCGGCTACGGCCACATGCCATCCCAGCAGGTGCGCCATGTTCACCAGCGGCCGCGCGTCGTCGCCCGCGCCAAAAACGATCAGTCTTTGCGGCGGCTGGACCGGCTCAAGAAAGATTTCCCGCGCTTCGTTGCCGAGCGACAGAGAAATCGTGTTCGCTTCATTCCCAATGCGCGCCAACTGGGCCAGATGCGCCTGCGCTTCCGCGCTGAGATATGAACTCGTAAAGAAAATCGACCCATCTTGGCGCACGATCACGCGTGCGAATGAAACGCTGTCGTTTGCGGAAGCAGGCAGCACGGTGGCCGAGTACAACGTCTCGCCGCGCTGCGCCGCTTCCAGCGCCCGTAACATCGCGTTGGTTTCCGGCAAAGCAGCCGGTTCCAGCAATACATCGATGACGCCGCCGCAGCCCAGTCCATAGGGAATCTCGCGGGTATCGAGCGAATTGGTCTCGTCCAGAATTTCATCGAACAGCGTGGAATATCTTTCTATCGCGGGACCATTCCGAGTGGTCCATGCCGCCTTGCGCGCGACATCGCCTTCCAGGCAGCCGCCGCTGATGGCGCCGACGGAGCCGGTCGAATGGATATACATGCGCGCGCCCGGTCTGCGGTACGACGACCCTTCGACCCGCACCAGCGTGGCCAGCACAGCCGTTGCATCCTGCCGGCTGCGCCATTGCTCGACGATTGCGCTGCGTTCCACCATACGTACGGTTGTAGACGTTTGCGGGCGTCGAAAAGCCTCTGCCCTGCTTATAGATGCTACAAGTTTCCGGTTGGCTTCGCATCTCGATACCGCGCCGCGCAAAGGAATAGAATCGGAGTGTTATGGGAAACACCGCGAAAACTGCATTCCTTCTTGCGCTGCTGACGGTGCTGCTGGTCTTGATCGGCGAGCATTTCGGCGGGCGAAATGGTCTGGTCCTTGGATTTCTCTTTGCCGCCGGAATGAATTTCTTCACCTACTTCTACTCCGACAAGCTGGCGCTGAAAATGTACAAAGCGCAGCCGGTCACGCGAGAGGAACTGCCTCGCGCCTATGAAGTGGTGGAGCGGATGACGCAACGCATGGGCATTCCGATGCCGAAGATGTACGTCATTCCAACCGAGTCTCCGAATGCATTCGCAACCGGACGAAATCCCAAGCACGCTTCGGTGGCCATGACCCACGGAATCTTGGGCCTTCTCGATGACGAAGAACTCGAAGGCGTGCTGGCGCACGAACTCGGCCATGTGCAGAACCGCGATATTTTGACCAGCTCCATTGCGGCCACGCTCGCCGGGGCGATTACGTTGATCGCGCGGATGGGCTACTGGGCAGATATTTTCGGCGGCTTTGGCGGCGGAGGCGGCAGGCGCGAGCGCGGCGGTGGAATCAGCGGGCTGTTCATGCTGGTCTTGGCGCCCATCGCAGCCATGCTGATCCAGATGGCCGTCTCCCGTTCGCGGGAATATGAGGCCGACGCCACTGGCGCGAAAACGACCGGCAATCCGTATGCCCTGGCAAGTGCCCTGGAAAAGATCGATGCCTATTCCAAGCGCGTGCCGATGGTGGCATCGCCTTCCAGCGCGCATCTGTTTATTGCGCAACCGCTGGTCGGCGGCGGCATGTTCAGCAACCTGTTCTCGACCCATCCGCCGATGCGGAAACGCATTGAGCGCCTGATTGGGCGCAGCTCCGTCAGCGGACTGCAATAGTGCCGGGTGCCCCACATCTCGATTTTGAGATGTGGGTTCTTTCTACACCGGCAATAAAATCAATCCAACAGCGGTAAAAGGATGGCCCATGAGAACACTTCTGCGTAGTCTGCTCCTGCTGGCCCTCGTCGTGTGGGTCGGGGGCTTGTTGTTCTTTGGCGCGGTGGTTGCGCCGGTGGCGTTCGAGTCGCTGATGCCGATGTTTCCGGATCCGGCGGTCGGCCTTCAAGTGGCCGGTGCCATGGTGCGCAACTCCTTGCTGCACCTGCATGACATCGGCCTTTTCTGCGGAGCGACTTTATTGCTGCTATGTATCGTGGAGCGTGTGACACGCGCGACTCGGCGTTCCATTGCGCCGCCGTTGGTCCTGATTGCTGTCATGATGGGCCTGACGGCATATTCGCAATTTTCTGTGATTCCGCGCATGGAATCGCTGCGCATCCAGGCGGGTCCGGCCCTGGCGGACCCAGCTTCGACCAATCCCGCGCGCGTGGACTTCAACCGCCTGCACAATCTCTCCACCTCGCTGGAAGGCATCGTGCTGTTGTCGGGTCTTGGGCTGATCGTCCTATATGCGCGGCCAGAACCGGCCAGTTGAGTTGATCTGCCGCAACAATAGACAGCGGGAAACAGCGTAAACTTTCGTAGGGACCGCCAAAAATCTCCCTCACAGGACAAGCATGAAGACTGGAATTATCGGCCTGCCCCAGGTAGGCAAAACCTCGCTGTTCAAGATACTGACCAAGGCCAAACTGGAAGACCGCGGCTATTCGAATCCCAAGGAAGTTCATCTGGGCATGGCGCGCGTGCCCGACGATCGACTGGAGAAACTCGCCGCGCTCTATCAGCCGAAGAAGACCGTGTTTGCCACGGTCGAATATGCCGATGTGGGCGCGATAGGCCAGGAAGCGCTGAAGGAGCCGAGCCTGCTCGCCAGCCTGCGCAACGTGGATGCGTTGATCCATGTGCTGCGCGTCTTCGACGATTCCTCCGTGCCGTTGACCGCGCCCATCGATCCGCTGAAAGAAATCCAGGATGTTGAATTCGATCTGATGTTGAGCGATCTGACGCAGATTGAAAAGCGGATGGAGCGCCTGGAAAAAGACTTGAAAAAAGGGCGCACTCCAGAGCTGGAAGCCGAGCAGGCGCTGCTTCTGCGCGCCAAGCCGCACTTGGAGGCAGAGCAGCCATTGCGCGCCATGGAAATGACGGCGGATGAAAAGAAGTTGATTCGCGGGTATATGTTCCTCAGCCAGAAGCCTGTGCTCTATGTGCTGAATATTTCTGAGAGCACCACGCTCGGCACAGATTTGGAAGCCGCGGTAGAGAAATATGGCCTGGCGACCATCGCGAAGCGGCCTGGCACGGGAGCGACGGCCATCTGCGGCAAGGTGGAGGCGGAACTGGCCGAGATGCCGGACGAGGAAGCCGAAGAATTTTTATCGAGCTATGGATTGGGCGAAAGCGGTCTGCGCAGGCTGATCCGCAAGAGCTATGAGCTGTTGGGGTTGATTTCGTTTTTCACGGTGGGCGAAGACGAGTGTCGCGCCTGGACGATTCCAGTCCACTCGCGCGCGCAGGCGGCCGCCGGAGCGATCCATTCCGACCTGGAAAAACATTTCATCCGCGCCGAAACCATCCATTGGGATACGCTGCTCGCAGCGGGTTCGGAGGCCGTCGCGCGATCGCATGGCACGCTGCGCCTGGAAGGCAAGGACTACATCGTTCAGGATGGTGACGTGATGCACATTCGTCACAGCGGATAGGAAAGAGATGACGCACGTTTCCACACCGTTCTGGATTGTGCTGGTCCTCGGTCTCGTGGCGGGCATGGCCGATGTTGTCGGCGGCCTGCTGCTGCTGCGCATGCGGGCGGAACGTTTCCTGCACGGCTTTGTCGCATTTGGGGCCGGGTTCTTGATCGCCGTGGCGCTGGTGGAAATGATGCCGGAAAGTTTTCGCGCCGCCCCGGTTTCCGCGCCGCTGTGGATCCTTGCCGGCTTCTGCGGCGTGCATCTGCTGGAACATACCCTGGTCGCGCACTTTCATTTCGGAGAGGAAACGCACTCGGAAGAATTCCTTCATCGCTCCACCGCCTATTCGGTGACGTTCGGCCTGGCTGCGCATACTTTCTTCGACGGCATTGCCATTGCCAGCGGATTTGCGTTTTCCAGCGCGCTTGGATGGCTCATCTTTACAGGAATGCTGCTGCATAAACTGCCCGAGGGTTTCACCGTCGGCAGTGTGATGCTGGCCAGCGGCCGCAGCGCGCGCATCGCCTTTTCCGCGGCCTGCCTATTGGGCGCGGCCACCGTTGCCGGAGTCGCCGCCATCCATTTTCTGCCGACCCTGGCCGGTATCGGCCTGCCGCTTTCCGCAGGCGTAGCCTTGTATGTCGCGGGCACAGATCTGTTGCCGGAAGTCAACCGCGCCCACGGAATTCGCTATCGCGTGCTGTTTTTCCTCGGCGTCGCGGCCTTCCTGCTGGCCCGCTTGATTTCCTAGTGGTACGGCGGGTGAAACGAGCCTGGATGCCCAGATCTAGTCAGCCGGGTGGATGAGATCTGGGTCTTCTCAACATTGAAATCCCAGGTCTAAGGATCGAGACCTGGCGCACCCCATCTCACTCGACCCAAGGAGAAAAAACAGTATGGTTTCACCGCAAGGATACGCGCTGATCACGGGCGCAAGCTCCGGCATTGGCGAAGAGTTTGCGCGGCAATTGGCAGCGCGTGGATGGTCTCTGGTCTTGGTCGCGCGTTCGCAGGACCGGCTGGAGCAGGTCCGCGGCGAGTTGATGTCCGCGCACATGGGCATCGACGTCGTCGCAATCCCCTTGGACCTCACCGTATCCGGCGCGCCCGCCGAGTTATTTCAAAGGACGCAGGCCGCCCATCTGGATGTCGATCTGTTGGTCAATAACGCGGGAGTTGGCGCTTTAGGAGAATTCGCCTCGCTCGATCTCAACCGCGTGCGCCAGATGATCGACCTGAATATTGTCGCGCTGGTCGAGTTGGCGCACCTCTATCTGCAGCCGATGATGCGGCGCCGTCGCGGCGGCATCATCCATATCGCCTCCGTCGCAGGATTTGCCCCGCTTCCATACTCCGCCGTGTATGCCGCAACCAAGGCCTTCGTAAAGAGCTTTTCCGACGCGCTGTTTGAGGAGGCGTGTCAGCGTGGAGTGCATGTGATGGCGGTCAACCCGGGGACAACCGAGACAAACTTCTTCCGCGTTGCCGGCGAAAGCCCATTCAGCCATCGTGCGCGAATGCAGACATCGGCGGAAGTTGTGAGGGAGTCGTTGCGCGCCTTCGATCGCAAAAAATCATCGATCGTCACCGGCACTTCCAACCGGCTTCTGGTCGTGGCCCTGACGTTGCTGCCTCGTCGATGGATTACGTCCGCGGTCGCGCGGGCAATGCGGCGTGCCAATATTGGTGTTCCCGGGAAAGGCCAATAAGGGTTTTCTTGCGATATAGTAGCTCCGGTGTCGAAAGTAGTATCCCGTAGGTAATCTACTTTGATATCTTTTATTTGCTATTAGTGATTGACCCAGACAACTTTTTCGTAGAAAACAACATCAGTTCCTTTAGTTCAAGAAAGCCCCCGTGATTCTCGTAGTCGACGATAACCAGGTGCAAGCGCTCACGCGCAAAGCCATCCTCAACCGAGCCGGGTTGGAGGTTCGCACAGCTTATTCCGCTGACGCCGCCTTCGACGCACTCGAGACCGATGAGAATCGCGAAATCAATCTCGTCATTACAGACCACATTATGCCCGGGGAATCCGGCCATCACTTTGTGGAGCGGCTTTGGGAACGCAGGGCTGGATTGTCGGTGATGGTGCTCAGCGGTCTTGCTGAAGCCGAAGCCGACTACGAAGGTTTGGATGTCACCTTCCGCTGCAAGCCGATTCTTCCATCCGACCTGGTGGCCCTGGCTACAAAACTAAGCAAAAACGCCACCGCCAAGCTATAACCACTCGCAGCGGTCGCCTACCGCCGTCGTTTCTTTCATTTCCTCCATCACGAAATCTTCTCGCAACCACTGGCGCGCCCCGCGTCGTTGCCGCCGCCTGCTGCCTCTGCGACAATTGAATGAGAGCATTTTCACGGATGGCGTAATGTCATGGGTGCCCCTCGCGTAGCTAGGGTGGGATAGAACGATATTCGCATCACGATGTACGGTGAAAATGCTCTGGAAGCAGATTGATCTTTATGGGTACATCACACTGACCCAATCCAATCCACAATCCCGCGAGCAGGTTTTCGATGCGTTCCGGCGCTGGGGACATCTCCAGGCGCGGCTCGATCCGCTGCGGCAGTATCTTCCGGCCCAACCGATGCCGGAACTGACAGTCACAGGAGAATTTGCCGATCAGGGCCGTGCCATCTATTGCGGGTCCATTGGTGTGGAGTTTATGCATATTGCCGACCCTGAACGGCGACGCTGGATTCAAGGGCGCATGGAAACAACCCAGCCTGCTCCGGATTCGCAGCACACTCTCAACCTGCTGGTCGAGGCGGACATCTTTGAGCAGGTCATCCAGAAACGGTACCTGGGAACAAAACGGTTCTCTCTCGAAGGGGTCACCGCGTTGGTCCCGCTGCTGGATGCAGTGTTGAACAGTGCCGCCGAGCGAGGCGCGGAAAAATCCGTCATCGCGATGAGCCATCGCGGCCGCCTGAACGTCATGGTGAATACGCTGGGCAAGTCCGCCGCCGACATCTTTTCCAAGTTTGAAGATGCCGATCCGCGCAGCAGTCTGGGCAGCGGCGATGTGAAATATCATGTCGGCGCTACGGGCACGTTCACCACCCGGCAGGGCAAGAAACTGGGATTGCATCTCGTGTCCAATCCCAGCCATCTGGAGGCGGTCGATCCAGTCGCCATGGGCCGCGCCTACGCCAAGCAGATGCGTTATGGCGCGGAGGGACGCGACCGCGTCTTGCCGGTGGTCATCCACGGAGACGCGGCGTTCGCCGGGCAGGGAATTTGGGCGGAGACCATGAATCTTGGCTCGCTGGAAGGTTTCTCTGTCGGCGGCACCATCCAGATCGTCGCCAACAACCTGATCGGGTTTACGGCGGGGCCGGACGAGTACAACTCTTCCCGTTTTGCTTCCGACATTGCGCGGCGCCTGCCCATTCCCATTTTTCACGTGAATGCGGAGGATGTGGATGCGGTGGTCCGGGTCGCATCGCTCGCCGTCGAATACCGCTACCAATTCCACACAGACGTTGTGATCGACCTGATCGGCTATCGCCGCCACGGACATAGCGAAGTGGATGATCCGACCATTACGCAGCCGCTGCGATACGCAAAAATTCAGGGCCATCCGCCGTTGTATGCAATCTTCGCGGAGAAGATCGGCGTGGATGCGAGGGCGCGCGTGCAGCAGGCGGAATCGAAATTCGACGAAGAGTTGCAGCAAGCGCGGCAGATGAAGAAAAAGTCCGTGCTGGCGGACCTTCCGGAATATTGGTCGTACTACAAGGGCGGCCCGCACCGCGCGAAATATGAAGTGGACACGGGAATTTCAACGGAAAAAGTCCGCACCATTGCCGACGCGCTCACGATATTTCCGGCGAACTTTCACATTCACCCCAAGATTCAAAAGCTGCTGGAGCAGCGCGCCGAAATGGGCCGTGGCGAGCGCCCCTTCGATTACAGCATGGCGGAAGCGGTCGCCTTCGGTTCGCTGCTGACGCAAGGAACTCCCGTGCGCCTCAGCGGTCAGGACAGTCAGCGCGGCACTTTCAATCAGCGCCACAGTGTGCTGATCGATGTGGAGGATGAAACAAAATTTGTGCCGCTGAATCACCTCGGCGTCAAGCAAGCGAAGTTTGAGGTCTACAACTCCATGTTGTCTGAAGCTGGCGTGATGGGGTTTGAGTATGGCTTCAGCCGCGACTACCCGGAAGCGCTGGTGATGTGGGAGGCGCAGTTCGGCGACTTCGCCAACGGCGCGCAGATCGTCATCGATCAGTTTCTCTCCTCCGCAGAAGACAAGTGGGGCCTGTTGAGCGGGCTGGCGCTGTTGTTGCCGCACGGATATGAAGGCCAGGGGCCGGAGCACTCCAGCGCACGGATGGAACGCTATTTGCAAATCGTCGCGCGCGACAATATCCAGGTGTGCCAGCCATCCACCGCGGCGCAGTATTTTCATTTGCTGCGCAGGCAGGCGATGCGGCCCTGGCGCAAACCGCTGGTTGTTTTTACTCCGAAGAGTATGTTGCGACACCCGGACGCGGTTTCTCCCCTCGCCGATTTGACTGCGCCACGGTTCTTGAACGTGCTGCCGGAAACAGAATTGCAGGGAGTAACGCGGTTGCTGATCTGCACCGGAAAAATTGGTCACGAGCTGCGCGTGGAGCGCGAGAAACGCAAGGACACCTCCACCGGCATCCTCTTCGTTGAGCAGTTATATCCCTGGCCGGAAGAGGAACTGCGCGCGGCCATTGATGCGCAACCCGATGCCAACGAACTGGTCTGGGTGCAGGAAGAGCCGGAGAACATGGGAGCGTACTCGTATGTGCTGCCGCGCCTGCGCGAACTGGCCTTCGATCGGCAAGTGCGCAGCGTCAAGCGTTCGGCGGCGGCGAGTCCCGCTACTGGATCGGCAAAGGCGCATGCCATGGAACAAAAGACGCTGATTAACCTGGCGCTGAGTCGCGTCTGATCATCGGGCGCTCCACATCTCGTCCGCCGCGGCGGAACATGTGGGAGTGAAGAATGATCGCGTCTCAGAGGCGGGCGAGCGCCGTTTGCTAGCGCGCCGGAGCCACGTAGAACAGGATGGCGAAGTAGTGGGCGACGCTGCCCGCCAGCACGCACAAGTGCCAGATTCCATGGAAATACGGCACGCGATCGAAAGCGAAGAACAGAATCCCCACCGTGTAGGCAACGCCGCCGGCTGCCAGCCAAAGCACGCCATGCAAGGGAACTGCCTGCAATAGCGGGCGCATCGCAAACACGACCAGCCAGCCCATTCCCAGATAAATCACCGCGGAAGCCACAGCGAACCGCCCGATTGCGAGGCTTTTGAAAACGACTCCAGCAATCGCGAGCGACCATACGATGGCGAACAGTGTCCAGCCGAGTCTGCCGCGCAGGGAGACCAGCGTGAATGGCGCGTACGTGCCCGCAATCGGCAGGTAGATCGAAGAATGGTCGAGGATGTGGAAGACGCGGCGCGCGCCGGTTCGAACCAGCGAGTGATACAGCGTGGAGCAGATGTAAACCAGCACCAGGGTTGCGGTATAGATGCAGCAACTCACAATTTGCAGGGTGCTTCCATGGAACGAAACGTAGACGAGATAGGCCGCGCCCGCTAGCGCGAAGGCAGCGCCCACTCCGTGCGTAATCGCGTTGGCGAGAATGTCGCCGAGTCGGGGCTGCGGTTGCATAAGGTGAACGTTAGGACGGAAGCGGTAAGCCCAATGTATAACACTGCATTTGTGGCGTCATCGTGACAGTCGTCACGGGAATGCCATCCGTCGAGCGCATAGGCTAGAGTGGTGGCCTGGAAGCGGGCTGACCGGGAAGCGCGGATTCTATGCATGAAGTGGGAACCGCCAGCGAAATTTTGCGCGCCATCCGTGCCGAGGCGGCACGCAGGCCGGGAGCGCGACCGGTTGCAGTGACCGTCAGAATTGGAGTTCTGGCGGGGGCGACGCGGATGCTTTGCGATTTGCCTGGGACGTGATGTCGCAACAGGCGAAATATGCGCCGGTGACGCTGGGAATTCAAATGGTGCCGCGACGCAACTCTAAGATAAGGTGGCCGTGTTGACTGGGGATTTGCAGACGGAAAACGATGCGCGCAGGCTGGCACGGCGACGTTCTGCCGCGCGGGAACGATTTGCCTGCGCGGGAGCCTAAATTTCTGGAAGATTTTACAAGCGAAAAGACATCCCTGGGAAATAGTTGCCAAGGCAACTAAAAAGGTCCATTTCGCGCAATATGGTTGCTAAGGCAACCATATTGCGGGGGCCATCTCGACGGCGGAATGTGACTTTGGTTACTGGGTGACGGCGGTTGGTTTGGCGCAAATTTCGTCGTACGCCTGGGTCAAATACTGGGCAATCTGCGGCGCGGTGGAGCTTTCAATGACCGAGCGCTGCATCAGGAAGACCAGCTTGCCGTCGCGAAAAATCGCAACCGCAGGTGAACTGGGTGGATTTCCCTCCAGATGGCTGCGGACCTTGTCCGTGGCTTCGCGGTCCTGACCGGCAAACACGGTGATTTTTTGATCGGGGAGGGTGGAGTGCTGCAGCGACATGCGCAGGCCGGGGCGCATCTTGCCCGCCGCGCAACCGCAGATGGAGTTGACGACGACCAAGGTGGTGCCGGGCTTGGCCAGCGCCTGCTCCACTTCCTCCGCCGTGCGTGTTTCCTGAATTCCGGCGCGGACCAGCTCCTCGCGCATCGGAATCACCATGATCTCTGGATACATATTGTTTGCTCCCCCATGCCGTTTTGGCGACCATCTCCAGTGTATATCGGCGTGCCACCTGCGCTCGAAACATTGGCCGATTCGGTGTGGATCAGTTTGCCAGTTTTGAACGGGCGCAACCGAATCGTCATGACCGGGCATGGATGGCGCACAAATTTACTAAAGGTGTCGAGGAGGCGGGACGACAATTTTTTGGTCCCACGCTAGGTGTGTGTCGGGCATAGCGTTTTGCCAAGGGCGATGCAGCGATTCGCAAAGCTGGTGTTCGTATTGGGGAGCGCAGGCAGTATCCCGTTGGTAGCTTATAGCAGGCTTTCTGGGCCGTTTCGGATTCAACGGGCCTCATTCCCCGCCGTTTTATGCCATTTCCAAAACCCCGCCGGCCCGGAACAGCTTCAGCAGGTTGCTGACCGCGCACGCCAGCTTCCACTCGCGGCTGACATTCTCTTTGCCACGCAAGCTGAAGCGGCGAAAACCGCGCTGTTCCTTGATCTGTCCGAAGACCGGCTCGACGATCGCCTTGCGCATCTTGTACACGGCGCGGCCAGCCTCGGTTCGCAGCTTTTCCCGCATCGCCTCTTTCGGCCACGCGCCGGGAGGCGGCGGATCGCCGCTCGTCTCTACCGCGACGCCGTGCTTGTCTCGGCCCGTCGCCACATACAGATCGACGTCTTTCACCTGCGCATCGGTCACATTCCCCTCGCTGAAATAGCCCGTGTCGGCGCTGACCTTCTCCGGTTTCCGTTCCAGATTCGCCGCGATCAGCGCGATCATCGGCAGCAACTGTTTTTTGTCGTTCGTCTCCTGCGTAACCTCGGCGGCCACGATCACCTGCGAGGCGGAATCGACCGCGATCTGCGCGTTGTACCCCTGCAGGAAGCTGCCTTTGTTGGCCCCATCCGGCATGATCCGGCTCTGCGGATCGGTGAAGTTGCGTTGCGCCGTGTCGTCTGGCCTGGCCTGCTCGGGACCGCGCAACTCGGGCTTGCGGCCACTCTTCTTCTTGCCCGTCCGCCGCTCTTGGTCTGCGCGCTCGGCCAGCTTCCGCTCGGCCTCGGCGCGTTGCTGCGCCGCCTTTTCTTTGGCTTCCTGTTCCAACGCTGCCTTGGCCTCTGTGATCTTCTGCAACCGGCTCTCCCGCCGTTGCAACTCGGCAGGCAACTCATCGCCGCGCTTGCCTTTGCCGTACTGCGCATCCTCTTCGGCATCGGTCTTTTCCGCGGCCGCCAGCCAACGGCCATCCTTCTCCCGATACGACGTGTAGATCGCGCTCAAATCCAGCGCCGCAACCACATCGGCCAGGAACCGCGCCAGGTGGCCCTCGGGAAGCCAATCGTGAAGCGAAGGGGGAAACAGCAGCGTCTGGTTGACCGTGTCAGCAATGAAGTTCTGGCCCATGCTTCGAACTTAAAACAGAACCTGCTGCCCACGCTATACCCTCCGTCACAAATCTATGCCCGACACACACCTAGAGACCTTGAGCGAAATCAGAAAAGGCATCGAATTGGCGCTTGAGTTTGGAATTGCACCTAGACTTTCGCTCTGAGCAACCTCCAAATGTCTACTTGAGCAATCAATTGACTGGCGGGGTTGGGGGAATTAGTGTCGAAGGAGAGGGCTACGGGGGATTTTGTGGACGCGCGGCTCGAATTTCACACTCGCCTGGAGGCATCGCGATGAAGTTCCTCGTTGCCGATCTTGAGCGGCAGGCCATCGATTTCGATGAATCTCTTGCTCCGGCAAGCATTGATTTTGTGGACGATATGCGGCAGGTGGGGGTGTTGCACACCGCTGGCCGCGTCGATCTGCTGAAGGAGCATCGCGGCACCCACGAGATTGTCGAGGACATTCGCATCCGGGGCACTCTTGACACCCGGATGGAAGTGGCCTGCGCGCGCTGTCTGGAGCCCGTTTCGCAGCCGATCGATGCCAGTTTCGACCTGATTTTCCGTCCCGCGGGGGCCGATCTGGACAATTCCGACCGCGCGATTTCCACATCGGAGACCGAAATCGGCTACTATGAAGGAGACGGTTTATTGCTTGAAGATGTGCTGCGCGAGCAGATCCTTCTGGCGCTTCCAGCCAAGAACCTTTGCCGCGAAGATTGCAAGGGGCTTTGCCCGGAGTGTGGCCGGAACCGCAATACGGATCCCTGCGATTGCGCGGCCGCTTCGACCAATCCGCGCTGGAACCAGTTGAAGGCATTGCAGCCGCAGCTAGTTCGCAGCCAGGACAAGCCCTAATTTCACATCCGTCGATCGGACGTGCCGACGGATGCGAAAGCATGTCATTCTGAACGGAGGTCGGTCGCCCAGGCGACGCGACCGAAGTGAAGAATCCAGAGAATGCCGGCTTTGTAAGCAGTCGCGAACACCCTCAGGGTTTTTCGCTGCCCTCAGAATGACGAACGTTATTTCTTGAATTGAATTACAGATCGTCGAAAGCGATCGAGTTTGTTGCACCCGCCTTGTGAACTCTCACCGGAATAGCGCCTTGCGGGGCGTGCGATCGAGAGGAGAGGGACGAGCGGCGGGGAAAGGGAATTTCCATGCCGAATCCGAAACGACGCCACTCCAAACAGCGCACCGCCAAGCGGCGTTCGCACGACTTTCTTACCACGCAGTCGCTCTCTGAATGCCCCAACTGCCACGAGCGCAAGCTGCCGCACCACGCGTGCCCGAAATGCGGCACCTATAAAGGACGCGACGTTCTGGCTGTAGCGACAAAGGAACAAAAGAGCTAACCGCCCTCCTTCCATGCTGATTGACATCGCTCTAGACGCCATGGGCTCCGACAAATCGCCAGAGCCGGAAATTCGCGGCGCGATCCTGGCGTGTCGGCAACTGGAGGTACGGGTCCATCTAATTGGACCGGAGCGCACGCTGCGGCCGTTGCTGGCCAAGCAGATGCATCGCGTCGGCGCGCGTCATCTTCCCATAAAAATTGTCCAGGCCAGTGAAGCCATCGGCATGGACGAAAAGGCCGTGCAGGCGGTCCGGTCGAAACGCGACTCGTCTATGCGCGTGGGCCTGCGGCTGGTGCGAGAGGGCGTTGCCGCCGGATTTATGACGGCCGGCAACACCGGCGCGGCCATGGCCACGGCCAAGATGGTGCTGGGCACGCTGCCGGGCGTGGACCGTCCGGCGCTGGTGGCGGTGCTGCCGACCAGTACGGGCAGGCCGTGCCTGCTGCTGGATGTGGGCGCCAACGTCGATTGCAAACCGAAAAATCTGGAGCAGTTTGCGGTGATGGGCGAGATGTATGCCCGCGCCGTGCTGAAGGTGGAGCGTCCGCGCGTGGGGCTGCTTTCGATTGGCGAAGAAGAAGGCAAAGGCAATGAGTTGACGCGGGAGAGTTTTCCGCTGCTGCAGCAGTTGCCCATGAATTTTCTAGGCAACGTGGAAGGTCGAGATATTTATAACGGCAACGCGGATGTGGTGGTCTGCGATGGATTCATCGGCAACGTGGCGCTCAAGACGTCCGAAGGGCTGGTGCGGCTGGTGCGGGAATCGCTGCGGGAGTCGTTGACCTCCACGGTGACGGCGCAGGTGGGCGCGCTGCTATCGCGCAAGGCGTTCAACCATTTCAAAAGGCGTTTCGATCAGTCGGAATACGGCGGCGCTCCGCTGCTGGGCGTGCGCGGGGTGTGCATCGTGGGGCATGGGTCGTCGAACGAACGCGCCATTATGAATGGCATTCGCGTGGCGGCGGAGTTTGCGCAGGCCAATGTGAATGCCGCCATTGAGCAGGGGCTGACGGCCTTGAATGGCGCCCCGGCGGAATAACGAAAGCTTATGAGCACGACCGAAAATCCACCAACAACCATTGCATTTCTTTTTCCGGGGCAGGGATCGCAGGCCGTAGGGATGGGCCGCGAATTCTACGAACATTTTCCCGTGGCGCGCGCGGTGTTTGAAGAGGCCGACGAGGCGCTGGGATTTTCCATCTCGCGACTGTGCTTTGACGGGCCGGACGAAGAGTTGCGGCTGACGGAGAATACGCAGCCTGCGATTCTGACCGTTTCCGTGGCGGCGTTGCGGGTGCTGGCGGAACGCGGAGTCAGCGGCCAGTTCGCCGCCGGGCATTCGCTGGGAGAATATTCGGCGCATGTTGCGGCGGGAACGCTGTCCTTAGCGGATGCGGTGCGGACGGTGCGCAATCGCGGGCGATACATGCAGGAAGCGGTGCCTGCCGGAGTGGGTGCGATGGCGGCGGTCCTGGGGATGACGGCGGAAGCTGTGGTCGAAGCGTGCGCCGATGCGGCGAAGGAATCGGGCGGCGTGGTGGCGGCGGCGAACATGAATGCTCCTGAGCAGACCGTGATTTCAGGCGCGGCGGCGGCGGTGGAACTGGCTTCAGCGAAGTGTAAAGAGCGCGGCGCGAAACGCGCGGTTCCGTTGAAGGTGAGCGCGCCGTTCCATTGTGCATTGATGCAGCCGGCGCAGGACCGGCTGGCGCGCGATCTACAGGCGACGGCATTTCACGGTCCGAAAATTCGCGTGGTTTCCAACGTCGATGCCGCCTTGGTTGCGACCGGCGACGCCGCGCGCGATGCGCTGGTTCGCCAAGTCACGGGCGCGGTCCGCTGGGTGGAGTGCGAGCGGCAATTGATTGCGGCCGGCGTCACGCATTTCATTGAAGTCGGGCCCGGCAAGGTGCTGTGCGGGCTGATGCGCTCCGTGGATTCCAGCCGGACCTGCCTGAACGTCGAGAATGTCGCCAGCCTGGACAAAACGCGGGCCGCGCTCGACAATAATCCCGGCTGAGCGCGAGGAGATGGCAATGACGCGAGACCGGGTCCTCCTAATGCTATCGATTGCGAAATGCGTTTCAATGCGGCCTGTCTTTTTTGGAATTCTGCTGCTTGGCTGCGCGCTGGGAACGGCCTCCGCTGCGAAGAAAAATGAGAAGACGCTGGCCACGCCGGAAGGAAAGCCGGTGCGTACTGTGTACGTGGATGCGGGCTCCGTTGTAATGGCGAATGCCGCGACCGCGCAGTTGGGCCAGGACACCTGCCTGACGACTGTTTCCGATCCAAAACAGGCGGATGCCGTGCTGGAGGTGGGAATCGCGCTGCCCTCCGTGGGCGGAGATTCAGGCGGTGGCCCCGATGTCTTTGGCTCAAAGCCGCGCACGCAGTCGCTGGGCAATGCCCATAGCAAGCCCAAGCGCAGTGCCTCCGTTACCTGCAGCGACAGCAAAGGGGAAAGCGGCGGCTGCACGACTCCCTACAGCGCGCAGGGAGGCGAACTGCCGGTACAGCCCGCTGCCGACTGGACCGAGGGCATGGGCCCCAGCTACACCGTTTCGCTGGCGTCGCCAGGGAACAGATCACAGGACCTGTGGGACCCGGATGGGCGTCGCAAACGTTCTTCCTGGAGCAATCAGTTGCGCCAGGCGGCGGGATGCCCGGTCTGTCCAGGAGAACGCTTCAATCCGCGCCACGACAAGATGACCTATCGGCAGTGGATGCAGGCCAAATGTCCGGGCGTGCCGATCGCGGGCGAAAGCCAGTAATTTTCTTTCTAGCAGTGCTCCTGCCGGCCTCGCTCAGGGCCACAGATTCACAGGATCCCATCCATCTGCAAACGACGCGGCAAGCCATACAGTGGCAGGACAAAAAACTCGAGTTAGAAGAGGCGCTCGGCGCGCACCAGGCTGCCGACCGCAGCCACGCCCGACAGGGACAGGTTGAAGGTTTCGGAGGTCTCATTGCGGGCCGCCCCTAGCGAGAATTGCTGGATCTCAACCGTAAGGCCGCAGCAATTCCGGTTGTATGTCACCTGCAGGCCTCCGTATATGAGCGCGCGCCCCTCCAACTGGAAGTCGGTTTTCGCCGCCGCGCTTAAGCCGGGCTTGGTAATGGCGCCGTAGCCGAGCAGGAGTTGCATCTGGTTGTAGTTGACGACATTGGCGGGCTGGTTGGGGGGCATGGGCGTTTCGCCCACGGCGTTCAGCAGGGAGTGGCCAAGGCCGGAAAAGAAATTGCCGTGGTGATAGTCGGCATAGACATCGCTGGCCGCCCATCGGCCCGCTTTCGTATCGTAGTCGGCGTCCCAATCCAGGTCCGTGGTATAGCTGGGATTGATTCGCAGTCTGGAGACTACTGGGGAGAGATTGCGCGGGGCGGTAATATAGGCGATGCCGCTGAGGTCGAGCGTCGTCGAGAAGATGTTCCGGCGTCCTGGAATGACGGCGTTGCCAAACGTGGGATCGGCAAAATATTTCTGTCCGATAAACCAGGAGGCCCATTGGCGCGGAGCTCCCGCGCAGCCTGAATTGTCCGGCTGCGGTTGTTCGACTGCGGGGAGAGGCTGGTCGCATGGTTTGGGATGCAGCCGCTTCAGAAAAATCCTCTGGGTCACGCCATATTCCACCTCATTGGTGTCGCTGTAGATGTCTGTGACATCGAAGCGTGGAATGTTGTTGAAGTTGCGAACGCCCGCCACGTAGCGATAATTGAACTCCGGTTCGATGGTATGGCGCAGGGCAACTCCGAAATGATTCGCCAGATACGGGCCGTTGAAGTCGCGCTCCAAGACAGGAGGCAGAATCTGGAGGTCGGCTTCCACGGCGGCGCGATTGATGCTGGCGTTTTTGGCGGTCGGGACGGCGTCTTCACCCGGCAATGCGGTTGCCGGCTGGTCGGGGGCTGCGGCGGGTACTGGGCCCAACAATTGGCTGTGCGAGTAGGTTGTCTCGCGCAGGCCCAACGTTGGGCGAAAGGTCCATCCATCCGCGATCCATGGCATGGTGACATGGGGGAACAGGTCGAGGCGGCCGACGTGATGGGCCTGATAATACGGTTCGGAGCGCGCTAGAACTCCGAACGATGCTTCCCCGCCAGCGAACGCCCCCGACCGGCCCAGATCGTGGTCCAGGGCGTCGAACTCCAGCCGCGGCAAATGGAAGATGTGGACCTCGTCTCCGGAGATGAGGCTGGCGTATTTCTCATAGCGATCTGCATCGAAGCTGCTGGCGAAGCCATTTTTCTCGTGGGTTAGAAATGCCCACGACTTGACCTCGGAGGCGACCGCTAAAGAATAGTTTTCCGCGAAGACCAGCCGGTAGATATAGGAACTCAGGTACTCGGCGTTGGTGACGAAGCGTGTGTAGGGAGTCATGTCATGGCGGGCAGTGATGATGGTGTCCTGGCCGCCCTGGTTGATATAGAGCGGAGCCAGGCCGCGGTCCTCCAGTCCGTTATACAGTCCATGGACAAAGTCATGGCCTAGTCCTTTGTAGCGAAACTCGGCGTTCTGCTCCCATCCGCGCAGGGAATAATACTGGAAGCCCACCACCAGGTCCGCGGTGCGGCTGATGACCCAGTAGTATTGCTCGCCGATCACGTTGCCTTTAATGCTGGAGATTTCAAGCGCGGGAATTAGGAAGCCCGATTGCCGGCTGGAGGAATCCACGCCATGGGTGACATACGGCAGGTACAAGATGGGATATCCCAGGGCGCGGAAGTTGGCGTTCGCTGCCTTCGCGGTGCCGTTGTCGACCATAATGTGGGGCGCGAAAATGCGCCAATCGGGCTTCGGCACGCGGCAGGATGTCATGCTGCCACCGACCAACTCATAGCTGTCCGGGCCTTTTTTGATGAGTTCCCTGGCGGTGATTAGAAAAGGGTTCGTCGACGTGTACAGGCTTTTGTTGGTGGACGGCGGAAGTCCAAACAGCATGGGAACATACGCATTTGCCGGGGACGCCGCGTGCAGCACGCCCACCGATCCGATCACGTTGTAGAAGTGGCCAGTCTGCCGGTTCAGATTCAGAGTGCCGTGGTCGGCGGCAAAGTCCTCCTGATCGGGTCCGCCAGTGATCTGCAAATGGCCGTCGGCATCGATGTCTCCGGTAGTCGTGTTGTAGCTGGCATGGTCGGCGAGGATGACGTAATCCTCATAGTCGATTTCCACCCCGCCTTGTAAATCGTACTTATCGCCGCGACGCATCTGGTAGCGCGCGTGGATGGTGACGGGCACGCCCGTGGGCGGCGCAGGAATCGGCTCTGCGATCGGCAGATTTTCAGGCGCAGCCTGCGGGGCATCCGGAAGATTCGCTTCGGATGCAGGTGCGCTTGCCGATGAGGAGGGCGCCGCAGTTGAGGTTGACTGCCGGCTGGAAGTTGGAGCCGGCGGCGCGCCCGGCTGCACTTTCGCGGCGGCAAGAACAACCCGATGCATTCCGGAATGGCCCCGCAGAAGCCGCATGGTCAATGCCTGCGCGCTCATTCGCACATGACAAAACGCGAGCAGCATGGTACAGATACAAATACGGGTTCTCATTGGCCGAAACACTTTCAGTGTAAACGTTCTTGCAGCGGTGAAAGTTTTGGCCGTTGTTTTCTGGCCCGCCGCTCTGGCATCAAGACAATCCCGGTCGACAAGCTTTCGTGCTGCGTGCAGCGCGCCCACCCGTGTTTGACCCTCCGCGGTTCTTTCTCCTCAGTCCGATTTGAAATGCGTCTTTGCGATGAGGCAGACCGGAGCCTGTCCATGCATCGCTGCTTGCCGGGAGAAAATTTCAGCCGGCAGATTTTTTTTGTGGAAATTGCACTAATAATAGGGCTATAAAATAGGAGAACGAGGGTGAGTACAGCATTGTCCGCGACACAGTCCCCATTGGTCCCCCAGCAGCCACTGCTGAGCGACGATTGGAAACACGAGATTACGGAGCGTCTCGATCGATATCGAGCGCACCGCCCGCAAAAAGCGGACCAGCCCCTGTCACCCAGCCGCACTCCGGTCGATTCTCGAGCGACAAAAATCGCTCGCGCGGTGGCATCGCGTTACGCAGCCGCGCCCACCTACAGTGAACTGTTGGCGGCCGAGGCAGCCCGTGCCGAGGCGTTGGCGGCGGAGAAACGCGCCCAGCAAGCCACGGAAGCCGCCGCTGTCGAGACTGCCGGTGACCTGTTTCAGGACATCGATTCGCAAGATCACGCTCAGCCCTCCCCCAAAAATTCCATGGAGACTTCGGCCTCTTTCGCTCGTGCCGGCGATGGAGAGTTGGCATTTCTGCAGCGCTACGGGGCCGCCATCGCCACCCAGCCCGTGCAATCGAAGGTGCCGGGGACCCCGGTGATGCCGCAGTTTGCCGCGCGCAGCCGAGAGATGCGCCTGCACCAGGCGGAGCCGGAACCGGAGCCGTCGCTGGAAGATTTGCTGGCCTCATCGCTGATTGAGTCTCGCGCCATGCTGCCGTCGAAACTGATTGAGTTTCCGCGCGAGCTGGTTTCGTCCCGTCGCTCCCGGCCGCGCCTGCCGGAAGATCCAGCGCGCGATCAAGCGCCTGCATGTCCGGAAGGGCCGCCGGAGCAACTGCGCATCTTCGAGGTGCAGCCGCAGGCCGAAGCAAAGCCGGAAGTCGATGCCGCGATGCTCTCCGGAGCGGAGGCGAGCGAAAAACAGGCTGCGCTGGCGCAACGGAAAGCCATCGAGGAATTCGTAGCGGGCGTGCAGAAGAGCGTGTCCCGGACCGCAGCGTCCGAGGCTGCGGAGAAAACCTCGACTGGGGCTGTTGAGCACCCGACCGCGCGACCCACGCCACGAGAGTATGTCCAGGACATGCCGCCACAACATTCGTCGTCGGCCGGGATGCAGGCCAGTTCGGCGACTGTGCCATCGAGCAGCAATGCGACACCTTCCAGGTCGGCCCGCTCGATCGGCTCCACATCCAGCACAACGCCCGCAGGCAATTTTCGCGGACTGGAATGGGCCTCGATCTCGCTCGACAAGGAACCGGCCGCGTACAGCCGGCGAGCGCAGACCGTCGCTTCGGAATATATGCCGTTCATGGTCGATCCTGCTTCCATCGATCGCCGCGTGATGGCATTTGCGGTGGATTTTGCCGCCGTGACGGCCGGCTTCCTCGGATTTCTCGTCGTCTTCGTTGCGTCCACTCCGCACTTGCCGACTGGGCTGACCGCTGCCGCGCTGGCGGGCGTCGTCTACATCGCGCTGTGGGTGCTGTATCAGATGCTGTTCTTTTCGTTGAGCGGCGCCACCGCCGGCATGTTGTACGCGCATATCGCACTATGCACCTTTGACGATCAGAACCCGACCCGCTCCGCGCTGCAACGCCGCCTGGCAGCGTGGTGGGTTTCCTTGCTGCCCCTGGGAATCGGGTTTCTGTGGTGTTTCGTCGACGAAGACAATCTCTGCTGGCACGACCGCATTACCCGCACTTACCAGCGCGAGTATTGACGCGTTCCGGATTCGATCTCGGTTCCCCGGACTAAAATCCGGGGCCTACCTTCAACCTCACTGATCGAGCACATCGACACCATGTTCCGGCCATCGCGAGTCATGCGAACAGGCGCTATGCAAGTTCGCCCATCCGGCATGGTTGCTGATACATTCTCTCTGACGGATATTTGAGGAGAACTCATGCGCTTTTTTCCATTTTCTTTGAGACTCGAGGGGCGTGTTTGCGGCGTCTCGAGTAAACTGGCTGCCGGTTTTGCAACTCTGGCGGTTGCAATTATGACGCTGGCGGTTCCGGCCGGCTACGCCGCAGGTGCGGCCGCGCACTCGCCGTGGGTGGCGACCTGGGGGACGGGCATGGTTGCGGTCGATCCAGGCAGTGCATCCGACTTTACCGGGCAGACGCTGCGGGAGATTGTGCATAGCAGCGTCGGCGGCCGGCAGGCGCGCGTGTGGTTCTCGAACCGCTTCGGCACGGTGCCGCTGCATATTGGCGCGGCGCGCATCGCGTTGAGCGCGAGCGGAAATTCCGGCGCCAATCCCGATGGGACCCCGAACCAAAGCGGCATTCAAGCGGGCACCGACCGTCCATTGACGTTCAACAATATGGACTCGGTCGTCATTCCTCCCGGCGCGGAGGCGGTCAGCGATCCGGTTGCGCTGAACGTTCCGGCGCTGTCGGACATTGCTGTCAGCATCTATTTCCCCGACCGCACCATGGCGACCACGGAACATTCCGGAGCGCAACAAATCTCCTACGCGGCAACCGGCAATCAAGTGGACGCGACGGACCTGGCCGGAAAATCCTGGCCGCAGAAGTCCTGGTACGTTGTGTCGGGCGTCGATGTCGATGCGCCCGGAGACTCCGCCGTGGTCGCGTTCGGAGATTCCATCACCGACGGTGCCTACGCTACGGAAAATCAAAATCATCGCTGGCCGGATTATCTGGCGTCGCGTCTTGCGGCCGATCCCGGGACTAAAAAAGCTGGCGTGCTGGGCGTGGTGAATGTCGGCATCGGCGGCAATCGCGTGCTGTTGGACGGCTATGGGCCAAACGCGGTGTCGCGCATCAACCCGGACGTCATCGCGCGCAGCGGCGCGCGCTACGTCATCATCCTGGAAAGCATCAACGATATCGGACGGTTCACATCCGACCATCAACCCTATGGCGACCTGACGCAGCGACTGGAGGCGGGCATCGCGCAGATTGCCACGCAGGCCCATCAACATGGCATCCGAGTGATCGGCGCGACGCTGACCCCGTATCAGGGCTGCGGATATTATTCCGATGCGGGCAATCAGGTACGCAACGCGGTGAATGAGTGGATTCGCACCAGCCCGATCTTCGATGGTGTTGCCGACTTCGACAAGGCCGTGCGCGACCCACAGAATCCGCAGCAATTCGCGGCGCAATACGATTCCGGCGACCATCTTCATCCGAAAGATGCCGGATATCAGGCCATGGCCGGCGCGATCGATCTAAGCCTGTTTACGAAAAAGAAGTAAGAGCGTCGAGAATCTGGGTGCCCCACATCTCGAATTTGAGATGTGGGAGTTCGCGCGAACCGCGAACGGACTGCCCCAGAATGTCTCCCTGCCAAGAGGCATGATTCGGTATCGGACGCCTGCAAGCTTTATCGTTCCGCTGCCAATCTTATGGATCAGGTGCGCGGAAGGCTGTGCCGTAACAGGACCCCAGGTCTCAGGATCGAGACCTGGGGCACCCAGATTCTCTCCGTTGGTGGAAAAACGCAGGCCCCTCGACGGAGCCTGCCCTGAGCAAAGTCGAAGGGGCCGGGATGACGGTCCTCTGTGGCAGGCGTACGCCCGAATGTTACCTTCGTGCGCATCGAGTCTTAAAAAGACATACCCTTAAGGACATATTCCGTGCAGTATTTAGGAACATCGCTTCCTAACTGACGAAATACATATCGCGCCTGTCGCGGAACTGTATTTTTCGCCCGAATGGGTGACAAATTTCGCGCAGACTCGACTCCTATGGGTGTAGCACGCATGGCAAGAACGAACAATGCAGGACTGCTTCCGCAGACGGACCTCTACGACATGGCGTCCACATCTGGCCCTGCTTTCGAGCCGAACGCGCGGCCCTTTGCAACTCCCGCAGCCGCGTATCCACACTGGAGATTCACACGCGTTTTGTTCGCGGGCTGCGCCATCAGCATCCTGGCCCAGGTCGTCTTGATGGTCCTGGACCGGCAGGCAGCGTTTGCGTCCAACATGCTGATCGCATTGGAGTTTCTGTTTGCCGCCGCGGGTTGCCTTCGGTATGCCTCCAGACAGAACGCCGAAACCCGTGCGCTATGGATTTCGATTGCATCGGGATTGTTTCTTTCGATCGCCGGTCAAATCGTGACCACGTACGACTCGCTGATGAATATCAGGCAGACGACGGCAACTATGTCGGATTTCTTTTTCCTGATCTATGGGATTCCGATTCTTCTGGCGGTTTCCTTGACCGACGACGAAGCCGATTTGAGAGTTCTGTTCTGGCTGGACGGAGCCAAGGCGATTGTGGCTACTGTGTTGATCTACCTCCAGATTTTCTTGACCTTGCCGTGGACTGGTCACTCGACCGCCATCTCGGCGACATCGCTGATGTATGTCTACAACGCGGAGAATTTTACGCTGGCCGGGGCCGTCGCATTGCGCCTGCTTGGAAATCCGGGGCCGGCCAAGCGGCGCTTCTACATCGCTATGTCCATCTATCTCTGGTCCTACGCCGTTGTGTCTCTCATCCTGGGCTATTTCGAACTGGAGCGGAACATCGCGCAGGGACCGCAGGACGTGTTCTGGGGACTGCCTTGCCTGTTGTTGCTGGCTGCGCTGTCGTTCCGGACGGAAGGCTTGCCAGCGGGCACCGAGAGAAACAAGGATTCAAACCGTTCCATCGCGCTGTTGCTGGACAACCTGAGTCCGGTGTTGTTCACGCTGGTGATCGTCGTCATGGGGGCCAGAATTGCGCCTGCCTACCCACGGATCGGATTCGCATCGATTGCGATCGCCGTGGCGCTCTATGGGCTGCGGGCCGCTCTTTTACAGAGCAAGTACTTGCGGTCGCAGCAAGACTTGGCGCGGAGCGGCCTCGCGCTGGTGGACGCCATCGACCGGCTGCGAGACCTCTCGATCCGCGACGGACTGACGGGAATCTACAATCGACGACACTTCGACGAGGTGCTTCTCTCGGAATGGAAGCGCTCGATACGGACGCAGAAGCCCCTGTCTCTGCTGCTGATCGACGTGGACCGCTTCAAAAAGTTGAACGACCGCTATGGCCACCCCGAGGGGGACGAATGCCTGAAAAAAATTGCCGAGCATCTCTTGAAAATATTACGGCGATCCAGCGACACCCTGGCGCGGTATGGAGGCGAGGAATTTGCCGCAATTCTGCCGGAGACGAACAAAGAGAGCGCGCAACTGATCGCCGATGCCATGCGCATGTCGGTTGAGGACCTGAAGATCGCGAATGAAGATTCGCAGCCGGCCCGTGTTGTTACGGTCAGCATCGGGGTTTGCAGCGAGAATGCCATGCTCAACCGTCCTGCGGAGGAATTGTTGAACGCGGCGGATGCTGCACTCTATCGGGCGAAAAAGCTAGGACGAAACCGCGTCCAGGTTGCATAAGTCCAGCGGGTCCCATCTCTCAATTCCAACTGGCGGGCGGCAGTTCCGCGGACGAGTTGCGGGGCACCCAGGCTTGCCAAGCAGAAGACGAATGTCCTGGTCCTTCGCTGCGCTCAGAATGACACGAAATTGCCTATGGTGGCGGCCTGGGAGGCGGCGATGGCGGCACCGGTGACGGCCAGATCGTCGCTCATGGGGACCACCTCGAGCATGTAGTTCTGCAGTGGGCTCATGGTCACCATTTGCTGCAAATAATGCTGCAGCAGTTTCATGTCGAGGAAGCGGACATTGAAGCCAGTGTAGTAAAACCGTCCTGCCCCTTCCATGTGGATGGAGTTGGCGGTGGCTGCCGCCAGACCGCGATGCCACAGCCGCACAAATTCCTTGCAGCGCGCATCGCCGGTTTTCGCGTGGTCGAAAATCTCTTCCGGCTCCATGTCGAGGAAGCGCAGCCGCATGGCGCGATGGCCCATGATGCCTTCCAGATGGCCGCGCCCGCCGCAGCCGCAATAGTTTTCTGTGGAGTCGAGCGTGACCACGCTATGGCCACCCTCCCAGATTCCCGACGCGTAGGGATAGCGCCCAAATCCAATGCCGTACCCCAGTGCCCACAAGCGGATGAAAGCATCGAGGCGGCCATGTTTCGCGGCCACTCCGGCGGCCATGGCGTCGGCGTCGTTCAACACCGTGACAGGCGCGGCAATGCCGGCTTCGCTGAGCGCGCGATGTACTTTTTCCGCTATGCGAGCTCCCTTCAACTGCGCAAGGTTCGGCGAATCATCCACCACCCCCTCGCGCACAATTCCGGGCAGCGCCAGTCCGGCGGCTTCAATGGGCCCACTGTCCCTAACAGCGCGGAGTGCCTGCTCTCGCATGTGATCGATCAGACCATCCAGGGGCGTGTCCAGCAGAGAACCTGTGTCTTCTTGGTCATCGGGAAAATGAAACAGCCGGGAACACGGCTTTTGATTTTCGATGACGCCGGTGACGATGCGTCCAGTCAGGTGGATGCCAAGACTTTTTCCCATGATTCAGATCTCCTCCGCCGTTTTGCTCAGGCGGTTCAGACCGTTGAAGGCTGCGGCTTTGTAGCACTCCGCCAGGGTCGGGTAGTTGAAGACCGTATCGACAAAATAGTCGATGGTTGCATTCAGCGCCATGACGGCCTGGCCAATGTGGGCCAGATCGCTGGCGCCCTCGCCGATGATATGCACGCCAAGCAAATGGCGCGTCTCGCGATGGAAGATCAGCTTCAGCCGGCCGGTAGTGTCGCCGCGAATCTGGCCGCGCGCAATTTCTCGATAGTACGCGACGCCAACTTCATACGGGACATCCTCCTCCGTCAACTGTTCTTCGGTTTTGCCGATGAAGGAAATTTCCGGGATCGTATAAATTCCGTAGGGATAGTATTTTGGGTTCGACATGACGCAGTTGTCGCCAAAGATGCGCGCGGCGGCGATGCGACCCTGTTCCATGGAAACCGAAGCCAGCGCCGGAAAGCCGATGACATCTCCGGCGGCAAATATGTTCGGCACGTTAGTGCGGAAGTTCTCGTCGACGCTGATCCGGCCTCGCTTGTCGGCATCCAATCCGGCCCCGGCCAGGTTGAGGTCGTCCACATTGCCCTGGCGTCCCACCGCGTACAAAAGCGCGTTGGCGGCAATCTTCTTCTTGCTTTCGGTGTTGGCGACCACGGTGCCGTCGGGAAGGTCTTCGACGCTTTCCACTTCTTCATTCAGGCGCATGGTGACCCGGCTGTCGCGCAGGTGATAGCTGAGCGCCTCGACGATTTCCTGATCGGCAAACTCCAGCAGCTTGGGCCGTTTTTCAATCAGGATGACGCGCACGCCCAGCACGGCGAACATGCAGGCGTATTCGACGCCGATGACGCCGCCGCCGACCACAATCAGCGTTTTTGGCAGCTCGGGAATGGAAAGGACCTGATCGCTGTTGATGATATTGCGGCCGTTCAACGGGACCTTGGGATTGGTGGCGGGACGCGAACCGACGGCAATCAGCGTGTTTCTGCTTTCATAGACGCTGGCGCCGCGCGAATTTGTCACGCGTATGTGGGTGGCGTCTTCAAAGCTGGCCGTGCCTGTCAGCACCTCCACGTTATTGCGGGAGAGCTGCGCCTCGGTCACGTCGACTTCCGTCTTGATGACATGCTGCACGCGGAAGGCAAGATCGGCCATGGTGATCTTGTCCTTGACGCGGTAATTCATGCCATAGATGGAACGAAAATTGTAGCCGGAAAGGTGCAGCACTCCCTCGCGAAAGGTCTTGCTGGGGATGGTGCCGGTATTGACGCTGACGCCGCCGACAAATTCCCGTTGTTCGATGACGGCGACGCGCTTGCCGAGTTTGGAGGCCGAAATTGCCGCCCGCTGCCCGGCGGGGCCAGAACCGAGGACCAGCAGATCGAATATTTCCATCGTACCTTTCCATCGTTCTATTTTCTGTTCTTCTGTCGTATCGTTGTTTTCGGGCCATGGCAACGGTCCCGCAGGCGGTGCCGTGACATCTGCGCAAAACAAGCGGACTCGCCTGCCGGTCGCATTTTCGACAGTATCACAGGAGGATGAAACGGAAGCCTCTGTTGCTACGGCCTACACTGGTTCCATTGATTGGACGCGAAGACGGGGAGGAAGGATAGGCCGCGCCATGCTGTACGCCATCACAGATCGTCGGCTCTACGCGGAGAACGAAGCCGATGGGCGGGCGCGCCTGGTAGGTCTGGCGGGCGTGTGGGCGGCGAACCGGGTGGCGTTCATTCAACTGCGCGAGAAGGACCTGTCTGCGCGCGATCTGGTGGAGTTGGCGCGAGCGATGCTGCGGGCGATACATTCCGCGATGCCGCGTGGGGTAGGAATGCCGCACCTGCTGGTGAATGGTCGTGTGGATGTGGCGCTGGCCGCAGGCGCGGAGGGGGTGCATTTGCCGGCCGGGCCGGACGCGCTCGCGCCGCGGGAAGTGCGCAGCATCTTCGCCGCTGCCGGGCGTTCGCAGCCGCCAGTCATCAGCGTTGCCTGCCACACGCTCGAAGAAGTGAAAGCAGCGCGCCAGCAGTCGCCGAACTGCATTTTGTTCGCGCCGGTATTTGAAAAGGTCATTCCAAAGAATGAAATTGCTTCCGGTGGGAGACGAGATTCTGACGGCGCGCAAAAGCTTCCCGGCGTCGGATTGTCGCTGCTGCAACAGGCCTGTGACGCGGCTGCGCCCGTGCCCGTGTTCGCGCTCGGAGGAGTGACTGCCGACAACGCCCCCGACTCTATCCGAGCTGGCGCCGCTGGCGTCGCCGCCATCCGCCTGCTACAGGGAACCCCGTCGGTCTGGAAGGGTTTCGCGTAGCGAATTCCAGGACTTAGGGCATTTCTCCTGTTCTTGCAGTATATCGTTGCAATATATCGGAAAATTATGGATTGGCGTTAACACGCCCCAGGGTGGGGCCGAAAATCCGCTTACTCTCCCGCGATCGTCATCCCTTCAATCGCGATCGTGGGACACGCCACAGCGCTGCGAAAAATCAAGTCGCTCCCGATGCTGGAAATGTTGTGCAGCATCTCCTTCAGATTGCCCGCCACGGTAATTTCTTCCACCGGATACGCGAGTTCTCCGTTTTCAATCCATAGTCCGGAAGCCCCATGCGAGTAATCTCCGGTGACAATGTTGACGCCGTGTCCAATTAGGTCCGTCACGTACAAACCAGCCGGAATCGCCGCAAGGATCTCCTCCGGCGTCTTCTCCCCCGGTTCAAGATAAAAATTTCCGCAACTGATTCCAGGACTGCCCGCGAGGCCCCGCGAGGCATTCCCGGTCGACCGCAGACCCAGCTTCCGCGCCGTGTAAGTATTCAGCAAATAGCTGGTCAGCACGCCTTGGTCAAGCACCGCTTTGCGCCGCGTCGGCAACCCTTCTCCATCGAACGGCGCGCTGCCGAATCCGCCTCGCGTCGTTCCATCGTCGATGATCGTCAGATTTTTTCCGCCCACCCTTTCCCCCAGCTTTCCGGCCAGGAACGACGAACTTCGGTAGACCGCATTTCCATTGATTGCGCCTACGATCGCGCCCAGAATTGAGCTGGCAACCTCCGGCGCAAACACCAGCGGAACTCGCTGCGTCGGCACCTTCCGCGCGCCCAGCTTTCGCACCGTTCGGCGCGCCGCTTCGAGGCCCACCGATTCCGGCGAATCCAATAGCCCCAGCGACCGCTGGCTGGAATACCAATAGTCGCGCTGCATCCCTCCATCCGGCGACATCGCAATCGGCTGCGCCGCGATCGAGCACGATGAGCGGCGCACTTCTCCAACAAATCCTCGCGAATTTGCCAGTATTTTGCGCCCGGTTGCAGCATCGAAACTTCCGCCGCCGGAGTTTTGGATCCGCGCGTCGGCAGCCATCGCCGCCGCTTCCGTGCGGCGCGCATATTCAATCCGCTCTGCCGCCGGCAGTGAATATACGTCGTCGTAATAGAGGTCGAGATCGCCCGCCAGCTTGCCGAATTCCTCCGGCTCCGGCAGTCCCGCAAAAGGGTCCTCCGACGTTACCTGCACCAGCGCCATGGCACCGGAAACCAACTGCTCGATACCCGTACTGGAAAGGTCGCTGGTGCTGGTGGATGCAGTGCGGTTCCCCTGGAACACGCGCAATCCGGCCGCGCGCGAACCCGCTTCCTTCAACTGCTCTACCTGCCCCAGCCGCACCAGGGTTTCAAACTCGTCGCCTTCAGAAAACACGGCTTCCGCATCGCCGGCGCCCGCCTTCAATGCTTTTGTAACAACGTCAGTTACAAATTCGGTCGAAATCTCATGTTCCGATACAGTCACAGTTGCATTCTTCACGGAAATTCCCTCGATTTTTCAGTCGCGACCAATTCGAGCATTTTCGCCGATACTGGAATGGCTTGGATGCCCCAGCCTGGCCAGCCAGGGTGGGATCGCGCAATGTCCGCATCGCAGTAACTGCGAAAATGCCCTAATTTCCTGTGCCGCCGACCGTCATTTTGTCCAGCTTGATGGTAGGCATGCCTACGCCGACAGGAACGCTTTGCCCCGCTTTGCCGCAGGTGCCCACGCCCTCATCGAGCTTCAAATCGTTGCCCACCATGGACACATATTTCAACGACTCAGGGCCATTGCCGATCAAGGTCGCATTCTTTACCGGCGCGGTGATCTTTCCATCCTCGATCAGGTAGGCTTCCGACGCCGAAAAAACAAATTTTCCGTTGGTGATGTCCACCTGCCCGCCGCCGAAATTAACCGCGTACAGGCCGCGTTGAACGCTACGAATAATGTCTCCCGGATCGTCCTCGCCCGCCAGCATGTAGGTGTTCGTCATGCGCGGCATCGGGATGTGCTGATAGCTTTCGCGGCGCCCGTTGCCGGTGTCGGCGATGCCCATCAGCCGCGCCGAAAGTTTATCGCTCATGTATCCCTTCAGCACGCCGTTTTCAATCAATACAGTCTCCTGCGTGGGCGAGCCCTCGTCGTCCACATTCAAGCTGCCTCTGCGATTCGGCATCGCCCCGTTGTCCACCACCGTCACCTTGGGACTGGCCACCATTTGCCCAATCAGCCCCGCAAAGGCCGAGGTCTTCTTGCGATTGAAGTCCGCTTCCAGACCATGTCCGACCGCTTCATGCAGCAACACTCCCGGCCATCCCGGCCCTAGGACCACCGGCATCTCTCCTGCAGGAGCAGGCACCGCGCCCAGTTGCAACACCGCCTGCCGCGCCGCTTCGGTCGCAAAATACTCCGGCGTTTTGTCCGTCAAAAAGAAATCGAGCAAAACTCGCCCTCCTCCGCCAGAACTGCCGCGAGCGATGTTGTCGCCTTCCTTCGCAATCATCGACACATTCAATCGCGCCAACGGCTGCGTGTCCGTCGCAAAACTTCCGTCAGAAGCGGCAACCAGAATGCGCCGCAGCTCGTCTGCGAAGCTTGCCTGCACCTGCACGATGCGCGCGTCGTACGCTCGGGCAGCGCGATCGGCCCGTTGGATCAACGCCAGCTTCGCCGATGTTTCAGAATCGCTTCCCGGCGAGGCTACGGTATACAGTCCAGCCGAAGGCGACTCGCGAAAGCCCTGCACCGGCTGCTTCGATGGGCCGCTCGCGATCAACGCCGCCGTATGTGCGGCGCGCAAAAGCCGTTCCGGAGACAAATCGTCCGTGTACGCGTAGCCAGTACGTTCACCCGATACCACCCGCAGGCCGCAACCCGCGCTGATTCCCTGGCTGGCGGATTTCACCAGCGATTCGTCCACCATCAGCGAACTGGCGGTCACGTATTCGAAATAAAGGTCCGCATAATCCCCGCCCGCGGACAATGCCGCGGAAAGACACTGCTCCAGCAGTTGCTCGTTGATCCCCAGGTGTTCGTAGAAAAACTTGCGAGTGTCGGGCGATGCGGGCTGCATGGAATAACTCCTCTGAAATGCGCGGCGGCCTGGCGCACGGCCGCCTGCCTGATTCAATTCTATCTTTTTAGATTCACCCCATCGCCGAACGACGCATCCCAGCCTCGCGACCCTCCGTGAATCGAACTCTCTGTCGTGCTCGATGGCCGCGTTCCGTGGTAGCGTGGGGGCATGAACAACGATCTGCGCCACCCCATTGGAAATTTTGCGCGGCCTGCCACCCTGACCCGGCAGGAACGTGAAGAGGCGATCCAGAAAATCGCCGAACTGCCGAAAAAACTGCGAGATGCCGTCCGCGGACTTTCCGAATCGCAGCTCGACACCCCCTATCGCGAAGGCGGTTGGACTGTGCGCCAAACCGTCCATCATGTCGCCGACAGCCACATGCAGGCCACTGCCAGAATTCGGCTGGCGCTCACCGAGGACTGGCCGGCAATCGCTCCATACAAAGAAAATCTCTGGGCGGAGTTGGAAGATGCGCGCGCCCTGCCCGTTGAAGTCTCGCTGCAGCTGCTCGACTCTCTCCATGCGCGCTGGGTCACACTGCTCCGCTCGCTGGATGAATCCGCCTGGTCGAAGCGCGGCTACAAGCATCCTGAATCCGGCAAGCAGACAGTGGAACAGGTCGCCGCGCTCTACGCGTGGCACGGCCGCCATCACACCGCCCACATCACCTCGCTGCGCGAGCGGATGGGATGGTAGACGGTCCCACGCCGGAGCAACTTGCACTGCAGTTGCAAACTTTTTTCGACGACCAGCCTGCGGCTGTGCTGCTGGAAAATGGCCGCATCCTTTTCGATCTGCGATTGGCCACCGCAACCGTTGCGGCGGAGCATGGCCACTGCGTGTTGCATGTGTGGTCGGAAGAACGCAACTGCATTCGCCACGTCGTCAACATTACGGCGCGCAAAACCGGTTTGCGCCTCCATGTGCTGCGCATGGGCCAAACCAAACCGCAAACAATGGAATTGCAACCGCAGCAGCGTCGCTTGCCTTCGCAGCGCGACAGCACCCGCTCCCGCTATATTCCGCTGCTGGAGCGCCTTTTGCCGCGCCATTTCCCCGACTTTAAAGTCGAGGGATTGCGCACCGCCATGGACCTGGAGCGAAGCTTCGGCCCCTCCTATGCGCGCGGAACGCTGGTCTGCGGCAACTCCGCCTGGGCCCTGATTGCCATCAATGCGGAGGAAAGTCAGTCCCTCGTCGACGGCATTTTGACGCTCGGTGTTTTATGGCTGCATCATTGCCGGGAGCATAGTGGCGGCCGACGCCTCGTTGAAGGATTGCGGTTGATTCTGCCGCGTGGAAAGTCTACCGTAACGGCGGCGCGGCTGGCGTGGATGAATCTCCGCGCAGCCAAGTGGGAATTATACGAGCTCGACGAAAAAACAGAGGAACTGTACCGGCGCGAGTACGGCGACCAGGGAAATTTCGAGTCCCGCCTGGTTCATGCGCCCAACACCGCCGCCGCGGAGGAACGCTTTCATCCCGCCATCCAGCGTGTGCAGGCGCTGCTCCCGGCCCATGCCGTCGCGCACATGGAAGTCGCCTTTCGCAGCGGCTCCGAAGTCGGCCTGCTGTGGAATGGCTTGGAGTTTGCCCGGGTGCGGACCAGCGCCGCGGAAAACAGCTTTGCGCGTTCCGAAGAAATCCTGTTTGGCAGCGGGGCCAACGCGACGCTGTTGACGGAAGAGTCGGCGCCGACGCTGCGCGAGTCGGTGGCTCAACTGGTGGCCCGCAGGCAGCCTAGCGGTGACAAACGCGACACTCTCTATCGTCAGCAGCCGGAGCGATGGCTGGAGTCGATGTTGCGGCGCAGCCTGGATTCGATCGACGCAATGGTGGAACCCCAGCCTGTCTATGCTCAGGTCCCGGCATTTTCCGCTGCCGATCGCGCCGTGCTCGACCTGCTTGCCGCGCGGCGAGATGGCCGCCTGGTCGTGATCGAAATCAAAGCGGATGAAGATTTGCATCTTGCCTTGCAGTCGCTGGATTATTGGGTCCGAGTGCGCCAGCATCACCACGCGACGGCTGACAGACCCGCCAGCTCGGCGTCGAAAAGCGACCTTGAGCGCTTCGGATATTTTCCCGGCAAACAGCTTCGCGCCGATGCGCCGCTTCTCTACCTCATCGCGCCCGCATTGCGCATTCATCCCGCAACCGAAGTTGTGCTGCGCTACGTCTCCCCGGAAGTGGACTGGACACTGATCGCGCTCGACGAACGCTGGCGGGAAAAAGTTCGCGTCGTCTTCCGCAAGCGCCGCGAAAAGTAAGCCTGCGCAGTGCCTACTGCAGCGAAACGGATTCTTCCATATCGCACGAGGCATTGGCAGGAAACGCGTGCAGTCTGGGCGCAAAAAACCGTTCCACCGCGTCAATAATCGCGGCCCCAGTCTTCGCTTCGTAAATCGCCTTGCGCAATCCTGCGCCGCCTGGAACTCCATGGGTGAACCACGAAGCAAATTGCTTCATCTTGCCGGTTGCGTCCGGAAATTCCTGTTCCAGCAGCATCGAAAAATACGTGCGAATCAGGTTATAGCGATCGAGTTCCGTCGGCTGCGTGTAGGTTCCGCTTGCTGTGTATTCCGCAATCTGGCGAAAAATCCAAGGGTTCGCCGGCGCGGCGCGCCCAATCATCACCGCATCGCAATGCGTCTCTGCCACCAGCGCGCACGCATCTTCCGGCGTGCGAATATCGCCGTTCCCAATCACCGGAATTGCCGCCGCCTGCTTGATGGCCCCAATCCACTCCCATCGCGCCTGCCCGGAGTAGCCCTGTTCCCGCGTGCGCGCATGCAGCGCCACAGCATTCAATCCGCTCGACTCCGCCAGCTTGGCCAGTTCCACGCACACGATGTTGTCGTCGTTCCACCCCAGGCGAAATTTCACCGTGAACGGAATTTTCACGGCCGCTCGCACCCGCTCAAAAATGCGCGCGATCAGCGGCAGGTCCCGCAGCAGCCCGCTGCCCCCATTGCAACTCACCACGCGTTTCGCCGGACATCCCAGGTTCAAATCCACAATGTCGAAGCCCGCATCTTCCACGATGCGCGCCGCCTCCGACAACGTCTCCGGATCGGATCCAAACAGTTGCGCCGCGATCGGATGTTCGTCTTCGTAATACGTCAGATATCGCTTGCGTTTCGACTCGCGCATGCGCGACAGGCCGTCGGCGGAGGTGAACTCCGTCATGATCAGCCCGCAGCCCGACTGCTGATTGCTCAGGCGGGCTTCAATTCCATCGGAAAAATCCGTGGCCGCACTTTCCGATACCGCGCTGTGACTGAACAAACTTGCATTGCGAATGAATCGACGAAACACCGTATCCGTCACGCCCGCCATCGGCGCCAGTACCGTCGCCGGCGCAATCCGCACGGAGCCAATCAGCAGCGACGCGGGAACGCGAGCTCGCTCAGGCATCGCATGTTCCGCCGGATTGTCCCAGTGCTTTTTCATGACTCGATTTAGCCCCGAGTCTCTCTGTCCGCAGGGGTCTTCTTCTGGAAGTTATCGAATTTCTCGATCCACTTTGGTTCGACCCGGAATCGTTCGGCCTGGATGACAATTCTCGCTTCAGGAGGAGCGGTCGGATTTTCTTTAATCTCGATAACTCCCACACGCCCGAAACCGTCCTCAGCAAATAACTGTTGCTTCGACACGAAGTCGGAGATCTCAGATCCAACAGCGACATACTTGAAATGAGATGGGAACGTTGCAAGAAAGATCTGTATAAATTCCGCCATTTTTTTTAAGTTTTTGAAGCCCCTTATTGGGCCAGGGAAGATATGTATCGCATGAACATCCCCTGTGCCCGCACGATCAATGGCCAGAACATTGGGGGCCTTATCTGAATCAAGCGGCAAAAATGCGTGTTCATATGTCGTCGCATTCTGGAAATGCGTAAGTGCTTTCGGCTCGAAATAAATTATCGGCGCGATCAACTTACGCATGAGTAGTTCCGCAACAGCATTCGCTGCCCTGCCTACTTGTATGTCCCCCGCTTCTGAACCCATTGCAGGTTGTACAGCCTTTGTCCTAGGCATCGCTTGACTCCCTCTGTAAGACTCCGCTTCTGTATGTACAGTTGGAGAATTTCTCCGCTTTATCGGCCGCATATTCGGCCGTCTCTTGATCGACAATTCCGCTGTACGAATATTCGCCTTTCTTGCTCGGCAAATATTCCAGATGTTTTATGCCACTTATATCAATTTTATTTTTCCCGCATGCCGACCTTGTTTTCCTGGACGCTGTGGAGTGGTCTTGCCCTTTATGAGCCGCTCCAGTCAACCTTTCCAGAACCGCATCATTGAACGCGATTGCGGAGTGGACGGCAAGCAATGCAACTGCAGATTTATACGAAGCAACGTCATCCATCAGCAACTTCATGGCGCCCAGCAATTCCTCGGCTTGTGCTTGATGGCTGGCCACGCTGAGTCCAAATTTATAACTATCCAACAGCGCCATGAACCAAAAGGCCCCCGCCGCGGCGGAGGCCTCAGTGTGTTACAAGATTGCCCGTCGTTACTTCGCGGTCCCGGCGGCTGCCTCTGCCTTCGAGGAGTCCGACTGCGCATACTTGCGGCGGAAGCGCTCCACGCGACCGGCGGTATCGATCATCTTCTGCTTGCCGGTAAAAAACGGGTGGCAGTTGGAGCAGATTTCCATGTGGATGTCGCCCTTATGGGTCGAACGGGTCTCAAAGCTGTGACCGCACGCGCATACCACGCGGATGGTGTCGTAATTTGGATGGATTCCTTGCTTCGGCATGGTGACTAAAACCTTTCTCAAAACGCTACCCTCTAGTTTATGCGAGATTCCCACAGCCTGCAATCCAGGAATTCTTCATCGGTCTTGCCCTGGCCTGCGATACTGAAAAAGCAGTAGTAATCTTGTGCCGCTCACCATGATCGAACTGACCGACAACCCTACGGCTGCCTGCCCCCATTGCGGCGGCATCGGCGTCAACATGGTGCGTCGCGGCGGAGAACAATTCGCCGCCGAATGCTCCTGCCGCATCGAAAAAAAGGCGGCGCTGCGCCTGCAGAAGGCCCGCATTCCCCAGCGCTACACCCACTGCTCGCTCGAAAGTTTCGACACTGGATTTCGCGGCGCCGACCCATCCCTGGGGATGGCGTTGAGGGCCACACGAAAATTTGCCGACGGGTATCCACTGGAGACTGGGGGACGCGGCCTACTTCTGACCGGCAGCATCGGCTGCGGCAAAACGCACCTCGCCGTCGGCTTGTTGCAAGAGATGATCGAGCAGCGCGGCGCGACGGGAATCTTCTGCGATTATCGCGACCTGTTGAAGCAGATCCAGAACTCTTACAACCCGCAAGTCGCTACCACGGAACTGGAGATTCTTCGCCCTGTGTTTGAAGCGGAAGTCCTGCTGTTGGATGAACTAGGAGCGGTCAAGCCGACAGACTGGGTTTGGGATACCGTCGCTCACATCCTGAACACCCGCTACAACGACAAACGAACCACGCTGATTACCACCAACTATCCAAATCAGCCGTCCGCCTTACTACAAGCCCAATCCACTTCCGTCACCGATCGGGATGTGTCTCGCGCGACGTCAGGAAATGCAGCCACGCGGGCCATGCGTGAAGAAGCGCTGGGAGATCGCATCGGAGAGCGCATGCGATCGCGTCTGCAGGAAATGTGTATCACTGTCTCGATGCAAGGCGACGATTTTCGCCGGACAGTGCGGCGCGCCAGCTTCCTTTAAATCCAGGAAACAAAATCGGCCAGCAACCGCGTGCCCATTCAAGCCGCGCTTTGGCTTGAGTGGGCACGCGGGAATGTCGAGTGGCCGCCCGGCCGTCCCCGCCGAAATCAAAAAAACGGCGCGGCCGCCAGCACCATCAACGCCGCCGCAACCGCAGCCGCGCGATAGATCGTGTCCCCTTGCGGATGAGCCGAGCGTTTCCAAGTTTGCTTCCGAATGGCCCGCACCATAGTTGCTCCTGCTGCTGCATTGCTCCTGTTGCCCATGTCGAAGCGAAGGCCACGGCCACTGGCCGCATCCATTCACTCGACGCCGCTATACCTTATGACGTTGTTTCGGCGAAAGGGATTCGGGCCTTGAAACATTTTTCTGTTTTTTTATGGTTGCCTCCCGCTTCGGAATTGTTTCCGCCACCCTCCAGGCGAGTTACAATCGGCGCATGAACGACCCAGGATCGGGAACTTCTCCAACGCCCACCCCACATCGCGGGCCCATCCTCTTCGCCGCCGAAACCCCTTCCCTCAATCGTGCAGCCCAGGGGCAGGAGCGCAACTGGATGCCCTGGATTGTTGCGGTCGTAGTCATCTTTGGCGCGCTGGGGCTGGCGTTTTGGCTTGGCCGGCCTCCAGCCAACTCCACGGGCAGCGGCGTCGATCCCTACGCGAAATACCTGGTTTTGGGCAACATACAGGTCAGTCAGGCCAGCAATTTTGCCGGAGATCAACTGACCTACGTCGACGGGACCATCGAAAACCGGGGCAATCGCACCGTTACCGCCGTGACGCTGCTGAGCTTGTTCGCCAACGATTCCGGCGAGGCCCCGCAAATGCTGCAGACGCCGGTCAGTCTCATTCGCTCTCGCGATCCGTACGTCGACACACAACCGATCGGCGCCGCTCCGCTGGCGCCGGGCAAAAGCCAGGACTTTCGATTGGTCTTCGACAATGTGTCGCCCCTGTGGAACCAGCAGCCGCCGCAACTACATGTCCTCTACGTGGGGACCCGTCCATAGGCATCAGCCGCCTGAAAACCTGCCGTCCGCGCCCCAACTTACGAGTATTTTTTGCCGCTCAACAAGCATGTTTTACGCGATTTCCCGGGGATTCCAATAAACTCCATTTCTTAAGAAATCCCCACCGTTCCCACCCCCTCTTTAGAATCAACCGCTTGACAGCTTTTTCATCGCCATTTCCGCCGTCATTACCTTTGGCACCCTGCGTGCATTTAGGAATGGCGTTACCAAGTGCCAGTAGCGCGGCACGGTTATGGAAGAGTGATGACAACGTCCAATTCTAAAAATTTCCTCCGAATTGCAACGATAGTACTCGCGGCCAGCACCGCACTCCCGCTCGTGGCACAAACTGCGGACCAAGGTTCAGGGTCCAACGCTCAGGTCCAGACCGGGACCTCAACTGCATCGACTTCTGACAACACTGCGATGACTGGCACGGGTCAGCCGCCGTTGGAGACACGGTCGCACGAAGGTTTCTGGGGACATTTGAACCCCTTGGCCCGCAAAAAGTGGGTCAATCGCCAGTTGAACCCTGTAAAAGACAGGCTCAATGAGCTGGATCAGGTTTCGGCCGCAAATGCGCGTGACATCAAGGATGTCGATGCGCGCGCCCAGGCAGGCATCTCCAAAGCGCAAAACACCGCGAATACAGCCGATCAACACGCGACGGCAGCCGGCAATACCGCGAACCAGGCGCAACAGACCGCGCAGCAGGCAAGTTCCGAGACCGCCGCAATCGGTACGGCGGTCAGCAACCTGGACCAATACCAGACAGTCACCACAGTCGAGATTCGCTTCCGCAACAGCCACAGTGCTCTCGGCCAGAATTCGAAAGACGCGCTGGATCAGTTGGTCAGCCAGATGCAAGGTCAACGCGGCGCTCTGATTGACGTGCAGGGCTATTCCCCTCTTCGTGGCCAGGCAGGAATCGCCGCCTCCCACAATATGGCTTCCGCAGTGACGCGTTATTTGGTCACGGAACGCCAGGTCCCCCTCTACAAGATTCGCCAGATCGGCTTAGGCAATGCTCCGCTCACCGTGAGCGATGCGAGCACTGCCCGCCGCGGCAGCGTCGTGGAAGTCACACTGATGCACAACAGTTTGTCAACCTTGAGCGCGTCGAACCTCGGTGCCTCAACAACCGGCGCGGCGCAGTCCGGCACCACGCAGTCCTCCTCGAACGGGACTGCGTCGCAGCCAAGCTCCACAGAATAAATAAAAGGTTGACTCAAAAGCTCTCACACAAGAGAGAACCAAGGCAGATTGGCCCCTCACACGAGGGGCCCTTTTTTTGGTGCGCCCGGCATGGGCGCACTCTTTTCACCCGAAGGCCAGCTCCCCCAGGGATTCCGGGTAGACCCGCACGCGTCCTCGTTCGCGAGATTCCGGATAGCCCCCGGACTTCAGTCCGGGGGCTGGAGTTTCTACATTTTTCAAGCTGCAGCGGCAGCGATGAGTGTCTGATGGTTGGTATTCAGGCCGAAGGGCGCGAGTAAATCGGGCCGTTGTGCCATTTCCTGTCGCAGGAGCGTGACAAGGTCCAGGCAGGAAGGCCGCTTTGCCTTGCGGCGCCACCTGGGAAGCTGTGCGAAGGCCGCACCTCGGGCGGGTCCGAAGGCCTGGATGCCGGCCAGCAACAGAGCACTGTAAGCGGCTACGGCAAAAGCGGGCTGCTTGGGAACCGAGATGGGGTTCCATAGCTGCGCCTGGCCCACTCCCAAGGTGTCCTTCTCCTCGCGGTGGTTGACTTCTATTTGCCAGCGGTCAAGGTAAATCTGCAACAGAGCGCGGGCGTGATGGTGAGTGATTGAGGTTAGCAGATAGGCCGGGGCGCGGTAATAGAGCTTGCGGCTCTGGGATTTGCGATAGGGCGTGGGGACGATCAGGCGCAGGCGCAGGCGTTTGGCCCCGCCCTGCCACAGCACCTCGGGCACTTCCTTGTAGCGAATCGTGCGCCGCTTGCCGCCATAGAAGAGCTTGGTGGTCTTCCAGGGAATGGTGTCATCCTTGCGCGCCTGTTCGGGGCTGAACTTGGCCGCGTCGTAGAAGCGATGGCTGCCAGGTGCGACGGGATGGCACAGCACCGCATCCTTGCGGGTGCGGACGATCAACTCCACGCCGGGGATCTGAGCGGCAAAGACGGTGCGATTGCAGAAGCTGCCGTCGACGGCCAACACCAACTGCTTGTTTGCGCCCCCAGCCTGGTCCAGGTTAGCGCGCAGGATGGGCATGGTCTGGACGAAACGGGCAGACAGGTTGTGAAGCTTGCGCTCCCGGTGAAACTGCTTCCAATCCTCCGGCCGAGCCCGTTTGCCGGGCTTCTTGACTACCGGGACCTCTTCGAAACGTACCGGCAAAGCCAGGCAGGAAGCGTTGGCGCCACGGTGCAGCGGCAGCAGGAGCGAAGTCTGCAGAAAGCGCAGGCCCAGCATGAAGTTGGTATGGAAGGGCGGCGACAGCGGATCGCGCCGATAGCTGGCCCCAGAAATGGAGCGGCCAGTCTTACGCAAACGGGTATCGTCCACATCCATGCCCACCAGGCGTCCCGGGCACCGGGTGAGAGCTTGGCGGAGAATCGGAGCAAACAACTGCTGCGGGTCCCACTGGCATCGGGAATAGAGGAAGTAATGGCCGCTCCAACTCCGTTGCTGGCCGCCGTTGGTCCAGATGATGCGCGACAGGCAGCGCCTCCCCAGACAGGCCAGTCAGCCGAGCGCATGCTGCACGGCGCGCCGGTAGGTGCGCTGCTGGGGAAAGATGGCGCGCCAGGAGGAGAGAAGGTCGAGAAACGCTGCCAGCAACATCGCAAGCCCCCTTTATCGTTTCACTACTATCGCTGAAGCGCAACGGGCGCAAAAAACTACTCCTCTGCCCGCAATAGCTGCTGGTTCAACTCGCAAATCTCTTCCAGCCTGGCCTTTAACCCCTGATAGTTCTTCAGCCATCGTTCCACCTGTTCGCGTTGCCCGGCATGCAGGCTGATCTGTTTGGTCTTGCCTCCGGCATAGCCAACCGTCAGCACCGACACCGGATGTCCTTCGCCGCGCGCACACTTGCGGCATCCCTGGCGGTGGCGGATGGTTCGCTCCAGCAGGGAGCCGCGCACGATTTCAGCGGCCGAAGGCAGCTCCCGAGCAAGCCGCTCCCGACGACGAATAATCTCCTTCCGTTTCATTAGTACAACTGAAATATATTTCGACCACACAAGCAAGCCTTTTCTTCGGCTTGCACCGGAAAAATGTAGAAACTCCAGGGCCCGACTGAAGTCGGGCCCTGTTACAAGGCTGGAATGAGTCGCGCTATCGCGATGACAAACATTTTTTTCGATCCCCCCTAGGTGTGTGTCGGGCATAGCATTTTGCCAAGGCCGATGCAGCGATTCGCAAAGCTGGTGTTCGTATTGGGGAGCGCAGGCAGTAATCCCGTTGGTGGGTTATAGCAAGCTTTCTGTGCTGTTTTGGGTACAACGGGCCCCTTTTCCAGCCGTTTTATGCC
>JAJYUB010000130.1 GCA_021792795.1 Acidobacteriota bacterium | reverse complement strand
TCAGGCTGCCAAACAGCTTGGTGAACCTCTCCATCGGTCGCCTCCCTTTGCTCTCGTCGGGATAACAAGATCATCGGACAGGCGACCGCTGGTTTCAAAATTTCAAATATCTTTGGCTAGGTTTTCAGGCTAAGCAGATCGTTGTCCCCAGAGACGATGATTTCGGCGTGGGCCTTCACCGCGCACTCAAAGACCATGTCATCCTTGGGATCGCGGCACACTCCCTGTAGAGTACCTGTGACTTCGACATGTGTCCCATCGCCGATGTATTCCGTGAGGATCGCGAGGACTTCCTCATCTTTCCAGAAGAACTTCCGCACAAGAACGGCACGGACCTCCGAAACGATCGGCTCGCAGATGGCAATGGTGTGGCTACTGAACGCCGCATCGAGAGCGGCCTGAGGGGTGCCGCCGAACTGAAAGGCCGATATCCAGATGCCGGAGTCGAGAACAACGATCACGCCTTGCGTTTTCTGCCGGAAGACAATTCCGCGCGAATCTCGTCGACCAGTTGCTCCACGTCTTTAGCGGCATAGCGTGGTTTGGTTCGAGCGGTGACGGCAGCTCGCGTGGTAGAGAGTTTTCGCTGCATACGCTCCAGACGGTAGGTGCGAAACGCTTCTCGAAACAACTCGCTGATGTTCCGGCTCTCCTGCCTGGCGACCTCCTCTACCTGCGTGGCCAAATCTTCCGGGAAGCTGATGGTGAATACACGGGATGTGCGGGATCGGGAGAGACTCATACTCCGTATTATGACATGATCGTATATTGTCGTACAGAGAAATCCAGCGGGGACGAGGTGAAGCGGTCGAGAACCGCAATGCCGCAGTGTGGAAAATCGATGCCGAAAGAAGCGGAGGCTGGAGCGGTCTCCGTGATGTGGCGAGACCGATATTCGTGCCGTTGGATTGTGCTGGGCGCGCGTGCGCAAAGGATTGTGTGCGTATTGTCTCTGCCCGTCGGGTGGGCAGGCAAAGGCGCTCGCGCTGGAACGCGGGAGCCTCGCGCAAGGGCGGGCAAACGGGCAGACGATAAAAATGCGGAGCCGGATCGGTCGGCTCCGCAGAGTGCTGCTGCTGCGTGGATGCTCAGGCTGCGGACTTCCTCCCAGCTTTGGCAGACGGCTTGGACGCGGCTTTCTTTGCGGCCCTGGCCTTTTCCTTGGCGGCGAACTCCTGCTTGACCTTCGCGGAGATTGCCTCAATGTCTACCTTGTAGAGTTGGGCGGCATCGCGGAGAACCTTCGCAGTGTCCGACGGTGAAGTTGCGGAAAGGATGACCGTCTCTATCAGCAGTCGTCCAAGTGTGCCTTCTTCCGCCTTATGGATGAATGCTGCTAGCAGTTTCGCGGGCGAGTCGGTATCCTTCGGCTTTCCGATCTCATGTTGCCGGATGAGGATGGCGAGTTTGCGCTCGTCCAGCATGGCCGTCAGCCGTTCGACGACAAACAGCAGGTCGCGCTTCATCAGCCGCACGGGAACGGCGGCGACGATGGTATTCAGGACGCGCAAACCCGTTGCTTGGGCCAACGCTTCCGCGCGGCGCTGCTTCTCCTGCTCGGCTTTCCAATTGGCATCGGCGGTCGGCTTCTGTTTCTTGGGATGATGCACCGGACAATTCGGGTCGGCACAGATTTTGCGGAGTTCGCCTTTTTCCGTGCCTTCCGTGACGATGGCCTCTGTGGTCGATTTGCACGTTTTGTATTCCGGCCAATCGCGCTGCTTGTTGTTCTGCGGCTTCTCCTGTTTGATTTCGATGTACTGGTTGCGCGGAATTGCCGCGCTACCTTCGGCGGGTTTGCCGTAGGCCGTGGTGATTTGTACCAGCTTCGGTTTCGCGGCGATGGTTTTCGCAACATGCCCGTCTACTTTGGTCTGGTAGCAGGCGGGATCGGTACAAGCATCCTGCCGCACATCGGCGAATAGCAGTTTGTTGTGGCCTGTCCGTTTCGGGCAATCGTGGCAACTGCCAGCCTGCGGGTTGAGGGCCGCGTCACTCTTGGAGAATGGCGCGTCTTTCAGGATGAGCAAAATGTTGTGTTCGATCCATTGTTGGAGATTGCGAACGGGGAGCAGGATGCGTTTGCTCTTGCTGCCGCCTCCCCAATCTTCACGGAAGCAAGCCGCGAGTGCCTGTTCCTGCTCGGCTGGCTGAAGTTTCGCCAGTAGCAAGGCATGGCCCACGCCGATTTCGTCTTTGTAAAACGCCTCGACCACTGCCGGAGAAAGCTCCGTCAGCTTGAGGCGTTGTGCGCAATAAACGGGAGATTTCCCTGTTTTCGCGGCGATCTGTTCAATGGAGTATTTCGGCTCCTCCAGATTCAGCAAAGCGCGGAAGCCTTGCGCTTCCTCCAGTGGATGCACGTCCCGGCGCTGGAGGTTTTCAATCAACTGCGCCTCCAGTGCTTGCGCGTCGGTAAGGTTGACGATGCGAACGGGAATGGTTTCCGACTCGGCTATCTGCGCGGCGCGGTAGCGCCGCGCTCCGGCCACGATCTCAAAGCTGCGTTCATTCAAAGGCCGCACAAGCAGAGGCGAGAGAACGCCCTGACTGCGGATGCTGTCGGCCAGTTCTTTCAATGCCGCATCTTCAAAGATGCGGCGTGGGTTGGTCTTCGATTCCATAAGAGTCGAAAGCGGAAGATTGCGGTATTCGGTAGCTGCGATGTTTGCTCTAGACATGATGCGCTTCTCCTTTGTGTGAACGTGCGTGAATGGAGAGAGCGGACAGCCAACAGCCGTCCGCCCATTGGCTGCGGCGAATTAGCTGGCGACTGCCATTGCATCTTGCGGTTGCTGCTCCTCAATTTCCGGTTTCGTTTTCAGTGCCGCCAGAATCACGGCTGAAGCTTTCTGGATGACTTCCAGGCTTTCGGCCAGCAACGATGCATTGCCGTGGTAAAGCTGGATGTAATCAGCCGATGCGGTTCCCGTCTGTAGACCAACGGCCTTGCCCACTACAAAGGCGATGGCCTCGGCTTCGGTTTCGCGGACAACTTTGGTCGTTGTCGTGCGGCGGTCGGCTTTGTGCAACATTTCATGCGCCAGTTCATGTACGAGGGTTGAAAATTCCTCGGCCTTCGACTGACCCGGCAGCAAAACGATCTTGCCGCCGTAGCTCATGCCCATTGCTGGCGCAATGCGCTCGTTGAACTCAAGCTCGATGCCCTGAGTAGCGATGAAGTCAATCAGCCGGTCGCGGTTCTCTCCCACCTCGCCCTTGACGCTGGCGTGTTCGGGAAGCTCTTTGCCTTCGGTCTGCAAAATATCGAAGACATACACAGCACGAAATCCAACTAAGACAGGAACATTTTGCTTGGTGATGTCCTGCTCGGCCTCGGCATCCTTCTTGCGCTTGGTGCCAATCATGGGCGCTAGAATCTGAATGCCTTTTTCGCCTTTCTTGACGCGGCGGCCAAGTTGATTCCACGCATAGAGTCCGGCAACGTGGGTTGCGGAGCGTGTCAACGAGTTTGAGACATGTGGCATGAGAGTTTAGTGTCGAATCTCTTCTGTCGCTGTTGTCGGAGTTGGTGGGTTGATCCAGGCCGCGGTGGGTTGGGGCGGATGCTTTGGTCG
>JAJYUB010000057.1 GCA_021792795.1 Acidobacteriota bacterium | reverse complement strand
CGAACTTACACCTACCGCCTGGGCCGCCAACCATCAGTAATTTTCAACCGCGCGGCTGGAACAGACCTTACAGTTCATCACAGCCATGCATCCCTGAATAGGTGTGGTTGCCCTTACGCATACGTCTCCATGTCCACGTCCGCCCATCACGCAATCAATTTCTGCACGATCCAAGGAACTAGCCGCCATTTCTCACGGGGGTCGATTTTTGCGGGGAGTGGCGGGGCTGCTCATGATCGTTCAGGTCCTCGTAGCCCAGCGCCAGCCCGTAGATGCGCTGCGAGAGCATCTCGCCAAGCTGGTGCTGGATCGGCAGCGGCGACCGCCGGTCGGTAAAACAAGACGACACCCGCTTCAGCAAACCGATCTTGCCATCGGCCTGACGCAACAACAGCGCTCCGCCATCGGTCGATACCTGACCCGCTGTGAAACTGACCTCTACGCGGCGAGAAAAATGAGATGCAAACGAGAAGACTTCTCGATTACACCCTGTCATGAGAAAGGCCGCCCTTTCCGCAGCCATAACACGCTTCGACAACGCAGTTATGACATAGAAAAGACGGCCTTTCCAGCAATATTTTTGCCCGCAGACTCTCCCCTTTAACAGTCGGCACGTGAGATATGCCGGTTAAGAGCCAGAGGAAAACCTTCCGGTGCGATCGCCAGCGCGATCGCCGCCTGCTTGCAGTCGAACCGCTGGTCCCGGCTTGACAGGCTGCGGAAAAACGCATGATTCCCGTCTGGCGTTCTCCTGGGAGCGAATTGTTTTGCCTTTTCGGCCTGCTTCGCTGCGGTTTCCTCTCTTCATTTCGTGTCTGGAAGCCGCTTTTTCCGGCTTGCAGGCGCACCTCGGCCCTATTGGGCCAGCGATTCAATTGGAATCAGTCTTCGCATACGCACCAGGTTCTGCGCCACGATGGTCAACCGCTAAAACCAATCCACCCGCTTGAGCCCGCGCAGCTTCACCTGGCGCAACGGCCGGTGCAGCTTCGACCAGCCGAAGACCCGCTCGATCAGCTTGCGTTTGCGCCGGCTGATCGTGCGCCGTGGATCTTGCCGCTCCTCTACGCCAAATAAGAGAAGTGCTTCAGACAGCGCGTTTCTGGAACGGCTCGGCGTGGACAATCCCGGTGTCTTCGCGCACCGTAATCGTCTGGCCTGCGTTGATGTTCGTCAGCCGCTGCGTCATGCCGCTGGGCCAGTGAATTTCGACCACATCGGCCTTGTCCGCTTTGGCCAGTCCGAAGGTCAGTACCAGTTCGCTGGAAGAAAGATAGCTCGATCCGCTGCGCATGGCCAGCTTTTGTCCAGTCTGTGCCGACTGCACAAACACCACCGCGCCGATGCCGTTCCGATTCGATTTCGTTCCCCACAGCTTCACGCGCAACGAGCGGTTTGTTGCGCCGGTATTGCGGAACAGCACGGCCGGCCCGTCATTGGTGGTCATCATCAAGTCCAGCGCGCCGTCATTGTCGATGTCTCCGTATGCCGCGCCGCGTGCTACTCGCCGTTCGTCGAAGGCCCTGCCCATCGCCGCCGCGACATCCTGAAACTTTCCGCCGCCCTCGTTGTGAAACAGATGCGGAGATTCGGCGAAGCGCACCTGCTGCTGCACTTTCTCGATGTCGGGATCCAGATGGCCGTCGGCGATGAACAGGTCCAGCCATCCGTCCAGATCGTAATCGAAAAAGAAGCATCCAAAGCCCAGCGTCAGCAAACTTTTTCGTCCCACTTCCGACTGCGGCGCAATGTCGACAAACAATCCATTTTTCTGGTTCTGATACAGCGAAATCATCTGGTTGGAAAAATTGGCAATCGCCAGGCTGGGGTAGCCGGAGTGGTTGTAGTCGGCGGCATCGATTCCCATGCCGGCGCGGGCCACGCCATCCTCGCTGAAGCCGATGCCGGAGACCACGCCTTTTTCCGTAAACGTGCCGTTGCGATTGTTGATGTAGAGTTTGTTCGGCTCGGTGTCGTTGCTGATGGCAATGTCCGGCCAGCCATCCTGGTTGGCGTCGAGGATGGCGATTCCCAGGCTTTTCGAAGTTGCGTCGTAGAGCCCGGATTTGTGGGTGGCGTCTTCAAACGTCCCATCGCCGCGGTTGCGCCACAGCCGAACTGAAACACCCTTATACGACTCCGGCGTGCAGTAGGCCTTGTTTTTGCCATCCATCGAACAATACAGGTCAGTTGCTGGAGTCCAGGCAACATAGTTCGCCACCAGCAGGTCCAGATGGCCATCGCGGTCGTAATCGACCCAGGCCGCGCTGGTGCTGAATTCGTCAACTCCCCATAACCCGGCCTGCTTGGTGACATCGGTAAACGTCCCGTTCCCATTGTTGTGGAAGAGACGGTTCTGTCCGTATGCCGTCACGAACAAATCGTCGTGTCCATCGTTGTTGTAATCGGCCGCCGCGACGCCCATGCCATACATCGGCACCGCAAGACCCGCTTTGTGGGTGACATCCGTAAATGTGCCGTCGCGGTTGTTATGGTAGAGGGCCGACGTGGTGACGCGGCCTGGATGACCGGGCCAGTTCATTCCATTCACCAGGAAAATGTCCTGCCAGCCGTCGTTGTCATAGTCAATGAAAGCGACGCCGGGTCCCATCGTCTCCGGCAGATATTTTTTTCCGAAAGCGCCGCTGTTATGCACGAAACGGATGCCGGCAGCACGGGTGATGTCTTCAAAGCGGATGCGCTCGCCTGTGTCGGAAGGAACGGTCGCTGGCTGTTTCGCAGGTGGGCCATTTCCCGCGGGCCCGGCAATCGCGGCCTCAGCAGCGCAAAACTTCAGCGAGCCGAACAATGAGGCTGCCAGCGCCGTTCCAGAAAGTTTCAGAAATTTGCGGCGGTGCGGTTGCGCGTTCTTATCCGTCAAGCTTGGACCCTCAAAGTTTCTACGCTTCAATTGCCACCTCTGTGCAGGACGGACGAACCGGAAGCGCGATTGGAAGTTGCGCCTGCGACGGATGCAACATGCTTGTCCGCGGAATTCGCAATCGGCAGCCGAACGGAAACATGCTCGTGAATCGGCTGTCTCTCTCGATTGTCGTCGGGATGTTTTTCGAGATACGGTCCAGTCAACGCCTGCGACGACTCATCCGCCTTGAAGCGCAGGTAACGCACCTCATACTGGTGCGCCAAGTCAGGTTTGCCCATGCCGGTGGCGCACAGCATCATGTTGTAATTCGCTTCCAGGTCTTCCGGATCGATATCGAGCGCCTGCTGAAACTGGGCCTGCGCCAGCGCATATTTGTGTTGCAGGAAATATACCCGCCCCAGGTCGTTTCGCACCACGCGGTCCTTAGGATATTGTTCAATCACCTGCTGCAATTGCGCAATGGCGCCGTCGTAATCGCCCGTCTGGCGCAGCACGCGCGCGTAAAAATAATGTGCCCGCGCCAGGTGCGGAGATAGCTGCAACGCCTTATCGAGCACCACTTTCGCGCCCGCCATATCTCCCACTAATACGCGTGTTCGGCCAATGTTCACCCAACCGTCAGGGTTGGTCGGGTCGGCCTGTGTGACTCGCTCAAACGCCGCCTCCGCTCCCTTTAAATCTCCTTGCAGAAACAGTCCAATCCCATAGTCATTCCACCGCTGCCAGTCTGTTTTGGTGGCGACGATCTGCGGCGCGGGCTTGGGCGCATTCGGCGGCAACACGGTCAGATCTTCATTGGCACTGGCCATTAGGACAATCGGCGGATCTGGAATGGCTTTGATTTTTCCGGACACATCGGATGTATTGCCAGTGAAGACCATGCGCCTGTCGTCGTAGGAAGGGGTAACGTCGTGCGGCCCGGTCGTTTCGGAGACGCCAGCAAAGGAAAAATGAGTGTTGAACCAGGAAAATTTGCGGTAATTCAGCTTGGCTTGCAGATGAATTTTCCCGCGCGCATCTTTGGGAATTTGCAGCCGGAAGTGGGCCGTGTCGGCGGCTCCGGGAGGAATCAAGTGCGCGTAAATGGTCGCCCGCGCCGCCCAGGCATTGCGCTTGTCGATGGGATTGCCGTGCGCATCGATCGCCCACGAACGATAGAAGTGCGCTCCCGGCTCGACCGGCCCATGGCCATTGTCCTCCACCATGCCGCTCCAGAAAAGCACGCGGCCTGCATCGTCGGTGGCCTTCAGTTCCAGCCAGCAGTCGAACGCATCCACCGTTCCGCCGGGAAAGAAATGTCCGACGTTCAGCGTGCGGACGACTACATCGACACGCTCCGTGTCTCCGGCGCGCACCACCGCCTGCACTCGATTCAGAGGCGCCGTGATCGGAGTGACCGGCGGCCCTCCCGCAGCTCCCGTCGGCGACTGCATTTCAGATTCTTCGCCCACCGCGAAGGTCGTCGCCAATTGCGGCGCGGCATAGATCACCTTGTTGTTCGATAGGCGATTCTCCGTCGTCTCCGGGGAGACGGCGAAAATGTCGACGCGGACTTTCTTGTCCTTCAAAAAATCTTCCGTGTCTTTCAACTGCACCGCATCCTTGTTCACAAAAGGAAGCGCGGTGTTGGCCGCTATGAATCGATGCGAGTGCACCATGCCGTTTACATTGCCGGCATCGTTGGAAGGCGTTTGCGGCATGTGACAATCTTCGCAATCCATCGACTTCGACGGATAGTAAAAGGAGCGCGCGCCCAATCCCGAAACGCCGCTGGCCTGCCAATTGTCGTAGTCGTCGAAGCCGCGGATCCAGCGATAGTGGTTATCGGCCACGTCGAGGTGGACCTTGTGGCAATTACCGCAGTATTCGGCGGACTGGCTGCCGCGCATGAAGGGCTTTAGAAATGTCCGCCGGTGCGGCTCCGGGTCCTCTTCGATCAGATAGTCGATCACCCGATGCACAATCGGATTCTTGCTTGCCACCAGCCGTTGCAGTTGTGGATATTCCAGAATAAAGTCGGCGTTGCCCATGGTGCTCTTTTCCAGTCGAATGGAGTGGCACACCACGCAACCCATGCCCGCCTGCGAGGCCGGAATAAAGAGGTGATCTTTCACTGGAGTATTGAAGTTGCCTGGAAAGAACAGCGCCGCATCGTGGCAACCCGCGCACACTTTGGAGGCCTGCACGCCGTCCACCTGTTGCATGTAGACGATCGCCTGCCGGTACCACTGATTGTTGAAGGACGAAAAGCGATGCGCGGAACTTTCCCACTGTTTGTAAATGTCGGCGTGGCATGTTTTGCAGGTGGCGGAGTCGAGGAAATAATCCTTGGGCACAACTTTGCCGCTGTTGGTCTCGGCGTCGCTGGGGAAGAACGGACTCTTCGGTCCTCCACCTTCATCGGCCTGATCGGCCGGCGCCATGCTGGGGTTGTGGATGGCATGGTCCTTCTGCCAGGGAACGGTGCGCAGCCACCATGCTCCCGTAGCAACGGCGGCGACCAACACCAGCGAGGTTGCAACTCGTACCGCAGCTTTTGCACCGCCATGCTGCAGCCAGCCTCGGTTCCCAGCCCAAACGGCCAGCAGCATTGCGACTGCCAGCATTGAGATGATTTCATGCGTGTAAAGGATCGGCCACTGCTGCCGGCGTGTGCCCGTATACACCAGCACAGCGCCTGCAATGCCGCCTAGCGCGAACACGATCCATCCTGCTTTTTCCAGCAGGCTCGTTCCCCGCAGCAGTTTTCCCATTCCAGGGATCACGCTGACGACAAACATGCAGCCGGCAAAAATGTGCAGCACGACCACTGCTTCATAAATCAGGGTCGCCGTGGGAAACGCGTAGAGATAGACGGCGCTCGCCGCCAGCGTAACGCTTAAACCGACTAGCCATCGCCTCATTTTTTTAATGCCCGCTTTCCACCCCATCCCTGGCTGGCTATCGCTGTCCTTTTGTTATTCTATGCGGCGCGGGCAGTGTCTTTCTGCCAATCATTTTGTCGTCGCGAACAAAGCGCCATGTAAATCCCTCAAAACTGAAAGCGCCCGCTCAACTGGATCTCCCGGCCAGGAGTCATCGCCATGGTGATGGAACTGAACTGCGGCGTGTTCACAAAGCGGTTCGGCGTGCCAAGGTTGGTGTGGTTGAGGGAGTTGAAGAAGTCGCCACCGATCTGAAATGTCATGCGCTTGTGGATGGGCAGCGTCCTCAGCACGGAAAGATCAACCGTCTGCATGCCTGGGCCATAGACGGAGTTGCGCCCTACATTGCCGAAGGTATAGGGGGCGGGCGCTGCAAACGCAGCGGAGTTGAACCAGTGTGCAGCGTTTCGTGTCCCAGGGCCAAAGATTGGCTTGCCGGTGATGTTGGCGCGGATGGGATTTTCCCCCAGGATTGTGCCGGCATTGGCGGTATCGCCAAACACCGAGATCGTGAACGGATACCCGGTCATCGCCCGCCAGACGGTAGAAAACAGCCAGTCCTCCGTGACGATGCGCGTCCAATTGGACAGCATATAGGCTGGGGCGGAATAGACGGCGCTCAAAACGAAGTGCTGCGTAACATCGTCGCCTGCTGGCCCCTTTTCCGCAGCCAGGTTGCGATCGTTTTGAGGTATGGCAGACTCCTGGTTGGGAGAACGGAAGTCCGGCGCATTGCTCAAGTTCTTCGAGAAGGTGTAGTTGGCCAGCAGGTTGAGGCCGTTGCTATAGCGGTGGCGAACGTTGATGTAACCAGCGTCGTACCAGCTCTGTGCCGTGTTCTCCAGCCTGTAGATGGCACTCACCGGAAAAGTCAGGCTCTCAATATCGATGGGAGTGCCTTCAATGTTGGAGGGAATGGTCGTCCCCTTGGCAAAGCTGATGTGCTGGAAAGGGCGGCGTGGCTCCACGGCACCGGGACCGGGCAATGCATTGTTGATCAGGATTGCGCGCATCAGATGCAAGCCATTGGCCCCCAGGTATCCGATTTCAAGGCTCGTCGTGTCGCCCAACGACTTTTCGATGGCAAGGTTCCATTGCTCAACGTACTGCGGCGACGGGTGCAGGCTGAAAGAGGCATAGCTGACGACGGTTTTTCCCAGTACCGCAGGAGAAAAGTTAAAGCCGGCGATGGCCGGATTCGGAGTATAGTTGTCGCCCTGGTCGGTCTCGGGAAAGACCAGGGGCACATTATGCCGCGCGTCGCACCATGTGGTGTAATCGACCGGCGTGTAAAAGATGCCATATGCGCCGCGCACAACCATCCCGAGACGGGGAATGTTCTGCGCGATGCCAAAACGAGGGGCGAAGTCCAGATCATTGGCGAACGTCAGGCTTTTCGGATAATTCTGCTGGCCTCCGATGAAGGCAACCGGAGTGCCTGAAGAGATGTCGAGGTTGCTGTTGGTATAGTGGGCATCCCACAGCGGGCTGGTGTATTCATAGCGCAGGCCGTAGTTGAGGGTGGTGTTCGTCGCGATACGCCACTGGTCCTCGGCATAGGCATCGGCGAACCAACTGCGCAGGGACATGGCGGGAATGCCGGCCTGCCGCTGCCGGACCACGGGAAGGCCCAATAAAAAGCTGGCCATTGCGGAGCCGGTCCCGTCATTTGACGCCGTACGCGACGTATATCCCTGCGTGAATTGATAGAAGCCGCGGTTCTGAAAGAAACCCTGCATTGGCCATATGTAGCGTCGATAACTGCCGCCGAACTGGAAATCATGGTGGCCACGCTGCCAGTACAGAGTGTTCCGCCCCTCATAGGTGGTGTCCCACTCGTGTCCCGGCGTATTGGCGAACGAATCGCCAAAGCCGGAGTAGCCCTGTACGGTAAACCATGGCGCTCCCCAAGCGACCGGTCCGCCAAAGCCTACCCCCTGAATTCCCAATTGGCCCACGATGTTATTCACATTGTCGTTCTGAGATCGGTCGAACATGGACAGGCGCGAGGCCGCAATGGAGGCTGTATTCAGTATGGCTGGCGAAAAAACATGGTTCCATGAGCCGACCGCCTGCTGCGACAGATTGTCATTGGAGACCCCGAAACCCGGCAGGTTGATGGGCGAAAAGCCGGTCTCGCTCGATCCGGAATAACGCGCAAAAACAATATCTCCGCCAGAAAAATTATGGTCGATACGGAACGTACCCTGGTTCCAGTCCTGCGTCTCATTCCGAACGTCCATATAGTTGTTGGAATCTACACCGGACATCCCCATGTTTGGCCGGGGCAGATACTGCGTCATGAACTGGACGGGAACAGAATTCAGCAAATTGGCAGGAATTTTATTGCCTGGAAATTGGTTGCGACTCCCGTCTGGCTGACTACTGAAAGGGTCATAAATGTTGATGCCGCTCTGGCTGAAGTCTCCGTCGATCTCCGCCAGCGTTGGCACCGTGTCGATCATGGTGTCTGTCTGGACGTGCCTGTAACCCTCGTAATTGGTGAAGAAAAAAGTCTGCTTGACGCGGGCCACCGGGCCACCAAGCGAGCCGCCAAATTGGTTCTGCACCAGATAATTATTGTTGCCCATCTGCTCAAAGGTGTTGGCGTCGAGGGCCCCATTCCGCACATAGTCGTAGAGCGTGCCATGGAACTGCTTGGTCCCGGAACGAGTGACGATGTTGATCTGGCCGCCGCCCCCGCCAGACTCGCCCGCAGTGTAGCTGGAGACATCGACTCTGAACTCCTGGATGGCGTCGAGCGAAAGGCTGATGTTCTGCGTCCAGAAGGTCGGGTCCGTATTTACGGCCCCGTCCAGAAGAAAGTAGTTGGCATTTGGCCTGCCTCCTCCTGCGCTGAAAGCGGAATCCTGTTCGGGGCGCCAGTAGCGCGCGTTGGTGTCACCCGTTTGCGCGCCCGCACTCATGTGCGCACCGGGCACGGTGGTTGCAAGGGCCAGAATCATGCGGCCATTCATCGGTAAATGCTGAATACTTCTTGGCTCGACAACCTCGCCGACACTGGTCTTGGTCGAGTCCATCACGATTGATCCTCCCTTGACGGAAACCGATTGCGCCAGGGAGGCGATCTGAAGATGGAAATCGAGAGCCAGGTTCTGATCGACTTCCAGTGTCAGGTTTTGACTGAGAGGAACATAGCCCGGCAAAGCAACCGAAACTGAATAGGTCCCGGCAGCAATCAATGGCGCTTCATAAAGGCCCACAGAGTTCGTAATCAGATTTCTGGTTGTACCGGTCGCGGTCGCGGTCAGGGCAACCTTGGCCCCTGAAATGGGCTGGTTCTGCGGATCGCGCACAACCCCGTGCAGGTCCGCAAAATTCGATTGTGCATATGCCGTTATAGCGAGCCACAAGCACAAAAATGTCCAGAAATATCGCGTCATGATTTTTATTCGCTTCCTGAAAAGGGCAACATTGTTTTGCAATTTCGATTGAGCGCTTCCTGGCGCGACGAGCGATGCGAGGAAAAAAGGAAGCGCCGCAAATCCTGCAAGTCTGAATTTCTTCAATAGGTTCTCTTTCGTGGCGAGAAATTGTGGATTCCCGGTTTACGACTCAAAGGGGTCGGCTTTTGCGCGATGGACCTTTCAATCCGTCGATCTTAGCGTGTTCGCCAAGCTTCTTATGATGGGGTGAGACTTGTCTACCAACCTAGGGTGGAGATTTTGCTGCAACTTCAGATGGAGTCTGAGACGCGCGGACTTTCCCAGCCCGAACGGCGGCGGCAAAATTCGGCACGCCCATCGGCCCATACGAACTGGACTTGTCATCGGCAATCAGGGCTGAAACCGGCCCGAAATTTTGCAACGGAATAGGCGAAGTAAATCGTTATAGACTTCGGGGGTATGATGGGGTGGCGTGAAAATTCAAACCGACTGGATACCGAAAACCAGTATGCATAAACTTCCCTGCTTGAAACTCCTCTCTATCTTTGCGATTTCTGCGCTGATCTCTCCAGCCTTCGCCCAGCATCGCCACCACAACAATTCGGGCACTTCCGCCTCGAACCCGGCGGCCTCGGCGCCATGGATGAACACGACCTTGTCTCCCGATCGGCGCGCGGACATGGTGCTGCAGCAGATGACGCTGGAAGAAAAGATCGACCTGCTGCATGGCCAGGGAATGCCCGGCTGGGCAGGCAAACCGATGCCCAATGCAAACCTGAGCAATGGCGGCGCCGGGTTCGTGCTGGGCGTGCCGCGGCTGGGAATCCCCGTCATCCAGATGGACGACGCTGCCTACGGCGTTCGCTTCAGCGCGCGGAATGGACGCTACTCGACCGCGATGCCTTCCAACCTTGGCTCCGCCGCTAGCTGGGACCCGCAGGCGGCCTGTGAATACGGCGGCGTGATCGGTCGCGAACTGCATGCCCAGGGCTACAATATGTCGCTCGGCGGCGGCGTCGATCTGGTCCGCCAATTGCGCGGCGGTCGCACATTTGAGTACATGGGCGAGGACCCCATTCTGGCCGGCACCATGGTCGGCAACCGCATCCGGTGCGAGCAGGCGGCGCACGTCATTGCCGACATCAAACACTACGCCATGAACGACCAGGAAAGCGGACGCAATCAGTATGACGCCATCATCGGCAAACGCGCCATGCAGGAAAGCGATCTGCTGGGATTCCAGATCGGCATTTCCATCGGCCACCCTGGGGCCGTGATGTGCGCCTACAACGGCGTCAACGGCGATTATTCCTGCGAGAACAAATACATTCTCACCGATGTGCTGAAAGGCGAATGGAAGTTTCCCGGGTTTGTCCTCTCCGACTGGGGCGGCACGCACAGCACCGTCAAGGCCTCGGCGGCTGGACTCGACAATGAGGAGCCGCTCGACACCTACTACGGTTCGAAGATGAAAGAGGCGGTGCAATCCGGCGCCGTGCCCATGTCGCAGGTCGATGACCACGTGCATCGCATCCTGCGATCGGAATTTGCCGCCGGCATCATCGACAATCCGGCGCAGAAAAGTGTCGTCGAGGTCGAGCGAGATTTGAAGATCGCGCTCCACGTGGAAGAGCACAGCATTGTCCTGCTGAAAAACGCGCACAATCTTCTGCCGCTCGACCCAGCGAAGATCCATTCCATCGCCATCATCGGTTCTCACGCGGATGTCGGCATGATCTCCGGCGGCGGATCGGCGCAGGTGGACCCACCGGGCAGCACAAATTCTGCATGGCAGTCGCATGTCTGGTTCCCGCCGTCGCCCTTGAAAGCGGTGACTGCGCTGGCATCCGGGGCCACCGTGAAATTCGATTCCGGCAGCGATCCCGCTGCCGCGGCCACACTCGCCGGTCAATCCGACGTCGCCATTGTGTTCGTCAATCAATGGTCGAGTGAGGGCATGGACCTGCCGAATCTTTCTCTCCCGGACAATCAGGATGCCCTGATCGATCAGGTCGCCGCCGCCAATCCGCGCACCATCGTCGTGCTGGAGACCAGCACCGCCGTCCTGATGCCGTGGATTGAAAAGGTCGGCGCGGTCGTGGAAGCCTGGTACGCCGGCAGTGACGGGGCCCCGGCCGTCGCGAATGTTTTGTTCGGAGATGTCAATCCCAGCGGCAAGCTGCCCATTACGTTCCCGTTGACAGAAGCCGACCAACCGTCGCCGCAAATTGTGGCGCCTCCGCCAGGAGCGCAGGGGAGAGCTGCTGTGATGCGCACCGGCGTCGCCAAGCCAACCTTCACCGTGCATTACACAGAAGGGTTGAAGGTCGGCTACAAGTGGTATGAGTCGGAAAACAAACCGGTGCTGTTTCCTTTCGGCTTCGGATTGTCCTACACGACATTCAGCTACTCTGGCTTGCAGGTGGAACCGGACGCCACTCCCACTGTGACCTTCACCGTCAAGAACACGGGAGATCGCGCAGGAGAAGAAATCGCCGAAGTCTACGCGGGTTTGCCGGCCAGCGCCAACGAGCCTCCGAAGCGGCTTGTCGGCTGGAGCAAGGTGCAGTTAAACGCCGGCGAAAGCAAGCAGGTACGCATCGCCATCCCGCAACTGTATCTCTCGATCTACGATGAGCAGCAGCCAGGATGGAAGCTGGCGCCGGGGAGCTATTCATTCATGGTCGGCGGGTCGTCTGAGAGTCTTCCGCTGGTTCAGAAAGTCAATCTGTCCGCCGCCATTGGAACCAGCAGCGGGCAATAGCGGCGCGTCCATCGGGCTGGTGCGATCGAGTGGGATGCCAGCAGCCTGCCCGACGAGAAGGACGATGGTTCGCTAGGAATTGTTTTTGTCTTCGGCAGGCTTGGTCGGCGAGTGGCTGCGAATGGCATCGGCAATGGCCACGGCTTCGCGCGCAGCTTTCACATCGTGGACGCGAACCAGGTGCGCCCCAGCCAGCGCGGCGGCGGTCACGGCAGCCACAGTCGCATTTCCGCGCTGATCGGTTGGGACCTCGTGTCCGTAGATCTGCGCCAGCGCCCTGCCCAAGAACGCCTTGCGCGATACGCCCGCCAGCAGAGGATGGCCGAGTGCGTGCAGTTCGTCAAAGCGCGCCAGCAGCGGATAATTTTCGTCGAGAACTTTCCCGAAGCCAAAGCCTGGATCGAGCACGATGGCTTCCGGTTGGATTCCTGCGGCGATCGCGGCCTCTGCTCGTTGCTTTAGTTCGCGCAGCACCAGCGGCGCCACTTCCTCGCGCGGCAACGGCGGTTGCGCGCGCCATTCATGGCTGCGGCCGCGAGTATGCATCAGAATCACGCCACACCGCAGCTCCGCGCAGGCAGCAGCCATCGCCGGGTCCCACAGAAATCCGCTGACGTCGTTGACGATTTGCGCGCCCGCCCGCACCGCGGCCCTGGCGGTCTCAGCCTTGTAGGTGTCGATGGAAAGCATCGTCTCCGGCCGCTTTTGCAGAATGCCTTCCATCGCCGGCAGCAAGCGGTCGAGTTCTTCCTGCGCGGAAACCGGAGGTCGCGTGCCGGGTCGCGTGGATTCGCCGCCAATGTCGACAATGTCCGCGCCTTCATCCAGCAGCCCCAACGCATGATCGATGGCCTTTGTCGCCGACAAAAATTTTCCGCCATCGGAAAAGGAATCCGGCGTCACGTTCACCACGCCCACCAGCAATGTTCGCTGCCCAAGCGCGAGCGAGCGCGTGCGCAGGGCCCAGCGGAATTGCGGTCGTGGCGCGACAGCCATACCTCATTCTAAAGCTGAATCTTTTTCATTCCTCCGCGCCTGCGAGCCGCGAAAAATGTATTGCAGTCCCTGCTGAGTTTGCGCGCTGAAATGTTACACTCGCGCCCATCATGAGATTTTTTCCCCGCAACACGTTTCTGCTCTCTGTTGTCCTCGTATTGCCGTTCAGTGGGCTGGCCATGCATCGTCACCACCGCGCCAGGCGGACCCCCACAGGCACGTTGTCGCACCAGATTGCCGCGCTGCTGACCGCTCCTGCCGCCGCGCAGGCTCACTGGGGAATTTCGATTACAACCCTGGACGGCCGCCTCTTGTACGAAAAAAACGACGCGCAACTGTTCGCTCCCGCGTCGAATGCGAAGCTGCTCACCACCTCGACTGCGCTGGCCTTGTTCGGCGCGGATGCGACCGTCGAGACCCGCGTTCTCGCTGCCGGCGCGCCTGACCCGCAGGGGACGGTTCGCGGAGATGTTACGCTGGCCGGCGCGGGAGACTCCAGCATGTCGGGCCGCGCCTATCCCTACGACGGAAAAACCGAGCGGCCGAATCCTCCGTTGAGCGGGCTGGAGGCGCTCGCGGATCAAATGCAACAGCGCGGCGTCAAGCGCGTGGAAGGCAACATCGTTGGCGACGATACAGCTTTCCCGCAAGAGCCCTACGGAAGCGGCTGGGCCTGGGACGATCTGGTGTGGGATTACGGCGCGCCGATTTCCGCGCTGACGGTGAACGACAATATTGTGTACCTCGACGTAATGCCGGGGGCGAAGGCTGGCGATCCGCTGACGTTCACCTGGAACCCCGATGTGACCAGTTCGTTTTACACGATTGAAAATGACGCCCGCACCTCCGTGGCGGGATCGCAGCCATCGCTGGGATTGGATCGTCCGCTCGGCTCGCGCGAGATTCGCCTGTTCGGCACGCTGCCTGCCGTTGGCGCTCCGTCTCACATCGCACTGGCCGTGATCGATCCAGCGCAGTTTGCCGCCATCGCATTTCGCCAGATGCTGGAAGCCCGAGGCATCGCCGTCACCGGAACAGCGGCCGCGCGCCATCGTCCCTCCGTGGACACCGCGATTTATGAGCAAAGCGTGATGCGGCCGCTGGCACTCCCCGGTTCGTCGCAAGCAAGCGGAGCCGCGCAGATTGCTCCCGCCGTGCCCGCCGGCGCGGTCGTGCTGGCTTCGCGCACCTCGGTTCCGCTGCTCCAGGACATTACGGTCACCAACAAAGTGAGCCAGAATCTGCACGCGGAAACCTGGCTGCGCCTGCTCGGCCAGCACTTCGGAGAAGACGGCTCCATTGTGGAGGGCGCGCGGGTAGTTCGCGCGCAAATGCTGCGGGCCGGAGTTCAGCCGCAGGACTTCTTTTTCTACGACGGTTCCGGCCTTTCGCCGGATGATCGCATCACGCCCCGCGCTTTGACCACGCTGTTAAGGTATGTGGCGGAGCAGCCCTGGGGTGCGGAGTTTCGCACCACTCTGCCCATTGGCGGAGTGGATGGAACGCTGTCGGACCGATTCACGCGCGGGCCGTTGCGCGGTCGTGTCTTTGCGAAGACCGGGACGCTGGACGAAGTGAACGCGCTCAGTGGCTATGTGACCGCAAAAAATGGACGCACGCTGATTGTTTCGGTCCTCTGCAACGGCCACATGCCGGAGGCCAAAGGCATCACGAAGACGATCGACGCCATTGTGACCGCAGCAGCGGAGACCGATTCGGTGCGATGATGAACAAGTATGCGCCCAGTTTCCAAACCTGGGCCGAATCGTCGATTTCCTTTTCTTAGGAGGACGCTATGTCGGAAACAAAACCGCAGACCTACGCCAATCACGCCCGCTTCGATCCCTGGTACCACTTTTTTCTGGCGCCAATCGCGCTGATTATCCTGATCGCATCGATCGTTCACCTGGTTCGGCATCCCCATCCGTGGGGTGTCTTGCATGTCGTCCTGGCCTTCGCCTTATTCATCCTGCTGTTCAAAGTTCGCACCTATTCGTTGAAGGTGCAGGACCGCGTCATCCGGCTGGAAGAGCGGCTGCGCCTGGCAACCCTGTTGCCGGAGCCACTGCACTCCCGCATCGGCGAGCTGGACGTTCGTCATCTGATCGCGTTGCGCTTCGCCTCCGACGCCGAGATACCGGCGCTGGTGGGGAGGGCGTTGAACGAAAAGCTTACAGAAAAGCAGATCAAGCAGGCCATTCAAGTGTGGCGGCCGGATTATTTCCGGGTCTGACGCGATACTCTGGGATTGGCTGTTTGCTGTACGGGAGTTGCGCATGTCGATTGAGTCACCCTCGGACTTGACAGGTCTGGAACGCGCCGGGGCCGTAACGCGCCTTGTCATCGAAGCCATGAAGGGCGCAGTGCGGCCAGGTATCAGCACACTGGAACTCGATAAAATTGGCGGTGACGTGATGCGTCGGCATGGTGCGCGTTCCGCTCCTCACCTCGTCTATGCGTTTCCCGGCCACAACTGCATCAGCATCAACGATGAAGTGGTTCACGGGGTACCCAGCGCACGCACCCTTCAACCCGGCGACCTGGTCAAGCTCGATGTCACGGTGGAATTAGACGGCTACATGGCGGACGCTTGCGAAACTGTGGCCGTCCCTCCAATTTGCAGGCAGCAGAAGGGCCTCATCGATTGTGCGCAAAGCGCTTTCTATGCAGGCTTGCAAAGGGTGCGTCCGGGCGCGCGCGCCTTTGAGGTCGGCGAATCGATCCATCGAGAAGTGACCCGGTGGGGCTATTCCGTGGTGCGTGATCTCACGGGGCATGGAATTGGCCGCACCATTCACGAGCCGCCGACGGTCCCGAATCGTCGTGACCCGAGCTGCGATGCGGTTTTGACAGAGGGCCTGGTCTTCACAATTGAACCTCTTATCTCCGCGGGCAGCTCCCGCACGTTTCTCAAACATGATGGCTGGACGATTCGTACAAGCGACCGTGCGCTATCTGCCCATTATGAACACACTATCGTCGTGACTGCGCAAGGCGCGCGGCTGCTGACCGCGTAAACGCGTTTCCATATGCCAGGGGAAAACAAGATTTGGTCCGAGTAAATCCACTTTCGATGCTTGCAGGGGCGGCCATGCTGATGCTGGCGGGTTGCCATCGCCTCCCGCCGTCGAAACCGTTGAGCGAACTGACGCCGACGGAGATGCGCGGGTACACCGTCTATCGGCAGCAGTGCGCGCAATGCCATAACGCGAACAGCGAGCAACCGCTGCATGGCCCAGGGCTGCAAGGACTGTACAAGAAGCCGTACCTGCCGAGCGGCGCGCCCGCCAATGACGATCGTGTCCGCGCGGCGATTGCCGACGGCCGCAATATGATGCCCGGGTTCGCCAACGCTCTGAACGACCGGCAGATGCGGGACCTGCTCGCGTACCTGCATACCCTATGAGCGAGCCCGAACAGAGACCCCGCCCGGAGGATAGCGCCGCCAGATTTCCCGGCGTGGCCGCCATCGTCCTTTGGATGTTGCTGGAGGCGACCATCGGCGTCGTGGGAGTGTTCACCCGCCACTTTGCCAGCCATGGCGCGCGCGTGGCGGTGCTGGCGGTGGCGACGTTGTTGACGCTGGCCGGTCTTGGCCTGCTGAAGATGCGACGCTGGGGATGGGCGCTGGCCCTGGCCGCCGCATTTTTGACCAGCGGCTACGGCATCTACGTCATCCTGCGTTTTCATCAGAACAATTACTGGGTGATGACGCTGGCGAATTTTATTTTCTTCTTCTACCTGGTGCGTCCAGAAATTCTTCGCCGCCTGAACTAGAGCATATCTCCTATTGCTGTAGAGCATTAAATGGGAGCCTGAACCAGGCTTTGGCATCCTCGACAGTGAGCAGTGGCAGCAACTGAGCGATGGCCCGATCGAGAGCCTCTTTGGTCCGCGCCTTGGCCGCGCGCAACAGTTGTTCGAGCTTGGCCCAGGCCTTCTCGATGGGGTTCAAGTCTGGCGAGTAAGGTGGCAGGTAGAGCAACCTGGCTCCGACGGCCTCGATTCTTTGGCGCACTCCGTTGACCTTGTGCGAACTGAGATTGTCTTGTCCCCACCACGTCGCCGGAGCGCAACTTTGGGCACAAGACTTCCTCCAGATAGGCGAGGAAAATCTCCCGGTCCGTGGCCGCCTCGATGGTCATCGCGGCGATCGTGCCGCGGGTGCGGATGGCGCCCAGAATGGCGAGGATTTTCCAGCGGCCGTCGGGCGTGGTTTCATGGATGCGCGCGCCGCCGGTCGAGCGCGCGTACAGGCGCGTCATCTGAGTAGAGACGCCGCTCTCATCGAGAAAGATCAACCCTCTTTCCGGCAGTTGAACAATTGAAAGCGTCTCGAACGATAGACTGGGAGCGGGTTTAACGGTGCTTGGAGGCGTCACCCGATGGGCGAGTCGGCGAAGGCGGAGGTTTCGGTCTACAGTCCTGAGTTGGAGTCGTTTTCAGTGGAGACGCCGGGTGGCCGCATCCACATTCGCTGGGACAACCGAGCCACCAAACATGCCGGACAGGCAACCCTCTATCTGACGACAATGCACGCTGCCCGGACAGCCCTTATGCTGTTGATCGCCAATATCCGTGCCGCTCTTAGCCATGTAAGGAAAGTTGCGGAGCAGTCGCCCTCAACTGACAGGTGGAAGACGCTGCTGGACTACATCGTGGCCAGAATCATTCCGCATAGGCCCCAAAAACTCCTCAAAACATGTGCGCTTCTGGCTAGCGACTGCGGTTTTTAGGTTCATAGCGAACTGAGAGCCAAGTCGGCTCCTCGGCGAGCGAAAGGATGGACAGCGGAGCGGCGAGCGCAGGCATCGCTGAAATCGAAGCAAAGAATTGCGGCAAAGCAAATCCCGGCTGAGGGTCACGGGAAGCGGGGAAACTCACGCTTCTCTGCGACGGCTTTGCAGCAAGGTTTTGGTAATTTGCTACAAATGCTACCAAATTTCAGGATACCAGGTAGGAGTATCGCTGCCTAACCTGCTTATTTTCAGGGGTTTATTGGTGGACCTGGTCGGGATCGAACCGACGACCTCTTCCATGCCATGGAAAGTCAAGAGGGGCGATTTGTTGACGGCAAAGGACTTATGAGTCGGCTGAGTCGGTAAAACCGGCCCAATTTGCTACCAATGCTACCAATTTGCTACCAAAATTAACCGAGCGGCACTCGGGCTGAGCCGTGGGGGATCAGCCCGAATTTTCTTCCCTCATTCCGTGTGTCGGGCGTCGCTTTCGTCAATCAGAGCTGCTGGTCGTGGATCAGGTTGAATCTACCAATCTGAACGTCACCTGACCGTCGGTACGACTTGCAACTTCTCGTTTGTCCCGGTGCGCGAGACAGGGGCAATATCCAGCCTGAAAAATCCAACTCCGAAATGGTAATGAGTGACTTGGCGATTCTGCGCTCACTGAAGAAAAGAACTGTACTTCTCGAGTTTTAGACCATCCTGGCGCTTGGTTGACTGCATGGTGGGGAACCGGAGCCACATTGTACAAACGCAGGGATGCAATTTCAGGGTCGATTGTCCAATTCGACTCTTCCCGAACGACTATCTTGCATAATGAGCGGTTCCCCGCCGCTCAGGAGGAAACAATGAAATATCTTTGTATGGTTTTCTACGACGAGAAAAACTTGAACGCACTGTCGGCAGCCGAGGCGCAGGTCCTGGACGACGAAAGCCTGGCCTATGACGAAACGCTGCGAAAGAGCGGTCATCTTATAGCGGCCCAGGCTCTGGAATCCGTTCAGGCGGCAACCACCGTGCGGCTACGAAATGGCAAGGTTTCGGTCACCGATGGGCCCTTTGCCGAGACCAACGAACAGATAGGCGGCTTCATTCTCATTGAGGCCCAGGATCTGAACGAGGCTATCCAACTGGCCGCCAGGATGCCGCCAATTCGCCTAGGGGGCGTTGAAGTGCGGCCCATTAAAACACTGACCAGTAGCAAGCCAGTGCAATAAACACACCGGGAGCTGATCATGTGTCCTGCATGTATCGAATCTTTGACCCTCGCGATGGCTGGCGTAGCTTCCGCCGGAAACGTCTGCACATTCCTGGCCCGAGGCATCGCCCGCATCGCTGGGCGAACTGAAACGCAGCTACCTGAAAAGGAGACATTAAGTTATGAACACGAATCTGATCGAGCGCCCGAAGGTGGTCTCGCGAGTGGAATGGCTCACCGCGCGCAAGGAACTGTTGGCTAACGAGAAACGGCTAACCCGTCAACGTGACGAGATCGATCGGCAGCGCCGTGCGTTGCCCTGGGTGAAGGTTGAGAAGAACTACTCCTTCGATGGTCCCGATGGGCCGCGGACCCTTGACGATCTGTTCGACGGACGCAGCCAACTCATCGTGTCCCATTTCATGTTCGGACCGGGATGGAAGGAGGGCTGTGTAGGTTGCTCTTTCCGCTCGGATCATGTGGATGGCACCCTCGCCCACCTGGAGCATCACGATGTTTCGCTCGTTACGATTTCGCGTGCGCCGTTGGCAGAAATCGAAGCCTTCAGGCTGCGCATGGGCTGGCGCTTCCGCTGGCTCTCGTCGTATGACAGCGACTTCAATTTCGACTATCGCGTGTCGTTCACCAAAGAGGAATTGGCTACAGGAAGGACCGATTACAACTACGGCTCTTCCGGATTTCTGAGCGAGGAGATGTCCGGCCTCAGTGTTTTCTTCAAGGATGATGCCGGAGAGATCTTCCATACTTACTCCACCTTTGGACGAGGCGACGAAATGGTGGACACCACCTATATGTACTTGGATCTGACGCCAAAAGGACGCAACGAAACGGGTCCTCACTACAACCTGGGCGACTGGGTACGGCACCATGACCGTTACGGCATCGCGGGTAGGGTGGACGAGGGAGGACGCTTTAGGGCTGACCAGCCTGCGGAGTCTTCGTGCAAGTGCACTGAGGAGCGAGCATGACGGACTAACTCGGCACTCCTTCAAAAATCGACCCTGGACAGTTAGAATGGAGAGCAGCGAGACGCTATTGATGGATGCTTCGCGACAGGGCGAAAACGAAACGGAACGAGTGCGTGAGTTGGTGGACGCGATTTATCGGGTCGACTCGCGACGTATTCTTGCAACCCTGGTTCGCCTTCTGGGCGACTTCGACCGGGCCGAGGAAGCCTTGCAAGATGCCTTCGCTGCTGCTGTTGAACAATGGTCCGAGAGCGGCGTGCCTGCCAGCCCCCGTGCATGGCTGGTCTCGGCGGGACGCTTCAAGGCCATTGACAGCATCCGCCGGCAGGCTCGGTTCGACGTGATAGCGACGGAACTGGCGCAGCGTGTTGGAGGCGAGACCGTAGACCCCGCAGCATGGGCTGACCCGGGCATCGAAGATGATCGACTGCGGCTAATCTTCACCTGTTGTCATCCTGCCTTGCCGCCGGATGCTCGGATCGCCATGACTTTGCGCGAGGTATGTGGCATTACTACCGAGGAGATCGCACGCGCCTTTCTCGCCGCCACTCCTGCGATTGCCAAGCGGATAGTTCGTGCCAAAGCCAAGATCCGCGACGCACATATTCCCTACCAAGTGCCGTCGGAAGCGGAGCTTCCGGAACGGCTGGACACAGTGCTCCAGGTTGTCTACCTGGTGTTTACAGAGGGCTATTCGGCATCGACGGGTGAGTCCCTGACCCGGTCCGATCTATCCGATGAGGCCATCCGTCTTGGGCGGTTGCTCGTCGAGGTGTTACCCGAGCCCGAAGTGCAGGGACTGCTGGCATTGATGGTGTTGCACGAATCGCGGCGCGGCGCGCGAGCCTCCGTGGATGGCGAGTTGATCTTGCTGGACGAACAGGATCGCTCGCTCTGGAACCGCGCTCTCATCGATGAAGGCATGGCGCTGGTGGAACGAGCCATTGCGTCGCGCCGTTTCGGGTCCTACACGCTGCAGGCGGCAATTGCGGCCGTTCATGCTGAGGCATCCGCATCTGTGGAGACAGATTGGAACCAGATTGTGGGCCTCTACGACGCGCTGTTGCTCGCAAACCCATCTCCGGTCGTGAAACTCAATCGGGCGGTAGCGGTCGCGATGCGCGATGGTCCTGCTGCGGGCCTCTCGCTGATCGATGCTATTCTCACTCGCGGGCCTCTACAGGATTATTACCTCGCTCACTCAGCGCGGGCGGATCTGTGCCGGCGACTGGGGAAATTAGCGGAGGCTCGTTCAGCCTATGAAAAAGCTATGAGCCTCGCCCCGCCCGAGCCGGCGCGGCAATTTCTTGCCAAGCGGCTGCGCGAACTTGCTTGTTGAGGGTTAAACACCTGCCAAGGGAAAGCTCCACGCGGCGGCTCACCCTATCCGTCTCGAATACGAAGTCGCATCATAAGGTTTCCCGAAGCTACGCTCGAATGACGGCAACAGGCCAATGCGCGTTTCCGTCAATGACATCGGCGGAAACACGCATTGGCGATGAGCCGCTCGTTGAGGACGGCATTTAATCCGAAAGTGCGCGAACGGATGCGTTCTACGATAACCTCACGGGTGAATGCTTTGCCTCCTCGGGCAAGCCGAAGGAGGAACCATGGCTACGTACCTTATTTCATTGTGCAGAGACGTTAGTGAGCGCAAGCGCCTTAACAGCCCGTGGTGTAACCGGCCATTTTCAGCACGTTCAGCAGCAGAATCCTTCGGTGCAAAATTCATCGATCAGCGGATAGGTTCCATCCGGACGGGCTGGGAGTCGGCTTTGCGGTGCGCATAG
>JAJYUB010000129.1 GCA_021792795.1 Acidobacteriota bacterium | reverse complement strand
GTGATCGTGATCTTCGGCTTCTTTTACATCCTCTACGGCAGCATCCTTTATATCTTTGGGCCGATCGTGATTGGCCTGATGCCGCTAGGAGCTACGAACCGTCTCGCCAAGTCTTACGCCGAGAATGTCTTTATCTGGAATGCGTGGCCGGTCTTGTATGGAGGTTTTGGAGCGCTCCTCAGCGCAGTCCAGATGGGGCAAGTGGGGCAGATGCTCAATCAGAACAACTTTCTGGGAGGGCTGGGAAATCTTGAGGGGTCCTTCCTGATCGGCTTTGCCAGCATCATCTTCTCACTCGCCATCGCGATCATTCCATTCATCGCAAAGAGGATCGTGAGTGGAGATGTCGGAGCGACTGCGGCAGCGCTGATTGGCGCGGCTGCCACGGCCATCACCGCCGGCACATCTGCGGTCGAGGGAATCGCGGCTGGCGCGGCCGCTGGAGGGGCAGGTGCAGGTGCAGGGTCGGGCGCTGGAGTTGGAGCCAGTGGAGGGGCTGGCTGTGAGAGCGCCGCCTCGAAATCGACTGTTAGCACCGGAACTGGCAATCAGCCCGCTCCAGTTCAGAAGGGGCCGGACGCGGGTACATCGAAGCCCGAAAGCGCTCACGCAAACCAACCAGCATTGGATGCCGCTGGCACGAGCGAAATTGCTGAAGGTGCGACGGATGGATCAGCAAGCAACGCCCACATCGGAACGAAAGATATCGCACGTGGCGATGGAGCCACCGAAGGTAGCTCGTCTCTTACAGCGGAGGGCCATGCCCAGCAGATTCGAGACGACCTACAAAACGTCTCTGCCGGACGGGCAGGCAGGGATTCAGTTCCCGCTCGCCGTGGCGAAGTTGCTGTGGGTCGAACCCCGGCCGGGACTAGCAGGGCTTCCGGTGGAACCGGTGCAAGTCGCAGAAGTGCATCGTCCACCTATTCCAGGGGTCCGAGTGCTCGGAGAGACGGCCTTGCGACCTGGGGTGTCTACCATGCGGCGCGACTTGCCTCATATAGCGCTGTTGCCGGCGGGAACGCCGCAACCGCTGCTGCCGGGAAAGTGGCGGAAGTTGCCAGAAACCCAGTAGATTCCGCCGGCAAAGTTGGAGGCAGCGCAGGAAGACTCGCAGGCTCGATTGCCAATGTGGCGGTGAACACAAATCGATCTGCACAAGCCGCAGTTCACGCCTTGTCCCACCCATCTGAAACAGCGGAGAGAGGCGCGCAAGCCATCGGCGGCGCTATTACCGGCGCTGCCAGCCAGGTAGCGGCGACCGCAAGAGATTCAGTGACCGAAGCGAAGACACAGTTCTCAGATGCCTACGGAAAGAAGCGTCGCGAGAACGAACGAGAACAATAAACGGAATTCAGAGAGTAAAGGAGAGCCAGCACGATGGCAAATACAACGATGATTCCGGCAGATGCCGTGCGACCCAAATATTACGAAGTGGATGGCGCGCTTAAGGCCAATGCCAACAGAGCGTGGCTACTGGCGTTCCTCACTGTGCCCGTGGCCCTCCTTGCATTGGGACTGGCGGTGTTCGTGCGGCTGCAACCACCGACCGTGATCCGCATCGGCGCAAATGGCGAAGCCTCCGTGCTTGGCCACGAAACGAAGGGAGCGGCAGTGTCCGGGGCAACTGCCGGAACGGATGAATTGCTGAATGAGGCATTCGCCAAGCGCTTCCTAGCAGAGTATCTCAACTACATGCCTTCCGATGTCGATGAGCGTTGGGCCACCAGTCTCAACATGATGACGCGCAATCTGCGCAGCTACACCCTGAAAGCCATGGCCGATGACAACACGCGCGGAAAGGTCGACGACGATCAGGTCCAATCGGTCTTTCATCTGCGCGAGATCGATACCGTTCCGGGAGAACCTCTGACGTTTCTTGCCTACGGAGTGAAAGATGTTCATCACGTCACGAAGGGCACGGAGATCACAGACCATTTCGTCAACGAATATCGCATCCGCCTGGTGGCCGACCGCAGAAGCGATGGGAACCCGGATGGACTGTGGATCGCCAATTACAGCGAGAGCCCTATCGAAGGAGAGCGGCGCGACCACATTCTGGCCACGCAGGACAGCGGGCAGCCGCAGGAGTAGCGAGGTGGATGATGGAAACGGCAATCGCAAAACCTACTGAAGAAAACTCACCGATGGCGGAACCGGCGTCGGCAAAACGGGGAAGGAAGTCCCGCCAGCCAGCAGAGGAGGTTGCTCGATACTTTCTCTCCAAAGAGGGGTCATCGCTGACGAGACCCGAGCTTGGTGAGGAAGCGGCAAATGAAAGCGAGGCGTTGATCAAGGCATTTCAGTCGAAGGGCAGTGTGATCTATGTAGTCATGTCTTACCAAGCAGAAGCAGAGGTGCAGGGAGGCAACCCGATTTTAGTGAAGCGTCCGCTGCAGAAATAGCAGCGGCTTGAGGTCAGCCACGAGTTTCAAAGAGGAGACAAACCTTGTATAGGTCCCCGTCGGCCTCTCTTGAACCCTTATCGCTTGCGATGAGGAATTCCGCGCTGACCCGGTTTCATTCCTGAAGCCTGGTTCGGTCAACAGACACCCCTAACACGGGCAACCAGGCGAGAGGGAGATGCAACCGGGAACAGCCAAATCTCTCAATCACTCGTCCGGAGCGCCAGACAAGTGAGGAGAAACGATGACAGCGAACAGGACACAACACGCAGCGGACGATCCCAGGCTCATTCTTGAGCTGAAGATCGATGCCGCTGGAGAAGTGACCCGCAAGGCCACCAAACTGGGCCGGAAGGACACGCTCGAGGGAAAGCTCCTCGCGCAACTCTACCCCGGCATCCGAGTAGCGCGCATAAGCGTACCGAGTGAGTTGACGGCGTACGAACAATCCGTGGTCGAAGACCGCATGGCCAATCTGGTCTACGGTGAGGTCGTATACAAGCTTGTAGGTGCGAGTGGTTCGGCGAAGGATGGCAAGTTCTACTTTGTCGGCGACGAGCACGCAAAACCAATTATTGAGCGCTTTCAATTTTGGCCGGAGGCAGCGATGACGTATTTCTCCATCCTGATCTCCGACTGCAAGCTGGTGACGGAAGAACCCAATCTTAGCATTGCTGTGGTCAAGGACCATGTCCTTGGCACCAACGATTGCCGGGGTTGGATTCGGCGGTCGCTTTACCGGAAACTCCATCTCAATCCAAACCGCTTCTGCCAGTTCCGGCTGGCATTCGATTCGCGCGAACCGAAGCAGGCAAAAGGCGCATTGAAGGTAATGAGCGGCAGCGTGGCCGATAGGCTCGGGGTCGACATCCTCCTGCCCGAAAGCTCCTGCAAACCGGGCCTCAAGGGAGGAACGCAATTCCTGCCACGGCTTGGAACCTCCGGCCGGCTGTATACAGGTCCAGCTGTCCTCGGGATTCGGCAATGGTCCCGGGTCTCCGAGTCTGGATCAAGTTACACGTTGGTCGAGCATGCTTCGGAAGAATCCCTTCAGCTTGAAGTGATGGCTCGAGGGATCGAGAACGTCCGCAAGGTGAGGCGGGCCTGGGACGACGGAGACTATTCGGACTTGCTTCGACTCCTGGGCAAGTCGGAAGCCGACGTGCCGTCCTTTGACGATAGCTTCGATCCCGCAGCAATGGAAGATGGGGT
>JAJYUB010000056.1 GCA_021792795.1 Acidobacteriota bacterium | reverse complement strand
CGATGTGACGGTAAAGGAGGTTGACCTGTATGTGGCGACAGGTCGCGACAAGCACGGCGTAGCGGTAGAGACGAGCGGCGATCCGCCGTCTCCCGGCGCGTGGCCGAAAGAGGCGATGCGGGAAAAGCTGCGAACCGAGGCTGGCCGCGCCGTGTACAAGATGCGCAAGGCGATCGTCGAGCCGGTCTTCGGACAGATCAAGGAACAGCGCGGTTTTCGCCGCTTCAGCTTGCGTGGCAAAGAGAATGTCAGCCGCGAGTGGAAGCTGGCGTGCGCGGTCAGCAACCTGCTGAAGCTGTTCCGGGCCGGTGGGGTTTTGGAAATGGCATAAAACGGCGGGGAATGAGGCCCGTTGAACCCGAAACGGCCCAGAAAGCCTGCTATAAGCTACCAACGGGATACTGCCTGCGCTCCCCAATACGAACACCAGCCCTGCAAACCGCTGCATCGCCCTTGGCAAAACGCTATGCCCGACACGCACCTAGCTGGCAGGCTCTTTGTAAAGAGCAGCGCCGGCAATCGCGCTAACAACAAGCTCAACAATAGCGCCGAGAGTTGTGTACGCCATCAGGTGATGCGAAAAAAGACCGCTCACGCACATAAAGCTGGCATTGGGAACCAGCGCACCGACAACCCAGACGGCGAGGCCGGCGCAGATTGCGGTCTTGATTCCGGCGCCGAAGCGAGGCCGGATGGCGGCATAGATCCAGATCGTTACAATGCCGGTAACGATCCCGAGCGCGTTGAATCCTAGTAACGCGCTGGACGAAAAATTGGCATGGCCGAGCGCCTTCATCCCGTCAGTCCAGCGAGAAGCCAGCCAGACGCCGTCGACCAAGTAGCCCAACACATCTAGAACGATTCCCGCAACGATGCCGCCGAGGATGACACGACCTATGTTGATTTTTCCCATACATTCTCCTTGTCAATCGAATTGAAGGGGGAACTCCGGAAAACAATTGCGTTTATGCGCTGCCGACAAGCTCTGAAGGAAGGTCGGCCAAGTATACGCCCGACGGGCATCGATCGGTATAGATACATCGCAGATATTTTTCTTGAAATGCCATCCGCGAGAACGGTTCAATGAGCAAGGAGCTACCAGCCTGCACACGCCAGAACGTATAGCGATGATGGTCACAAAAATTGGTGGAGACCAGGGACGATCTTAGAACCTTGATGGCATCGGGTTTCGAGTTCCCGTTCGCCCCAATGGATCCAAATGCCCACAACGCCGGATCGATTGTACGATTGTTGTACGGTCACGTTTGGCGGCCCTATCCTATAAGGTTGTTCCTTCCGATGCCTGAGCGGCTTGGTCGAGGTCATCATCCATCCGGCAAAGCCGCAGCAAGTGGAAATGCCCATTCTAAAAAAAGCCTTCGCCGGTAAACTAACTCCACAGGGCCCGAACGATGAGCCTGCGTCGATACTGCTGGAACGGATCCGCGCAGCGCGAGCAAACTATACTGGAAAACAATCCGTCCAAAACTCAAACGAGCGCCGTGGTGGCGCCAGAATACGAGGGGCCCAGTGAAGAAGAAGGCAGCCAAGACAGCCAAGAGCGCAAAGACAAGCAAGCCAGGCCTGCCGGCTTCGCGGTTCGCCGCCGAGCAGGTGTTGCGCGACGTACAGCGGGCCATCGCCGGGAAGGACTTTGCGAGCATCGAGGAGTTGAATGCCTATTTAGCGGCACTCGCCGGCCCCGGACTGCAACAGTCGCTCGGCGATACCGCCCCGCTCTCACCCAGGGAAGAGGCGCAGGAGTTGGCCTACGCGGCCATGGAAGCGAGGACAAAGGAGCGGGCGCGAACGCTGGCCCGGCGCGCCCTGGCGAAAGACCCGGACTGCGTGGATGCCCTGGTCATAATGACCGGAATTGAAGCGAAGTCTCCGAAGCAGGCCATTGCAGGATTGCAGAAGGCGCTGACGGCCGGCGAGCGCTCGTTGGGCGCGGAGTTCTTCAAAGAGAATAAAGGGCACTTCTGGGGCCTGATGGAGACGCGCTCGTATATGCGCGCCCGCGTGGAGCTGGCCGAATTGTTGCACATGGAGGGACTCAACCTGGATGCCATCCAGCACTATGAGGCCTTGCTCGAACTGAATCCGGGCGACAACCAGGGAGTGCGCTACCCACTGCTGGGGTTGTATCTCACGGTCGGCAATCTGGAGGGCGCCCGCAAGCTGCTGCGGGAGTTCGAGGACGACGCGATGGCCACCTTTGCGTGGGGCCGCGTGCTGGAACGGGTACTGTCGGGCGATCTGGCGGGAGCATCGGTCGCGCTGGGAATTGCGCGCAAGGAGAACCGCTTCCTCGAACACTACCTGACGGGACAGAAGGAAATGCCGAGCCAGTTGCCTGATTCCTACTCCCTGGGCAGTGAGGAAGAGGCGATCGTGTGTCTTGACAACATCGGGCCGGCTTGGGCGGAACATCCGGATGCCGTACCCTGGATGGTACGCCAGTTACTTGCCGAGGAAGCCTCGAAAAAGAAGGAGGTCCTTTCCATGCCGAAGAAAGTGCGGCACGACCCGTAACGGCATCGAGTTTATCGAAGCGAGAGAAGATGCGGCGGAAGCCCTTGGGCCGCCGGAAGGGCAACTCGACCTGATTGCGTTTGCGGTGGATGGTTTTGTCGTACTGCCGCGGTTCCAGGCGGTTGCACTTGGGCGGGAGTACGGGAATAAAGCCGAAATCCAAGGCCAGTTGCAGGGTCTCGTTGTCCTCGCAGGCGCGATCCATAATCAGATCCAGCGCGCGGGCAGCGGCCGTCGGTCGTCGGCAGCCACGCATCGAGCATCTGGATGGCAGCCAGTTTCTCGATTATGGCCTTTGGCGTCAGCCGCAGCCGGTGCCAGAGCCTTGTAGGCGATTCTTCAGCGTCACGATCGGGCAATAGGCCAGAAACGCCACCAGGATGTGCGCCTCGACGCGATGCTCCAACTGGCGGTAGATAGGGCGGATGCCGAGTTCGCTCTTCATGGCGCGAAATGCCGCCTCGATCTGCGTCAGATGGATATAGCGTTCCCAGAGTACGGCGGGACCTTCGGCCGTCATATTGGAGCGCGGCAGATAGTGCCCATCGCGCAGCTCGGCCTGCTTCAGGTGCTCTTTCTCAAGATGGAAGGCGAAGCTTCGACGTGCGACCTGAGCTCCTTCGGGTGGAATGTTGAGGGTGGCGAACCTGGCCGCCCGGCCGGCATCCTTGCGTGCGGCTCCGATGCGCAGCAGCAGCCGATCCCGCGACGGCGGATGCAGGCGCATAGTACGCAGCTTCCACAACAGCCGCGCCAGCTTGCGTGCGGCGCATGGCCCGCTCTTTGGCCGGTCGCCCTTCACTTTTGGCCAGCACGTAGAGTTCGCCGCCCTCGGCAAACAGCTTCACTTCAACCGAATCGCGCACCCGCTGCCGGGGCAGTTCCAACCACTGACGTTCGTGCTGCTGGATCTTGCTGCGCGGCGTGCCCACCAGATAGAACGTGTCCTGCTGCCGACGCATCTGGCCCAGCGCCTCTTCGGTCGGGATACCGCGATCCATCGCCCACCCACGCCGCGCTTTGCCGTAGCTCTGTTCGATACGCTTGAGAAAATCGCCGAGCATGGTCCGATCCGAAGTGTTGCCATCGAGCGCTTCCTAGGCCAGAGGAAAACCTTCCGGCTTGCGAACTTTCGCCCGCGGAAACATCCTTGGCTCAAAGCATGCCGGAAGATCCGCGGCCTGCATGGACACTTGGTCGGCACTACAACGCAATTTCGCCTCTTCACCTCATCGCGGCAAAGAAAAAAACACCCTGACTCATCACGCCCCTTGAAAATTGACCCGCGTCCCAGCCTTATTGCGAAAGTCGGGCTAGTGGCACTCCAGGTATTGTTCACGCTTGACCTGAAAATGCTATTGCGACGGCCATCGTTTCGGCATGGACATCCAAACCCAAAAATCGCACCTTTTCCTTCATGACCGGTCCCTTTCCGCTTGTGGCTCTGCGCCGTTGGTTTTCCAACCTCACAGGTAACCCACGGCCAGGGCATTGGTGCCGGTCACTCCATTTCGACTAATCGATGCCGAGCTTGTGTTCCATTTTCTCCAGAGAAATACCGCTTGTTTCCGGGTAATAGAACAGAACCAGAAAGAAGTCGAGCGCCATCATCGCGGCGAAAAAAATGAATGGATAGGCCCCGGAAGTGCCAGCCATGATGGGGAACACGAGCGAAATGATGGCGTTCGACACCCAGTGGGAAGAGCTTCCCAGACCTTGGCCCTTGGCGCGCACGCGATTCGGGAACACTTCGCTGATATAGACCCAGACAACAGCGCCTTGTGAAGCGGCAAAGCAGGCAATATAGGCCATCAGCAGCCACACCAGCCAGTGCAAATGTCGGTGGGTGACAAAGACATAAGAAATGGCCGACAGGCAAATCGTCAGCCCGACGGTCCCGGTAAGCAGCAATTTTTTGCGGCCGAATCGATCGATCATCGTCATGGCAATCAAAGTGGCGACCAGGTTGGTGGCCCCCACCGCGACTGCCTGCAGGTCGCCGGAGATTTTGCTGGCGCCTGCCATCGCGAAAATATCGTTCAGGTAATAGAGAATCGCATTGATTCCCGATAGCTGGCTGAACATTCCGACAGTGATGGCGAGAAAGACTGGAAAGCGATACTGCCGGGAGAAGAGCGGGTCGGTGGGCGACGAACGTTCCAGATGGATAGACGCAACAATCTCATCGAGTTCCTGTTGCGGATGCTCGACCCCGGTAAGTTGAAGGACGTGCAGCGCCTCCTTCAACTTGGACTGCATGGCCAGCCATCGCGGACTGCGCGGAATTCCGAACAAAGCGATCAGGAAACAAATTGCCGGCAAAGCGGAGATGCCGAGTTGCCATCGCCATTCGAGAGCGCCGAATTGCAGCCGGGCAATCAGGAAGTTCGACAGGTAGGCCAGCAAGATGCCGACCACAACATTCACCTGAAAACTTCCAACCAGGCGTCCGCGCCATTTCGGCGGGGCGATCTCCGCGATGTACATGGGGCCCAGAACAGAGGACCCGCCGATGCCGAGGCCGCCGATAAAGCGAAAGAAAATCAGCGCCGGCCAGCTCCACGCAAACGCGCACCCAAGTGCGGAGACGACATAAAAGATCGCCATGACGCGAAGGCTGTCCCTGCGCCCATACTTCTGCCCTGGGATTGCTGCCGTCATGGCTCCGATAACGGTCCCGACCAACGCGCTGGAGACAGTGACGCCGAGCAAAAAGTGTGTCAGGTGGAAGGCGAGCGATAAGGCATGGGTGGCGCCGGAGATGACTGCCGTGTCGAATCCGAACAGCAGGCCTCCCAGCGCGCCCACCAAGGTGCTTCCGATGACACTTCCGTTGATGGTCATGGGCGGTTCGGGGCCCTTGATTCCGTGGCAAGTTTTTCGAGATTATCCAAAGGTCACCGTGCCACATAGATGGACCCGCACGCCTAACGCATCGAACATCGCCGCCTTGACCGCGAGTGCGCTGACAGCGGCCTTCGAGTCGGGCGCGTACGCAATGTTCAAGTGGTTCGCCCGGTGTCGCGCCATGAAGGAGTCTCTCGATATTCCATCCAATATCGCGCTCACCATTGGCCACTGGCTGGTGGTGTGCCTCCATCGGCGGGTTGTTTCTTCTTCCGGCAATTCGACGACAGTGCCGAGGCCCATATCGACGTGCAGCGCATTGCCTTCGACAAATACGCGGCTCCATACGATTTTTCCCGGCTTGCCAACGCCTTTCAGCGTGCCTCCACCGAGAGGAAAGTACATGGGCGGCTGACGCTCGCTCGATGCGCCAGCATATCCTCCAACAAAGTGGTTCGCCGGCGCCGCTCCGGAAATCTGCAGCACCCATACGAAATTGTCGATTCCGCCGCCCTGAAACTGCTCGCCCCAGCGCACGTCATGCAGCGTTGTCGAAGGGTCGAGCCCCAGCGCCGTCCAGCAGCGGTTCGTCACCAGGGCGTCTACACCGGCGCACTCGTCCACTTCATTGAAGTGGGGCAGCGGCTGGCCGGCATACAATTCCTTTCCGGTGTTTTCCTGGTAGACCGGCGGGCGATCGGAATTGTTGAACAGGCCCTCCGCCAGGTCGGAGGCCGGGACCAAGTCCTTCAAACCCTGTTGATACTGGATGCCGATGGCGTCGCAGCCAAAGTCGTCCGCGATGCGGGCCGCCGCAATGTACATCTTGCATTGTTCGTGGATCTGCGCGTCTGTCAATTCCGAGTTCTCATCTTTCCCGGTGACAAATCGCACGCCATTTCTGTCCAGCCACTGCCGAACTCCCCGCGCTTCGTCATGCGTGATGGTGCGCATCCTGGCCACCAGCGCCGACTGGCTCAGCCTCTCTTTGAACATGCCAATTGGATTGAGCAGTTCGTCGTCGATGATGGCGTTGTACATTCCCATGCAGCCCTCGTCGAAGACGCCGAGGATGGCCTTCTGTTTCTGCAACGCGGCGGCCAGTTGCTGTCCTTTGCTCACGGCCGCGACAGGCAGGGCTTTCACGTTCAGGTCTCGCACGTGGGTCAGGTCATGGGTGACAGTTCGCTGCTCAATCCATTTCTTCAACCGAGCAAGAAAATATTCATCGGTGAAATCTTTGCTCCACAGGGTACTGAAAGGCACGCCGGCTTTCACTAGAGATCCGTTCAGGTTCAGCAGGCCCACCAGTCCCGGCCATTGTCCCGACCAGTTCGCGACGGTAAGGATCGGGCCGCGATGGCTGCGCATCCCCGGTAGCACATGATGGCTGTACTGCCAGGCTGCCGTAGCAAACACTAGGTCCGCTTCAGGATCGATCCCAGCAAAGACATCCATCCCCATGCGCTGGCTGGAGATGAAGCCGTGCCCGCTTTTGGAATCGACGGGGAAGGCACGCTGCACAGAAACTCCTGCATCCTGAAAACATCGTGTAAGCTTGCGTTCCAAGTCTTGCTGGGCGGGCCAGCAAACCTGATTGGCCGACAGACGCAGGTCCCCGCTGGTAATCAAAACGACTTTCTTCATGGATGGACTCGTACTCAAATTTGGCATAAAAGACGACCCTCATTCCTTCTCGCATTTTCAGCGCGCAAAACTGACTCTCGATCGTAAGCACCAGAATATTCTCTTTCTTCCGATGCGGGATGTGGCCTCGTCGAATCCAGATGGCCATGGCAATTGGAAACCCGCTCTAGAATACTTCTTGTGCTGGTCCGCGATTTCAACTACATATTGCCGCCGGAGCAGATTGCGCAGCAGCCGCTCCAGGACCGCGCAGCTTCTCGTATGCTGGTTCTCGATCGCGCCGCAGGAGGCGTGCAGGACAGCTTCTTTCGCCGATTTCCAGAACTGTTGCTGGCGGGCGATCTACTGGTGCTGAATGACACGCGGGTGCTGCCGGCCCGGCTGTTCGCGCGCCGCGCCGGAATTTATGCGCAGCCCATAGGCTCTCGCAATCCGGCTGCGAAGGAACATTTACAGGGAAACGTTGAAGTCCTGCTGACGGAGCAGCACTCACCGCTAGAGTGGAGCGCGCTGGTGCATCCCGGCCGCAAGTTGCCGGTCGGGGAGACGGTGTTCTTTTTTGCGCCAGAAGAAGTCGACTCAGCCGCGGCGGCTGCGCCGCTGCTGACTGCGGAAATCGTCGGGCGTGGAGAATTCGGCGAGCGGCGGCTGCGCTTCGCTCCCGTCGCCGATTTTTACGCGGTCCTCGACCGCATCGGACACATGCCTCTGCCGCCTTATATTCATCGCTCGGATGAACTCTCCGACCGCGAACGATACCAGACCGTCTTTGCAGCCGAGCGTGGTTCTGCTGCCGCGCCGACGGCCGGACTACACTTTACGCCGGAAATCCTGTCCGCGATCCGTGCCTGCGGAGTGGAAATCGCTAGCCTCACGCTGCACGTCGGACTGGGAACCTTTCAGCCGGTCCGCGTGGAGCGACTGGAGGACATTCGCTTGCATGCGGAGCGATACACGTTACCGGAATCCACTGCGCAGGCAGTGAACCTGGCGCGGAGAGAAGGCCGCCGCATCATCGCCGTGGGCACCACGACGGTTCGCGCGCTAGAACACTGCGCGCGGCAATCCGAGGATGGCGAATTGCGCGCTCATTCCGGGGAAACAGAAATGTTTCTTTCGCCGGGATACGAGTTTCGCGTGGTGCGCGGACTGCTGACGAATTTCCACCTGCCGCAATCTACGCTGTTGATGCTGGTCTGCGCCTTTGCAGGAACAGAGAGGGTCCTCGCCGCCTACAATCATGCGGTGGCCGAGCAATATCGCTTCTTTTCCTACGGCGACTGCATGTTCCTGGCATAACGAGTATCGACAGATTCTGTAGACTCGAAAAAGATGGCCACCCAGCCCGCCAAACCCGCCGTATTTCTGCTCGACACCATGGGCTTCATCTTTCGCGCGTACCACGCCATGCAGCGGCAGCGCCCCATGTCCACGCGCAGCGGCATTCCCACGGCAGCCGTGTACGTTTTTGTGAACATGCTGAACCGGCTGCGGAAAGACTTCAAGCCCGAATATCTGGCCGCCGTGTTTGACGTCAGCGCGCCTGTTTTTCGCGACGAGCGCGCGAAAGACCTGAAGATCCGAAAATTCAATACCGCGACGCAGGCCTTCGATGAAGTGGAGTACGCAGGGTACAAGGCCAATCGGGCGGAAACGCCGCTGGACCTGGCGCAGCAAATCCCTTACATTCGCCGCGCGCTGGAGGCGTTGCGCATTCCCATCCTGCAGCAGGAAGGTTTCGAGGCCGACGATGTGATCGGCACCCTCACCCAACAGGCGTCGAAACTCGGTCATCCTGTCTACATCGTGTCGAACGATAAAGACATGATGCAGTTGGTCGGCGACAACGTTTTCGTGCTGAATCCCGCCAAGGACAATCTGGTTCTGGATCGCGCCGGAGTGCAGGCTGCGCTTGGCGTGCCGCCGGAGCAGGTCGTCGATGTAATGGCGCTGCGCGGGGATTCCATCGATAACATTCCCGGCGCGCCCGGCATCGGCGACAAAGGCTCCGTCGAGTTGATCCAGCAATTCGGCAGCGTCGAAGCTGCATTGGACCATGCCGATGAAATGAAGCGAAAAACCTATCGCGAGTCGCTGCTGAACAATCGCGACACCGTCCTGCTCAGCAAGGAACTGGTGACCATCCATTGCAACGTTCCGCTCGACCTGGATCTGCGCCAACTGCAAACCCAATCGCCGGACCCAATTGCCAGCCGGGCGCTATTTACTGAGCTGGAATTTACAACGTTGATTAAAGAGTTGGGACTGGCGGAAACTCCGAAACAGACTGCGGAACTGGTGCTCCATCCCACGTTGGAAGAGTTGGAACAACTGCTGTTCGCCTCGCGCGCTGGCACGCTGACGATAGCGAGTGGAGTGGAAAATTCGGCAACGCAGGAATCCTCGTCGGAGGCCGACGAATCGGCGGAGCCGGAATCGGCGCAACAGAGCCTGTCGCTGCTGGATGCAATCGAGTCGGCGGAAAACAAGGCTGCGACGACAACTGCGCCGCTCTCCGCCTTTGCGCTTGGATTGGCTGCGGACGATACCAAGGCGCTCCGTGTGCCGTGGGAAGGAGACGCAGCCACGCTTCTTCGTTCTGCTTTGGAAGACGCGACCCTACCGAAGTCCGTTCACGATCTCAAAGCTCTTTTGCGCGCCACGCAGGCGCATGGCATTCGGCTCGCCGGCGTCCGCGACGACCTGATGCTCTACTCGTATCTGCTGAACCCGACCCACAGCACCCATCGCCTGGAAGATGTCGCCGCTCGTTTCGACAATCAACCGTTGCGCGGGGAAGGAGAAGAGGCGCTCCCCATGGCCGCGGCCACCATCGCGCGCCTTGCGCCGCAGTTGCGCCGCGCCGTTGAGGAGTCGGACACCTTGCGTGTCTACGAAACCATCGATCTTCCGCTGACCCCCATTCTGCTGGAGATGGAAGATGCCGGCGTCCGCATCGACTCGGCCTGCCTGCAGCGGATCTCCGAGCGCCTGGCGGAGCAGATGCGCACCTTGGCGGAACGCATCTACGCAAGCTGCGGCCATCGTTTCAACATCAACTCTCCCAAGCAGCTTGGCGATGTCTTGTTCAACAAGATGGCGCTGCCGAAGCCGATCAAATACGGCCGCGGCAAGGTCGTCTCCACCGCGCAGGATGTTCTGGAGGAGTTGGCCGAGCACCATGAAGCGCCGCGCCTGGTGCTCGAGTATCGCCAGTTGGCGAAACTCAAATCTAACTACTCCGACAGCCTGCCTTTGCTGGCGGACGCGCACCATCGCATGCACACCACGTTCAATGCTGTGGGCACCGCAACCGGGCGACTCTCTTCCAACAATCCCAATCTGCAAAATATTCCCATCCGTTCGGAGTTAGGTCGAGAGATTCGCGCAGCCTTCGTGCCCGCGGACGGCAATGTCCTTCTCTCGGCGGATTATTCTCAGATCGAACTGCGCCTGATGGCCCACTTCTCTGAAGATCCGCTGCTGCTGAAGGCGTACCGCGAAAACGTCGATATCCATACGCTGACCGCCTCCGAGGTCTTCGGCGTTCCCATCGAAGCCATGGACAAGGAGACGCGCAATCGCGCCAAGGCGGTGAATTTTGGCATCGTCTACGGCATCTCGCCTTTCGGCCTGGCACGGCAATTGAACATTGAGCCCAGCCAGGCCCGCGCCTATATCGACCGATACTTTGAGCGCTACAGCGGCGTCAAGACGTTCATTGAGCAGACGCTGGAAAAAGTGCGGCAGACGCAAAGCGTGCGCACGCTGTTCGGTCGCGTCCGTCCCATTCCAGACATCGCCAGCCGCAACGCCAACATGCGCGGGTTTTCCGAGCGCACCGCGGTCAACACGCCGTTGCAGGGGACCGCCGCGGACCTGATCAAGCTGGCCATGATCCGCATCGCGCGGGAACTGCGCGAACAAAAACTGCGCGCCCGAATGGTGCTGCAGGTCCACGATGAACTGGTTTTCGATGTTCCCACGGAAGAAGTCGATGAAGTGCGGGAACGCGTGCGTCAAGCGATGGAACAGGTGATCGAATTGAAGGTCCCGATCGTCGCCCACGTTGCTGTGGGCCCAAATTGGCGCGATCTGAAATAGCACAGGCGGAAGCTTGGCTCGCAAAACTAAAGCGAATTTACAGATTCCGTAGTTGAAGGAGAGTTGGTCATTCTGAGCGTAGCGAAAAATCAGGAGTGTGACAGCAGCGTGGACGAGGCAGATATCCCCTGGATTCTTCGCTACGCTCAGAATGACTCCCGTTTAGATTCGACTACACCAACTGTAAATCCGCTCTAGACGCCCAACTCCGCGCGGATCGCTTCCGCGATGCGGTTGGCATGGTGTTGCATCGCCTGTTCGGATTCAGCCTCAATCATGACGCGCGCCAGCGCTTCAGTCCCGGAATAGCGGACCACAACGCGGCCGTTGCCATGCAGTGCGGCGTCTGCATCATGAATGGCGGCAACCACAGTAGGCAGCGTTTCAAGCGGCCGCTTCTCGCGCACCCGCACATTCACAATCACTTGCGGAAACACCTTTAGGTCCTTGGTTAGCTGCGATAGCGGTCCGCCGAAACGCCGCAGAATGTCCAGCAGCATCAGCGCCGTCAACATGCCATCCCCTGTGGTGCTGCGGTCCAGAAATAGCATGTGGCCGGACTGTTCTCCGCCCAGAACGGCCCCATGCTTCTGCATCTCTTCCAGCACATATTTGTCGCCCACGGGCGCGCGCAGCATTTTTATTTCGTCGGTCCGCAGCGCGGCCTCCAGGCCCATGTTCGACATGGTCGTGGCGACCACCAGGTTCTTCGTCAGCCGGTTGCGAGCGTGTAAATCGCGCGCCGCGATCAGCAGTACGGCATCGCCGTTCACCACTTTTCCGTGTTCATCGGCGAACATGGCGCGGTCCGCGTCTCCGTCGAATGTCATGCCGAAGTCGGCCCGCTGGGCCAGAACTTCTTTCGCGACAATTTCCGGATGCAGCGCGCCGCAATGCTCGTTGATGTTGCGGCCATTGGGAGATGTATGGGTCAGCAGAATGTTGCCGCCAAAATGCGCCAGCAGAGGGGGCGCAATCGCGCTGGCCGCGCCGTTGGCGCAATCGACCACAATCGTTTTCCCATCCAGCCGCAGATCGGGGACCTGGCTGCGTAAAAATTCGATGTACGCCGCCGGCAAGGATAGGTCCACTTCCGGCGCCTCGGTCTCGGGAAAATCGGGCCCATGCGTCTGCGAAAGCTTGTCGAAGATCTCATGCTCAATGGCCAGCTCCACCGCGTCAGCCAGTTTGTAGCCGTCGCCGCCAAAAATCTTGATTCCGTTGTCCTGCCAGGGGTTGTGCGAAGCGGAAATCACAATGCCCGCGGCACATCCGCGAAGCCTCGCCAGGTAGGCCACGCCGGGTGTGGGAATGACGCCGGCGCTGGTGGCTTCCGCGCCCCCTTGGCGAAGGCCGTGGGTCAGCGCGGCGGCAATCTCTGTGCTGGATTCGCGGGTATCCATGCCGACCAGCACGCGCGGAGTCGGCTGCTGCTTGCGCAGCGAATGCGCCACCGCCAGTCCAATCGCGTACACAGTTTTTCTGTCCAGCGGGAAATGTCCCGCGACCCCGCGAATTCCGTCCGTTCCAAAAAGTTTTCTCATCGTCCTCCCGTTCAGTTCCCGTTCGTTTTCTTTGCAGCCTCCGGCCCTCGATCGATCACCTTCGCCCGCGCCTGGCCGTGCGCGAACCGCAACCGCAACGCGTCGCCGGGATACAGGCTTTCCGCTGTCTTGACCAGGCTGTCACTGCCGTCATACACCAGCGCGTAGCCGCGGTCCAGCACCGCCAGCGGCGAAAGCGCCCACAGCCTGTCGGAGGCGCGGCTGCAGCGGGTCCGGCAGCGCTCCGAATAGGCATTCCAGGCGCGGCCCAACCCTGTCTGCAACGCGCGCAGGCGTTCCCCGTGCAGCGCCATCTGACGGCGAACGTCCTGTCGCATCAACCTCGCCTGCGCCATGCTGGTTCGCTGGCCGGCGGCCGCGCGCGTCTTCTCCCACCATGACTCCAGCCGAAAGCGCAGTTCATCCACACGCTGCTGGCGACGCGCCAAGCCATGCTGGACCCCCGCAAACACGGCGGACGCATTCAGTTGCGCGAACCGTTCCCGCGCGTGCATCCGCTGATACCCGACGGCCCGTTCCAACCGCGCCGCCAACAGGCCCAGGTACTCTTCCACGCGATATTGCGCGTCCGTAATGATCTCCGCCGCAATGGACGGCGTCGGAGCGCGCAGGTCCGCAACAAAATCCGCAATCGTAAAGTCGGTCTCATGGCCGACCGCGGAAACAACTGGAATGGCCGATGCGGCGATCGCGCGCGCCACGTCTTCGCTGTTGAAGGCCGCCAAATCCTCCGGCGGGCCGCCGCCGCGCGCCACGATAAGCACATCCACGCAAGAGTTTTTCTGGAACCAGGCCAGGGCGTCGACCACTTCACTGGCCGCCGCTTCTCCCTGCACGGCCACTGGATATAACAGCACGTGCGCCCTGGAATGACGACGGGCAAGCACGTTCAGAATGTCGTGAATCACCGCGCCTTTTTGCGATGTAATCACGCCAATCGTGCGCGGGTACATGGGCAGCGGGCGCTTTCTTTCCGCCTCGAACAGCCCTTCTTCCTTCAGCAACGCGTAGAGTTGTTCAAACGCGACCTGCAGCGATCCCTTGCCGCGTGGCTCCATGGATTCGGCGACCAATTGCAACTGGCCGCGGTCCTCGTACACGGAGATGCCGCCGCGTACCTGCACTTCCAGGCCGTCTTTGGGGCTGAATTTCAGCAGCCGCGCTTTGCCGCGAAACAGCACCACGGGCAATTGGCTTCGATCGTCCTTCAAGGTGAAATAAATGTGCCCGGAGGAAGCCTGGCGGAGATTTGAAATCTCTCCCTCCACCCGCACATCGCGATATTCCTTCTCTACGTGGCCGCGGACCTCAAAAACCAGCTCATGCACTTTCCACGGCGGCCGCGCGAAATCGCTGGCTTGCGAAGCGGAAGAGCTGGCTGGAAACAGCAGGTCCATCTGCGGACGCGTATTGCCGGATGTGGCCGGTTGCCGCGAACTGGCAGTAGGTCTTTCCCACGGCGATTTGAACGGCGGACTCATCGATGGATTCTCAACGGAGTTTGGACCCATGCTTTCTTCCCAAGGCCGGACGGCAACACGAAAATCCCTGCGCGTAACGATGAGTCTAGCATCGCGTCCGCGCTGCATCGCATCCCGCCTGCATCGCTGCTGCGGATAAAACCGACCCTAGCGTCGCAGGCGGCCAAAAACATACAGCAGGAGCGAAAGGACCGCGCTGAACACCAGGCAGGTGGCCAACGGAAAGTAGACGGAAGATCGCTTGCCTTTCCAGGCAAAGTCCCCCGGCAAACGTCCCAGCGGCAAGCCCAATTTTTCCGCGACCAACACGCACACGCCCAGGAGGACAATGAAACCTCCGGCGTAGATCGGCAAACGTCCCAGTCCCGGCATCCAGTCCAGTGTAGGCCTGGGCCACGTTCGTTTGCATCGCGTTCTTACGATTGCGGAGATTGCAGCAAGGCCCCCGCCGCTTCCAGGAATACGGCAGGCGGCGCGGGTTTGGAAATCGGCCGTTCGGCAGCCGCATCCGGCGTGGAAGCGTCAAAAGTTTTTGCCGGGTCGCCCCAGTCGTGATTGAATCGCTGCAGCACTCCCATGCGCCTGCTCACGCTCATTCTCGGCTTGCTGTGCTTGGCGGAAGTCCTGCTGGATGCATTTCAGACCATCATCCTGCCGCGACGGGCAAGCGGCCGGTTCCGCGTCTCTCGGCTTTTCATGACCGCGACGTGGATTCCATGGCGCGCCGTTGCCAGCGGAATGCGCCATACCCGTCGCCGCGAAAGCTTCCTCAGTTATTTCGGCCCGCTCTCGTTATTGCTCCTGGTGGGCGTTTGGGCGTCGGGCCTGATTCTTGGCTTTGGGTTGCTGTTTCACGCGCTCGGCTCGCCCTTTGCCGATGCAAACTCCATTGGCCGATGGGAAACGGACCTCTACGTCAGCGGGACCACGCTGTTCACGCTTGGCTTGGGCGATGTTGTCCCTCTGGCCGTTCCAGCGCGGTTTCTGGTCGCCCTGGAGGCTGGCACCGGGCTGGCCTTTGTCGCGGGAGTCATCGGCTATTTGCCCGTGCTATACGGCGCCTTCTCTCGCCGGGAGGTCAGCATCATTCTGCTGGACGCGCGCGCCGGCTCTCCACCGACAGCGCTGGAGCTATTGCGCCGCCACGCGGGGCCCGCCGGCGAGCTGGCATTGCAGACCTTGCTGGTGGAATGGGAACGCTGGAGCGCGGAGTTGCTGGAAAGCCACATCTCCTATCCGCAACTCTGTTTCTTCCGCTCCCAGCACGACAATCAAAGCTGGCTGGCCGCCCTGGTGGCGATGTTGGACACCTGCGCGGTGCTGATCGCCACCGTGGAAGGGGACGCTGCCCGGCAGGCTCAATTGACCTTCGTCATGGCCCGGCACGCCGTCCTCGACCTGGCCCATATCTTTTCTCCGAAGGGGACCAGGCCCGGTCCGGATCGCCTGCCTCCAGCCCGCGTTCAGGACCTCTGTTCGCAGTTGGCCGATGCCGGCTTCACCTTGTGCGCGGGAAATGCCTCCGTGGAACGATTGCGCGAATTGCGCGGCATGTATGAGCCGGAGGCGTTCCATTTGGGTCGCGTGTTGATGCAGGGATTGCCGCCCTTTTATCCCGAGGCTGGAAAGCGCAGCAATTGGACCACGATTGCCGGACTGCGCTCGCAAACGGAGGCGTCTCTCTTGTCCGCCGACCAAAAGAAAGGCCTCGCGGTGAGCGAAGCAGCGATCGACGAGACCCATTCCTTCTAAAGCGGATTTACAGATAGATACTGTATCCACAAAAAAAAGATCAGTCATTCTGAGCGCAGCGAACAATCCAGAGGGTAATGGCAGGGCCAACCCATGCAGATATCGTCTGGATTCTTCACTCCGGTCGCACGGCGATCTCCATTCAGAATGACTCCCCACTCCAGATTGCAATACAAACTGCAAATCCGCTTGAATGCTCTCTCAGCCGCCCAGAGCGGTGGTTCAAGGTCCGCTGAACCGGATCGTTACGTCGCGAAAACGACCCATGTCAACGCCGCCGACTCGATCAGCAGCAGAATCAGCAGCCACCACAGCAACACAGGAGAGGCAAACAGATAATGCGTCGCCTGCAATTGCGTCGGCTCCGTCAGGCTGGCCGCGTAGTTGCTGAAGGCGCTCTCCGCGCGATTCAGCGCGGGCAACAGCGGGACCTTCCCCAGGCTGCCGGTACTCACGGAAGAGCCAGCCGCCTGGTCGAGTGCCGCGTTCAGGTCCACCAGGCTGGCGCGAATTTCAAGCAACAGACCCTGGTGTCGGCGATCGTTTGCGCCCCATCGCTCCAACCCCAAGGAGTCCGCCTGGATCTGCATCCTCTGCAGCCGGTAATCCGTCTGGTAGCTGGCAGTTGCGCCAGCGCCCTGCTTGTCTGCGCCCGCCATTCCCAGCACATCCATGGCAGCCCGCGCTGCGGCGACTTTCAGGCGCTGGGCGTGCTGATAGCCGAGATTGAAAGCCACATTATGCTGAGACGCGCCGCTGACGGAGTGCTGCGCTTGATGCAGCATCATCCATGCGGTGGCCGCGATGGCCAGAAACAGCACCGCCGCCTCCACTCGTCGAGTTTTTTCGGGTCCATTCAACGATTGTCCGGGGACGCAGCGGCGACCAACTGCCGCTCGCCTTACTGCGGAAATTCTACGCCGTTACAGGCTCCAGCAGCCGGGCCCAGCGCCGCTCTTTGCGTTCCGCAAAGGCGCGTTGATGGAAGGCGTACCCGGCGATCAGCGGCAGCGCCAGCGTCGCTTCGCTGTACACCATCTGTTCGTAGGTCGTGTCCACCTTGCCCCAGGAACTGGCTTCTTTCAGCGTGCTGGAGGAAAGCGCGCCGTCCCGCACATCGGCCACCGTGATTTGGATCGCGTACTTGTGCATGGGCGCGTCGGCGCCCAGAACGTCCGCCGCCACCACAATGTCCTGCGCGAAATTCTTAGGCACGCCGCCGCCAATCATCAGCAGGCCGGTCGTAGGATTGGCGATTTTCAATTGCGTCAGTTCGTAGAAATCCTTCACGGAATCGATGGAAACCTTGGGCTTGTCCTGGCGCGCATGTTGATGCGCGACCAGGCCGAATCCAGCCGAGCAATCGCTGAAGGCCGGGCAGAAGACGGGCACATCCTTTTGATACGCCGCCAGCACGATCGAGTCCACGCCGCCCTGGGCCGGCGTTTTTCCTTCCTGCTGCAGATACGCGCCCATGGCGCGGATAAACTCGCGCGAGCTGTGCGGACGCAGCGGAAGGGAATCGGCGATTTTCTGCGTGGTTTCGTCGCAGATGCGCAGCTCTTCCTCGTCGATGAAGGTGTCGTAGATGCGGTCGATCATCAACTCGCGCAGCACGCCATCCTGCGTGCCCGACTTAAATTCGTCGCCGGCGATGTAGTGGCGAAAACCGAGCGCTTCAAAAAAGTCCTGATCGACAATGTTGGCGCCCGTCGAAACGATGGCGTCCACCATGTTGTTGCGCACCAGGTCGACGAAGATCTGCTTCAGTCCGGCGCTGATCAGCGATCCCGCTAGGCACAGAATCACGCCGCAATCCTGGTCGAGCAGCATCCGCTCGTAAATCTCGGCGGCACGCGCCAGGTCGCGCGAAGAATAGGCCATGGCGTGCATGGCGTCGACCAGCGAACGCACGTCATGCTGCTTGATGTCAATGTGTTCGATCGGGTGGCTCAGGAGTGTTTTCTTATCTGCCATAATGCTCAGGATAGCAAATTCCCCGCTCCGGTCGATCTTGCAATTACGTGAAAATTCTTGCCAGCCCGCCGTGCGCTACTAGCGCGTTTTCAAAGATCGGCGAATGTTATGGGCGCCCCATCCTAGCGAAGCCGGGGTCCCCAACGAGCGTAGCTCGGTGGGGTGGGAAGCTAGGGTGGGACAGTATGAGGCTCGCACCACAATGAAAAATTCTTAAGCCACTGCCTTCTTTTGCGTCGAAGTAGAAACGTCTTATCGTTGCGAGCGCGGCTTGCGGGCGCGAATCTTGAAGCGGATCGGAGAGCCCTCAAAGCCGAAGGCCTCGCGAATCTGGTTCTCCAGAAAACGCTCGTAAGAAAAATGCAGTTTTACGTCGCGGTCCGTGAACAGCACAAATGTCGGCGGCGCGACCCCGGCCTGCGTCATATATAGGATGCGCATGCGTCGGGACATCGGCACCGGCGCGCGCTCAAAGTCCACGCGCTCCAGAAAGCGGTTCATCTGGCCGGTCCCGACGCGCTTCTGGCGTTCTCCAGCGACCCGGACCACGGTGGCGAAGACCTGTTCGATGTTCTCGCCTTCCGCGGCAGAGACAAAAATTACCGGAACATAAGCCAGAAACTTCAGCGCGTACCGTAATTGTTCCTCAAAAGCTTTCCGGTCCGCGGGCGGCTTGCCGTCGGCCCGTTTCCTGGTCACCAGGTCCCACTTGTTCACCACGATCGCCATCGACCGGCCGCTTTCATGCGCGTAGCCGCCAATGGTGGCGTCGCCCGCCAGCACGCCCGCCGTGGCGTCGACCACCAGCAGCGATACGTCCGCGGCTTCCAAATGCTTTCGCGCCATCAGCACAGAGAGTTTTTCCGCCATCTCGTGCGTCTTGCCCTTGCGGCGAATTCCTGCTGTATCGATGAAACGAAATTTCTGTCCGTCGCGTTCGACCAGTTCATCCACGGCATCGCGCGTGGTCCCGGCAATCGGCGAAACGATGGCGCGGGCCTTCCCAGTGAGTGCGTTCAGCAGCGTACTTTTGCCCACGTTTGGCCTGCCGATGATGGCCACGTTGACCTCGTCAGGGGCCTTCGCGGGAATGGATGGGATCTCTTCTTCCGGCAAAGCTTCCCCATCGCCGCCCTTTTCCATCTCAGCGGGTTCCTCGTCCTCGTCTTCTTCCGCAGCAAAATCGTCGACCGGCAGCACCGCAAACATGGCATCCAGCAGATCGCCAATTCCCGTGCCATGCTCGGCGGACATTGGAACCATTTCCTTGAATCCAAGCCGCCGATAATTTTCCGCCTGCGGCAGCAGCGCGTCGACATCCATCTTGTTTACGGCCAGAATCAGCGGCTTTCCCAGACGCATCAGCAGGCGCGCCAGTTCCATGTCGGGCGCAGCCAGCTCCGTCCGCCCATCCACCACCATCACCACGGCGGCGGCCTCATCGAACGCGACCTTGGCCTGGCGAAAAATTTCTGCCGGAATAAATTCCTGGTCGGAAGGCAAGACCCCTCCGGTATCGACCAGGCGGGCGTGGCGTCCGCCCCAGTCCACGACGCCATAGATGCGGTCGCGCGTGATTCCCGGCTCATCCCCGACGATGGAACGGCGGCTGCGCGTCAGGCGATTGAACAGCGTCGACTTGCCCACATTCGGACGGCCAACAATTGCGACCAGCGGCCAGCGTGCGTCCGCGGCGGGGTCCCGGCGTCGGGAATTGCGCGCTCCGGAGGCAATGCCTTTTTTTATGGGAGTCATAGGGGTGGGAAAACCGTGCTGCCTCAAACAGTAGGAAAAACGCACTGCTTCTCTATTATAGGAACAAGCAGTAATTGGAGTGCTTCTCACCCTTGCCCCTACCCTCCACCACGGAACCCTCGACGGACCGCAAGCTGCCAAGGCTGGAAGAATTTTTCTCTCCCGGCGGCATTCTGTCGCGCTCGGGGTTGCCGTATGAATACCGTCCCGGCCAGTTGGAAATGGCCCGCGCCATGGAGCGCGCCTTCACGGAAAAACGTCATTTGATCGTCGAGGCGGGCACCGGAACCGGCAAGACCCTCGCCTATCTATTGCCCGCGCTGCGACTGGGCCAGCGCGTCATCGTCTCCACCGGAACGCGAAACCTGCAGGAGCAGATTTTCTTCAAGGACATTCCATTTCTTGAGTCGCTGCTCGGTCCGTTGCGGGTCAGCTACATGAAAGGTCGCGGCAATTATCTTTGCCGCCAAAAACTTTACGCGCTGCGCGATCAGCCCATCCTGACCGGCATCGACATGGTCGATCAATTCAACACCATCCGCGATTGGGAAAAAACGACGGAACATGGCGACCGCGCCGAATTGACCGCGGTCCCCGAAAACAGTCCGCTGTGGGGACGGCTCGACGCGCGCGGCGAAGCTTGCCTCGGATCCTCTTGTCCGAATTACGAGCCATGCTTCATTACGCAAATGCGACGGCGCGCTCTCGAAAGCGACATCGTCATCGTGAACCATCATCTTTTCTTTGCCGACCTGGCGATACGCAGGCAGGCGCAAAATGCTCCCGATGCTGGCGTGCTGCCGGAGGCGGCCGCCGTCGTCTTTGACGAAGCGCACGAGTTGGAAGAGATTGCATCCAGCTACTTCGGCGTCAGCATCAGCAATCTGCGCTTTGAGGAACTGGCTCGCGATGTGGAGATACTGCTGCGCGCCAAGCAGTCGTTGTCCGCTGCGCTGACTGCTGCCGCGGAACTGGTCCGCGAACGTGGGCGCATGTTCTTCGCCGCGCTTCCGGAGCCGAAAGGCGCGGAAGGGCGCATGCCTTTCGCGGACCGGGAAGAGTTCCTGGAGCAGTCCGGCGACGTCTATCTCGGCCTGGTGAATGCGTTGGAGCGATTGACGGGTGAACTGGAACGGTTGCGCGGAGTGGAAGAGGCGAGCGGCCTGAAAAAGCGTACGGCCGAGATGGCAAACCAGTTGACATTTTTGTTGGAGTCGACGGACCGCGGCTACGTCTTCTGGATCGAACGGCGCAGTTCCACCGGCATGAGACAGGCGGGCAGCAATACCTGGCTGCAGGCCACGCCGATTGAAATTGCCTCCTTGCTGGCCAGCGATTTGTTTGATTCCATTCCGTCCGTGGTGCTGACTTCAGCGACGCTTACCGTGCAAGGGAACTTCGACCATATTGAGCGCCGGCTCGGACTCACCAGCGCGCGGCAACTGGTGGTGCCGTCCCATTTCCGCTATGGCGAGCAGGCCCTGCTGTACCTGCCGCCGGAAATGCCCGATCCGCGCGAGCCCGGCTATACCCAGGCCGCCGTAAACAAAATTTGCGAGATTCTTGAAATCACCCGCGGCCGCGCCTTCTGCTTGTTCACCAGCTATAGCCAGATGCGCCAGGTGCATGAACAACTGATCGCGCGCATTGGTTTTCCGCTGCTGCTGCAGGGCGCCGCGCCTCGCAATGCGCTGCTGGAGGAGTTTCGCATCACGCCGAATGCCGTGCTGCTTGGCACCTCATCCTTCTGGCAAGGCGTCGATGTCCAAGGCGAGCAGCTCAGTTGCGTCATCATCGACAAGCTGCCGTTTGCCGTTCCCAGCGATCCCGTGGTGGCGGCGCGCATGAAGGCCATCGAGGCCGAAGGCGGCAACGCGTTCGCCGAATATCAAATCCCTTCCGCCGTGATCGCGCTGAAGCAAGGCTTTGGCCGCCTGATTCGCTCCTTGAACGACCGTGGCGTGCTGGTGCTGTTGGACCCGCGCCTGCAACGCCAGCGTTATGGCCGCGTGTTCATGGAGAGCCTGCCGCCCTATCGCGTCACGCAACGCATTGAAGACGTCGAAGCATTTTTTTGACGCAAGGTAGACAGTGCGCTGAAAGTGTGTGAACGCACCCGTGGTTCTTCCGGAGCAAGCGCGCGTCCTCTATTGTTCTCTGCATAAATAATGCAATAATAGGTATTGAGGAGCAAAATACCTATGCCGAGATTGAAGGGGAGCGCCGATCTTCTGGAGGACCGGCGCAGACGAGCTTTGGTGTTGCTGGATGC
>JAJYUB010000055.1 GCA_021792795.1 Acidobacteriota bacterium | reverse complement strand
CAAAAACATCCGCCAACCGCAACTTGCCTTCTGTCTCCATAACTCCTCCTGGAGACAAAAGAACACCGCACCACCCCGCTGGGTAGTACCTAACCAGCTACACCTCGTTCATGCGATTGCCCTGGGGGATTCGCAGGTCGAGCGGGCGCCAACGACCAGCGTCAAAACTCTGAAAGGACGTAACAAGCGCGGCCGACGATGCGATCGGCAGGTTGCTCATTCGCCGCCAGGGCAATCAGGAGCACTGGAATTTGCTGATTTCGAGGGCGAATGACGAGACGGTCCGACTCAAACTCAACGAAACACAAATGGAGCGCGTCAGAGCTGCGTACGGCGTAGACGGTAGGAGGCTGTAAGCGATAGGGCGTGAGTGAGTTGTAATGGCGGTCAATGACTACGATAAAGTGTTGGCGAAGGAGCGGTTCCATCGCCGCTGCTTGTATGGCATCCACACGAACGGCGACGAAGCGTTGCCAGAGATCTCTTCCTGGGAGAGGATGGGCACGGGAAGAGTGGATGACAGCCTCTGGCACCTCAATGGTGTCGATGATTTCCGGGGATTGAATACGGGCGGAGGACGCCGCAGCCGTATGAGTGACGACGGCCACGGTTTGAGTCAGCGAGGCATTCCGTCCGCGAGGAGGGACGCACGGCAACGCGTCCGCGGGAAGCAAGTCCAGTATGGACAAGTTTTGGGCGACGAGTACGCGATCAAGGCCCTCAAGGCTGAGAGAACGTTTTCGATTCAGAAAGTTGGAGATATGTGCCTGTTGAAAATCTGTAGCCCGGGCCAAGGTCGAACCGGTCAGGAGTCCGCGATCAATTCGCCGCAGGATTTCCAGGCGAAGATTCTCGTGAAGAGTATCGAACGTCATATCCTCACTATAGCATAAAGATATAATAAGAATCAATGTATATCATGTAACATATAAGGTACATTGGATGATTCCTGTATTTGCGTTCCATCTTGGAACTTGTGAATATCTTTAAGATAACTTTATCTTGACAGATTTCATTCCTGGTAGTATTACAAACAGACCGTCTAACTAGCGAAGAGATTGAACACCGTTGGCCTCCCTCTCCCAAATCCAGGTCATTACGATGAAGTGTCTCCGTTCGTCCACTGCTGCAACGCGGGGGCGAATGGCGGGTCACTTCCAAGCAGCCGATTGAATCACACATGGCTTCGACTCTGGCAAGAGACGTTTGCTTGCTTCGATCGAGACCCCTTTACGGACATGAAGCAGTCCGTAATTGCCGAGCGTTGGGTGTGCGAGATCAAAAAGCCACAATAGTTCACGTCGGGGACGTGCCAGCTGGGCCAAAACTGAACCATAGAGTTCATTGGCTAAGCAGTCTCCGCAACCGCTTCCTGGGACGAGGGTAAACCGCGTTTTCACGGGGAGATTGAATTTTTGCCTTGGAGAATATTTAGTCATGAGCCATTCCTGTCTGCACTTGAAGATCTGTGAGGGATGCGGCCGTCTCTGGCTCCGCGACCACACAGTAAAGGATGTTTACTGCCGTCAATGCACCGTCCACTTTTCAGACTTTCCGGAGCCGCGAAGCCGTCGAGCGAAAGGGCGTCCTAAAAAGGAACGACTTTCTGCGGCAATGCTGGCAATCGAAGGGGGCCTGCGATGAGTGCTGCCGCCCCCTTGTACGATCTGCACGCTTGCGAACAAATCCGACTTGTCTCCGCGAAAGGCCGATCGACGCAAACATACGAAGAAGGGCAAAGCAAAGTTCAGCCCAAACCCGAGCTTGCTTTCTACAGGAAGTACACCGAAGCCATGTTGCGAAGATATATGCGGCTATCCATGAGTGTCGGGAGAATGCCTGCACTGCTGGGTCACGATGCTTTTCGAGGAAAGATGAGTACTTACCGAGTGACGAGTTTTGAAGACTCTGTAATTTTTGTTTATGACGTGGAAAAATGCCTGAAAAGGCTCGATGGCTTTTCCCAGGAACTAATTCGACGTATAGCCCTGCAGGAATATACGCAAGGCGAAGCAGCGGGGTTATTGCAGGTCAGTCTGAGAACAATTGTACGAAGATATGGAGAAGCGGTCGATTCGCTAACTCAGATCTTCATGGAATACCGGTTACTCAACATAGATCCAATGAATGAGTCAAGCAAAACGCGATGATGGTTTCGATAAGTTGTTGATAAGGCGGGGCCTGGCAGGGGAGCGGAATGGCGTGCCATTGCGCTCTTCTCTGCTAACCTTAAGTCAAGATGAAAGCAAAATACAAGAGGGCAGATCGATCATGCCGTCGTAACTTAATGCAGCAATCGCTGGCTGCCTTCGCGCAGGTAATACCGTAGATTGGATTTGAAAGGAAAAGATAAAGCACCGGCCGGCGATGGCCGTTTCTTTATCTTTTTCACGTTATGAGACAGGTGGAATGACGTGTCGAAGCAAAGGTCGAGCCGTAGCGCTTTTATAGTGAAAAGAGCCGTCCGGAAGCGAGCACCGTGTGCGAACGGTGGACAGACTGCGGATGTAAAAGTGCCTCCCCAGAAAAAGGCCCAATATTGCGACGTGGCCCGATCGCAGGTGCTCGCCGCGTGGCCACAAATTTTACAAGGGCTGATCAAAAAGGCGGTGAGTGGCGGATACCAGCAGACCAAATTGCTTTTGGATCTTTGCGAGTTAGCGTCGACGGAGCCGCTTCATTCAAGTCAACAGTCTAAAGAACAGCTCTGCGACGCGTTGCTTGATAGCTTGAGGCTACCGTCGCCGGAGTAAGTTGCGAGATTGCGGGGCAGGTAAGACATCAGAGGAAGGAACTGAGAGGAACAATGACGACAGAGACAAAAAAGCGTCGAATTCCATCCGTAAACGCAGGCTTGAAACGGCTGCGAGCAATATTCTTATGGCAATTCTCTGGCTTGGCTCTGTGCATCGCTGCTGCAACATTCACGTGCCTGGGACAAGTGACGACAACGGCCGTGCAGGACACGGTTTACCACGCGGACGGCACCGTGGCGACGGGAACCATCCTGGTAACATGGCCCGCGTTTGTCACGGCGCAAGGAAATACTGTAGCTGCCGGGAACCTGACCGCTCAGATCGCAGCCGGTGGACAAGTGACCCTGAACTTGGCCCCGAACGTAGGAGCCACACCTGCAGGAACTTATTATACCGCCGTGTATCACCTGGACGACGGTACGGTGAGTAAGGAGTACTGGTCAGTACCGAACGTACCAACTACGACGGTCGCCGCGATACGGAGTCTTGTGATGCCGGCAAGTGTGGCCGTGCAAACAGTTACCGCGACAGAAGTCAATTCGCTCCTTGGAAGTTACCTTCCACTCGACGGCGGAACACTGAATGGAGCATTGCAATTACAGGCGGACCCGCAAACCCCAATGCAGGCGGCTACGAAAAACTATGTAGACAACGCAGTTGCTCCTGTTGCCTCAGTTGCGAGCCAGGCAATTTCATCGGTACCAAAAACAACTCAGGCTGTCCAGCAACCTGTTGGATCGAACCTGGCGGTGAATATCTTCCAGGGTGGATACTACGCCAGTCAGTTTCAAACCGGCAGCCTGAACAACGGCATCTCCAACCTGGTGAACGGTACAAATTGTGCGACAAGCTCCCCAAATGGATTGAGCGGTTGCACAGTTTATGTTGACCCGACCTATAAGAACATAGAAAATCCACAAGGATACGGCGCGTACATCTTTGGCGGCAATACCGCAAATCTGGCGTGGCCTTTTGATACCCATGTGCATGACGAAAGGAATGGAGTCACCGCCGATTATTACGAGAACCCGTTTTCGGTAGTTCCGCAGCAAACTGCCGGCCAGACCATCACCACAGACTATACTCTGGACTTCCAGAAATGGCCCTCCTATCAGGGCAATGAAGCCAGCTCCGAATATCTGGAAACAACCGACTATGCCGGTGGGTACAACTTCGACAACTACTTCGGGGCGGGACAGCCTCAATACTTCTTCAAAACCTACTACAGCAACCTTTCGATGGCCACCACGAACTACTCTTCCGGTCAGCAGGAAGCCATTGAAAACGTTGTCAATTGTCATGGGGTGGGCGACTGCCTTGCCATGACCACACTGTTGACATGCGATGGCGGCATGAATACAGCCAATGACGAGGGATGCCATGCTGGAGACCTTCAGATCACCGAAGACCCCGTTGTTTATAAAGGAACGATGACTGCGGCGGCCGCCATAGGGGCCACCCTTGTCAGTACAAACGGAACAGCGGGCCAGGGAACTGAAGGCCAGGACCGCCAATTGCTGGATACGAACCCAACGGTTGTCCTGAGCGGGACTTCCATCACGGGGTATGTCGGAGCGCAGGCCACCGGGCCTTCCGGCTCCAGCGCCGTGAATCCCATCGTGGCGATCGACAGCAACGCGGCATTTCCTGTATCGACCATGGTGCAACTCTGCTATGCAGGGTCCGACAATGCTGCAGGCGGTTCCACCGGGTGTACGGCGGGAAGCCAACCCATCGGGGTGATTCCGTCGGCTCCGAACATGATTAACCCAGCGGCCTCGATTGTGACCGGTGTGGTATCCTCCTATACGGCCACGGCCCCACAGACGGGTTTTCCTACAGGGTTCTGCACGCCGACGACGCTTCAATCCACCAATTCCGCTGCGGCATGCTATTTGCCCCCGAGCGGGACGGCTTGCATCGCCGATCAAGAAGAGTATGAGACCGTCAACTATACTTACAACTCTTCGACGCAGCAAGTCACGCTACTCAATCTGCGCTTCCCACATTTGAATGGGGTGTTTTTTGCGCACGGAGGCTTGTGCGGATACGGTGTGGAGTCGCAAGCAGACGTGTTTACCGGGGACGGTAATAACAACGGAATCAGTCAAGTGTTTCCAGTGGAGGGATCGCCGAATTCGACTTCGTTTTATTACATCAGTCAGCGGACAAACCTGGGATATACCCAGCCTGTTCTTGGAGTCAGCAACGAGATCAACAGCACGTCGGAAAACGGCGGAGAGTGCTTCACACTCAACGCCTTCCTGGTGCAACTGCAGAGCGACAACCATACTGTTGTCATGGCGACAAACGTTCCCTTCAACTCAGGTGCGGATTTGTCCCCAATCAGTGGGATGACCTTGACCATTACCACGCCGAATGCAACCTACAATGGAAATTATGTCGCGAGTTGGGGAGCAGTGAACGGCAATAACAATGAGTTTTCGTACTACTTGCCGACCACTCCTACCGGGACCGTTCCGACATCGGGAACAGCATCCTTTTGCAATACTGGTTACAAGCTGTATCCGGCGGTTCGCGTAAACAGTGTATTGAACGCAAGTACGAATAGGGTCGATGGCACCATGACGACCATGCCGCTTCCGATTGCGTTTGCCAGTGGAGATCCGGTCATGGAGGCGCACTACCCCTGGATTTATACAGGCCACGATACCGGAAGAGCGGTGAACCAGTTCTTGCCGCGCATGTATAACGGCGGCTATCTCTATGGCCTTAACTATGGATACCTGTTAAGCGGTATGCCCTTTGTTGGGTTTGCAATCAATAACTCAACGGACCAGAGCCGTTATCTTGGATACGGAGGTACCCACGTTCCACCGGGATGGGGATATAACTTGGGAGGAGAATGGTACGATTCTTTTGTTGCCGATCAGGCTCCCGACGATGCCGTTCTCAAAGTAGTCGGTTGTAAGGGAAGCCCCATCGGTTGCAATAACTACAAAAGTAATTTCAATGTCCTCTCGATGCCGAATGGAAATCAGGCGCTGAACTACGATCCGAATACGCTGACGTGGACGTTTGGAGCCCAGTACAATCCTATTGCTAACCCGCAGATCAATCCAGTTGGGTCCGTACAGGCGAATATCTTCAAGGCTGTGACAGCTGTTGGCATCAATGGGGCCTATTTTTTTAACGATGGCGGCGCCATTGGAATCACAACCAACCCGGCGAGTCCCACCTTTGGCAACTGGTTTGCAAACTACGCCTATGGGTTTGGAGCCGAGAATACGAAGGTCATCGACGGTTACTTGTATCGAGGTGCCTCCGCGAATTCAATCGATTGCGGCACGGGCACGGGCGATACGAGTTGCACGTTTACATTAGGGACACTGAATGCCGGCAGTTCCATTAATTCTCCTAGCGTATTCGCATCGGCATCAATCACGACGCCAAGTCTAAATGTGGGAGGTGGGTCTCCGGTCTCGCGGATTGGATATTACACGACTGGATCCATAACTCCTATCGCCGTGCCGGCCCAGTCTTGCAATGACCAGACATTTGTAGTGAATGGGCTTATAGCGACGGACAATCTTGGCTCAATTCATCCGCCCGCAGCCCAAGGCAATATAAGTATTGACGGCTACCCAAGTGCCGCCAATACTGTCTTGTTGCATTTCTGCAACGTAAGTGCGACCAGCGTGGTACCTCCTGCCGGAGCATACACATTTCTTGCGATGCATTGATAAAGACGATTTTTTCAGGGACAGCAGAAAGCAAGGATATCGAGAGCATGTTGAAGAGCGCTGAGGGGCGCCTAAATTGTGGCGCCTCGCAGTGCCGTCTTCGCTGCGCGAGGTATTGCCTCCAGTGGGGGCATTTCCCAGGATGCAGCGAGAAACTGGAGAAGCGATGGACCTAGTCAATGGTTTAAATGCGATCAGCTCACAGGTATGGGCAGTCGTCTTGATATTACTTGGAATTGGGGCATTCGGGATGGCATGCACGTGCAATGCTCCCGATGTTCGATCCGCTCTGATGAGTTCCGGTACGGGGATGATTGGAGGCGGTATCGCCATGTTTCAGCACCAAGAGAAGGACAAGGAGAAGCAACTATGAAGCTGATTGCTGTAGGAGTGGTGGGGCTTGCGTTGTTGAGCGGGTGCAAGGCTGTCACCACGGGCACATCGAGCGCGCCGACGCTGACGTTCGCGCAAGCGACGAACGCGAGCTTGCAGGCGGCGCACAAATTCGCGATGGACATTTCCGCGAGCGTGGCCTCGGGCAAGTTGGTGTTGACATCCAACGAGAAGCAGGCTTTCGATGCGTTTGCGGCGAGCCTGAATGCGACCGATGCGCTCTATATCGCCTTTACGCAGGGGTCTGCAACCCAGGCGCAGGTAGCGGCAGCGCTGGCGAACACCACAGCACTTCAGACGAGCGCGCAGACCGCGCTGGGAGCGCAGTAATGGCGACGACCCCTGTAACTCCGACGGTTCCAAGCTGGCTGGCGTTGGTGCAACTGTTTTCCAGCGTGGCGCTGACGGGCCTGACCGCTAGCGGCGTAGTGCCGCCTGGGACATCGGTCTTGGCCAACGGCATTGAGAGCGCCCTGCTTCCGTTGCTGGCTAACATTGCGAGCGGCAAGTCCAAGACGCAGGACACTCTGGCGGCGTTCGGGGCGATGGTTGGCATTTTGCAGGCTACCAGCAAGCAGACCGGACTGAGCGCGCAAGCATTGAGCAACATTCAGGCATTGGAAACGGCGGTGAGCGACGCAATTGTGGCGTTCATGGCTGGCGAGACCGGAGCGCCCGATCTGGCGACACTGGCGCAGCAGGTGCCGACGGTCTAACTAGCCATGAAAAGAGAAAAGCCATGAGAAGACTGGTTGGGTTGGTGTTGTTCATTGCTCTAACATCCTACGCGTCTCCAAAACCGCTAGATCAAGTCCGTGCTTACGCAGGCAAACACAAGGTGACCGTGACACACTGGCGCGGCAAGGTCTGGGTAGAAGCCGAAGGGTTAGATCCGTTTGGCGTTGGCGATACCCTAGATAGGGCTGCACAAAGCTTTCTCGACAGTGCAGGGATGATGGATCGGGAGAAGAATCATCCGCAACTGAAGAAAGCTCCCGGAGGCCAAGCGAAAGCACCCAAGGCTGCGCCGTGGGTTTGTCCAGGCGGGGATGAGTGTATTTGACTACAGGGTAGGACAAAGACAAGGCCGCAGTCGAGGGAAGTGAACTTAATTCGTTGAACCTGGGGCCTGCGGCCAACGATGCGGAGTTTCTCGCAGAATATTATCTCGGGCCTAGCTGGAATGCATTTATAAGTGCGTGGAAGTAATGCGGAGGGAACGTGGCAAGTCACATCAATAATGTTGCATCCTCGGACATTCCGCAAGTCACGAAGGTTGAGTTTTACGAGCAAATTCGCTGGGGAGACATGCTGTTTTGTTCCGGGCGTGAGCCGGTGAGCCGAGCGATTCAATGCGTGACGCACTCGCCATTTAGCCATGTGCTGTTTGCGTGGCTACCGGCACATGCCGGCCAGTGGTTGACGCTGGAAGCAACCATGCAGCGCGGCGTACACGTCGGGAAGCTGAGCGATTACCTGGACGGCTACGACGGCGACCTGGTGCTGGCACGGCGATCCGCGGTAACAGATGCGGAGAAGTTTGCGGAGCTGAATGCCGGGTTAAGCGTACTGGAAGACGCCTATGACTGGCAGCAAGAGTTCAGCTTCGTTGGGCACAAGTTGATTCGGACATTGCCTGTAGTCAAGCCGAAAGGCGAGTACTACTGCTCCGGGTTGATGTGGCTGATGAGCTTGGCCAGCAATTGGCCGCTGCAGATGCCGGGGCCGGAGTTGCCGGCACCAGAAGACAACTGGACCGATCCGAGTGTGGGTCCAGTTTGTGCGATAGTGAAGCTGGCGCAATCTAGTGAAGCTGCTTGCAATCAAATCAGATGTGCATGAGGGCCTTTGAGTAGGGCGACATTCGCTAGGGGACGCCAGGAGGCATGGCGGGAACATCTCGCAAACGATTCTGTGGAAATGGAATGGAAAATTCGTGGCAAGAAGAGGCAGCCCAATGGCCCAAAGAACGAAGCGACCGGGAGCGACTGTTGTGGCTGGGGAAACGGTTGGATTTTCGTTCTCCTGAACTTGGAGGGGGAACTTTGGCGATGGGGTTGGCACGGGTACTGTTACGCGTTCGCGATCGAAAAGGGAGCATTATCCCCTTGGAAGCGAATCGAGCGCAGCAAGCGTTTGAGCAAAGGCGGGGCAGGCAAAACATCGTACTGAAGGCGCGGCAGATGGGCATCAGTACCTGGATCGCCGGCCGCTTCTTTCTCAAGACGATTACGCAGCCCGGAACCCTTACTGTAGAGGTGGCCCATAACCGGGAAGCTGCGGAACAAATCTTCCGCATCGTTCATCGATTTTATGAACTGTTGCCGGAGGGATTGCGTAGCGGAGTGTTGCGGGCTTCACGAGTGAATGCGCGGCAGATACAGTTTCCGGAACTGGATAGCGAGTACCGAGTGGAGAGCGCGGCGGATGGAAATGCCGGGCGGGGCATGACGATCCAGAACCTGCATTGCTCGGAGATAGCAAGGTGGAGCGGTGACGCAGCGGAGACGATGGCGAGCTTAGGCGCAGCCTTGGTGCCGAATGGAGAACTGGTTCTGGAATCGACGCCAAATGGGGCGTACGGCTATTTCTACGACCGATGGCAGCGTACGGAAGAAACAGGAATGGTTCGGCACTTTTTTCCATGGTGGATGGAAGGTGCTTACGCAGGGCCTGCCGTACCGGAGGCCGATTGGACCTTAGAAGAGAGCGCGCTAGCAGAAATGAATAGGCTGCTGCCGGAACAGATCGGTTTTCGGCGCCAATTACATAACAATTTTCGGCAGATGGCGGCCCAAGAATATGCAGAAAGCCCAGAGGCTTGTTTCCTGGCAAGCGGCAACTGTGTATTTGATCTTGATTGCATTGCGAAGCGCGCTGGGCAAGTTCATGCGCCACCGGAAAAGCGGCACAATGGCCAGGTATGGATATGGTATCCGCCACAACCGGGACGGACGTATGTTGTGGGTGTGGATCCGGCCGGGGGCGGTACGGACGGAGATTACGCCTCGATCCAAGTTGTTGAGCAACGGTCAGGATTGCAGTGTGCTGAATTGCGGGGACATATCGCACCGCCGGAATTGGCGAAACGGTGCGCGGAACTGGCAAAGGAGTATAACCAGGCATTGCTCGCGGTCGAACGAAACAACCATGGCATGGCCGTGCTGGCGTATTTGAACACGATCGAACGCTACCCTGCCATCTATGAACAACGTGGCCAGGCAGGATGGTTGACAACGGCCGTGTCGCGGCCGGCGATGATCGCACAGCTAGGTGTCGCACTCACAACCTGGCCCGAGATTTTCTCGAGTTCTCGCCTGCTGGCAGAATGCCGAACGTTTGTGCGGCAGAGCGATGGGCGCACCGGGGCGGCCGCAGGGATGCATGATGACTGTGTCATGGCCATGGCGCTTGCGTTACAGGTACGGGCGGAAATGGCAGAACGACCCCGAGTGGAGCGATAAGGAAGCTAGAGCGTTTTCACTTTTGCCGTCTTGTTGTGAGATCTGTTGCGGGCATATTTTCTTGACGAAAAAGCTGCGCCGGGGGTCGTTGTTTCGGCCTACACCTACAGCCAAAACGGTCTGGGGGCCAGGGCAATATCATCGCCGGTCTGGGAAAAAATGGTTCCGCTGAGTTCCTCCATCTTGTCCGGCGCCGGTTCCGATGTTGAGTCGGGTGAGGTCCTCTTCGAGTTACAATTCGGGAGCAGGCACCCTGTTGCCGGGCAAACTTGAACAAGCGTTGAAGGAGAGAAGCGTCCGGTGGCGGTCACGGCGGTACAGCAGATCCGGCGGATGCGAGGCGGCGCGCAGAGTCATTTGATGCTGGGCTCGGACGGCCATCTGTATGTGGTCAAGTTTCAGAACAATCCGCAGCATTTGAGGGTCCTGGCCAATGAGCTATTTGCAACACGTTTGGCCGAGGCAGCCGGACTATCCGTTCCGGCAACGGAGGTGGTGGAAGTCAGCGAATGGCTGATTGGAAACACTCCGGAGCTGTATATGGATACCGGTCGTCAGCAAGAACGCTGTGCGGCTGGATTGCAGTTTGGTTCTCGCTATGTTGGCGGACTGATGCCGGGGCAAGTGGTTGACTACCTGCCGGAAGAACAACTGGCCGAGGTACGGAACCTGACCGAGTTTGCCGGGATGTTGGCGCTGGACAAATGGACCTGCAATAGCAACGGCAGACAGGCTGTGTTCCATCGAAAGCCTCGAGAGAAGCGCTATGCGGCAAATTTTGTCGACCAAGGATACTGTTTCCACGCCGGCGAATGGAGCTTTCCTGACGCACCGCTGCGAGGGGTCTATGGTCGAAATCGGGTGTACGCTGATGTGACGGGATGGGAGAGTTTTGGACCCTGGTTGGGCCGTATTGAAAACCTGGAGCCGGATACAGTGTGGCAAATTGCGGAAACCGTTCCTCCGATCTGGTATGGAGGGGACCTGCGGGAGATGGAACGACTGACAGTGACTCTGCTGGCCAGGCGCGAACGAGTCCGGGATTTAATTGTGCAGTTTCGGGATAGCATGCGGAGGCCATTTCCGAAATGGGTAGGGATGGAGAGTGGAAGCGGCCAGGGGCAGTTCCAGGTGCGGAAAAAGATAGAGAATGAGGAAGGCTTTACGGCGGGCTGAGTGGGGCAGGATCGCCCCTCCCGCAACACAGCTCGGTGAATGAAAGGAACGCGACACAGACGTGAACGGCGATCGCATCCAGTGCGAATTCTTTCTGGTCCGGTATGTGCCGGATGCGGTGAAGAACGAGTTCATCAATATCGGCGTCGTACTGCGGGAAGCCGGTCGGCCGGAGACGGCGCGGGTGCGGTTCACCCGCGATTGGGGTCGGGTGCGATGCGTCGATCCAGAAGCTGACACTGGAATGCTGGAAGCGCTGGAGTATGAAGTGCGAGAGCGTTTTTCAAACGGCGCGATCGAGACTGCCTTGATGATGAAGGCGCTGGAGGACAGCTTCTCCAACATGTTGCAGATCACCGAGCCGAAAGCGTGCCTGGCGGATTCGATACCGGCAGAAATCGAGCAGTTGAGCCGGATGTATATCGAGAGCAGGAAACAACGAGAGGCGCGGCGGGCAAGCGGACGACAGGCCATCTCGACGTCGATCCGGAGGCAATTTGAGGCGGTTGGAGTGTGGAATGCGATGCGCAAGCGAATTCAGGCTGCGATGTACACGCAGCCTGGAGATCCACTGCGGATCGACTGCGGGTATCGACCGAATGGAGTGATTCGCATGTTCCATGCGGTCTCCTTGGAGGGAGATCTGGAGGCCGCGAAGGTGCTGGCCTTCAGTGCTCCGCAGATGGCGGTGGGAGTGGTGAGGGTGGAGAATGCAGCGCTGGAGTTGACGGCCATCGTGGAACCTTTGCGCGGTTTGCTGGGGAAAAACTCGGAAGAAATCCTTGCCAGTGGGGCGGAAGAGGATCGGATCGAGCAGTATAGGTTCGGGGTGGAAACGATGGAGCGGAATCAAATTCGGGTGATGACCGTGGCGGATCTGCCGCGCATCGCCGAGCGAGCACGAGAAGAATTGCGAATGTAAGGGCAGGGAGAAGAGATTGATCGCAAGCAAAAGAGCGTGGCCTTAGGCCACGCTCTTTTGCTTGCGATCAATTCGAGATCGCAGCCCCATTTACATCGTCAAGCGAACGAAGAAGAGAGAGGCGGAGACAGTGAGCTGGAAAACAATGCTCGATCGAATTTGGAACGGTGAAGCTGTGCGCGGCGAGAAGCATCCTGCCGCTGAACACGGGGTTGACATGGCGGCTGCGAATGTCGACGGGGCGCAGCGTAAGACGATGCCACTGCCTTCAATTCTAGGGCCGGTGCGGCCGCCCAATGCATTGCTGCCGAAGGGAACACCCGCAAATTTGCGGCGTTTCGCAGAAAACCCTGTTCCACGAAGGGCGATCAATGTCATCAAAGACCGCATTGCAAGCATGGACTGGCAGATCCAGTTGCGGCGAGGATACACGCTGGCCGATGTTCCCGATGCCCACGCCAGAATGGAAATACTTCGGAGGACATTGGAGGAGCCAAACAATGCAGACTCCTTCCGCTCCGTGGTGGAGCAGGCGCTGGAAGACGCGCTGGTAGGCGGCTTTGGCGCGATTGAAATGGAGCGAACGGATGATCCAGAGAGGCCCTTTGCTTTGTGGCCGGTGGATGGCGCGACGATCCAGCTGAATGCCAAGTGGGACGGAGATCAGAGCGTACCGCGATATGCGCAGGACACAAACCGCGTTGGACCGGGATCGCAGATCCCACTGTACGACAATGAACTGATGTACATCCGACTAAACCCACGCTCTCACACTCCATTTGGACTGGGGTCGTTGGAAGTGGCATTTGAAACAGTGAACAGTTTTCTGGCCGCACACCGCTATGCCGGAAGACTAGCCAGCAACAGTGTCGTGCAGTATGCGCTGTGGCTGAATGAGACGACGCCAGACCATCACAATCGTCTACTGCGCTGGTGGCAGGATGAGATCGAGGGTACGGGCCGGGTACCGTTGCTGACGTGCGAGCAGAAGCCTGAAGTATTGAAATTCACTGGAGGCACGGATGCGGAACTTCGACTGCAATGGCAGGAGTTTCTCATCCGGATGATCGCGAACGCTTTTGGTCTTCCGCCGATGTTGCTGGGCCTCGAGAATGACGTGAATCGCAACACGGCCCAGGAGCTTCTGGACGAATCCTTTCGCAGCACGATCGCTCCGATAGCGCGAATGCTGGCCGAGCATTTCACTCGCGACCTGTTTTGCAAGCGCCTGGGGTGGCGCGAGTTTGAATTTGTTTTCAACGACCTCGATGTAGGGGACGAGATGGAAACAGTGCAGATTCAAACGGCGTTGCTAAAGGCGGGGATACTGACAGTCGATGAGGTGCGCGCGCAGCGCGGATTGCGTCCACTCGAGCCCACTCTGCAGCTGGAAAAAGCGGCATTGGGGGTCCAATAGCAGGGACAGTGAGACGCAGGCGCTGGTACCGGGACCGAGACTGCGGGCTGCAACCACAGCCCACAGGATAACAACATTACAAAAAGAACACGGAGAGCACATGAGACTAGACGCAATGGCGGTCGAATTCCCGGCCATCCAAGGGCATCCGAACCGGATGCCGTTTGAAGGAGTGTTGACGCTGGTCGACGTGCCCAGCGATCGCGCCCCTAGCGGGTCACGTGGCCACCGCGTGACCCTGACCCGGACCGCTGCGGAGACGGCATTGCCCTCTTTGCTGGGGATGGCGGTGGATTTTCGACCGGACTGGGACGGTCACGACGCGCGCAGCAAATGCGGGATTCTAACCTCTGCCGATATTGTCGGTCCACGGCTGATGGTGGGCGGATATCTGTATGCACGCGACTTTCCTGAGGTCGAGGCGAAACTGCACGATCTCGCAGCGGGTAGCATGGGCATGTCCTACGAACTGGCCGACGCGCACGTCGAAGATATGCGCGCGTCGATATGGAAGCTGAATCGCGTGACCTTTACCGGGGCTGCGATTCTGCTGCGCGATAAAGCGGCCTATCGGCAGACCTCGTTTCGCTTGAAACATCACGGAATGCGCCGTCATGGAGTTTCCCTGGCAGCGTATTCCGGGGCGGCCTGACCCAGGTCCTATCAATACTCAAGAACTGAACACAACCCAGTGCAGACGGTTGCCTTTTGGCGACAGTCCGGCACCTAGAAAAAAAAGGAGCAATCAGTATGGAACAGGGAGCAGAACGTTCTCTTGAAACATTGGCATTGATGCTGGATCGGCTGGCGGGCGCCGCAAGCCTGCTGGAACAGACGGTAAGCCGTCTGGAAGAGCAGCACCTGACCATGTCAGGACAGGTGCAGAAGATTGTTGCGACAGTGGAACATACGCCGAACGGACCACAGGGACCAGGCAGTGGGCGTATCTATGAATTGGAACGTAAGCTGCACGAAGCCGTGATGCAGATCGCGGAGTTGAGGGCGCAGAGTTCTCCTTCTGCCGCGGCCGGACGCAAGACTGTGACCGCAGCGACGGTATCTCTGCTGGCCAAGCAGGGGATCTCCTCCCTCGAATCGATCGAGGCCGGCTCGCTGGATGCAGCCCTGGCCGGACTTAGCATCGAGCAACGGATCGCCGTGAAATCTCAATTGCTTCGGGCGGGATTACTGAACTAAGGGCAAGAACACTTCGCCGGGAATACAAAGAAGGTCTGATTAAGTCGACAGAAAATCACTCAGGGGTAAAGCCCAACTTCTTCCCTGCTACTTACGGCATGGCTAAAGCTATGCCCCGATACAAAACCGACTTAATCAGAGGTTCCATAAGTGTTTGCAGACTTGCTGATCAACCCCACTTCAACCACGGCCTAAGGGCCAGTGAAAGGACAGAATGAACGCCAATTTCCACGATATCCATGCCGCCGCAGACTACATCGGGCCGGGTGCAATCGAAGTCCCGATTTACCAGACAGAGATCACCGATATTGTCCGCCGTAGGGGTCTTTTCGGCCAACGCATCAAGCAGGTTCCGGCAACAGGCCATCCCTCGCGCTACTTTGAGGAGACCGCAATTCCAGAGCCGACCGCCGCGACCGGGTTTGTAGATCCCAGAAGCATTTCGGCGCCCGTAGTAAGTCCGACGCGAGTAGAGCGGGCTGTTCCTCTGAAGGCTCTGGTCGCGCAGATCAACTACAACCTGTTCGACATCGAACTCGGCAATCAGCAGAGCCAGTTCGCTTACTTGCAGGCGAAAGACCTTGCAGACACGATCGAAGGCGTGATGCATATTCACGATCTTGCATTGTGGAATGGCACCGATACCTCGCTGAGTACGCCTACTACGGCCCAGTATTTTGGGGCCGCAGCACAGATAGCAGCAAGCGGATTTACGACGACGATCACCACGACCGAACTGATTGTGGACAATCTGAAGGCAACCATTGCACTGATGGTTGCCAACAGCAACTATGCTGTGCGGCCGACAGCCATCTATGCCAACCCGGTGTTGCTCGACTTGATTGACCGCGAAATGAAGACCGAGTTCAACGTCGTACTTCATACAAAAGAGATCAACGGCGGCTTCACCGTGAAAACACTGGTGACCCAGGCTGGTGAGCTCCCGCTTATTCCTGATTGGACCCTTGGTTACACGGGTGTACCTGGGTCGGGCACAGCGCAGTTGCCCGCGTACATTGTGACAGAAGACCTGATCGAATATCACTGGCTGAGCGATCCGAACCCTCGAGTATTCCAACTTGGCGTTCCCGGTTCGCTGGCTTCACAGTATGTGGTCGTGAAGTTCGGCGCACCGGTGGTCAAGATGGCGGCCGCCGGCGCTCACTATCAGGTGATCGTCGACCGGTAATTCAGCGCTATAAGAGCAATTTGGACTCATTGTTGGAGCAAGGAAGGCTGGCCCCGTACCTGAGGCCGGCCTTCCTTTTATGTCTCTATTTCTTTGCTCAGTTTCCGCGCACCACGGCGCTGGAGCTATCTACCGGAGGACTTTTATGGGATATCTGCTGCCGACCGATTACGCCACCTATGGCCTTCCGGCGGACACAACGGACGACTGGATCACGATGGCGTCTGCTTTGATCGATTCGTATTGCCATCGAACCAGCTTGAACCCCACGCAATATGAAGAGCGAATGCGCATCACGGCACATGCGCAAACGGTGCGTCTTAGCTATCTGCCATTGCTACCTATCGCGCCGAACGCTTCGCCTCTGATTTCGGTGCAGGCCCGGTACATTCGGCCACGACGTGGAGAGTTGATCGACCCTTCCTACGAGCAAATTGCCTGGGTGTTCGGACTGCCAGGAGCGTGGAGCAATTTGAACATCGCCGATGTGGACTTCGTCCCGAATACGGGCGAACTTACCTTTCCGATGAACATTCTGGGGCTGCCTTACAACGAAGTGGACGTGGTGTATACGGCGGGCCTTGCGATTATTCCGTACACAGTGCAGGTTGCATGTGCGCAGATTGTAAAAAATGCGCAGGCCACGCCGGGACTGAATGTTAAGTCGAGCCGGATCGACACGATGCAGATGTCGTATTTTTCTAATTCTCTAATCGATCCGCAGGTGGCCGCGATGTTGCAGCCTTATGTGGCGACGATGTTGGGGTGAGCGATGAGCGTCGATCTAAGTGTACGGAATTCTTCGGCGGCTCCGCAACGAGCGGCTGATGCTCTGCTACGTTGTCTGGGAGGGAGGACGGTGCTGCTACGGCTGCCAACAAGCGCTGTCGCTGGCTCGGATGGCGAGCAACTGGGTGAAAGCGCACCCTCGTATGAGGACATTCCGCTGTCACCGTCGGTATTTCGCCGCATTCGGCCTGAGCTTCGCGATGGCAAAGTGAACCGCTATGAATTGCTGATCTCCGCCTCTTCCATCCAGGCGCAACTAGGGCTGTTGCAACTGGCCTCGACAGACCAATTGTTTGCGATGGCCACTGGGGTGTTTGTCGACGGCGAGTTGATGCTGATCGAGGCCGCAGCCGAAGCGGAGGCATTTGGGCAGCCCTATATATATCGGCTGGTGTTACGTGGGCCGCAGAGCATCACGCTGTAAGGAGAAGCGCCATGCAGAACGCACAAAATACTTTCTACATTACATTACGCAATCGCCTTGCAGCGTTGAACCCGAACCGCACGATTTATCTTCGAGGAGTGACCAGGCCCGGCATTCTGGTCGAAAGCAATGAATTGGTAGTAGCCCAGCCGCCGTCCGATGTGTTTGTACTGCGATGGAGTGGACTGTACAACGATCCTTACCTGTCGGAGGTATTACTGCAAATGGAGTGTGAAATCGCCTACATGACGGAAGGGACGACCGGCAACCTCGGCATGGATCGTGGGGCGATGCTGACGCAAATGGATGCTGAACTGATCGCATTGCTACAGCCAAACACCACGCAAAAGATGAACTACGCACCGGCAACAGCGGTTGCGATGGAAACCCAGATCTTCTGGTCTGAGGCGACGTTCCAACCAGTAAAGATTGAACGGGATAGGCTGTTACGCACCGCTGCGGTTTCTGTGTTCAGCTACGAAGAGCCGGGGGAGCAATGAGTACAACTACAATCATTCCACTACCACTAACACCACCGATTGCGCGAAGGATTCGAGCTTATTTTGCCCCAGTGAATCGCGTGGCGGGTATTCCGGCAATCTTCGATCCAGCGCAGAATGGCGGCTTCAATCTGGATGCTCCGCCTGCCCCTTGGCTCGACTTAGGATGGCTGGATGCGTTTGAACGCAAAACGGAGACGAAGGTCATCCCATTGAGGGGTGGCGCGCCAGGGCTCCCACTATCACAGGTGCGGACTGAGATCGATTCCCTCGTTTTCATCAATTTTGTGAACTGGGGAAAATTACAGATGGCGGTAACAGCCGGCTCGGAACAGATGAATCTATTGGCCACGGCAACGGGTGCCCCAGAGAATGGGTCGGGCGGAACAGCCGGCGCGGCAGTTCCGCTCAACGCCGGTAGTACGGCAACATTTCTAAACCTACCCGTGAATCAACTCTCCAATTTTTTCCAGGGACAGATGGTGGTCGTCGACGTTGATTACACGGGTCAAACAGGCTACGTGGGTAGCGGTGTCAGTGCCGCGTTTGTTAGTTCTGCCGGCGGGGTCAATTCCGATGTGAACTATATCCGGCGGGTAAGTTTCAATGTGGCCCGTGTGATTTCCGTGACTTCAGTTGGGTTGCAGTTGGCACAACCGCTGATTGCTGGAGTTCCGATAGTAGGAATGTCCGTGCAGCCCATTCTAGGGTTTGTGGACAGGGAAGGAAGCAATTTTTTCCAAGAGTGGTCTGGGCTGTTTGTGGTTCCAGGTGAACAGGGCGACAGGATCCTATTTCATTATCCGAGACTGCAGATTTCTTCCAGCGCTGCCGAAGCGATGAAGCCACTCGATGCGCCGTTGAGCAAAGTCGACACTCTAGGCCGGGTGACACAGGTGGCTAAGTTTCGAGGATTGCCGGTGACGGATGTAAATGACGGAGCGCAGGTGGTGTGCTTCCGTAGTTATATTCCAGCCGCATCAACAAATCTCTGGTGATTTCTAGTCATGTAAAAAGCTCCGCCATGGCAACCCAAGGAGAAGATGGATGAAGGTCACGATCGACAATCAAGACGGCAAAGGCCCTATCGACTATTCGCGAGCGGTCTGTGCAGATCAAGCCACGGAAAAGGCGGTTGTAATTACACGGACCCTGAACCAGCCAACGCTGGCGCGGCTCTATCTTGATTGCGCAAGCAATGGGTTGGCAACGCCCGCTGTAAACTCTTTCGTCGCGATTACAGCAGACAATGGCACATTTCTATTTACCGGATACCTGCCTTCGGCGGCTGAACCCATCTTTGCTGGATACTGCTCCACAGGCCCTCAATACAGAATCGTTGTCAATGCACTCAGCGAAGATTGGCTGCTGAACCGTCAAGCTGTTCCCCAAACAGCTCCACTGCTAGGAGAGACCGCTGGTGAGATGATCAGCATACTGACGAATCGAGTCAATCCGACACTCGTCCAGATGAATGGACTCGAAGACGTTGGAACAATCGGATTCTTTGAGCCATTGCCAAACCTTCCTTGGTCAAAAAATGTCGCAGCACTCGCCAACCAGGCCCGTTCTGCTTATCGCGTGCTAAATGGCCAGTTGACTCTTGCTCCCGTAGGTTCGACTGTTCACAATATAAGCGACGTAATTGGGACGCTCGATTACGCAGCGCTAAGTGCAACCAACGCAAAACAGGTCGTCAACGATGTCACGATTACTGGCCTTAGCCAGCCTATGGAATATGTGACTGAACTGTTTGAAGGCGATGGTGCAACGGCCCTTTTCCAATTGCAGCGGGATCCATATCGGGTCATCCGACCAATTTTATTGGATGAGGAGTTTACAGCCTCCAGTCTGAATACGTCGATTTGGAACGTGAACGATGCGGGAGGTTATTTGAGCGTTGGCGGCGGCGGCCTCGCCTTAACAGGAGGGGCGGGCACAGACGGTACGACAACGTTGACGACAATTGACCCTGTAGAACTGGGTGGAGAGATCGTCATTGAATCAGGCTTCGTCCAGCTAAACAGTGGAAGCGACGGTGTCCTGTGCGGCCTCTACTCCGGCGCTGTAGGGATTGCCAACTGCCTAGCAGGGTATAGAGTGCGAACCAGCGGCTCCAATACTGTGCTGGTTCCATTGGTAGAAGGGAACGAAGTCGGGACCTCGTTTACTATCCAAGCAGGTCATAGCTACATTCTCCGTATCCATGTTCACAGTAGCGAATTGCAGCGGATGTTGAATAGCTATTTTTCTTATGGGAGCAATGGGCCGACAGTGTACGGCGGTGGGACAGTACAGTCTCCGCTTCAGCTATTGTTTGAGCTACAAGACATGGCATTGTTGCCCTATGTAAATATCGGATCCACCATTTTGTACGATGGGGTGGTCGCATCTTCACCAGCAATTGCAACCTTTGCCTGCGTCAACAGCTTGAATCTGCAAGGGAACATCGGCTATTTCAAAGTTACAAAGCCAGGTACTATGTGGGTTGTCAGTACTCCTTCTGGCGGCGCCTCCTTCACCCGGAGAATTGGCTCCAATACGCAAGGCGCCGACTGCAATGTACTGAGGAATGGGTTTCTTCATTTTTACAAGCTTGCCATACCCCAGCCAGGCGAGATGTTAGCTGTTACATATCGCGTGGCAGCACCGTCTGTAGCTCGTTTTGCGAACAGCACCGCCTCTCAGGAAGGCGGCACAGGCGCTCCCACTGTTTCGCAATGGGTTGGACATATTGTTCGGCCACCTGCGCGAAGTTCTGTGGATTGTGAAAATGCCTGCCAGGCATTGCTGAACTTTTCGTCAAACCCTGCAGCCGCCTGGAGAGGAACCTATAGCTACTACAATTTGCAAAATCAATCAGACATTTGGCCGGGAGATGCATTGGACTTCAACTCTTCTGCGGCAGGATTTAATATAAGTGTCATTGTACGCAAAGTGACGATCAAGTCGACAAGCAGTTCGCCAGAAGTATTGGACTATGCGGTTGAATTTGCCAACGACTGGGCCGAGACAATCGCCATGGAATTGACCGACACCATTTCTCCGGATGTCTATTTGCCGCAGGAACCGGAGACTGCGCCAAATGCTTATCTGGCAAACTTAAATGCATTGCAAGTGGTCTCGATCAGTACAACTTCGATTGTAGTCAACGCTAATATAACTCCTCCTGCCAATGGCGGCTTTGAGGTGCGGAGCCGAGACTACACATTTGGGCCGAGCACGGATGAAGATCTTGTGTTGCGTAGCCCGGTACCAAACTTTACAATTACGCGCTCAGTCGATGAGGAGCAGTTTTATATTCGGATGTACGACGGATCCAAGCCTCCGATATATTCGCGACTGTCAAGCGCCGTGTTTACAAATGTCGCTACCTCTTAAATGGCCAACGGGAGCCGGTGAAGGATGGATTCAGATGGATGATTTCGAAGTGACGGTGCTGTCGGATTTATCGGCGCTAAAAAGCCAAATGGCTTCCTTAATTGGATTGGGGCAACCGGGAAGGCTGGCAATGCTGGAACAGCGGATGGAACAGCATGAAGTCTATTTGCAGAGAATGAAGGGCTGGGTAGCAGCTTTTTTTGTGGCTCTCACAGTGGCACATATCGCAATCGACTACTTCAAGCACTAGGTGTGCGTCGGGCATAGATTTGCGACGGAGGGTATAGCGTGGGCAGCAGGTTCTGTTTTAAGTTCGAAGCATGGGCCAGAACTTCATTGCTGACACGGTCAACCAGACGCTGCTGTTTCCCCCATCGCTTCACGATTGGCTTCCCGAGGGCCACCTGGCGCGGTTCCTGGCCGATGTGGTTGCGGCGCTGGATTTGAGCGCGATCTACACGTCGTATCGGGAGAAGGATGGCCGCGGTCAGGCGGCCTACGCGCCGGAGATGATGGTTCGTCTGCTGCTGTACGGCTACGCGAGGGGCGTCTACAGTTCGCGCAAGATTGAGACGCGCACCTTCGAGGACGTGGCCTTCCGTTATCTTTCCGGCGACCAGCACCCGGACCACGCCACCATCGCCGAGTTCCGCAAGCGTCATCTGGGGGCGCTCTCGGGACTGTTCACGCAGGCGCT
>JAJYUB010000054.1 GCA_021792795.1 Acidobacteriota bacterium | reverse complement strand
AGACATTCTCGGTTCCATCGACGGCATTCGCAACTCACAGCAAAAACTGCGTGGCTGCATCGCACAATCCGAACTGAGCTTTTCTTTGCGCTAGGCCATTGCATTATTTATGCAGAAGTCAATAGGATGGGGCACCCATGACATTGGGCTGTCCGTGACTGTGCCCAAAAGCGCGGCGCGGGCCGAATCGCAAGCAAGGACAGAACCATGAAAACTTTGTGCTGCCTGTTGTTGCTGGTCCCCTTCGCCGCTGCGCAAACCACTCCGACGGCTGCCACGACATCCCAGGCTGCGACCCAGATCGCGCCGGCGACACACCCTGAAAGCGAGTATCAGCGAAAGCATGACCAGCAGTTGCTGACGGACTTTGGCGACCTGGCGAGATACAGCGAGGCGAATGCGAAATTGGGGCCACCCGCGCCGGACGAAAACCGGGTCGTGTTCATGGGCGATTCCATCACCGATGCGTGGGGACATCCGACCGGCATATTTTTTCCCGGAAAGCCGTATGTCAATCGCGGCATCAGCGGGCAGACCACGCCGCAAATGCTGGTGCGTTTTTGGCCGGACGCGATTGCGCTGCAGCCGAAGGTGGTCGTCATTCTGGCGGGGACGAACGACATTGCCGGCAATACAGGGCCGACGACGCCGGCCATGATCCAGGACAATTTGATGGCGATGGCGGACCTGGCCACGGCGAATGGAATCCGCGTGGTGCTGGCGTCGATTTTGCCGGCGGCGACGTATCCGTGGCAGCCGGGGACAGATCCGCGAGCGGAAATTGTCGCGCTGAATGCCTGGATGCGCGAAACTTGCGCGCGGAAGGGATACGTCTATCTCGATTACTATTCGGCGATGGTGAATCCCGACCAGGGCATGAAGAAAGAATTGACCATTGACGGGGTGCATCCCAACGCGGCCGGCTATGCGGTGATGACTCCGCTGGCGGAGCAGGCCATCGCCAAGGCGCTGAAGACGCAGTAAGCCGGATTGCAAATCCATGCATTGCGAATGGAGCGGAGCGGCGAACGCGATTCCCTACCTGTTGATGTCTTCGAGCGCGAACGTGCCTAGAAACATCGGATGGGAGACCGGCGGTTTGGCGCTGGAAATATCGACGGGATACGGCTGGCCGGTGAGCGTGGGAAATCCCCAGATGCTGCCGGTGTTGAGGTCGACCACCATTTTTCCAAACACCTGGGTGTTGCCGTCCAATGACCGCAGCATCACGACGCCGGGTTCGACGTAGAGCGGGTCGGACGCGGTGGTCGGGGTGGGCGGCGTCTGCTCCTGGGCTTGCGCGGGGCGCGGTTGCCGCAGGGGTTTGAAGGCAATGGCGATCAACGCGATGGCGATGACCAGCAGTAAAACATTGGTGGTCGTGAAATTTTTCATGATGCTCCATTGCATCGACAATATTTGGGAATCGTCACATTGTCGCTGGGTGAGTGGTGGGCCAGTTTGAGAACAGAATACTTTCGAATGCACCATAGCTGAAGAGCGCCTTGTCCAATCTGCGCAAGTCGTTCTCCGTACCGCAGAGTACCGCCAGTTCGAAGAAGCTGGGGCAGAATGAATTCAGGTAACAGTGAACTGTATCCTGCACTGGGGAATGGCCCAGTCGGGAGATTGCTATCCTTACTCGCGAATCAAATATGGGGTAGTGTCCTCCGCTGACAAAGTGGAGTAGCGTGGTTGCTCGGGACAGGCCAAAGTGTTTCACGACGGATTTATTGGGAAACACGTCCGTGTAGGTTTCGCCGCACCAACGATCCAGGAAGTCTGCCACTTCACCTTGCTCTGGGCATTTGGGCAATTCCTCAGCCGCTCGTTTCCAAACTGAATAGGCAACCGACGCCACGTTGGCCTTCCACCGGCCTTCTTTGGCACCATCCTTCCACTTGCCGATTCGTTCAAAGTCGTCGGCTGAAAACGATACGTGTCTTGCAATCAGATCATTGTGCTCCAGGTCGTCATCCTGTGCATACCGGTCAGACCACACGCGCAACCATTCTTGCGGCGTGCTGTCCCTTAATTCGACAATCCCAAATCTGAACCCGCTCATAATTAGGGGAGCATATCACGCCGCGAAGGCATACAACCTAACACCACACCGTTGCCTGGGCACATCGGTGTCGTTGCTGCAAGGCTGTAAACTAGAAAGATGCGGCGGTGCGCGGATTGCGCGCTGCCAGCCCCCTGCAGGTACCCTGACCCAATGGATTCAATCATCGTTCGCGGCGCGCGCGTTCACAACCTGAAGAACATCGACTTTGAGATTCCACACGGCCAGTTGACGGTCGTGACCGGCGTTTCCGGCTCGGGGAAATCCTCGCTCGCGTTCGACACGATTTATGCGGAGGGCCAGCGGCGCTACGTGGAGTCGCTGTCGGCCTACGCGCGGCAATTTCTGGAGCGGATGGAGAAGCCGGACGTGGACCAGATTGACGGGCTGGCGCCGGCGATTGCGATCAAGCAGAAAAATTCGACACGGAACCCTCGTTCCACGGTGGCAACGGCGACGGAGATTTACGATTATCTGCGGCTGCTGTTTGCCCGCTGCGGGAAGATGTATTGCCTGACCTGCGGCAACATCGTGAAGCGCGACAGCGTGGATGAAATCGCGGCAGCGGTGCTGAAGCTGCCGGAGCAGACGCGGCTTCTGGCGCTGTTTCCGGTGGTGTTGCCGGAGGCGGCAGACGACGGCAAAAGCGCGACCGCGAAGAAGAAGGCTGCCAAGAAGGCGGCGCAGATCGCGAAGAAAAATGCCGCCGCAGCGACGAAAAAAGATGGCAAGCCGGTGACGAAAGCCGAGGCGGCGCGGGTGGCGCTGGCGGCAGCGACGCGGACGGCGGCGAAGATCAATCGCCATGCCACGGAGTATGTGCCGGACGAGCCGGAGATTGCTGGAGCGCCGGTTGACCCGAGGCGGCAGCGGTTGGGCGAGTTGCGGCAGCGCGGTTTCAACCGGCTTTATCAACATGGAAAGATGGTTGAATTTTCCACGCCGGAATCGTTGCTGGAGTTGGATTTTTCGCAGCCTCTTTTTATTTTGATCGACCGCATTGTTGTGTCGGCGGAGGCGCGGGCGCGCATTGTGGATGCGGCGGAGACGGGATATCGCGAAAGCGGAGAGGTAGTATTCGAAGTTGCGCCAAGGGCCGATGAAAGCGGCGGCGAGGCCGGAGCAAGCGAGCGACGGCAGTTTCGCTTTTCCGGCGCGTATGCGTGCAGCCATTGCAAGCGCGTGTATCGCGAGCCGGAACCGCCGCTGTTTTCGTTCAACAATCCTTATGGGGCGTGCGCGCGTTGCGAGGGGTTCGGCAACACCATCGACTTCGACCTGGACCGCATCATTCCGGACAAAACGCGGACGCTGAACGAGGGCGCCATCGATCCGTGGGTACGGCCAAAATATCGGCCGATGCTCGGCGAGTTGCGCCGCGCGGCGAAAGAGAAAAATCTTCCGCTGGATGCGCCGTGGAAGGACTTGGAAGCGGAGCAACAGAATTTTATTTTGAATGGGGAGGGACCGTTCCCCGGCATTCGAGGATTTTTTGCGCACCTGGAACGCAAGAAATACAAGCTGTATGTTCGCGTGTTTCTCAGCAAGTATCGCGGCTATGCGATTTGCCCGGAGTGCAACGGAAAACGGCTGCGGGCCGAAGCGCGCGCGGTGCGCATCGGCGGCGAAGATACAGGCGGACGCGACATTTGCGACGTGACCGCGCTGACCGTGGGAGAGGCGCAGGCATTTTTTGCGCAGTTGCGGTTGAGTCCGGCGCAGATGGAGATGGCGGGAAGAATCCTGGAAGAAGTTCGACAGCGGCTGGGTTTTTTGAATGACGTCGGTCTCGATTATTTGTCGCTGGACCGGCTGTCGTCCACGCTGTCGGGCGGCGAGGCGCAGCGGGTGCAACTGGCGACCTCGCTGGGCTCGCAACTGGTGGGCGCGATGTATGTGCTGGACGAGCCGTCAATTGGATTGCATCCGCGGGACACGGGCAGGCTGATTCGAATTCTGGAGGGCCTGCGCGACCTGGGAAATACGATCCTGGTGGTCGAGCACGACGCGGACATTATTCGCGCGGCGAATTATCTGTTGGACCTGGGGCCGGGCGCGGGCGAGTTGGGCGGCAAGCTGCTGGCGTCCGGAACATTGCCGGAGCTGATGAAGTCGCCGAATTCCTTGACGGGAAAATATCTGCGCGGCCAGCTTTCCATTCCGATACCGTCGCGGCGGCGAACGCCGGGAAGCGCGTGGCTGCGACTGACGAGGGCGCGGGCGCACAATTTGCAGTCGGTGGATTGCGAAATTCCGCTGGGCATGTTGACGTGCATCACTGGAGTTTCCGGCTCCGGGAAATCGACGCTGGTGCATGATGTGCTGTATCGCGCGCTGGCGCATCGCCTGGGCGAGAGCGACATTGCCGACCCGACGCATCTGTATGACACGCTGGAAGGGTCGCAGCATCTGGACGGAGTGGTGTTGGTGGACCAGTCGCCGATTGGGCGAACTCCGCGATCGAACCCGGTGACGTATATGAAGGCGTTCGATGGCATCCGCGAACTGTATGCGTCGCTGCCCGATGCCAAGCGGCGAGGCTATGCCGCCGGATTTTTCTCGTTCAACGTGCCGGGCGGACGCTGCGAGGTTTGCCAGGGCGACGGCACGGTCACGGTGGAAATGCAATTCCTGGCGGACGTGGAACTGCCGTGCGAGGAATGCAATGGGACGCGCTTCAAGGCGGGCGTGCTGGAGGTCCGCTACAAGGGCAAGAACATCCACGACATGCTGAACATGACGGTGAAAGAGGCGCTGCAATTTTTCGCCGGACACATCAAGATCCAAGATCGCTTGCGGGTGCTGGACGATGTCGGCCTGGGTTATGCGCGACTGGGGCAGTCGGCGACGACGCTATCCGGAGGCGAAGCGCAACGGGTGAAACTGGCGTCGCATCTGGCCAACGCACGACCGGCGGGGGGCCATTCCGCAAGCAAGCGGGCGAAGAACCGATTGCTGTACATTCTGGATGAACCGACGACGGGCCTGCATTTCGACGATGTCAGCAAGCTGCTCTCCGCGTTGCGACAGTTGATCGACGGCGGCGGATCGCTGCTGGTGATTGAGCATAATCTGGATGTACTGAAGGCGGCGGACTGGATCGTCGATCTGGGGCCGGAGGGCGGACGTCGCGGCGGCGAGGTTGTCGCGGTTGGAACTCCAGAGCAGATCGCAGCGGTTGCGGGCTCGCACACCGGACAATGGCTGGCGCGGGTGTTGAAGCCCTGGAAACAGGTTGCGGCTTCGGTCGCGGCAGGAAAATGACGATGCAAACTTTTGTCCTTCGATACGCGATGGCGGCCGCGCTGTTGCCGGCTGCGGGATGGATGCAGGCGCAGACCACGCCGCTTCCTCCTGGGACCTCCGATCCGGCGGCGAAGGGCCCAGCTTCGGCGGCCACGTACCTGAGCGAGGCGGAGAATGCAATTGGCCGCCAGCAATACGAGCAGGCGGTGTCGCTATTGAATCGGGCGGCGGCGAGCGAGCCCGCGGATTCGCCGGAAAGCGCGCGCATTTATTTCGACCGCGGATACGTGGAACAAGCGCAGCATCAACCAGGCGCGGCGGAGGCCGACTTTCGCAAAGCGGAGTCGATCGATCCGAAGCAGTTCGAGTCTCATGCCGCGCTGGGCCACCTGCTGGCGTCGCAACAAAAATGGGCGGAAGCCCGGCATGAACTGGAAACGGCGGTGACGCTGCAACCTGCCAGCGGCGATCCGCGCCAGGAGGTGGCCAGCGCCGCGCGCACGCTGGCGCGTGTCGATGCGGAGATGCACGACGATGCAGCCGCCAGCGATGCCCTGCTGGTGGCGCTAAAACTGACGCCGGAGCAAACCGACGACACGTTGTTCGCCGCCCAACTGGCGGAAAACGTCGGCGATTACAGCGGCGCGGGGAAGGAATATCAAAAGGTCCTGGCTCAAGATGCAACATCGATTGCCGCCTCGGAGGGATTGGCGCGGGCGCTGATTCACGGAGGCAAATTCGCCGACGCAGAGGCTGCGTTGCATCCAGCATTATTGCGGGAGCCGAACGATCCGACATTGCTGGCATTGTCTGTGACGGCGCTGGCGGGGCAAGGAGACACGCAGGCGGCAGTGTCGCAACTGGAAGCGCTGCACCAGCAGAACCCCGACCAGCCGGCGGTGACGCGGATGCTGGCGGACCTGTACAGCAGCGCTGGAGAGGCGGACAAGGCAGCGCCCCTGTACCAGCAACTGCTGGCAAACGATAGACGAAATCCTGGCCTGCTGACCGCTACGGCAGAAAACATGATGCATCAAAAACAGTGGGCGCAGGCGGTGGAAACGTTTCAGAAGTCGCTGCAGATCCAGCCGACGCAGGAGGACGCGTGGAGCGGGCTTGCCTTTGCCGCGTGGAGAGACGGGCAATATCCGCTGGCGCTGACGGCGCTGGACCGTCGCGCGCAAACATTGAGCGATAGCGCGGCAACGTTGTTTCTGCGGGCGACGACGCTCGACCATCTGCATCGGACGAAACAAGCGATTTTGTATTATCGAAAATTTCTCGCCGCGGCTCATGACCAATATCCAGACGAAGAGCAAGAGACACGGCAACGGCTGAAGGCGCTGGAGAAATAGGAAACGATTGCGGACAGTGCGATTGCCGAATCATGCGAGTCATTGCGAGCCCTTCGGCCACGCTCAGGGTAAACAACGCGAAGAATCCAGCGGGCGATAGCGGTGCGATCCAAACGAATATTCTCTGGATTCTTCACTCCGCTACGCTCCGTTCAGGATGACTCCGACTTAATTCCGACCAGGCGATTCGGCAATCCTCTCTTGAAAGCAATTGAGGCATGCATGGCGCGCGGGCAATGGTTCGAGGCGGTCTTGGGCCGGATTCGAGGCGCTGACATCGCGCGTAAAAATTCTCTACAATCGAGACTGGAACCACCTGCAGAAGGGAACCTCGCATTGACCGCATCGCCCCCAGCGCTTCTCCCCATGCTGGAACCCGATCCGAAAACCCCCACGTCTGGACTGCGCCTGCAAGACATTTTTTCGACTGAATATCGACGCCTGCGTCCGCGCGCTCCCATGCCGCTGTTCCATATCAGCTTCTACCCGTTCACGGGCGTGAATACGACCATTCGGCTGCGCCAGGGAACGGCATTCGTGAGACTTTCCGACATGCTGGAAGGCGCGCCGGACAGCGTGACGCGGGCGATTGCGCATATCCTGCTGGCGAAGCTGTATCGCAAGCCGATTGAGCCCGTCCATGCCAACCGCTATCGTCGGCATCTTGGCAGCGAGGCGGTGATTCGGCAGGCGGAGATGGTGCGGCGCAGCCGCGGGAGAAAAAATGTTTCCACGGCGCAGGGCCGCTACTACGACCTGGACGAAGTCTTCGACCATCTGAATCGACAGTTTTTCCATGGGTTGCTGGGCAGGCCGGTGCTGACCTGGAGCGCGCACTCCGCGCGTCGGCAACTGGGCCATTACGATGCGGCGCACAATACCATTGTGGTGAGCCGCGTGTTCGACCGCCCGGACACGCCTCGCTATGCGGTGGAATATCTGGTGTTTCACGAGATGCTGCATTTAAAACATCCGGTGCGGATGCGCGGCGGACGCAGGTGTGTCCATTCGCGCGAATTCCAGCAGGAAGAGAAGATGTTTCCGCAACTGGAACAGGTGAAGGAATTTCTGAAAAGGTTGTGAGCGCCTATGGCGGGTTTACAGTTTGTACAGTCATTTGCGGTAGCGAGTCATTCAGAAGCCTTCGGCTTCGCTCAGGGCAAACTCCGCATAGAAGATTGGAGAGCCCAGACGATATCCGCATCGCAAGCGCTGCCAGCATCCTCTGGATTTTTCGGTCGCCGCGGCGACCTCAGGGCGACAGAATTTTCCCATCCCAGGTTAGCTGCGCGAACCTGGGGGCGCCCCGGATCGAGGGCACCGCTTTAGCTGGGGACGGCGTGAGTGTCTGGCTTGGCCTTGTGCTTTCGCGATTGCGTGGCGGCGCGCGGATGCCGTTGCGCCCAGACAATCAATATCACTCCGGCAATCATGGAGCCGATGCTGGCGACCTGGGCGTTGCTCATGCCGAAATAGATCTTCGGATTGATGCGGACAAACTCCACCAGAAAACGGGCCAATCCGGTCCAGACGAGATACTCGCCGGTAATCAGCCCGACGGGCTTGTCGACTTTTCCGCGCTGCCACAGATACCAGGCGATGAGAAGGGCGGCGATAAATTCATACACGGGGGTTGGCTGTACGCGCTGCAAGGTTGGGACCAGGCCGTGCGGAAAAGCGACGCCCCACGGCAACGAGGTTGGAATGCCGTAGTCGCCGTCGCCGGAGGCGAGACATCCGATGCGGCCCACGCCATAGCCGACCGCGGCCGCGGGAGCGGCCAGGTCGAGCATGCCGAGCGCGCCGACCTTGGCGACGCGGCCCTGCCACATCAAGACCAGAATGGCAGCGACCAGGCCGCCGAACCAGGCAAATCCGGCGCGGTCCAGCAGGAGTTGCAGCGGAATCCGCATCAACAAATGAGGCGTCTCGAACACATGCCACAACTTTGCGCCGACGATGCCGGCCACGGTAACCAGGGCCGTGACATTGATGGCGTCCGCCTCGACGCCCTTGCGTTCAAAATTCTTATAGAGCACCCAGCAGCCGGAGACCGCGGCCAGCCAAAGCAGAATGCCGAAGGTGCCAATTTGAAAACGCCCAAGATGAATGAATGGATACATGCAGACAGGATTCCCCAGATTTCCAGTATAAGTGACAGGGCCGAATTCCATTTTTTGCCGGGGTCTGCAGGCCAAGTCATCGACGGCTCACGCAATCTTCAAGATTTCGTCCTACAATCAACGGGGGAATTCTGCGTTCATGACTGAGCCACCTCACAGGCAGGCCCTCGAGTGTTTTTTGACCCGCCACCAGATCCAGCAGCGGGTCAGCGAGTTGGGGACGGAAATCAGCCGCGATTTTGCCGGACAGAGCGTCATGCTGGTGGGCGTGCTGAAGGGCGCGGCGCCTTTTGTGGCCGACCTGGCCCGGGCCATCACGGTGGACTGCACGTTCGACTTTCTTGCCGTTTCCAGCTACGGCATGGCGACGCGTTCCCACGCTGTCCGGTTGATCAAAGACATCGATCAGCCGATCGAAGGTAGAAACGTGGTCCTAGTAGAGGACATTCTGGATACCGGGAGGACGCTTTGCCACTTGAAAAATATGCTGCGGGCGCAGGGGCCCGCTACACTGAAAATCGCGGCGTTTCTGGACAAGCCTGAAAGGCACCTATGCAAAGTCCAAGCGGATTATGTAGGCTTCGCGATTCCCAATCGTTTTGTGGTCGGGTATGGCATGGATTTCGCCGAACGGTACCGCAACCTGCCGGACATCTGGTTTATGCCCGAAGACGTCCCCACCGATGCGGGAGAGTAGTAGGCTGATTCTGCGTCCAACGTTGTAGACAGGAAAATGTTGCAGACAGGAAAAATCGATTTATGAGCGCTTCTTCTTCCCCCGAACTTGCAGACGAATTTGAAATCTCCAGCTTCGATGTCGCGGGCTTTGCCGCCAATGCGCTCCGCGACTGGCAGAGCCTGGCGGCGACGCTGGACCACACACTATTGAAACCCGAAACCACCGCTGCCGACGTGCTGCGGCTGTGCGAGGAAGCGCTGCATTATCGCTTCGCGTGCGTGAGCGTGAATCCTTGCTGGATCGCGCTGGCGCACAGCGCCCTCTCCGGTTCCGGCGTGGCGGTCGGCTCCGTGGTGGGGTTTCCCCTGGGAGCTTCCCTGACCCACAACAAGCGCGAAGAGGGGGAGACGGCCTTGCGCCTGGGAGCGCGAGAGTTGGACATGGTGATCCATATCGGCGCGCTGAAAAGCGGCGACAATGGGACCGTGCAGAGCGACGTGCGCACCATGGTGGAGTTGGCGCACGATGCGGGCGCGCAGCTCAAAGCGATCTTGGAAACATGCCTGCTGACGCTGGAAGAAAAACTGCGCGCCTCGGAAATCTGCGTGGCTGCGGGAGTGGACTTTCTGAAAACGAGCACCGGTTTTTCTGCCGGCGGCGCGACTTTGGAAGACGTCAGCCTGCTGCGTGGAGTTGCCGGGGGCCGTTGCGGCGTAAAAGCGGCCGGCGGCATTCGCACGCTGGATGCGGTCCGCGACATGCTGGAGGCGGGCGCCAGCCGGATCGGCACCTCTTCCGGCGTAGCGATTCTGGAAAGCTACATGGAGCAACAGCGCGCGGTACAGGAATATCTTTCCGAACAGGGCGCGGCATCCTCCCAATAGCGGCGACCGCAACGCCGGTCTCCGCGGAAATCCTGTGGAACTCATCGCGCTTCACTGCGCTATTCTGAAGGGCAGGCCATGAGTCCCAACAAACGCAAATCCGCATCAGAAAATGCCGCGTCCATGGCGCGAGAAACTGCGCCTGAGCAGGCGGCGACCCATCCCGATGCGTCCGCGCACCCAGGCGAAACCGAGGCCAAGGACGCCGGCGTTTCCAAATCGACCGCGGAACATCACGCCTATGAAGGCGACTATCGCCCGGCTTCCGCCGCAACGCTTCGCAACGAACCCAGGATCGATTCCCTGCAGGGCGACTTCCTCACCCGGCTGGCGGATGCGCTGAATACCACGCTGGACCTGCAAACGCTGCTGCATCGGGTGGCGGACCTGGTGCGCGCCGTGATCGAATACCGCATTTTTGCGATTCTGCTGTTGAACGACCGCACCAATGAGTTGCGGATGCGTTTCCAGATCGGCCACTCCGCGGATGTGGAGCGGATGCGCATTCGCATGGGCGAGGGGGTGGTGGGGCAAGTGGCGGAGCGCCGGGAAGCGATGCTGATCAACGATGTCAGCGCGCTTTCCAACTATATCGACGCGAATTCCCAGGTGCGCTCGGAGCTTGCGGTGCCGCTGGTGACCAAGAACCGCGTCATCGGCGTGATCGACATCCAGTCCGAGCAGCCCGATTATTTTCGCCCGGAGCACCTGCACCTGCTGCAACTGACGGCCTCTCGGGTGGCCATTGCGGTGGAAAACGCGCGGCTCTATACGCGCATTTCGCGGCAGGCGCAGTCGCTGGAATTGCTGCATGAGATCAGCCGGGAGCTGACTTCCATTCTGGACCCGGAGCAGTTGCTGGAGCGGGTCGGAAAGCTGTTGCAGCGAGTCATCCCCTACCAGATGTTCGCCATCTGGATGCTGGATGAGAAAACGAACATGCTGATCCATCGTTTCTCGATTCGATTCGGCAAAACGGACAACTCCTTTTCCGAGCCGGTGCCGCTGCAGCGCGGACTGATCGGCGCGGCGGTGAGCACGCGGCAGGCGATCACGGTGGGCGATGTGCGCAGCGATCCGCGCTACATTATGGTACACACGGAAACGCGGTCGGAGATGGCGGTGCCGTTGATCTACAAGGGCAAAGTGCTGGGCGTGCTGGACCTGGAACATACGCGGCCCCATTTCTTCAACGAAGATAATGTTCATGCAGTGAGCACATTGGCGGCCCAGTTGGCGATCGCGATGGAAAACGCCGGGCTCTATCAAAGGCTGGCGCAGGAAGAACAGCGTCTGGAAGAAGACCTGGCGATGGCGCGCAAGGTGCAATTTCGGCTGATGCCGCAAACCGTGCCCGAGCCCATCCATGCGGAGGTGGCGGCGCGTTTTGTTCCGGCGCGCACCATTGGCGGCGACCTGTACGATTTTCTGGACTACGGCGACGGGCGCACCGCCATCGTGCTGGGAGATGTGAGCGGCAAAGGCGCGGCGGGCGCGCTGTATGCGGCGCTGGTCAGCGGCATCATGCGTTCCCTGGCGGCACAGAAGCCGACACCGGCGCAGATGCTGGCGCTGCTAAACGAGCAATTGCAGGAACGGAAACTGGAGGCGCAATACGTCACCATGCTGTTTGCGATCTGGAACGACAACGACCGGACGTTGCAGGTGGCCAATGCGGGCGCATGTCAGCCCATTTTTTGCCGCGCCAAGGGAGTGGAAGCGATCCAGGCGACTGGCATTCCGCTGGGCATGTTTCCCGATGTCGAGTACGAAGAATTCACGCTATCGACGCAGCCCGGCGACATGCTGGTGTTTTACTCCGACGGCATGATCGACGCGGAAAACGATCGCGGCGAAATGTTCGACATGGAACGGCTGACGACTGTGCTGGAAAACAATCTGCACTGCTCGGCCTCCACCATGGTCGGCAACATCCTGAAAGAAGTTTCCGAGTTTCAGGGGACGGTGGAACATTTCGACGACGAAACGGTCATCGCGCTACGCGTGATCGACCCGAAAAAACCGGTGGAGTGTTGAGGCGCTTCATCGCGGAAAAAACAGAACGGGCTGCGATGCGCGATGACGGATTTACAGTTGGCGCAATCATTTTGGGGATGAGTCATTCTGGGCCCTTCGGCTGCGCTCAGGGCAAGCTCCGCGCAGAATCCAGAGGGCAATGGCGGCACGTACCCGGCGCGCATTGTCTGGATTCTTCACTCCGGTCGCGCGGCGACCTCCATTCAGAATGACCCCATTGGGAACCCGGCTACACGAACCGTCAATCCGCATTAATTGCCGGTGGCGGAGGGCGATGCAGCGCTCGACTGCGGCAATGCGCGCAGGCGTTGCAGTTCCTGGGCCAGCAGGTCGCGCTGGGATGCGTTGACGCTGGGCAATTGCAGGTAGATTTCCAGTTCATCGGCGGCGCGCGCGTTGTCTCCCATGGCCAGCAGGACGCTGGCGCGCAGCAGGTGCAGCGGAGCGAAGTCCGGCGGCGCGGACAGCGCGGCGCGATTCGTCCACTCCAGGCACTGCTGCAAGTCTTGCAGGCCCGCCTCCGCCCTTGCCCACTGATATGCGACCTGCCAGGTTTGTTGTTCCCGCGGCCGGACATGGCGCAGAGCGTCCGCCGCGTCGGAGTAATGGCCAAGATAATTCTGCGCGGTGGCGAGTATGACATAGGCCTTTTCATCGGCGGCGTTGCTCTGGATGGCTTGCGTGGCTTCCGCGGATGCGCGCTCAAACTGCTGCTGGACGAGCGCAGCGGTGGCTGCCAGCGCCGATGCGTCGGCGAATTTGGGGTCGATCTGGAGAGCGCGGAGGGCGTCTTTTTCGGCGGCGATGGCATGTCCCCGATGCAGTTCCGTCACAGCGCGACCGTAGAGCTGCATGGCTTCCGGTAAGATCGCGGATTCCGTGAGGTTGCTGGAAGGCGCGAGGAGGCGCGGGTCGAATTGCGATCTCCGCGCATTTCGATTTGCGGCCTGGCCCTGCGCAAGCGCTACGGGGACAGACAGACCGCCGAAGACGAGCGCGGCGGCGATACTCAGCTTGAACGGGTCGATCTTCACCATGGCACCCTCACTGGGGACAGCCGTCGATGTCGAGGCTGCCGCGTTTCACCTGTGCTTATGGTGCGGCGAAGGGGCGAAGTTTTCACGAAGGAATCGGTTCGGGGTACGATGAGATTTCCGGTTTGGTTCGAGTAGTCCCAAAATGGAACGCCCGAGAGAAAGCCGAAATTTTCCCGCTATCGATCGACCGATGAGAAGTTTTCAAGGAGAGATTTTTTTGTCACACATGAAGCCGTTCACTGCTCTATCGCCTGGTCCGACGCGCGCGATTGCGCCGGCGCGGAATGTGCTGGGAAGCCTGCGACTGCCGGGGGACAAAAGCATTTCGCATCGTTATGCGATGTTGGCGGGGTTCGCCGAAGGCGCGTCGCGCCTGACAAATTTTTCCAGCGGGGCGGACCCGCACAGCACCCTGGCCTGCATGGAGCAGTTGGGCGCGCGCGTCGAACGCGGCGAGAACGGCGCGATTGCCATTGGCGGGCGCGCTGGCGAATTTCGCGAGCCGCAGGCGGCGCTGGAGTGCGGCAATTCCGGCTCCACAATGCGGATGCTGGCGGGATTGCTGGCGGCACAACCATTTCACAGCACGCTGGTGGGCGACGCTTCCCTGAGCCGGCGACCGATGGAGCGCATTCGCGCGCCGCTGACGGCCATGGGAGCGAGGCTTGAATTGACGGAGGGTCACGCGCCGGTAACGATCCACGGCGGCCCGCTGCGCGGGCTGGATTACCAGACGCCGATCGCCAGCGCACAAGTGAAGACGTGCCTGTTGTTCGCCGGATTGCAGGCCGGCGGCGCCACGCGGGTGCATGAGTCGGTACACACGCGCGACCACGGCGAGCTGGCGTTGCGGGCGTTTGGCGCGCAGGTGGAGCGGAGCAAGCTGACGGTCGGCATCGCCGGCGGGCAGAGGCTGCACGGCATCGATGCCAGCGTGCCGGGCGATTTGTCCTCGGCGGCATTTTTTCTGTGCGCGGCGGCGTTGTTTCCGGAGTCGAACCTGGTGCTGGATGGGGTGGGGATGAATCCCACGCGGGCGTCGCTGCTGGATGTGTTGCGCGGCCTGGGCGTCGGGTTGAATGTGCTGGAGTTGAATGAGCAGCACGCGGAACTGGTGGGCACGCTACAGGTGGTGGGCAATCCAAATGGGCTGGTGGGCGCGGAAATCAGCGGCGCCATGTCGGCACAACTGATCGACGAATTGCCGGTATTGGCCGCGATCGCGCCGTATACGCGGGAAGGGGTCCGCATCCGCGATGCGCGGGAATTGCGAGTGAAGGAATCGGACCGGATTGCGCTGGTGGCCAAAAATCTTCGCGCCATGGGAGCGAAGGTGGAGGAGTTCGAAGACGGTTTGGACGTGGCGGGAGGACAAACGCTGCATGGCGCGGAGATCGATGCCGGGGACGACCATCGTATCGCAATGGCGTTCGCCGTGGCGGCGCTGCGGGCGACCGGGCAAACCGAAATTCACGGAGCGGAGTCGGCGGCGATTTCATTTCCGGAGTTTTTCGATTTTCTGGATCGGATCACGGAGCGATAGCGGGAAGGATTCGATCCCCACCCTTCGCAAAGGCGCGAAGGATGGGGCACCCGGCTTGAGCGATACGGAAATCTACAACCCCTGCGGGCCGGGGGATACGGCTGCGGGAGACACCGTATCGTTTCCACCTTGTCCCTGGTCAGGATGCAGGGGCTCGGGCTTGGCTTCGGGCTGGGGCGCTTCCAGGCCGGGCACGTTCGGCGCCTGGGAGATATTTCCCGTGGCGGCATCGGTGATGCCGATGCCATATTTCTGCAAGGTATCGGCGACCAGTTCGGAGAGCGCAGCGCGGTCCACGGCGTAGGTGGTCTGGGCAGCGATCAGATTGTCCTCCGCGGCCTCCAGGTTCCGCGTCTGGGACAATACATTGGCGGTGGTGGACGCGCCGAGGCGATATTTCTTCTGCTCGGCATCGAGACTCTGCACCGCATATTGCTGGCTGGCTTCGGCGGACTGGACCTGGGCGCGGTCGTTCTGCAACGCAAACAACTGGTTGGTGACCTGCATCCTGAGCTGCACGTACAACTGCTGCAGGCGCATCTGGGACTGGCGGTATTCAATCTGGGCGCGGGTCTGTTGCGCCTCCGCCTGGCGATTGCGGAGCGGCACGGTGAAGTTGAAACCGACGCCCTTGTTGGGCCCGGAACTGTTGAACAAATGGCCGATCACGGTGCTGTAGGGGATGTTGATCCCCGGCGTGCCGGCGCACGGATCGAAGCCGAGCGATGGAATGAGCCCGCACGTGATCAGCGGGTTCTTCGATCCGCCGATGGCCTCGGCACCATAAAATGCGTACACGTCGAGTACCGGGAGCAACGCATTCTTGACGGACTTGAGGGTGATCTCCTGATTTTTCAGGGCGAGGACCGCCTGCTCGACGTTGGGACTGTCGGCATAGGCTTCCTGGACCAGATCTTCGACCGGCTTTTCTTCCTCGGAGGTCCGCATCAAGGAGACGCGATCGGTTGGAATGACGGGCGCGGCAGCGAAGGTAGGGTCGTCGAGATTGCGCGCAATGGCCTGCTTGATAATGAGCTGCTGATATTCGAGCTTGGTCTTGGAGGTGATCAGCGCCTGCTGGTCGCTGGCGACCTGGGCATTTGCATTGACGACATCCAGGGGGGCGAGGGTGCCGATTTGCAGTTGTCTCTTGTCGTCGGAGAGCAGTTGCGTCGATTGTTTCAGCGCGCCCTCCTTGGCCATTTCATCCTGATACGCGCCTACGAGTCCCCAGTAGATGTTCTCAATCTGGTCGATGGTGTAGAGCAGTTGGGCGCGGAAGGCGGAATCGGTAATGCGGCGGTTGTTCTTGGTGATGGCGATGTAGCGTCCATTCACCGTCCATCCAAAACCTTGCAGCAGATGTTGCGTGACCTGGGCGTTGAAGGTGGACGTGATCGCGGGGCTGTAGAAGTTGCCGAAGATCGAGTTCATGTCGCTGGTGCTGCGGTTGTTGTTGAAGGTGAGGGCCAGCGTCTCGCCCGGCAGAAACCCTTGCGAATAATTGAAGTTGTATTCATTCGTGTTCGAATTCAGTTGAAACGTTCCGGTAAGGAACTTTGAAGTCTGGGGGATATAGGCCCGCTGCAGTTGCACGGTGCCGGACACGACCGGATCGAGCGGCTCAATGGGCACGTCGAGAGGGCCCGAACCCAAGGTGGTCGAAGTGATTCCATTGGGGCCTGAGCCAGCGCCGCCGGCTCCCACCGAAGTACCTCCGGGACCGCCGCCCGCGGCGCCGGTGGTCTGGATGGTGGTTGCGGAGGTGGTGGCGGTCGAACTGGTGTTGCCGGTGGTGGCAGCGGGCGCGGAACTCGCCACCGGACTGGTGCTGCCGCCCAGCGTGCCCTGAACCAGGCCGGTATTGACGCCCAGGAAGGAAAGGCCGGAGCGGGCGCGCAGAAGATCGGTGTCGGCAATGTCGAGGTTGTAGCGGGCAATGGCGATGTCGAAATTGTTCTGCAGCGCCAGCAGGATGGCGTCATCCAGGCTGAGATAAATCTTGCCGTCTTTGTACAGCGTATCGATCCGCGGGGAGTTGCTGAGCCGGGGCGGAGGGACAGTCGATTGCGTGTAGACGGAAAATGGGTTTGGGAACTGCGATTTGCCGCGAGAAAAATCGTGACTGGTGGGGCGCAGAGAATAAGGCCCGGTAAAGTTGGGGGCGGGCGTGGCCACGGTGGCCGCCGCCACGGCTGGAGCATTCGGCAGGGCGCTGCTGGAACTCTGCGATTGAGCGCCAGCCACCGGCATCACCAGGTTCAGCATCATCAGGCCAACCACCCATCCACTCTGCAAGTCCTTCGTCTTCACGTTTGCCCTGCCCTTCTTTGCCTCAATAAAATTTTCCGTTCCAGCCGGTGCGATTGAACGGCAATTGCAACTTCTACAAGCGAACCGAACGCCATGGATCCTGGAATGCAGAGAAGCGTGGCCGATGCTTGTCGGATGGAAGACCTTCCATTCGATGGCGCTGAAGGGCCTCCGGCTTCGGAAATCTCCCTATTTTCCGCTGGAGCCCGCAGACCGCTTTACCCTTCAAAAAATGGCAAAATAGCGGTCCCCACAAGCAAGCGTCGTTCCCCATTCGCGTTCTATGAATGGGTACGAGATTTCCGGCTGGACGGTTCCCGTCGATTCCCAAGCAAAATGTTTCCTCAAACAAAACTGCCCGGAGATTTCTCCAAATTCCAACCAATGCACAAATTTCCAGGCAATCAACAAGGCCGTCACGCGAGCATCGCATGTCGAGCCAGAGAAACCATGTGTAATCTGCTAACGAGGATGAGTATATCGCAGCAGAATGGACCACCGCGCACATTGCCGCCCTTTGGATGGACGATCGGCGAGAGCGACAGAGGGAACGCCACAAGGAACAGAATGCTACAAAGAGCGAGCACGCGGAGACACGGCAACACAGCAGGGACGAAGGCGGCCATGCAAGCGAGCGAGAGCGGAAAAGAAAGCAACATCTGGAAACTGATTCTGGCGTACGACGGAACGGAATTCCACGGCTGGCAGGTCCAGCCGGGAAAATCGACCGTCCAAGGCACGCTAGCCGATGCAGTTGCCAGCGTTACCGGAGAGGCGGTGTTGCCGCAGGGATCGGGACGGACCGACGCGGGCGTCCACGCGCGGGGACAGGTGGCGAGTTTTTCGCTGCGGGCGGCCATCCCGGCAAAAAATTTTCAGCGCGCGTTGAATCGCGCGCTTCCGGCTGCCATTCGCGTCCTCTCCGCGGAGCAGGCGGCGGCAGGATTCCACGCCAGGCACAGCGCGGTCGGCAAGGTGTATCAATATCGCATCTTTCACGGAGGCGTTTGCTCCCCATTTTTGGCGCGCTATGTTTCCCTCTGCAGGTGGCCGCTGGATATGGAGGCGATGCAACAGGCAGCGGAGGCAATCCTCGGAGAGCATGACTTTACTTCCTTCGCCGCGACCGATCCGGACCGCGCCGCGCGGATGGCAGACGAGGAAGCCGATATTAACCGTGGCGACGGTGGCAGCGATACGGCGCAAGATAAGTCCACTGGGCCGATTTGCAATCATGTCCGCCGCATCGAGACTTCCCAGTGGACACGAGAGTCTGTACTTCCCTTACCCGGCGCGCTGGGAGGGATGCTGAGTGGACCGCGGGCGGATTCATCCGGCGACGCGATCGGTGGCGATGCCGGGGAAATTCTGACCTATACGGTGAGCGGCAACGGATTTTTGCATCACATGGTGCGCAACCTGGCGGGAACTTTTATTGAGGTAGGCCGCAGCCGCATGGCAGCCACGGAGATGGGTCGTATTTTGGAGGGCCGCAATCGCGCGCTGGCGGGCCCGACCGCGGCCGCGAGCGGCCTGTGCCTGATGAAGGTCCTCTACTGAATTGAATCGCAGCGGCAAGTCTCGCGTTTTCGAGAACTGAACTTTCGATAGACTGACCATGCATCCTGAAACGCATCGATCCAAATTGCACGCTCGAGTACGTCATGCCGAAAACCATTGCCATCTCGGCGTTTCAGACCGTCAGCCAACTGGCCGGGCAGCCGGCGGTGCATCGCGCCTTTCAATGGTTTCATCTGCAGGAAACGCAGTTGCGGGAGTGGCATCGCCAGGTGGCGGCCATCGCCGCGCCGCCGTTTGGGGAGGCGGCCCGGGCGAATTGGGTAGCGGAGCGGTTCCGAGCGCTGGGACTGGAAGACGTCCGGATCGACGATTGCGGCAACGCGCTGGGATGGCTGCGGGCGGGCGATGACTCGACAAAAAAAAATGCCGAAGAGTTTCGGCCATGCACCTTGTTGTCCGCGCATCTCGACACGGTGTTTCCGGCCGAGGCGATTGGCGAACCGGTGCAGGATGGAAGCCGCCTGACGATTCCGGGAGCCAGCGACAACTGCGCTGGGATTGCCGCGCTGCTGGGAATTGCCGCGGGCATGCGCGCCGCCGGGTTGAAGCCGGGGGGCGATCTGCTGTTTGCGTGCAATGTAGGAGAAGAAGGAGAAGGCAATTTGCGCGGAATGCGACATCTGTTCGCCGACCAGCGGGTTGCGCCGCGCATTCGTTTTGCGGTGGTGTTGGACGGCGCAGGGACGGACACGATTGTCACTCAGGGACTGGGCAGCAAGCGTTTTCGCATCGGAATCACCGGGCCTGGCGGCCATTCCTGGAGCGATGCCGGCACGCCGAACCCGGTGCTGGTGCTGGCGAACGCCCTGGCGGAGATTGGCAGGATCGAATTGCCGGCTGCGCCGCGAACGACGTGGAACATCGGCCACATTGAGGGCGGAACCTCCATCAACGCGATTCCGCAGCAGGCGGAGGCGCGTATCGACACCCGCTCGACCGACGCGGCGGCCCTGTTGCGATTGGAAGAGAACATTTATCGAGCCGTGAAAGCCGCCGTCGAGGCTGCCAATCGCGCCGTGAACGCGGCGAGCGGAAACTTCCGCTTGGATCCAATCCAATTCTCCATTGAACCGATCGGCGAGCGGCCCGCGGCGACGCTCCCAGACGATGCGCGCCTGTTGACGACGTTGCGCGCGGTGGACCGGCACCTGCAGATCCTGAGCCACACCGGAATTGCTTCCACCGACGCGAACATTCCGCTCTCTTTGGGAGTGGAGGCGGCCAGCCTGGGCAGCGGCGGCAGCGGGGGCGGCGTCCACACCCTGCGGGAGTGGTTCGACGCCGGCGGACGCGACCTGGCGCTGCGGCGAATTTTGCTGCTGTTGCTGGCGCTGGCGCGGACGGAACTGTAACCCAATTCGCAAACCTCCGAACCTAATGAATGGATCTTCCATGACGACCGGCGCAAGTTCGCCGAAAATTTCGCGCAATGCGATGGCGCATCTGCTGATGTTGGCGGTGGTGATGCTTTGGGGCGCGATGTTTGTGTTGATCAAGGAAGCGCTGGCCGTAATCTCGCCGCAGTGGTTCAACTCAATTCGCATGACGATCGCATTTGCCTGCCTGGCGCTGGTCTATCGCAGGCAATGGCGGCAGCTTACGCGCGAGGCGTGGCTGTTTGGCGCCGCCGCGGGGGGCAGCCTGGCCATCGGGTATGTGTTTCAGACGCAGGGCCTGGCGTATACGACGGCGACGAATTCCGCCTTCATTACGGCGCTGGTGGTGGTGATTGTTCCCATCCTGGCGACGATTCCAGGGATGCGGCCTCCGGACCACGGTACGCCGGAGTGGACGGCGTGGGCCGGCGCTTTGGTGGCGTTGCTGGGGGTTGCACTCTTGATGCTCCCCGCCCACGCGCACTGGACCCTGCTGTTGGCTGCCGGCGGCAAGGAAAGCCTGGGAAACCTGCTGACCCTGGTTTGCGCGGTTGGATTTTCGCTGTATGTCATCGCACTGGCCCACGCTGCCGGCAGGGCCGAATTCGAGCAGTTGATTTTGCTACAGATCGGGTTCGCCATGGTCTTTTTGACGGCCGGCGCGCTGATCATGGAACCGATCCGGATGGATTCCCTGGCCCATCTGGCGGCCCCGGGAGGTGCTCTGCGGCAGCCGTTCGTTCCGATTTCCCTGTTGGTGGCGGGAGTACTGGCGACGGCGTTGGCCTTCGGGATCCAGACCTGGGCGCAACAAGCGATCCCGGCGGCGAATATCGCCGTGATTTTGACGTTGGAGCCAGTATTCGCGTGGCTGACGGCGTTTGTGGCGCTGAAGGAAAAGCTGGAGCTTCGCCGCGGCGTGGGAGCGATCCTGGTGCTGTTCGGCATATTCGCAGCGGAAATTCTGCCGCGCTGGCGGCAGCGGAGACGGCAGAACGGAACGGGCGACGCCGCGCTGGGTGTCTGACCGCCGATTGTTGTTCCTGGCCGTCGCAATCCCAGGTCTCTACGTCGATACCTGGGGCACCCGCGTCTCGCTGGGTAAAAATCCTTGAAAGGAAAGGTGCTCCGGTTTGGCAAGATTCTGCGTCTAACGATCTAAGCTGTCAGTTTTCAGGGCGCGCTGCCGCTGTGGCGGGCGCTTACGACGAAGCCGTATACTTGAAGGTTGCAATGTCCCATCGCACTTTAGGTTCCTACTGAATACAGAACGGGGTTCGACACACAATGAACGTTTGGAAAGTTTGGATCGGTAAACTTCGCACGCGCCGCTTAAGTTTTACCTTCGCGATTCTCGCGACGCTGTCTGCCGGCATTCTCATCGGGTCTGTCGTGGCCCACGGGGTCGACGGAAAAGAAGCCAAGGTCGACAGCTCGGATGCTCAACCGCTTCAGATCCCAAGCCCGGTGAATTTGTCGACGACATTTACCCAGATCGTCAAGCAGGTGGGTCCGGCGGTGGTCAACATCAACACCGTCTCCTATGCAAAGAATAGCAATGGCCGGAGCACCCAGGGAAGCGTGCAGGGACCCGATGACAATGGCCAGGATGGTGGCGAAGGCGACGGCCAGCAAGGTCAGGGTCCGGGTCAAGGCCAGGGCGACAACGGCATGCAGGACTTCTTCAACCACTTCTTCGGATTCGGCGGACCGCAGGGCCCGCAAGGAGAAGCGCCGGATGGCGGCGAGCGTGAGGCGCTGGGCTCCGGCTTTATCGTCGATCCGCGCGGCTACATCATTACAAACAACCATGTGGTCGAAAAAGCGGACAAAATCTGGGTGAAGCTGAGTACCGATCCGAGGGGCGATCAGGGACACGCAGCCACGGTGGTGGGAACGGACAAGGCGACCGACATCGCAGTCCTCAAGATCAACATCAGCACCCCGCTGCCGACCGTGAAGCTGGGCAACTCCGATGGGACGCAGATTGGCGACTGGGTGCTGGCAATCGGCAGCCCGTTCGGCCTGAACCAGACCGTGACCGCAGGCATCATCTCGTCCGAAAACCGTTCTCTCACGGGCGAAGGCGGAATCGGAGCGGGCGAGTTTCAACACTTTATCCAGACGGATGCGGCCATCAATCCGGGAAACTCCGGCGGCCCGCTGGTGAACATGGATGGCCAGGTGATCGGCATGAATACCGCCATCTATACCCAGTCCGCTGGGAATGAAGGCATTGGCTTTGCCATGCCGTCGGACACGATCGCCAATGTTTACAACCAGTTGATCGGCCCCGGACACAAGGTTGTGCGCGGATCGATCGGCATTACCTTCCAGGCTGTGACGTCTTCCGCGGTGGCCCACGTCTACGGCTTCAAGAACGGCGTGATCATCAGCTCTGTCCAACCTGGGTTCCCGGCGGACAAGGCGGGACTGAAGCCGGGCGACATTATCACCAGCATCGACGGACGCCCCATCAAGGGCGGGGACGATCTGATCAGCGATATTGCCGGGCGCAAACCGGGCAGCACCGCAACCCTGGGTTACATTCACGACGGCAAGCATGAAACCGCCACGGTGACGATCGCAGACCGCGCGGCCATGATGGCCGCGCTGAACAACGGCGGGGCACCCTCCGGCAACTCCAACGGGCCGCAGCAGAGCGGGACGACCAAACTGGGCATGTCGGTCAGCAATGTGCCGCCGGACATGGGCTCGAAGGCCGGCATCACGGGTGGAGTGATCATTCGCAGCATTCGTCCGGGTTCGTTTGCCGATGGCCTGCAAGGCTTGGCCCCCGGCGAGGTGATCCTGCAGATGAATCGCCAACCCATCGCGAATGTGCA
>JAJYUB010000053.1 GCA_021792795.1 Acidobacteriota bacterium | reverse complement strand
CCCGACCAAAGCATCCGCCCCAACCCACCGCGGCCTGGATCAACCCACCAACTCCGACAACAGCGACAGAAGAGATTCGACACTAAACTCTCATGCCACATGTCTCAAACTCGTTGACACGCTCCGCTGCCGTATTTGGGATGCTTAACAGTCATCTGAGTTGTTCCAGTCAAGTGAGAGAGGGGCTTGTTTGCCGTCATTGGTTTTGCTCCTCGGACAGTGTCCTGGTGATTTCACTCATGAGGGCCAGAGTATTGCCATCAGGATCCTTCAGGAAGGACATCCAAAGATCATGGCTCTTCATTCTGGCAACCAGATGCGGTTCCTGCACGGAGGACACGCCTCGATTTTTCAACGTGGAATGCACACCATGAATATCTGGGACTCGAAAGTACAAAATCGTGCCTTCGTTGGAAAATGGTTTTTCTGAGACACCAATCATGAGACGGATCGTTCCACACTGAAAGAAAGCCATTGTGCCTGCATCGAACAGAAATTGCATGCCAAGGATGTTTTGATAGAAATCTTTCGCCAGTGCCAGATCGTGAACAGTCAAGGCGATTTGCCCGATTTCGCTAAGATGAACGGACTGCTGCGTATCTTCAATAATATCGTTGCTCACTGCGCCCCCCATATCGTTAGCCCAGCTAACGATATATCATAAAACCAAGTAGAAATGTCAAACGAAGCGCGGGTAGATTCGCGAAACATGGCCGACCATCTCCATTCTGTCGCCATCCACCTCCTTCGCAAGCTGCGGAGGGAAGATGAAAGCAGTGGTCTCAATGCACCGCGCTTATCGGCTCTTTCCGTCATCGTGTTTGGAGGCCCCATCACTCTCGGCAACCTTGCCGCAGTTGAGCAGGTTCGCCCTCCAACGATGACGCGAATAGTGAATGCACTAGAAGAGCAGGGCCTCGTCGTCAAGAAAAAAAATGCAGAAGACGGCCGTAGCACTCGTCTTTCGGCAACGACCGCCGGGAAGAAACTTCTGATGGAGGGCCGCAACCGGCGGGTTCGTTCGTTGGCTCGTCAGATCGACGCTCTTAGCAATACCGAACAGTCAATTCTTCGAGAAGCCTCTCGGATCCTTGCAACAGTTGTGCGCGCTATCTGACGCGACCGGGAGTTCATAAAGCAAAGGTTGCAACGACTCACAGCCAATCCAAGCAACTTATGGAGCGGATTTCCTACTCCTAGGCCCATCCTGGATTCGATGATGAGCGGTTCGCGCCGGCGACCTTCGGTCGGGATCGCAGAATCACGCGGCGAATTGACGGCTCGAAATCCTATAACGCGTTCATGTTTTGCAGGAATTCCGCATTGTTGCGCGCTTTGCCCAGCTTATCGACCAGCAGTTCCATCGCCTCGACCGGCGACAATGGGTTCAGCACCTTGCGAACCAGCCAGGTGCGCTGCAATTCATCTTTGGGGATCAGCAGTTCTTCCTTACGCGTGCCGGAGCGTTGAATGTCGATGGCCGGGAAGACACGCTTATCTACCAGCTTGCGGTCGAGAATGACTTCCATGTTGCCGGTGCCCTTGAACTCTTCAAAGATCACTTCATCCATGCGCGAGCCGGTGTCGACGAGGGCCGTGGCGATAATTGTCAACGAACCGCCTTCTTCAATGTTGCGAGCTGCGCCGAAGAAGCGTTTTGGCCGCTGTAGCGCGTTCGAGTCTACGCCGCCGGAAAGCACCTTGCCGGAAGGCGGGACGATGGTATTGTAGGCGCGGGCCAGGCGGGTGATGGAGTCGAGCAAGATGACGACGTCGCGCTTGTGCTCGACCAGGCGCTTGGCTTTCTCGATGACCATTTCCGCGACTTGCACATGGCGCACCGCAGGCTCATCGAAAGTGGAGCTGATGACTTCACCCTTGACGGACCGTTGCATGTCGGTGACTTCTTCCGGGCGCTCGTCGATCAGCAGCACAATCAGCACAACTTCAGGATGGTTGGTGGTGATGGAGTTGGCGATGGACTGCAGTAGCATGGTTTTGCCGGTGCGCGGCGGAGCGACGATGAGACCTCGCTGGCCTTTGCCGACCGGCGTCAACAGATCCATCACGCGGCCGCTGATGCTTTCCTTTACCGTCTCCATCTTGATGCGTTCCTGCGCATAGAGCGGCGTCAGGTTGTCGAACAGGATCTTGTTGCGGGTCTCTTCCGGCGATTCAAAATTGATGGCTTCGATCTTGACCAGAGCGAAATATTTTTCGCCTTCATGGGGCGGACGCACGTTGCCGCTGATGGTATCGCCGGTCTTCAGGTCGAACTTGCGAATCTGCGACGGGGAGACATAAATGTCGTCGGGCCCGGGGAGGTAGTTGTAATCGGGCGAGCGAAGGAAGCCGTAGCCGTCGGGCAGGATTTCGAGTACGCCTTCGGCGAAGATGTGGCCTTCTTTTTCGCTCTGGGCCTGCAGGATCTTAAAGATCAGGTCTTGCTTGCGCAGTCCGCTGGCACCGGGTATTTCAAGGGAACGCGCGATACGCGTCAGTTCGGTTATGTTTTTTTCTTTTAGTTCAGCAATCGTCATAAATGTTTTTTGGCAGATTTTCGGATGGTGTGGTTTGGGGAATGCACCGGGAAGCCTTGCGGACAGGAGGTTGTACGGTCAAGGGAAAATTGAACGGGGGCGGGCCGTGGGGGAACGGCGCGCAGCTTACGCTGCGCGGCGTTCCTGCTTACGAACCTGCTCAACGGGTACAGCGGTTTCGCCTAAAGGATTCGAGTGATGGAAGCGAACCAATACATCGTTCATCGTGTCCTGGAGACGGGTGGTTGGCTTGTGCAACTTGCGGGCCGCTTTGGAAGCGAGCTGACACAGTTCATAGCGATTTCGGACGTAGGTCAAAGCGCCAAATATTAGTTGGGAGCGCATAATTTTCAGTACCTCTCTTCTTTGATTAAGTAATGGCCGTCAGAACCTTCTACTTTGGGGGTACGAGAAGTGTTGCGCCGGTCCAGCCAGCGTTGCTACCAAGTTAGACGCACGAAGCACACATGGCGATTGATGGAAAATCTGAAAATCTTAGTCGAATTTCATTTGATGAGATCCACAACCGACTTCTTACCAGAGGTTTGCTGTAGGCGTTCGTTCTTGCGGATACTGGCAACTCGCAAAGCGATCATTGTTGCCGACTCGCTGCCGCTTCCGGTCAGGACAGATTACGCCACTTGGCGGCTCCTATCTTGGAAGTCCTTGACTGGACGGCATTTTCCGTGGGGTATGACACTTGTCGTAGCGACAGACACCCAGTGGTGGAACTCGACAACTATTAAGAATAACTGGCGCTGAATAGCCAGTCAACAAAAATTTATCGCTTCTTTACACAATTCAAACGGATACCCCTCCAAAGGGGACATTTCGCCGCCGCACACGGTCTTCCAGGATGGCTTGATTGAAGCGCAAAATTAACGAAATACGGTGCTTATGACCAATAGCTGCGATCCAGCGTACGATATTGGATGGCTTCCGCCAGGTGCTTCACCGCCAAATCGGCCTCGCCTTCAATATCGGCGATGGTTCGAGCGACTTTCAGGATGCGATCGTGCGCCCGGGCGGTGAGTCCCTGCTGCTGCATGGCACGCTCCAGCAGGCGTTCCGCATCGGCAGCCAAGCCGCAGTAGATCCGGATCTGGCGCGTGCTCATCTGGGCGTTGCAGAAGATGCGCTCTTTTGCGTCGGCGAAACGGGTGGCCTGGCGCTCGCGGGCCGCCAGTACCCGGGCGCGAATTTCAGCCGAGCCCTCGGCGGCGGAGCCACCGCGCAGCTCCTTATATTGGACAGCGGGAACTTCAATGTGAATGTCGATGCGATCCAGCAGCGGCCCGGAAACCTTGGACACATAGCGTTGAATCATGGGCGGCGTACACATGCACTGGCGGGATTTGTCGTTGAAATATCCGCACGGACAAGGATTCATGGCCGCTGCCAGCATGAAGCGCGCCGGAAAGCTGAGCGACATGGAAGCGCGGGCGATGGTGACCTGGCCATCTTCCAGGGGCTGGCGCAGGACTTCCAGCACGTTGCGCGGGAATTCCGGCAGTTCGTCCAGGAAGAGCAGGCCATTGTGGGCCAGCGACACTTCGCCGGGACGTGGAATGGCGCCGCCGCCGATCAAGCCAGCGTCGGAAACTGTGTGATGCGGCGAGCGAAAGGGCCGCTGCGTCACCAGGCCGGTTTCAGAATTCAAGACGCCGGCGACGGAGTGGATTTTGGTGGTCTCCAGCGCCTCTTCAAAATTCAGCGGGGCCAAAATTCCCGGCAGCCGCTTGGCCAGCATGGTTTTGCCGGATCCTGGCGGGCCGATCATCAAAATATTGTGGCCGCCGGCCGCGGCAACTTCCAGGGCGCGCTTGGCGGTTTGCTGGCCGCGAACGTCGCTGAAATCCAAAGGAAAATGCTGCATGTCGCCGAGCAGTTCGCGCGTGGCCACGCGAATCGGCTGCGCCTGGATGCCGCCGTTGGCGACCGAGTTCAGCAGTTCGCGCACATCCAGCAGCGTGTTCACGCCGTAGACGTCGACGCCTTCGACCACCGCCGCTTCGCGAGCGTTCGCTGCCGGGATCAACAGATTCTTGATGCCGCGTTCGCGCGCGGCAATGGCGATGGGCAGCATCCCCTGCACGGGCCGCAGGCTGCCGTCGAGGCCGAGTTCGCCCACCAGCAGGAAATTGCTGAGGTCGCGCAATTGCAGGCTGCCATATGCACCCAGAATGCCGATGGCCATGGGAAGGTCGAAGCCGGAGCCTTCTTTCTTCATGTCGGCGGGCGCCAGGTTGATGGTGATCTGGGTGGGCGGAACATCGAAGCCGGAATTTTTGATGGCGGCACGGACGCGGTCGCGGCTTTCGCGCACGGCGGCATCGGGCAGGCCGACGGTATGGAAGTGGTCTTCCGTCGTCTTGATGCCGGAAAAATCCACTTCCACATCGATGATGTTGGCGTGAATGCCGTACACTGCGGCGCTGAAGGCTTTGAAAAGCATCGTGGGGGAATTCTGTCATCGATAGTACTACTGTGGAGAAGATTGTGAATGCGCGTCGTTGGCGGCAAGTTATCGCCAAATCGACCGCAGTTGGCGGCGGGAGGCGTCTCATCGGCCAACGCGGCGCCTCTGCCGGTATGCTGAGAGAGCTGCGCAATTGGTTCCAGCACGATGACGAGCCTCTTCGATTTATTCAAAATTGGGATTGGACCCTCCAGTTCTCACACGGTGGGCCCGATGCGAGCGGCGCGGCGATTTGCCGTCGAGATGGAAGAGGCGGGGCTGCTTGCCACCACAACGCGGGTTGCCGTCGAGCTGTACGGATCGCTGGCGCTGACCGGTCACGGTCACGGGACGGATCGCGCCGTTCTTCTGGGACTGCTGGGGGAGCAGCCGGACCGGATCGATCCGGCGGCGATCGACGGCATCGTGCAAAAGGTCCGCGCCGATCATGCGTTCACCCTTCTGGGCCAACGCACCGTTCGTTTTGTCGAAGCTGAAGACCTGCTGTGGCATCGCGCGGAAACGCTGCCCGGCCATCCCAACGGAATGCGCTATACGGCATTCGCAGCCGATGGCGCGGTGTTGCGGCAACGGGTTTTCTACTCCATTGGCGGCGGCTTTATTCGCGCCGAAGGCGAAGAGGCTTTGGGCCATCCATCCGTGAAGATTCCGTATCCGTTTCAAAGCGCGGCGGAGTTGCTGGAGATTGCGCAGGATCGCGGCTTGGCGATTTGGCAACTGATTCTGGCGAACGAGTCGGTTGCGCGCAGCGAGGCAGACGTGCGAGCGCGCATTCATTCAATCTGGCGGACGATGCAGGATTGCGCCGAGCGCGGCCTGGCCACGGAAGGCACGCTGCCCGGTGGATTGAACGTTCGTCGCCGCGCACCGGAAATGCGGGCGAAGCTGCTGAAGAAACAATCGGGCGACCCGCTGGCGCCGATGGATTGGCTGACGCTCCACGCAATCGCCGTGAATGAAGAAAACGCTGCGGGAGGACGCGTCGTGACCGCGCCGACAAATGGCGCCGCAGGAGTGATTCCGGCGGTCGGGCATTACTATCGCAACTTTGTTCCGGGCGCGGATGACGAAGGCATTCTTCGCTATTTTTTGACGGCTGCCGCCGTCGGGATTCTCTACAAGGAGAACGCTTCCATCTCCGGCGCGGAGGTTGGCTGCCAGGGCGAGGTGGGTGTTGCGTGCTCCATGGCTGGCGGAGGATTGGTAGCGGCGATGGGCGGCAACAATGACGAGGTGGAGCATGCCGCCGAGATCGCCATGGAACATAACCTTGGCATGACGTGCGACCCCATCGGCGGCCTGGTGCAGATTCCGTGCATTGAGCGCAATGCCATGGGCGCGGTAAAGGCGGTGAACGCCTGTCGCATTTCCATGAACGAAACCGGGACGCACAAAATTTCGCTCGACCAGGTGATTGAGACCATGTACCGCACCGGGCTCGACATGCAGAGCCGCTACAAGGAAACTTCGCAGGCAGGACTGGCGCTGAACATTATCGAGTGCTAGGGGGCAGACATCATCGAACGACCGGATCATCTGCGCTTCACGCTAGTAGGAGGCATGTCATGCTAATGATTTTTGCAACGGAAAATACTACCTCAATATACGAGCTACTTGGCGTGGTCGTCTCTTTGGTTGCGGCCATTCTGTCTGGCTGGTTCGCTTTTTTGAGCTATAGGCAAACCCAAAAGATTTCGGATCGCGGTCTCAATGTTGAGGGCACTAAAATGCTGCTCGACATCGACCGGTGTCTCATGGATGATCCTCGACTGTGGGCCTGTTTAGACGATCACCAAGTTCGTAACGCTAAAGAGTTCAGGAATGCTGAGAACACCCCGATTTTCAAGGCAAAGCTGGACGCATTCGCGTACTTCGTGCTCAACACGTTTGAAATTGTTCTATCTGAAACTCGCAGCGCTAAAGATTGTGCAGATCCTCGTTTGACAGAGCTTTAGAAGAGTTTTTTCACTGACACAATATCCAAATCCACGATCTTGCGAGCGATTTTGGATCGCGATGAAAGCCTGAGGATACTGCACCCCAACATGATTGAACTGTACATGGATTGGAAGCGCAGCACTCAAACGCAAACACGCTCGACAGATGCCGGGTGCCCCCTCGATCCTTGGCGCAGCCAAGGATGAGATGAAAAAGCAGAACACCTGAACAGCATTTTTATCGGTAACGTCCTGTGCTCCTCGCACCCTTCGCAAATACGCGAAGGATGGGGCACCCGCTGAAGCGTTCCGTGGAAGGCAACGACATCAACGTTCGAGGGCCATGGCGACGGAGTTGCCGCCGCCAAGACAGAGCGCGGCGACGCCCTTCTTCGCATCCTGGCGGATCATTTCGTAGATCAGTGTGATCAACACGCGCGCGCCGCTGGCGCCAATGGGATGGCCGATGGCGACCGCTCCGCCGTTCACGTTGACCTTGTTCGGGTCGAGTCCCAGCTCGCGCGAGACGCCCAGCGCCTGGACGGCGAAGGCCTCATTCAGCTCAAAGAGATCGACTTCATCGCGCTGCCAGCCCGCTTTCTCCAGCACCTTGCGAATGCCAGTGACCGGGGCCATCATGACCCATTTGGGTTCGACGCCGCTGCTGGCCTGGGCGCGAATGTGGACCATCGGCTTCAACCCGAGCGACGCGGCTTTCTTCGCCGACATTACCAGCAAGGCCCCAGCACCGTCGTTGACGCCGGGTGCATTGCCGGCGGTGACGGTTCCATCTTTCTTGAATGCGGGCTTCAACTTTCGCAGCGCTTCCAGCGTGGCGTCTTCACGGACGGATTCATCGCGGCTGAATAACGTGGGCGCCTCGCCTTTTTTCCTGGCGGGAATTTCGACGGGCACAATCTGCGAAGCGAAGCGGCCATCCCTCCATGCCGCGGCGCTCTTGCGATGGGACTCGAGCGCATAGGCATCCTGTTCCTCGCGGGTAATGGAATATTTTTCGGCGACGTTCTCGCCAGTCATGCCCATGTGGTAGTCGTTGTAAACATCCCACAAGCCGTCTTGCACCATGCTATCGACCGCCTTGTTGTCGCCCATGCGGAACCCCTTGCGCGCGTCGGGCAGCAGATAGGGCGCATTGCTCATCGACTCCATGCCGCCGGCGACAATAATTTCCGCGTTGCCGGTCTGGATGGCCTGCGCCGCCAGCGCGACGGCCTTCAATCCAGATCCACAAACCTTGTTGACGGTAAAGGCGCTTACCTCAGGCGCAAGGCCGCCGAAGATGGCCGCCTGCCGCGCAGGGTTTTGCCCGAGGCCAGCCGACACCACGTTGCCCATGATGCATTCCTCCACCGATGCGGGGTCGATGCCGGCGCGTCTCACCACTTCGCGCACCACGGTGGCGCCCAATTGGGTCGCGGAAAAATCGGCGAGCGAGCCAAGAAATTTTCCGACAGGCGTCCGAACTCCGGCAACGATGACAATGTCTTCCATACGGTCCCCTTCAGCTTTCAGAAACGCGATCGCTGCAAACAAAAAAGTATACGGCGCGGTGGGCGCGCCTGGCTCGTGATGGCAAGGCCCATCCTTTCGATGATCGTCGGATACGTTGGCTTTAAAATCGAAATGGATGAAACAGGCTGTGTTTACTGGGTAATCGGCGCGTGCCCACCTCGATGGCAACATCCGCGCCGAGATCGACCCACGCGCATCCGATGTCGGTCGCGAAGATTTTTTAGCCGCGCTTTCTTGTTCTTCTCGTGTGAACTTCGGCAGTCTCCAAAAACTTTTCCGCACTATTTTTCGTCTTCGCGTGCGCTCGATCGCACGAAAAAATTCCTTTTTCGACAAAACGATACGTACGTCCTCGCAAAAAAAAACGCCAGGAATGCAATTTTTTTCTTGACATTAATTTTGCGCAAAACTATACCTTCGTGTAACTGCGGTGTGAGACTGCAGTTCTCGATGTCACATCGAAAAGGGAGAATAGTTACTATGGCAACCAAGAAAGCAGCAAAGAAAGCAACGAAGAAGGCAGCCAAGAAGACCACCAAAAAGAAGTAAGCAACCGAATCACTCAAGGCAAAACAGAAGAGGGAGCGCCCAGCGCTCCCTCTTCTGTTTTGTGAGAACGCATTTTTTGCGAGCAGGCGGGCTGTTCATTTTTACGCTCGTCCAGTAGGCTCCTCGGAGAACACATGACCCGCCGACGCTGGATTGCCGACCGATGGACCGAAAATTCCGCTACGCTGCTCGATGCGCAAGCGGCGCACCTGGCGCGTGTTCTGCGGGCGCAGATTGGCCAGGAATGCGATATCGTCGCTGGAAATGCGGTCCGGCGCGGGGTCATCGAAAAGGTGGCCGCCGATGCTGTTGAATTCTCGCTGCACGAGGAAGTCGAAGCGGCTGAATCTTTGCCACTGATCGTGGCGTTGAGCATCGTTCGATTTGAGCGGATGGAATGGGCGATTGAAAAGTTGACGGAGCTGGGCGTGGCGCGAATCGTTCCGATTGTCGCGCAGCGCAGCGAGAAACATTTGGCGCAGGCGGCGGCAAAACGCTGCGAGCGCTGGCGGAAAATATCCCGCGAGTCGGCGCAGCAATCTCGCCGCAGCAACGCGCCTGAAATTTCAGATCCGATGTCCGTGGCGGATTGCATCGCGGGAAAGAAAAATGCGCTACGGCTATTTTTGTCGGAACAGGAGCGAACGCAGTCGCTATGGGAATCTCTGATGACAATAGATCGAAATGCGACCGCGTCGAAGGAAATTTATACGGCCATCGGGCCGGAAGGCGGATGGACTTCGACGGAAATTTCCGGCTTCGCGGATGCGGGATGGCAATCGGTGGGCCTGGGGCCGAACATCCTGCGCACAGAAACGGCTGCGATCGCCGTGGCCAGTTTGATCGGCGCGTGGTGGACTGGATAGATATATGCTCTTCCTCGCGGGATCGAGGATGAGCTACGGAAATCATTCGCGCAGGCGAAGCTCGGCTAGAGCAAAACCGGAGTTACTGTGGACTTTTTGGGTATGCTGAAGGTCGCCGCTCCTTGGTCGTCGCGTCGACTTGGCCCCTGTGGCTTCGAGATACATCCACTCCGGTTTCGCTCTAGCTGAAAATATCTTTCATCTTGCCGAGGAAGCTGCGCGAGGAGGGCGTGTTTTCGACGGTGAGAGTTTCGGCGAGCTGGCGCATCAGTTCCTTCTGCGGCTTGGTCAGCTTTCGCGGCACCTGCGCGACCACCTGAACGATCAGGTCTCCGCGGCCATGGTCGTTCAAGTAGGGAACGCCTTTGTTGCGCAGGCGGAATTCCGTGCCGCTCTGGGTCCCTTCCGGGACCTTCAACTTGGTCTCGCCTTCCAACGTGGGAATTGTCAACTCCGTGCCCAGCGTCGCCTGCGGAAAAGAAATGGGCAACACATAGTGCAGATCGTTGCCTTCGCGTTCCAGGAAGGGATGCGGCTCGACGGAAACCACCACATATAAATCTCCCGACGGCCCGCCGTAACGGCCAGCGTCTCCTTCGCTCTGGTAGCGGATGCGCATGTGATCCTCAATGCCCGCGGGAACCGTGACGTGGATGGTGTGTTCGGTTGCCTGGCGACCTTCGCCTTTACATTTCTGACAGGGATGCGTGACCAGGCTGCCGGTCCCGCCGCAGACCGGGCAGGTGCGGGCGACAGAGAAAAATCCCTGCTGAAATCGGACCTGGCCGCGACCGGCGCATTGCTGGCAGACGGTGGGTCCGTGGCCAGGTTCCGCGCCGCTACCTTGGCAGGCGGCGCAGTTTTCCATGCGGCGAATTTCAATTTCGCTTTGCTTGCCGAAGACGGCCTCTTCAAATGTGAGGGTCAGCTCATATTGCAGATCGCGTCCCCGCTGCGCGCGGGAGGAGCGACGGCCGCCGCCCATGTTGAACATTTCTCCAAAGAGATCTCCGAAGATATCGCCGAGGTCGGGCATCCCGGCAAACCCGCTCGCATCCCCGCCGACGTTGCCGATGCCGGCATGGCCGAAGCGGTCGTAGGCGGCGCGCTTGTCCGGATCGGAGAGCACCTGGTAGGCCTCGCTGGCCTGTTTGAATTTTTCTTCGGCAGCAGGATCGTCCGGGTTTCTGTCCGGATGATGTTGCATGGCGAGCTTGCGGTAGGCGCTCTTCAGCTCCTGATCGGAGGCAGTGCGCTCTACACCAAGAACTTCGTAATAGTCGGCTTTGGTCACGCGGGTTGTTGGACTCATGCTGTTTTCTGTTTGGGATTGGTGGCAACCCGCACTAAAGCTGGACGCAGCAACCGGTCGCGCAGGGTGTAGCCGCGGCGCACTTCGTCCATCACCTGATGGTCCGGCAGATCGTCGCGCTCGACCATTTCGATGGCTTCATGGAGGCGAGGATCGAATTGCGTTTCCACCGCTGGAATGGGCTGCACGCCCAGCGAGCGCAGAACCTCACCCATCTGGCGGACAATCAGTTCGACGCCGGAGCGAAGTTGTTCGGCGGAACTCTCGATGTTGAGCGCCAGTTGAAAATTATCCAGCACTGGAAGAAATTGCTCCACCGTGTTGATCAGCGCGTAGTCGCGGTATTCGGCGCGTTCGCGAGCTTCACGCTTCCGGTAATTCTCGAACTCGGCCTGCAACCGCGCCAGGCGGTCGAAGAGTTGGTCGCGCTCCGTTTGCAGGCGGTCTACGTCGGCCTGCGCCGCGGCCGCGTCGATGGTTGCAACAGGCGCAGCAGCGTCACTCTCCGCCGGATCGATTGGCGGAGGGTCCGCAGGCAGTTCTTTCTCGGTCTTCATGGGGTGGGCCGTCTTGGCCGACTTCAAAGGTTCGTCGTGTCGCATAATTTTTTATCGTGCAAATCCATGGAATGTCGCGTGGACGAACCGTCTATCGCAATTCCTGCATCTCTCATAGTCTGGAACAGACGCGCCGGACGCGTCGGAGGCATCCTGTTGCGCATGGCCAGCCTGTCGAGGCGCCTCCTCTCAGACCGGGCTACTTCCTATTGTAAACAGTCGCGGGGGAGAGAGGACAAGATGCCGGCAGGGCGAGAGCGATCCTGGCTCTTGCGCGTCGGGACGCGCTTTCACGGCAAGCGGCTACGGCTGCTTCGCCCATCGGCCAAAAAGATCGGCGATGTAGGTGACGGTGCCGATGGCGCTAGCATATTGCATGCGGGTTGGGCCAATCACCGCGACCGTCCCCAGATGCTCGGCGCCGCGCCGCGCCGGGGCGGCGATCAGCACCAGGTCGCGCAACTCAGGGATGGTTTCCTCCAGACCGACGACGACGCGCACCGAAGGCTGCTTGCTGTCGACATACGCGTTGAGCAGATCGATGATGCGCTGCTTCTCTTCGAGTGCCAGAAAAATCTCCCGCAGATGTCTCTGGTCGGCTTCATTCACCATCAAATTGGCGACACCATCCACAAAGATGGATTTTTCGTGGGCGTTGCGGTCGGCCATGGGGTCCATGGCGCCTTTTGCCCACAATTCCAGGGAGCAGAGGACCTGGTCGTACTCGTTGCGCTCGCGGTCCATGCGGCGCGTCAGTTCCTGGCGGATGCGTTCCAATCCCCAGCCGTGAAAATTCTGATTCAAATAGTTGCCCGCGGTCTCGAGTTCTGCCGGAGTAAGGTCGTGTTCGAGCGTCAGCAGCCGGTCGCGCACCACGCCTGCCGTCGTGACCAGCACCGTGAGCACACGAGCAGGACCGAGGCGCGCAAAATGGACGTGTTCGAGCAGCTCCCAGTCCGCGGCGGCCCCCGCGACGCCCAAGCCAACGCCGACGCCGCCGGACAGCAGCGCCAGAATGTGGGAGGTCCGCGCAAAAAAATCGGTCGCGTTGGCCACGCCGGTGAAGCTCTCTTCAATCTGCTCCTGCGTCGGCTGCGGCAACGCCTGGCGCGGCGAAGACTTGTGTCGAAGCAGTTGCTCCACGTAATAACGAAAGGCCTGTGCGGTGGGGACCCGTCCGGCGGAGGTGTGCGGCTGTTCCAGGTAGCCAGCCTCGGAGAGGTCCGCCATCACGTTACGGACCGTGGCCGCGCTCATGCCTTCGCGATTCTGCTGGCGCGCGATGGCTTGCGACGCCACCGGATCTCCGGTGGCAATGTAATTTTCGACGATGGAGGTCAGCACCAGTTCTTTGCGCGGCCCCATGGGAGCGTCCGTTGCACGGCCTGTCGAATCGTTGCCCGCCGAATCGCTGGATGGACGGTTCACTTCCATACTGCGACTGTAGGAACAAGCGGGCCTGAAGTCAAGCGAGTGAATTGAATGCACTCGCGTCAAACGGTCTGCGGCACGGCTTCCGATAGAAGTCCCAGGCTAGATGCAGGTCGACGCATCGGGCAGCGCCAGCTTCACGAAGGACTCCACGCTCATGCGCTTAGTTCCGGCACATCGATCCAGCGACGCTGCTGCCAGGATTTCAGACCAAGCTCTGCTAGCTGTACGCCGCGCGCTCCTTCCAGAAAGTCATGCGGGAACGGCGCATCTTCCGCAACGTGGCGCAGGAACATCTCCCACTGCACTTTGAATCCGTTGTCGAACGCCAGATTGTCCGGCACGTCCTGCCAGTGCTCGCGAAAGCGGAAGGGACTGTCGATGTCGGGATTCCAGACGGGACGCGGTGTATTGACGCGATGCTGCGTCCGGCATTCACGCAGCCCGGCGACGGCGCTGCCCAGCGTGCCGTCAACCTGCAGGCTGAAGAGTTCGTCACGATACACGCGAAACGACCACGAGGAGTTGATCTGCGCAACGATGCCGCCGTCCAGCTCGAACGTCCCATAGGCCGTGTCGTCGGCTGTGCAGGGGTAGCGATTTCCCTGCTCATCCAAGCGCTCTGGGATCGTGGTGGCGCCAAGGCACTGCACGGCGCGCACCCGGCCAAACGTATGGTCCAGCACATAGCGCCAATGGCAGAACATGTCCACGATGATGCCGCCGCCGTCTTGTTTCCGATAGTTCCAAGAGGGTCGCTGTGCGGGCTGCCAGTCGCCCTCGAAGACCCAATAGCCGAACTCTCCGCGCACGGAAAGAATTCGTCCAAAGAAGCCGCTGTCGACGAGGCGCTTCAATTTGCGCATGCCGGGTAGAAAAAGCTTGTCCTGGACCACTCCATGTTTCACCCCGGCTGCTTTCGCCTTCGTCGTCAACTGTAGCGCCACGGCTGAATCGACGGCGAGAGGCTTCTCGCAATACACATGCTTCCCCGCGGCAATTGCGGCCTCGACGCCAGGGGCACGCAGCGCAGTGATCTGTGCGTCGAAGTAAATCGCGTCGTCCGGGTTGGCGAGCGCGCCGCGCAGATCGGTTGTCCAGCGAGCCACTCCATGCTCCTGGGCGATCTGCTCCAGCTTGGCGGCGTTGCGGCCCACCAGGATGGGATCGGGGATGAGCCGTGAGCCGTCCGCCAGCACAATCCCGCCTTGGTTCCGAATCGCGAGAATGGAACGGACCAGATGCTGGTTCAGCCCCATGCGTCCGGTGACGCCGTTCATGATGATGCCAATCCGTTTCTGGTTCATCTCTTTCTCCCGGACATCGGGCCCGCTTCAACCTTTGTTACTCTGCCAGGATCGAGGTTGGCTTGATTTCCGTCTCCCGCAAAAAGCTTCGATTGTGCGCTTCCGGTCCAAACCAGAAGATCGCGATCATCAGAACGGTCACGACGCTCACGAACACGGTCAACGCCCAGGGATAGCCAAAGTGGTCGCGCAACATGAATTCTACTGCTGTCGCAGGCGCGGCCAGCAGCACCCCAAGCTGATAGACAATCCCAGGGAACAGGCTGCGGACCGCGTCCGGGGAAAGCTCGGTTAGGTGCGCCGGGATGACGCCGAACGCGCCCTGCACCCCGGCCTGCATCACGAACGAGCCGGCCACCAGTACGAGCAGCGAGGCCCCGAAGGCCCACGCCGGAATCGACAGCAGCGATACCACCAGCGCCATCATGATGGCGTTGCGCCTTCCCATCTTTTGCGACAGATGGCCAAAGAAAAGCGCGCCGACGACTGCGCCAAGGTTGTACAGAATCGGTATGCCAAACAGCGCCTTCATTCCGAAGACAGATTTCGCCGCGATCCCCGGGACCGACTTGAGAAAGTCTGGATACAGGTCCTGCGTGCCGTGCGACAGGCACAAAAGCACGCTCATCATCATCAGCAAATAAAAGAACATGGCTTTGTGCTGCAGCAGGGAAACGAAGATATGCTTCATGGAAGCCGGCCGATGCTGCTTCCACGCCTCGGACTCCGGCGCGAACAGGGTCAGTGCTACGACCATCATCGCCACCGGCGCACCGACGAAGAAGACCGACCTCCAGCCGAGAGCAGGCGCCAGGGTCTGCATGGCCACCGAAGCCAGCAGATAGCCCATTGGATATCCAGCTTGCAGCATTCCGGAGAGCACGCCTCGGAACCGGCGCGGCAGACTTTCCATTGCATAAGAAGCGCCGATGCCCCAATATCCACCCATGCCGATGCCGTACAGCGCGCGAAAGAGCACGAAGACCCAGAACGTTGGCGCGAGCCCGGTCAGGACCGTGCAAATGGAAAAGTACAACACGCAAACGATGAGCGGACGCTTGCGCCCGAACCTGTCTGCAAGAGCGCCAAAGAACAACGCGCCCAACGGTCGCATCGCCAGCGTCAAAGTTAGCGTGTAGACAACAGATGCCTTGGATACATGGAAGCGCGCCGCCAGGGTGTCGAACAAAAACACCACGACGAAGAAGTCGAACGCGTCCAGCACCCATCCCAGAAGCCCGGAGCTGACGGCGAACTTCCAGCCTTTCGTTTCCCGCTCGAATGTCATGTTCGTTCCGGTTACAAACGCCATGGTGAGTTTGCCGTTTCCGCGACCGTCTCCGGCCCGCTGGGGGGGTGAATGCAGCTATCTGTTCGGTGGAAAGATTCTATCTCGCCGCTCGTTGCTGGCAGAAGTGAGGCGGCCCGAGATGTTTCTCGGATCGGCTGCTTCGAGATGTCCCGACTTGGGCCCTTCCCGACTGTTTTCCGCATTCGGTGTTACTCTGCACGATTAGAGCAATTCCATGGTAGGTGTACCCAGCGGGACTCGACGTTCGCGCAGCTTTTTCGTGAAAAAGAGCTGCCCTTCACGGTTCTTTGCCGAGGTATATTGACCGTGGAACTGCTTTAGAAGCGTTGACAAGAAATCGCGCGGCCTGAACCGCAATCGAAGAGAAAGCGGGCCTGAACAGAGCGTCTGCGCGATCGATCACTCTGGAGAAAAACACGATGAAGGCCTTGGTGAAAAACCGCGATGAGCGCGGTCTGTGGGTGGACGATGTACCGAAACCGTCGATTGGAATCAACGATGTTTTGATCAGGGTCCAATTGACCGGCATTTGCGGGACCGACTTGCACATCTACGAATGGGACAATTGGGCAAGGTCCACCGTTCAAGTTCCGACAGTGATCGGCCATGAATTCGTCGGGGAAATTGTGGATGTCGGGTCCAACGTCACCGATTTTCGTGCGGGGATGATCGTCAGCGGGGAAGGCCACGTGGTCTGCGGTTGCTGCAGAAACTGCCTTGCCGGACGTCGCCATCTGTGCGCCCAGATAAAGGGAGTTGGCGTAAATCGACCCGGCGCGTTTGCCGAATACATCTCCTTGCCCATTGGGAATATCTGGCGCCACCATCCCAACGTTTCGCTCGAGGTTGCTTCGATCTTCGATCCATTCGGCAATGCGGTCCACACCGCCTTGTCGTTTCCCGTTCTCGGGGAAGATGTGCTGATCACGGGAGCGGGGCCGATCGGACTGATGGCCGCAGCCGTAGCGCGGCATGCCGGGGCAAGACACATCGTCATCACCGACTTGAATCCTTTTCGTTTGCAGTTGGCCGAAAAAATGGGTGTCACGCTGGCCGTCGACCCGACCAAGAAAACGCTTGCGGAGGTGCAGAGAGAGCTGGGCATGGCGGAGGGCTTCGATGTCGGCCTCGAGATGTCGGGAAATCCAACGGCGTTCCGCGACATGCTGGCCAATATGAGCCACGGCGGCAAGATCGCGATGCTCGGCATCCCCAGCCAGGAAATCTCCATCGACTGGCATCGCGTCATTTTCAACATGCTGACCCTCAAGGGCATCTACGGCCGCGAGATGTACGAGACCTGGTACAAGATGACGGTGATGCTGGAGTCGGGTCTCGACATTCGTCCGGTGATTACGCACCGCTTTCGGTGGCAGGAATTCGAAAAAGGATTCGCCGTGATGAAGACGGGGGATTGCGGCAAGGTAATTTTGGATTGGAGAGAATAAATTTCGCGCATCCTCTCCTCGCCAGTCCGGGAGAATTGTCCGGTCAATCTCCAGTCAATCGATGGAGAGGCGCAACAACTCTGCTTGGATTAGGGTTCGCTCGACGCTGCCCGTATGAGTGGTTTGAGGGTTTGTATCGTATCTCTTGGGATGGAGGTGGTACGGCGGACGATCAATTCGGTCGGAATCGTGACGTGGGTCTTCTCTGCCCCAGATGCCTGCCCCTGCAGAGCAGGACACAATACGGCGACAGCGCCTCGAGCCAGGTCAAGGCAGGACATGCGAATCGTGGTCAAAGGCGGGTACATGAACTCTGCGATATGAATGTCGTCGAAGCCGATGACGGAGAAGTCGTCTGGAATGCGCAGCCCGACATCGAGGGCCGCATGCATGACGCCGATGGCGGTCATGTCATTCGAGCAAAGGATGGCCGTTGGCCTGTCGTTCGACTGCAGCAGATGTTTCATCGCGCGAAGACCGCCTTCCAGGGTGTGGTCCCCCTCAATCAGCCAGGACATATTTGGCGCGATTCCAATCTGCTTGAGAGAATCCAAAAATGCCTGGTGCCGCAGCTGCGCCGTATGCAGCGTGAGCGGTCCGCTGATGAAGGCGATCTTGCGATGGCCTAGCACGGCCAGGTGCTGCACTCCTTGCCGGATGCCGTGCCTATAATCCACATTCAAGGTCATGGCGGCGGGTTGCGCTGGCCTGGAATCGACATAGACCAAAGGGATTTTCTGTTTTGCCAACTGGTCCAGCAGCGGCTCTTCAATGCCGAAGGTCATGACCGCGACCCCATCGACTTTACGTTCAATCATTCTGCGGACGCAGGAGGTCATGCGCCTGGGGTCGTAGTTTGTCGACGTGATCAGGATTTCATAACCGCGCTCGACGGCGCACTCCTCAAAACGCTGGATCAGTTCCGGGAAAAAGGGGTTGGTGATCTCCGAAACGATGAGGCCAAGAAGATGGCTCTTGCCGGAGACCAGGGCGCGGGCCTGCGTGTTCGGAAAATAGTCCAGCTCTTCAATGGCTTTCCAGACCCGCCTGGCGAGAACGGGGTCCACCGTGGGAATGCGATTGATGGTGCGCGACACGGTGGCGATCGAAACCTTGGCCCGCAACGCAACGGTGCGGATGTCCATCTGGGGAGGTTTTCTTGTGCGCGGCTTGCGGGCTTTCTTGGCGCTCATATTCCCTTCCGTATTCTACTGTGCCACTCAGGGCTCCGCCCGAATTATTCCGCGCGCGCTCCGGCGGCAATCTGCCGCAGCATCGGCAGCACGTTGCCGAGTGGGACCGCGGCTGCATCTTTCTGCCCCAGAGCGAAATAGATGTCGCGATACAGCGGATAAATCTGCCGGTATACAGCGACCGCTTCCGGCTGCGGCGTATATGTCTTGTGCGGCAGGCAGAGCGCCGTTTGCGCCGCTTCGATCGAAGAGAAAGCCCCCGCCGCCAGCAACGCCATGATCCCAGACCCAAGACTGGTCGGCACGCCATCCAGCACCAGCACCGGTTTCCCCAGAACATTGGCATACACCTGGTTCAGCACGGCATTGTTCTGCGGGACGCCGCCCGCGTTGATGACGCGGTCCACGCGAATGCCATGCTCGGCCATACGCTCCAGAATGATGCGTGTGTGCATGGCCGTGCCTTCAATGGCGGCGAACAATTCATCCTGCGCGGTGTGCAGCAGGTTCCAGCCCAACGTGACGCCGCCCAACTCCGCGTTTACCAGCACGGTCCGGTCTCCGTTGTCCCAGCTCAGCCGCAACAGGCCAGTCTGGCCGCCGCGATAGTTTTCCAAACCTTTCGATAGTTCCTTCACGCTGGCTCCTGCGCGGCGGGCGATCGCATCGAAAATGTCGCCGGTCGCGGAGAGCCCCGCTTCAAGTCCAGTAAAGGCAGGATGAACGCTGCCAGGAACGATGCCGCAGACGCCTGGAACCAACGTTGTCTCTTGTGAGATTGCAATGATGCAGGTAGAGGTGCCGATCACGTTGACAACATCGCCCTCGCGAATCCCCGCGCCCACGGCATCCCAATGCGCGTCGAAGGCGCCGACCGGGATGGGAATGCCCGCCTTCAGTCCCAGTTTTTCTGCCCATTGCGGGCTAAGATGTCCCGCGAGATGGTCTGACGTTCTGACGGGGCTTTGCAATTTTTCGCGAATTCCATCCAGCAATGGGTCCACAGCCGATAGAAATTCTTGTGACGGAAACCCTCCCCAGCGCGGGTTCCACATCCATTTGTGACCCAGGGCGCAGACGCTTCTCACCGCCTGCGAAGGACCGGTAACGCCGGCCAGCGTGGCCGCAACCATATCGCAATGCTCGAAGGCGCTGGCAAACTGCGCTCGCTTTTCAGGATTATGGCGCAGCCAATGCAGCACTTTGGCGAAACCCCATTCGTGCGAGTAGACGCCGCCGCACCACTCGATGGCCTCGATGCCCTGCCGGTGCGCGAGCGCGGTGATCTGCTGCGCTTCCGACTTTGCGCGATGATCGCACCACAGGTAATACTCACCCAGCGGTCGCATCTGCGCGTCCACCGGAACCACGCTCGATCCGGTCGTGTCGAGCGCGATGGCGACAATCGAATCGCCCGAAACGCCGGCGGCTGCAATCGCCTTATGGCAAGCCTGGGCAAGCGCCTCCATCTGGTCTGTATGCGATTGCGTCGCATACTCCGGGTCGTCCCCTTTGCGATGCAACGGGTACTCGACCGAGGCAGTCGCTAAACGCGCATGCTCGCCGTCTCCGCGAGCGCTATCGAAGATCGACACGCGGACGCTGAGCGTTCCAAAATCCACACCCGCTACGATTGCCATAGTTCATCTTCTTCCGATTCGTGCCAATAGATATCCCAGTCGAGGTAATTGCTGGCAGATCATACACGACGCTGGCAGTTTCCAAAGGGCCGTCAGTGTTTTCCCGTTGTGTCTTGCCGCAGTGTTGGTCCCCAGGGAAAAAACTTGACGCAATAGATCAAACCTAGAATCAGCAGAATCCCGCCCCACCACATTGGCGCGCGCAAACCCGCCAGCACCACCGCATCCCGCCGGTGCGTGACCCATCCATAGACGCCGTGTCCGCCGATCAGCGCGCCATAGACGGCCAGCAGCACGCCCACAAAAAACCAGATCGGAATGTTCTCCGGAACCCTAAAACTGCGCATTCAATTCCCTCCATTCCGACGTTCCGCTTACCAGAACAAGATGTTTAATCCGGCGAACAAAACCACGACAATCACCGCCCAGAACCACTGGTTGCGATAAAACGGCACCGGTTCCTGAAACGGAAGTTTGGTGACGCCATAGACCAGCCCGTCCAACTCCGCCATTGGCCTGGGCTGCGTCAACAAACTCACGACCACCGTCACCGCGATCGAGATCAAAAAGCTCCACAGCGCGCGATAGAGATTTTCCGCCATGCTTTTCGCGTCGGGCGAAAGCGCCACCATGGACAGCGCCGAGGGGTCCATTCGCACCCATAGAAACAGGCTGACGGAACTCAAGATGCCCAGCAACAGACCGCAGAAACCGCCCGCCGAAGTCGCGCGCTTCCAGAACATGCCCAGCAGGATCGCGCCCAGCAGCGGCGCAATGAAGAAGCTGAACAGCGCCTGCACATAGTCCATGATGCCGGCCGCGTGCATCACCAGGTACGCCGCGCCAATCGACACCACGACGCCCAGCACCGTGGCCCACCGGCCGATGGCGACATAGTGGATGTCCGGGGCGCGCTTGCGGATTAGCGGCTGGTAAATGTCATACGTCCATACTGTGGCGAAGGCGCTCACGTTGCCCGCCATGCCACTCATAAATCCGGCCATCAGCGCCGTGATGCCCAGTCCCAGCAATCCCGGCCCCAGATAACGCACCATCATCAGCGGCAGCACTTCATTGAAGCTGTGCGGATTGGCCACGCTGACCTGGTTCTCCCCCACCAGATGCAGCAGCGTGCCATCGGGATTCTGCAACACCACCAACCCCAGCAGTCCCGGCAGGATCACGATAAACGGCACCGCCATCTTGAAGAAGGAGCCGATGATCGGGGCCATCTGGGCGGCGCGCAGGTTCCGCGCGGCAAGTACCCGCTGCACCACCAGAAAGTCCGTCGTCCAGTAGCCGAAGGAGATCACAAATCCCAGCCCGAAGACGATGCCTGTCCAGTGCACGCCCATCGGGTTGGCGCTGAAGTGCGCCGTATCGCGCCACAGATGAATGTAGTCCTGGCCTTGATAGTTGCTGGCGATTTTGGCCACCATCTTGTCCCAGCCGCCAGCCTCGACCAGCCCCAGAATCGGCACCAGCAGCGCCCCCGCCCAGATCAGCACAAACTGCAGCACCTCGTTGTAAATCGCCGAGCGCAGGCCGCCCAGCCCCACATAAACCGCCACCGCCAGCGACGACATCAAGATGCTGAACGTAATGTTCCAGCCCAGTACCACCTTCATCACCACGGCCATCGAGAACATGTTGACGCCGCTCATCAAGATCATTTCAATGGCGAAGGAGAAGGCTGCCAGGATGCGGCTCGACTCACCAAAGCGCAACTTTAAATAGCCGGGCACCGAGTGCGTCTTGGAGACATAGTAGAAGGGCATCATCACCAGGCCAAGAAACAGCATGGCCGGGATGGCGCCGATCCAGTACCAGTGCGTGGCCAGGATGCCGTACTGATACGCGGACCCGGCCCAACCCATCAGCTCCAGCGCACCCATGTTGGCCGAAACAAAACTCAGCCCCGCGATCCAGGCCGTCATCTCCCGCCCGGCCAGAAAAAACTGCTCGCTGGTATTGCTGCCATGCCGCAGATAGAAGCCGATAAAGAGCACCATCGCGAAATAGACCGCGATCACCGCGATGTCCAACGGCGTCAAATGCGCCAGTTGCCCATGCAGCGGCGGCGGCAGAAACACGGCCAGCGTGGATGGGCCTGAGGCAATGCCGATCGCGTTTGCAGGTACCATCATGCCGACCTAGGCCTCACTGTCTTTCCGGGTCGCTTGTCCGTAGGTTGCATTGGCGCCGTGCTTGCGAGTGTGGTGCCGGTCGAGTAGATGTTGCGGAATCCCTGGCCCTGGACCCGCCAAGGTTTCCGTGTGCAGCGCCAGCCGCGCCACGTACTCCAGAATGGCCGCATGATGCACCGCGTCCTCGATCGTTTTTCCCCAGCAGAACGGCGCGTGCCCTGCCACCAGCACTGCGGGAACCGCCATGGGATCGAGGTTGCGAAAGCACCGCACAATCACTTCGCCGGTGTTACGCACGTACTCTTCGCCGACCTCATCCGCCCGCAACATTTCCGTCACCGGCACGGGACCATGGATATAATCTGCGTGGGTGGTGCCGTAACAAGGGACCGCCTTCATCGCCTGTGCCCACGAGGTCGCATATTCCGAATGCGTATGCACCACGCCGCCAATCCGTGGAAAGGCGCGATAGAGAATCAAATGCGTGGCCAAATCGGACGAGGGCTTCAGCGAACCTTCTACAATCTTTCCGTCAAGGTCGGTCACCACCATGTCTTCTGGAGTCAAGGCATCGTATGCGACACCGCTCGGCTTGATCGCGACCAGTCCCTGGTCACGCGCGATCCCGCTCACATTGCCAAACGTGTCCATCACTAGTCCAAGCCGGACGATTTCCTGGTTGGCGCGCAACACGTCGCGCTTGAGTTGCTGTAGCGTCACCGACACCCTCCCTGGTACTGAAAACTAACACAAACGCACGCCGATGAAGCGTAAGGTAAACATTTACCTGGATATTCGACGAATATATCGGCCCGGACATTCTCTGTCAACGTCAGGATGCGCGACTAGGGCGTGTTAACGCTAATCCGTATTTCCTGTTATGATGGAAATATGGAGATCAGCGAGGCGCAGTACCAGCGAATTGAGCCTATCCTGCCGCGTCAGCGTGGCAACGTCAGCTTGTCGAACCTGACCGTGTTGAACGCGA
>JAJYUB010000052.1 GCA_021792795.1 Acidobacteriota bacterium | reverse complement strand
CCACTTGGATGCGGTCATCCAGCAGTTGGAAGTTGGCTTGCCCCGTTTGGCTGCCCATGCGGACGGACTTCGAAGCCTAACCGCTTGGCCCTGGATTGTTAGTCTCGCCTTGAACGCTCATTAGAATAAGACGCCGGATTCCGTTCTCTTTTGCGGAACTACAGTCTGCTCTCTGCGCAAGAGCGCCGCGTCGGGAGCCGGGGGAGTTGCCGGTTTCTCCTGAAGGGCACGACGGATGAGGTCTTTTGAGGGCAGGCCGGAGCGGTGGCCATCCTCTGCATAGGAGCGGCAACCCAAACCGAAGTGTTGAACAGCGCGCGCTTCCGGCTCCACATCCAGGCCATTGACCTGGACAGTTGGCGATCCGAGGAATCGCATTGCTTCAGCATCCGCCTGGGAAGAGACTTCCACTTCCTGAACCATCTCGGGCATGCACGCATCGCGAAGCGCGTCACGCACGCGCTCGACGGCTGGCTTGTGGTTCGGGCAATCCGCGATATACAGCACTTCGACTTTCACTGGGCCTCCTTACGGCTGCGGGCCATTTCATCGATTACCGGGCAGCTCCCGGTGCACTCCTCCGCTAACGACCGGTCGCATCGCTTCCGCGCGTCTTTAAGCTGACTTTCCAGTTTCCGCAGGTCGGCGATCTTCTGCTGAACCGCAGTAAGCTTTTGATTGAGCAGATCGTGTACGTGGGAGCAAGTCCCCGATCCTGCATTGCGGAGCAGGAGCAGTTCGCGGATCTCCACGAGAGAAAACCCCAACGCCTGCGCCCGGCTCACGAAACTCAGACGGTCAAGATCGCCTTCGTTGTACAGGCGGAAGCCGCCGGAGCTGCGTTGCGGCTTGGCTACAAGCCCCTGTTTCTCATAGAATCGGATCGCATCGACCGTAAGGCCGCTGCGAACGGCTACTGTCCCGATCTGTAGGGCGATACCCAGCTTTGTGTTCACAAACCAAGAATACACTCTGGAGTTGACTCCAGAGTCAAGTCCTTCTCGAAAATTTGAGCAAACATGAGGAACACGGATTCATACTCTGGGCGAAGTTTGGCGCGGATTCCCTCCTTTTTCAGAGTGCCAAGCCTGTATTTACGTCGGGAGTCTCCCGTAAATGCGACCTGTGCTCAAATCCATGTTGCGCGGGCATCTCGTGGGTATTGCCCAGGCCAAGAGCAAAGGTTTTGCCGATCTCATTGCCAAGTTGCGGTGCGAGTTTGGCAACGTCATCGGTAAGGTAAAAAGTGTGGCATATGGCGGGTACGGGAGATCGAGACGTAGCCGAAGCGCGAGTTGAGCGGGTCTGTCTGTCTGTCTGGATGGATGGATGGATGGACGTATCCGCATGGATGAGCACGCGCTCGGCGGTCAGACCCTGGGCGCTGTGGCTGGTGAGGGCATAGCCATGATTGAAATGGCGGTGGCCTGCTTCAATCGCTTGACCCGCTCCGCCATGTGCTCGACTTCGTGCAGGGAACCCAGCATCGTGGCCTCTCGCGCCACCTGCATAAACCGAACCTGCCGCACCCAGGCCATGTAGGGGGGCCATCCACGCTTTCATCCCCGCCGCATTCCGCTGTCCAATGGTTCAACTACACATGTTTCGCCAAACCATCCAGCAATTTTGTTGCGGGGACTGCACCAGCGTTTCTCGGCCATGTGCGGACGAATGGAGCCCACGATCTCAATGTCGCCGTGTTCAAGAACTTCACACTTGGCGGACAAAGGATACTGCGGCTTGAGCTTTCCTCCTATAACGCAATGAATTCAGTCCAGTTTGGCTATCCGAGCGCTTTTTGGAATCCTTTCCCCCACTGCGGCGAACATGTCGGGCTTCGGCCAGATCACGAGCGCGGCGAACACGCCGCGGCAGTTCCAGTTTGCGTTGAGGTTTATATTCTGAAATATGCGGGCGTGCCTCTCCTGCGCACGCCAGAGGCACCTCCGACATACCTGCGCAGTTGAGATCGCATGATCGGTCCGCAGCTTAGACTCTTACTGTAGGGTGTCGTACATGCAATAAGGAAGGTGAGGCATGACTGGTTCCACGCGGAGGAATTTCTTGAAAGAAGCCGGGGCCGGCATGGCCGCGCTTTCCATCGGCGCCGGCCCGCTACAGGCGAGCGTCATGCCGGGGCGGCCATCCAACGAGACTTCCAGTTCGCAGGATAGGCCGTCCAACATTATGGCCATCGCCGCGCATCCCGGAGACGCCTTTTTTGCCATGGGCGCGCCCGTAGCTCTCGCGACCCATCAGGGAGGAAAAGGCTCGTTGCTGAGTCTCTCGTTAGGAGAGAAAGGCTCTGCCACAATTTTACCGGCGCAATATGGAGAGGCCCAGCGCGAAGCGGCCCAAAAAGCTGCGGCATTGATCGGAGCGGAGGCATTGTTTTTTCAGTATCCAGACGGAGAAGTCCCGGTAAGTGACGAGGCCAAGTTTGCCGTCTGCGATTTGATTCGGCAATACAAGCCGGATATTATCGTGACCCACTGGCGAGGAAGTTGGCATAAAGATCATCAAGCCTGCTACGACATTGTTCAAGACGCAGTCTTCTATGCCGCACTCCCGGGCCTCGTCCGGAAACTACCCGCGCACTCCGTCGGGAAACTGTTTTTCGATGACAACTGGGAAGACGCCGCTGGGTTTGTTCCGGACACGTATCTGGACATCACTCCTGTGTTCGAGCGCTGGATGGATGCCTGCGCGGTCTTTCCAATGTGGCGCGGTGAAACAGGGTTTCGCTACAACGATTACTATGGCAGCCTGGCAGTTGCGCGCGGCTGCGTCTGCAATTTTAGAAAAGCGGTCGCCTTGATGTCGCCGCCGGAGCAGCGTGTTCGGCATGTTCGCGCACTCTAGAGCATCGCTTACATCAGAACCAAGCCGTGCCTGCAGCCATGAGAGCCACGGGCGGCGAGAATCCCGCAAAGTTTTGACAGGCCCTCGAGATTTTTGTTTAGATAGATGGTCAGCTAGATGAATATAAAAATGGCATCTCTACCACAACTTACGCATGGCAGTTTCATCCCTCTTTATCGTCAAATTCAGCAACGTCTGCTGGGCCAGATCCAATCGGGCGCTCTGAAGCCGGGCGAGCCCATACCTTCCGCGCAGGAGATTGCCGCGACCCTGGGGGTGAGTCAGATGACCGTTCGCCAGGCGATAAAGTCGCTTTGTGAACTTGGGGTCGTTTATAGCAGGCAAGGGAAGGGGACCTTCGTTTCAGGAATCAAACTTGAGAAAGACTTCCGCCAGGTGCTGTCGTTCACTGAAGACATGAAGGCCCGCGGATCCACGCCGCGATCGAGGGTACTTTCCTTCGATGCGCAGCAGCCAAGCGCTGAGGTGATCGAGGCCCTCCACCTTCGAGCCGGTGAAAAGATCATCCGTCTGAAGCGTATTCGGCAAGCCAACAGTGTACCGATGGGCATCGAATGCAGCTCTTTGCCGCTCCGTGTCTGCCCGGATCTGCTGGACACCTTCGACCCTCGCAATTCACTGTATGAGGTCCTCGCGGAGCGTTACGGGATCAACCTGGTGGTTGCGGATGAAGTTGCGGAGGCGGGCCTGGCGGATGCGGAAGCAGCCCGGCTGCTGCGAATTGCCGAGGGCAGCCCAGTCTTTTTCTTTAAGAGGATTTCGTATGTGCAAAACGGTCAACCCATCGAACATGTGCAGTCGACCTACCGAGGAGACCGCTACAAGATCGTGAATCGACTGACGCGTCCCAACGTGGGGTTGCTAGGGTCGCCTCAATCGATGTGACCGGACCCTTCCAAGCCCAACTCTTTCACTGCCGAAGGAAGACGCATTACTCCGGATTGCCACCGGACTTGGACTTGAATGATCAGTGGCCCGGCAAACAGACAGCCTACGAGATGGCGTTTGCAGTGAAGCCGGAACGTCCGCCGGGAGTTGGGTTTCGCTACAGCGATATCAACTTCATCATGATGGGCGCATTGGCGGGCACACTGGTTTGTTCAGCACCGCCAGCAACCCGTCGATTTTCGCGGTGGATCTGCTGGCGGGGAGACCGAGCAAATTCCCGCTCAATCGGCTGACCGCGGAAAAGATGCAGGCGTTGCGTTGGGCGATGGCTACCCGGTGAAATGCTTGCATCGCGATATGCCAAGGCGGGGCGCGGCACCGGTCACATCAATTGCACGGCGTCGACGTCGACGGTGAGATGGCGGCGGGGGACCTCTGCCGCATCGGCGAAGGCGAGCATCCGGCGCACGGCGGCGGCGAGTTGTTTGCGCGAGGATGCTTTCAGGATCAGATGAAAACGGTGGATGCGCTTGATGCGCGCGATGGGCGCGGTGGCGGGACCGAGCACGCGAACGCCCGGTAAAGTCTGGCGCTGGAACCACTGGCCGAGTTGACTGGCCCATTGCGAGGCCTTGGCTGCGTCGGTGTGTTCAATCAAAATGTTGGCGAGCATGGCCGCAGGCGGATAGTGCAGCAGGCGGCGATAGCGCAATTCCTGTTCGGCAAAGCCGAGGTAATTATGCTCTGCGGCGCAACGGATGGCGTAGTGGTCCATGTGGTGCGTCTGTACCAAAACGCGACCCGGCAGCTCGCCACGACCGGCGCGACCGGCAACCTGGGTGAGCAGTTGAAAGACGCGCTCGGCGGAGCGGAAGTCGGGCAGGCTGAGCGCGTGGTCGACGCCAAGCACGCCGACCAGCGTGACGCCGTGAATGTCGTGTCCCTTGGCGATCATCTGCGTGCCGACCAGCAGGTTGATTTCGCCGCCGTGCAGACGGGCGAGGATGCGTTCATAATCGCGATGGTTGCGCATGGTGTCGCGGTCCATGCGGGCAATGCGGGCGTGCGGGAATAGCTCCTGCAATCGCTCCTCGCCCTGCTGCGAGCCGACACCGAAGAAGTACAGATGCTCGCTCTCGCACTTTGGGCAATGTTTGGGAACGGTGCGGCGAAAGCCGCAGTAATGGCATTCCATGCGCTGATGGATGGACGAGCCCGCCGCGGCGGGCGAGCGCAGATCGTCTTCCGCAACGGACTTATGATGGGTGAGGGCGATGGCGCAGTTGTCGCATTCCAGCTTTTCGCCGCAGGCCCGGCACATGACGACGAAGGAATAGCCGCGCCGGTTCAACAGCAGCATGGCCTGTTCGCCGCGACCGAGCGTTGCTTCGATCTCTGCCGTCATGGCGCGCGAAAGCAGCGCTTCCTGACCGGTTTCGGCGAACTCCCGCCGCATGTCGATGAGAGAAACTTCCGGCAGCGGACGGTTGCCGACGCGCTGCTGCAAAGAGAGCAGGGAATATTTTCCGCGCTGGGCGTTGGCCCACGACTCGAGCGACGGCGTAGCCGAGCCGAGGACAATGGTCGCGCCGGCGAGCTTGGCGCGCATCACGGCGACATCGCGGGCATGATAGCGGGGCAGCTCCGCCTGTTTGTAGGATGTGTCGTGTTCTTCGTCGATGACGATCAACGCAAGGTCGGCGATGGGAGCGAAGACAGCCGAGCGAGTGCCGACGACGACATGCGCGTCGCCGCGTCGGACGCGGTGCCATTGCGCAGTGCGTTCCGTACCGGTCAGCGCGGAATGCAGGAGAGCGACCTGGTCGCCGAAGGTGAAGCGCAATTGCGCCAGCATGGCCGGCGTGAGGCCGATTTCCGGCACCAGCAACAGGCTCGACAGGCCAGCATCGAGCGCGCGGCGCATGGCGGCGATATAGACGGCGGTTTTGCCGGAGCCGGTAACGCCGTGCAGCAGGAATGGCTGAAAGTTTCTGGAGTGGACGCTGGTGGCAATCTGCAACATCGTCTCCCGCTGTGCGTCGTTCAGCATTGCCTCGACGGGGACGGAGGAGGAAGCGAGATCGCGCGAGAGGGCGAAACCGTCGAGGAAACCTTCAGCCAGACTGTCACCGGGCGCTTCTTCGATGCGCACCAACTCGCGCCGAACGAGAGTGCCGAGCGTTGAGCCGGGAAGAGAAAGCTGTCGAATTTCGGCAACGGGAAGGCGGCCACCGGCGCTGGCCAGCTCCGCCAGCAGGCGCTGTTGATTTTCGTTCAGGCGAGGCAGACGCGCATCGGGAACCAGGACGGCAACGCGGACAGTCGTGCGCAATTCACGCGCAACGGCCGTGGATTCGCGTTCGATCATCCGCCTGGATACGAGTTGATTCAGTATGGCGGTGCTGGCGGAAGTCTTGGTTCGCAGGGTGACAGCGCGAGACGGGCCGTGCTCGGCGAGGAATGCCAGGATGGCGTATTCGGACTGATCGGCAGCATTCGATTCGAGGGTTTGTTGCTGAGGAGTTTCGAGGGCGGCCGTGCCGCGAGGCGTGAGGGAGTAGGCAATTTCGCGCCGCACCTCCGCGCCCAGCGGAAGCATGGTGCGCAACACTTCGCCCAGCGGCGCAAGATAATATTCGGCGATCCACGAGCCGAGTTGCAGCAAATGTTCGGAGAGCACCGGTTCCCGATCGAGGACACGCAGGATGGGGCGAATGGTCGCGGGAGAAATATTTTCAGATGACGCGCTGCCTTTGTTTGCAGGAACACGATCGTGCAGCGCAACGACGATGCCCTGGAGTTGCTCGCGCCGGAAAGGAACGAGGACGCGTCCGCCGACGACCGGGTCGCCGTGGCGACCGGTTTCAATGGCATACGTGAAGACGCGATCGACGGGCACCGGCAACGCGACGTCACAAAAAAGCGGCATAAGGAATGTTTACACGAGGGAGGGGAAGCGGCACGCGACAGCCCAGAAATCGTCGCTGCAAAAATGGCGATGCAAACCGCGAGGTCCTTCGGTCGCGCTTCGGACGGGTCGCCACAGCGACCGGGAATAAAAAATTATTTGCCCCACGCAAGCCAACAGAAGGCTTGCATGGGCCAGCAGAGATCCCACATCTCAAAAGCGAGATGTGGGGCACCCAAATACTGCTGTTTAGCGTGGGGCTACGAGGAACTCGTCGAAATGCGCGAGGGTGCGCTGCTGCGCCAGTTTTGCGGAGACCTCGTTATAGCTGGCGCGCGCGTCGCAGTTGAAGCCATGCCCGGCATCGTATGTGAACGCTGAAAAGCCGGGATACTCGTGGCGCACCTGTTCCACAACGGTCTGCGGAATGTGATTGTCCTGCAGGCCGAAGTGAAAGATGGCGGGGCAGGTAGATTTTTCCTGGATGTAATTTTGAATTCCGCCGGGATAATACGAGACCGTCGCGTCGGGATGGAGGCGCGTATTGCTGACCCAGGCGAGTGTACCGCCCCAGCAGAAGCCGATGACGCCCACCTTGCGCGCGCCATGTTCGCGCAAATACTGTATGGCCGCGGCAATGTCGGCAAGCGTTTGATCGAGTGGAATGCGCTGGACGATCTGCATCCCCTGTTTGCCCTCGTCGGGCCCATAGGCCATTTCGACGTCCCGCTGCGCACGGTCAAACAGCGCGGGCGCGATGGTCAGATATCCGGCGCGGGCGAAGCGATCCGCTACGGAACGGATGTGCGCGTTGACGCCAAAGATTTCCTGCAGGACGACAACGCCGGCCTTAGGCTCACCGGTAGGCTGGGCGATGTAGGCGTCGAACTTGTGGCCGTCGGCGGCCTGCAATTGTGTGTGCTGCGACATTTCTTGTCTCCCTACTCTGATTTTGATTTGTAAGATGCTGCCGAAACAATGTGGGGCTGGAGATTTTTTCCCTGAAAACGATTCAGCCTTCGGTGCGTTTGGGGGGTGCGAGATTGAGAAACTTCATGGCGAGTTGCAGGTCCTTCCAGGTCTCCGCTTTCTGCCGCGGATCGCGCAACAAGTAGGCCGGATGATAGGTGACGATCAACTTCGTCCCCATGCAATCATGCACCTTTCCGCGCAGCACGGACAGGGCCGCCTTCGAGCCCAGCAGATAGGTGGCTGCAGTCGCTCCCAGGGCGACGATCAGTTTTGGACGCACGACACCGATCTGCCGCAACAGGAACTGCGTGCAGGTGTTCGCCTCCGCCGGATCCGGCACGCGATTTTTCGGGGGCCTGCATTTCACGATATTCGCAATATAGACCCGCTGTCGATCCAGCCCCATGGCCGTAATCATATTGTTGAGCAACTGTCCGGCACGACCGACAAACGGTACGCCTTGCTCGTCCTCATCCGCTCCGGGGCCTTCGCCGACGAAGAGCAACTCGGCATTGGGGTCGCCGTCGCCGAAGACGATCTTGTGGCGGCCTTCAAAAGCGAGCTGGCAGCGGGTGCAATCTCCGATTTCGCGACGAATGGCCTCGAGCGCCGCGGCGCGGGCCTGGGGTGCGATGGCAGGGGAGGAAAAATCGATGGCTGTGGGGGCTACGAGAAGGCTGGATTTTACAGGCATGATGGGCAGTGGCTCAGGGGTGAGGGGATTTGGCGTTGGATTTTGTTGCGGCAGCGACGGAAATGGTCCGGCATCCGATGTCGGCGGGTCGTGTTCGCCGCGATAGAAATCAACGCCGCCCATTTCCCGGCAATAGGCGAGCAGGGTGGCGAGTTGCTGGCGTAGTTCCGGAGAAAGAGGCGTTTTCATGGATTGCACGTCTGAAACAATGAGGAACTAACGCTTGGCGAGGATGGAAACCGCGTTCATCTCTGCCATGATTTGACGCGGACGACGCAGTTGCTGGACCTCGTCGAGGATACGATCGGCGAGCATCCGCTTCGGCATCTCGGGTAGCTCATGGGCAGCGGTTGCGGTCAGAAAGGTGACGGCGTTACGGTCGGAGTCGAAGCCAATCTGCGGACGGGTTACGTCGTTCAGCACGATGGCATCCACACCTTTGCGAAACAGCTTGTCGCGCGCGTGTTCCACGGGATGTTCGGTTTCGGCGGCAAATCCAATGACCAGCGTGCCCGGTTTGCGGACCCTCATGACTTCCGCCAGGATGTCTTCCGTCGGTTCGAGTTCGATCGTAATGGGGCCGGTGCGCTTGATTTTTTGTTCCGCTCGCAGACGTGGCCGGTAATCGGCGACCGCAGCCGCTTTCATCACCAGCGTTGTCTTTGGGAGATGTTTCAGGACGGCCTGTCGCATTTCCTCCGCAGTAGTCACCGCAACGAACTCGCAGCCCGCAGGGGGGTCGAGACGCGTCGGGGCGCTGACCAGAATGACACGAGCGCCGCGGTGCAACGCCGCCTCCGCGAGAGCGTAACCCATTTTTCCGCTGGAGCGATTGCCGATAAAACGAACTGGATCGACCGGTTCGCGGGTACCGCCCGCAGTCACCAATACAGTTTCACTGGCCATATCGTGACGGCGGTGCAGCACATCGAGAACGGTCCGCACCATGTCCTCGATCTTGGCCAGGCGACCTTCGCCGGTCATGCCGCACGCCAGGTAGCCGCTATCCGGGGCGACGATGGAGGCGCCCCGCAGGCGCAGGATTTCGAGATTGGCTTGCGTGGCTGGGTGCTCCAACATCTGCACGTTCATGGCGGGCGCGAGAATCAGCGGCGCGGGAGTGGCGAGGGCCATGGTGGTAAGAAAGTCGTCGGCCATGCCATGCGCCAGGCGGGCAAGAATGTCGGCGGTTGCGGGCGCGACGATCAGGGCTTCGGTAGACTGCGCTTCAGAGATATGTTCAATGGCGGAGTTGGCGTTGGGGACCTGGCCGTCGCTGTCCCACAGGCCGGTAATGACGCGGTGACCGGTAAGCCCGGCGAACGTCAACGGCGCGACGAATTGCAGCGCCGCCGCCGTCATCACGACATGCACATCGAGGGCCTGCTGTTGCAACGCCCGCACCAGTTCCGCTGCTTTGTAGGCAGCAATTCCTCCAGTAACGCCGACCGTGACCTTCATGGGTATGATTGTACCCCCGTGTATTCGGTTGATTGCCGATTTCGGTTGAAGGCGCGATGCCGTCGACTATGTGTGCAAGATCGGAGTGTAGCCAGCGGGCAATCCCAGTTCTTTTCGCGACGGTCCTTCCGGAACGATGTAGCTGATGAGGCCAGCCTGCATTTCATCCTGCGCGATACGGACGGCCTTGGTGGAGCGGTTGGGGACCATCGGGCTCGATCCATTCTGTAACTGGCGGGCGCGACGGGCGGCCACGTGGACCGCGCGATATTTACTTTCTTTGACCGCAAGTTCTTCCATGGTGCGACCTCCTGCAATACGGGTAAAGTGATTGCCGGTTCAAATCCAATCCAGAGAGTTCTAGAGATTGACTCCAGCTTACAGGGATAATCCGAAAGACGCCAGAACAGGTTGCAGGCGCGCGGCGGAATTCTGTAGCAGGCATTGCTCGGCAAGTTTTCTGTAACGCGGGAGCTCTGAAGTTTGCGGCTGCGCACTTTCGGCCGGCGGGTTCGCATTGCTGCGCTCAGCGATTACGATGGCGCTCAACTCTTCGGCGGCCCGTTCCAGAACGTCATTGACGAGGACGTAGCGATATTCGTGATACTTCTCAATCTCGTGGCGGGCCGTGGCCAAACGCTTCTGGACGACAGATTCCTCCACTCCGCCTTCCGCGCGGCTGCGATTGCGGAGCCGCCGTTCCAGCACGTCCGGGTTGGGGGGGAGGATAAAGATGGTAATGGCCTGCGGCATGCTTTGGCGGACCTGCGCGGCACCCTGCACGTCGATGTCGAGCAATAGATCGTTGCCACGCCCTGCCGCTTCGGCCAGACTGGCGCGAGCGGTGCCATAGTAGTTTCCAAATACGTCGGCATGCTCCATGAATTCATTGGCGGCGATCATTCGTTGAAATTGATCGCGCTGGATGAAGTGATATTCGCGTCCTTCCTGTTCCGAGCCGCGGGGGGCGCGCGTGGTCCAGGAGACGGAGAAGTCGAGGTTGGGCACCATTGAGCGCAATTGGCTGACCAGCGTGGATTTTCCTGAACCGGAAGGCGCGGAAAGAATAAATAAAAGTCCTGCCACTTGCAGGAGTCTCCTGAACTTGAAAAGGAATTGTTGCTTTCAGATTACTCGAGATTCTGGACCTGCTCGCGCGCCTTTTCGATTTCCGACTTGATGGCCAGGCCCAACTCCGTAATGCGCAGGCTGCGGATGGCGATGCTTCCGGTCTTGGAAAGCGCGGTGTTGGCCTCGCGGGTCATTTCCTGCAGCATGAAGTCGAGTTTCTTGCCCACCTCGCCGCCTTGCCGCAACAGGCGGAGAAACTGATCGATGTGGGCGCGGAGTCGTGCGAGCTCTTCTTCAATATCGCTGCGTTCGGCCAGCAGCGCGGCCTCCTGTAGGATGCGATCGCGATCCAGATTGAAGGTGTCGCCGAGCATCTCGCGCATTTTCCGATCGAGCCGCTCCGTCTGCGCCTGCTGGATGCCGGAGCGCAGGGAGGACAATTCGTCGACTTGTTCCTGTAGGCGGGAGAGAATCCGCTTCAACTCTTCTGCCAGCACGTGGCCTTCCTGGGCACGCATGGCGTTCAAGCTTTCCAGTGCCGGCGGCAGCGCGGCCGCTGCGGCCAGTTCAATCCCGGACTGCTCGTCCTCTTCCGGGCGAGAGTTTTCCATCGACCACACTCCGGGGAGGCGGAGCGCAGCGTTCAGATCGGGTTGCACTCCTCGCAGCTTGTGCTCGCTGCTGGCGGCTCGAAAGGCTTCGACGTAAGCCTTGACCGCTGCTGGATTGTATTGCGGCGCGGGAAGGGCGCTCTCTCGCTGCAGCGAGAGACGCACCTCAATGTGACCGCGCACCACATGCTCCTTGATGGTTTTTCGCCACAGCATTTCAAGCGCGTCCATGCCGTTGGGCAGGTAAAACTGCAAATCCAGATAGCGGTGATTGACGCTTTTCAGCGTCAGGACGAAGGGGGTGTTGCCGGGTGCAACGCCGGTAAGACGCGCAAACCCGGTCATGGAGCGAATTGGAACTTGACTCATGAATGGTTCCTTGCGGCGACGGCGGCCTGGGAGATATCGAAAAATTGCAATTGATGCAGCTTCTGAAATGTGGGAGAACTTGTGAGCAGTTCCTCATATGTGCCGATGGCCGTGATCGAACCTTCTTCAAGTACGGCAATGCGTGTGGCCCGGCGCACGGTTGAGAGGCGATGAGCGATGACGAAAACCGTGCGGTGCTGCATCAGGTTGGCGAGGGCGGCCTGCACCAGAGATTCACTCTGGGCGTCGAGGGCGGAGGTGGCCTCATCCAAAATTAAGATGGGGGCGTCCTTCAGCAGAGCGCGGGCGATGGCCAGTCGCTGACGCTCGCCGCCGGACATGCGAAACCCTTTTTCTCCGATGATGGTGTCGTATCCCTCCGGCATCTGCTCAATAAAGTCGTGCGCCAGCGCAGCTTTGGCGGCGTCGATGATCTTCTGCGTGGGGACATCGGGCTGGCCGTAGGCAATGTTGTTGCGGACCGTGTCGTTGAACAGAATGGTTTCCTGGGTCACCTTGGCGATGAGAGAGCGCAGAGAGTGGAGGCTGACATCTCGCAGGTCGTGGCCGTCGATCATGATGGCGCCGCCGGTGACATCGAAAAAGCGTGGAATCAGGTTGACCAGGGTGGTCTTTCCCGCTCCGCTAGGGCCGACAATGGCGATGACCTCGCCGCGGTGCGCGGTCAGAGTCACGTCGTGCAGCACCTGCTTCTGGCCTTCTTCGTCGGCATAGGAGAAGTTGACGCGATTGAACGAAAAAGTTTTCTTGAAGGCTTTCAACTGCACTGGGCGAGGTTTTTCGCGGACATCGTCCTGCGCATCCATGAAGTTGAAGATGGAAGACGACGCACCCAGGGCCTGCTGGAAATTGTTATAGAAGAGGGCGAATTTCCGTACCGGATCGTAGAGCTTGAAGACGGCGACAATGAAGGCAAGGAAGACGCCTTCCGTCATGGCGTGCTGCTGAATTCGCGTCCGGCCCAGCAGCAGCAACAAGGCGATTGCGACGAAGCCGATGAAGTCCATCAAGGGTGAACTGATGGCCTGGGCGCTGACTGAGCGCAGGTTGGCGCGGAACAGTCGCCGGGCCGCAGCGCGGAACCGGACCATCTCCCACAATTCCATGTTGAAGGCCTTGACGATGCGGTTGCCGGTGACGGTCTCATGCAGGATGTTCTGGATTTCCGCGAGCTTGTCTTGTCCGGTGCGGGTGGTGGTGCGAACGCTGCGACCAATGCGTCGCGCCGACGACATGACCACGGGAACAAATAGCAACAGCACCCATGCCAGCTTGCCGCCATACAGAATGACGACGGCGATAAGGAACAGGAAGGTGAAGAATTGCTGCAGAAACTCCGACATGACTGTCGACATGGCAAACTGCACCCGTTCCACGTCGTTGATCAAAGTGGAGAGAATGGTCCCGGTCGAGTGTTTCTGAAAGAAGGAGACAGAGCGCCGCAAGATGCTTTCGTACAGGTCGTTGCGCAGATCGGTAATCAACCCGTATCCGGCGTAATTCGACAGATAGGTCCCCAGGTAGTCGCACAGGCTTTTCACGATGGATGACGCGACCAGCGCGAAGGCCACCATGGTCCATGCATTGTGAAAATGGCCGGGGACCAGTTGTTCAAGATTCAGTTGCAAAACGCGACCATGTACGACAACGTGGAACAACGGTAGATGTGGGGTGAGATCGGATGGCTTCAGCACCTGGTCGAATATGGGTTTGATCAGCAGGATGCGAAATGCGTCCAGCAGGCCAACCATGGCCATCAACAGGACAGAAGCCAGCGCCTGCAAGGTGTAAGGGCGCACGTAGGCCAGCAGCCGGAAGTAGAATTTCATGCGCGGCCCACTTGGAGTGCGGTATCAGGCAAAGGGCGATGAACGCAGGGGTCGTCGATGGGCGACGGGTTTCGTCTTACTGCCGCGTTCCATGTCTGGTCCTGCCGCGCTTTCGTTTGTCGCTGGGGCACGCCCATGATTGTAGAAGAAGGGTAGCATTCTCGCGCGCTGGCGAGGGAGGCGGGCTTGTTATCGCATGAGTGCTTTGAAGGTTGAAAATAATTCCCAGGGGCCACACCCGGAAATTTTCCGATGCTCACTGCTCGGCTGAAGTCGCGCCCTGATACAAGGCGATGGTCGCGAGGGCGCGAAACAAGCGGAGGCGAAGAGGGCAACGCCGGAACGTAAATTTAGTCGAGCAGGTGCAGATCTTTTCCCGGCTTGAAGCGAACAGCGCGTCCTGGGGCGATGGGCACTTCCGCGCCTGTCCGCGGATTGCGTCCAATCCCGGTTTTGCGGGGTTTGACGCTGAACACGCCAAAGCCGCGCAACTCAATGCGGTCGTCCGCGGCGAGAGCCGTCTTCATGCTAAGGAAGACGGTGTCCACAGCAGCCTCGGCCTTGACGCGAGGCAATCCAGTGCGTTCCGCAACTTTATGTACCACGTCTTGTTTGATCAAATGAATGTCCCCCTATAAGGATGTTGGATGCGCGCGGCCTTCGCGTATCTCCATGCTAGGGTCGACTTTTCGTGATTGTCAATGGAGCGGCACTCTCGTACACTCGCCCTAAAGAGAAACTATTCTGCACGGCCGCGCTGCGGGTCCCGAATGCGCAGGCCAACGTACCGAGGAGAAGGATGTCGATTAAGAGCGATCGCTGGATACGCGAAAACGCGCTCCAGAACCAGATGATAACGCCGTTTAGCGAGAAGCAGGTACGCGAGGGAGTCATTTCTTACGGACTTTCTTCGTATGGATACGACCTGCGGGTTTCCGACGAATTCAAGATTTTTACCAACGTCAACAGCACTGTGATCGATCCGAAAAACTTCGACGAACGTTCGTTTGTGACCACGCAGGCAGAATCGGTGGTCATTCCGCCGAATTCCTTTGCGCTGGCGCGTTCAGTGGAATACTTTAAGATTCCGCGGAACGTGCTGACGATTTGCGTGGGCAAGTCGACGTATGCGCGCTGCGGCATCATCGTGAATGTGACGCCGTTTGAGCCGGAGTGGGAGGGGTTCGTGACCCTGGAGATTTCGAACACCACACCGTTGCCGGCACGCATTTACGCTATGGAAGGCTTGTGCCAGATATTGTTTTTCCAGTCGGACGAGGTCTGCGAAATAAGCTATGCGGACCGTAAAGGCAAATATCAAAACCAGCAGGGAATCGTGCTGCCCAAGCTGTAGATCGCGTGGCGGGCGAACTTGTTTCTGGAACGCAATGAAGATCGGTGAAAGCTGGGTCAATTGAATCCATCTCCACTTCATGCGGTTGAGCCAAATTCCGCCGCGGGCACGGACCGGCGGGCCGTGGTCAAACTTCCGGAGGCGCGCATTCGCGTGTCTGTAGTTGGGCTCGACGCATTGCGCAGCGCCGGCTTGCAGGCGATCTTCGAGCAAAATACCGGTATCGACATCTTGTTGGAGGATGTTGCTTCTTTGCAGCGCCCCGGTCGCGGGGTTGATTCGACTGCCAACATGGTGGTCGTGGGTACGAAGGCCGGACCCGATATCTTCAAAGTGATCGGGTCGATCCGCTCGGCGCACCCTGGTCTCCCCATCATCGTAATGTCCCATACGTCTGGGGAAGAGGCCATTTTGAGAGTGTTGATGCTGGGGGCGAAAGGTTTTCTGCACGAAGCCGTCACTCCCATGCAGTTTGAGAAAGCAGTTCGCCTGGTCGCCTCCGGGTCGATCTGGGCCCCGCGGCGCATCCAAGCGGAGTTGATTGGCCGACTGCTGGCGGTCGTTGAATCCCAACGTCCCGGTGTTCAGGCCGGGGTCAGTTTCACGAGTCGAGAACAGCAGGTCTTGGATTTATTGCTGGATGGAAGCTCCAATCGGGAGATTGCACGAAGTTTGAAAATTGAAGAGCGCACTGTCAAATCCTATGTGACCAAGTTGATGCAGAAGATGGGGGTCAAGAACCGCACCGCCCTTACGATGCGCGTACAAGATCGATCGGCGGCAATCCTTTTCGCAGCCCGCTTCCAGTTGCCGGGGAAATCGGAGCCGAGCGATGGCGCCGAGCCGGCGACGAAGTGAACGCCACAGCCAAGCAAACCTATGATCCAACCGTAACGTTACGGAAGGGGGCCAACATCCGTACTCTTTTCGAATGTTCGCGATTGGGTTGTAATGATTTCACCGACTAAGGATTTGGGAGAATCCGGGGGTTGCAATGGGCAGGAAATCGCCGATTGCAACCCTTTTTTTTGCAGGCTGGCCATTTTTTCGTCCACTTCATAGATTTCTCGCATCCTAGTATGCTGTAGTCTGTAGGCGTTCGTAAAGAGTGCGGGACGATGAGTGCTCTTACGGACGTACACTCTGAAAAGGGAGCGAGGATTTGAGATTAATTATGATGAAAAAATTCATTTTAGGTGTCTGTGCTGTAACTCTGGTGGGGTCTCAAGGCTTTGCTGCGACAGATCATGCAAAACTGGTAGACCGCTTGAATGCCGCGTCCCGCGTCCTTCAAGAAATTGAGGCAACCCCCGATAAGTCGATTCCCACCGGCATTCTGTCCGATGCAACATGCGTGGCTGTCGTGCCCGGTTACAAAAAGGCCGCGTTTGTGGTGGGTGGCAGTTACGGTCAGGGGGTCGTGACCTGCAAAACCTCACACGGCTGGAGCGCTCCGGCATTCATCCAAATGGCAGGCGGCAGTTTCGGGTTTCAGATTGGCGGCCAGGCAACCGATCTGGTGCTGATCGCCGTGAACCAACGCGGAATGCAGGACCTGCTGAAGAGCAAGTTCAAGATCGGCGGCGATGCCGCGGCTTCCGCCGGGCCGGTGGGACGCAATGCGGGCGCGGCCACGAATTTGACCTTGAAGTCCGAGTTGTTGACATACTCGCGCAGCCAGGGATTGTTTGCGGGCATCGACTTGAACGGAACGGTTGTCAACCAGAACACGGAGGACACGCGCACGTTTTACAGTCACGACGTGCCATTTTCAACGATTCTGGAAGGCAATATCGTGACTCCTCCATCCGCTCGGCCGTTTGTCGGAACCGTGGCACGCTATTTCCGAAAAGCCCAGTAGTCGAACGACTTTTAGCGATAGACCGAAAAGGCGGGCCCAAGGGCCCGCCTTTTCTTCGCGCGGGTAGAGCGCGGCCGGTTTCGAGAGGAAAACTTAGCGCATGGACTGTTCGACTTCGTGCAGCCATCCAGCGGGTTTGAGGATCTCGCGGGGGCGAGAGCCGTCCGCAGGTCCGACGATTCCATCCCGCTCCATCAGGTCGATCAGGTGGGCAGCGCGGCCGTAGCCTATGCGCATCCGGCGCTGCAACAGGGAAGTGGAAGCTTTGCCGAATTCCAGCACCAGCCGAACAGCGTCTTCAAACAGTTCATCGTTGGCCTCCTGGTCTTCGGCGCCATCCGCGCCATCGCGGTCCTTTTCGTCATGCGGAGCTTCCAGAAATCCCTCGACATATTCTGCGGTACCCTGAGACTTCCAAAACTCGACCACAGCGGTGATCTCTTTTTCTGTAACGAATGGAGCGTGGATGCGTTGCAGCCGCGATGTACCTGGCGCGAGAAACAACATGTCGCCGCGTCCGAGTAAAGACTCAGCCCCGTTGGAGTCGAGGATGGTGCGCGAGTCCACTTTGGTGGCCAGACGGAAAGACATGCGCGTCGGGACATTGGCTTTGATCAGACCGGTGATGACATCGACCGAAGGCCGCTGCGTGGCCAGCACCAGATGGATGCCGACGGCGCGCGCCATCTGCGCCAGACGAGTGATGGATTCTTCGACGTTGGCGCGATCGAGCATCATCAGGTCGGCCAACTCGTCGATGATGATGACAATGATCGGCAGCGGTTTCTCGTCCGGATTGTCGGCCTCAAAGAGGCTGGGGGTGGTTTCAAACAGCTTGTTATATTGCTCCAGATTGCGGACGCTGCGGGAGGCGAGCAGCTTCAGCCGCCGCTCCATTTCCCGCACCGCGTTGCGCAGGGCGTTGGCCGCCAGTTTCGGTTCAGTGATGATGGGGGTGAACAAGTGGGGAATGCCCTCGTACATGCCCAGTTCCACGCGCTTGGGGTCGACCAGGATGAGGCGGACCTGCTCCGGCGTCGTCTTGAACAAGATGGACATGATCATGGCGTTGATGGCCACGGATTTGCCGCTGCCGGTAGAGCCGGCAATCAGCACATGGGGCATGGTGGTCAGGTCGGCGTGGATGATGCGGCCGTTGATGTCTTTGCCCATGGTCAGCGTCAACCGGGACTTGCTATGGGTGAAGCTGTCGGCCTCAATCATGTCGCGAAGCCAGATGGTTTCGCGCTCCGCGTTCGGGACTTGCAGGCCCACAGTGCTTTTGCCGGGCATGCGTTCGATCAGGATGCTTTCGGCGCGCATGGCCAGGCACAGATCGTCTTGCAGGCCGACGACGCGGCTATATTTCACGCCGGCATCGGGGCGAAATTCAAACGTGGTGACGACGGGACCGGGATTGATTTGGACCACTTGCCCAAGCACGTCGAATTCGGCGTATTTTTCCACCAGAACGCGGGCCTCTTCGAGCAGAGCATCTTCACGGACGACCTGTTTCTCATCGCTGCGATGGAGCAAGGTGCTGGGAGGCAGGCGGTAGCCTTCGATGGACTTCGCGGTGACGGTGACGGACCTGGCCGCGGCGTCGGCGCGGGTGCCGATCTGTACGTGCAATGCCAGCGTATCCGGTGCCGAATGGCCGGGTTGCAACGACTGCAATGAAGCCACGGGGCGAGCGAATTCAATCTCATCCGACTTGGCTGGCCGGGAGAGCGACAGACCCGCGCGCGGGTCGCCGCGGCGACCGTCGGCAGGCGCGACATCGTCGTCGCTGCCGCTGTGCAGGGAAGCTCCACGAGCAAGTTGCTGCGGCGGCGGGGCGGGGACAGGTTCCTCCCAGAAATCGGGACGCTTGCGGACGCGGGTGGGCACGACGTCTTTGCGGGTGTCCTCAAATATGCGCGGGTCGTCCTCCGGATGGTTGGCGAGCGCGGCTTGTTCTTTTGCCAGGGTCCGGGCGGCGATGCGCGCAGCTTTCCGTTCAGCTCGGCGGATGCTCCAATTGCGCCAGCGATCGCGCCAGGCAGCCAGAAAGGCAAAATGCACGGTCAGCCAGTTGCGCAGGCTGCCGACGCTGAAGGTGGTGGTGAGATAGAGCGCCGCAGCCACCAGCGCCATCGAAAGAACGCATGCGCCGGGATAATTGAGGTAATGGGTCAGTACATCGGCGATGGCGCGGCCAGTGAGGCCTTCCACGGGAATGGTATGCAGCCACAGCAAGTGGCCAGGCAGCAGGCCCAGCAGAGCAGGCACAAAAAGTAAGCACAAAAGGCCGCCGATGAGCTTTGAAATGGGCGAACCTACGGGCCGGGAACGCAGCCATATCCATCCCAGCCCGCCGACAAGCAACGGCAGCAGAAAGGCGGACAGTCCTTCCGCTTGCAGCAGAAGATCGCTGAACCCGGCACCGAGAATCCCAGCCCAATTGTGCGCGGGACGCCCGGACAAGTAGCCTCCGGCGGTATCGAGCGATGGATCGAGCGGGGTATAGGAAGCCAGAGCGAGAAGCAAGAGGAGGGCGCAGGCCAGCAGTAGCAAACCGATCAGCTCATTCAGCCGGCGGTTCTTGGTTGGCGAAAAGACGCGTTGCACTACTTTCATGGGGGCGCTTGAACAATCCAGCGGGAGTCGACGAATGGATCCGCCGCCCGCCAAAATGCCAGAGACACCAGAGCAATTCCGATTATGCCAGAATCCGGGCGCGGTGAGCGAAAAATCGGAGAATACCCGCCGCAGTATTCAACTGTGGACCCGTTTCCCGTCTTGGCGGCGCCTTCCCGTCTGGGCCCTGAACGTGTATCAAAGAGGGGAAACTTCCTTTCCGAAAGGAATCGCCGCCGTGTTGGAAAGCATGTTTCACCTGCAAGTTCCGCTGATGGAGAAAATTCTTCGCCCATTATCGTCTATTTTTTCCTGATTTTCTGTTGCGAATCTTTGCAAGCGGGAACTGCAAGAGATACGCCAACAACTGCCTACGGGACAAGAATGATCGAAAGCAATGGTCCGCATTGTTTGAGGAGGATGGAACGGAGGGCGCAATTTTCAAGGATGCGACAAAAGGTGCGAAAATTGTTCGAGTGCGGGAAGGGGAATTGTGGACTCGACGTATAACCTGCGGAAAATGATGGCAACATGGCGGTTGCTGGCAGGGATTGTCCTAGCGGCGGCCGCGGTCGCTGTGCCAGCCGGCGGGCAAACCGGGCCGGGACCGGACAACCGTGGAAACACATTGCGGCAGATTGCCACCCTTGACCTGCCCGGTCCAACGGGGAAGCGCTTCGATTATCTGACCATCGACCGGCCGGATGATTTCCTCCTCGCGGCGCATCTTGGCGCGGGCATCCTGTATGTCATCGACATGAAAACGAACAAGCTGGTCCACGCGATTCCAGGCGTGCCCGGCATTGAGGGGGTCGTGTATGTGCAGGAACTCCATCGGGCTTACACGTCGGACTCTGGCGACAACGAAATTGGGGTTGTCGATCTGCGCCAGATGAAGGTCATTGCCAAGCTTCCCACGCAAGCCAAGCCGGATGGCAGCGCCTACGCCGCGCCGTTTCATAAAGTGTATGTTTCGGATGAACGCGGCAAGGCTGTGGCGATTGTGGATGTCCGCGCGGACAAGATTGTCAAGACGCTGCATTTCAACAGCGAAACCGGAATGCCGCAGTACGATCCGGTGGTCCGCCGGATTTATGTGAATCTGCAGGAGCAAAATCTGTTCGCCGAAATCGATCCCGCGACCGACCGGGTGATCGCCAGCTATCCGGTAGGAGAATGCCGCAGCAACCATGGCATGACGCTCGACCCGGAGCACCGCCGCGCCTTTCTTTCCTGCGAAGGCAACAGTCTGATGACGGTCTTCAACCTGGATACGCACAAGCCCATCGCGTATCTGCCGATGGCCGCCGGCGCGGATGTCATCAAATACGATCCTGGCCTGCGCCGTGTATATGTTGCCTGTTTCAGCGGGGCCATCTCCGTGTTCCACGAGGACGGTCCAGACCACTACCGCAAGCTGCAGGATTTTCCGGTGCAGTATAAAGTGCATAGCCTGGCCGTCGATCCGGTGACGCATCGCGTGTACGCGCCGGAGCAACAGGAAAATGGCAAGCCGGTGGCGCGTATGGTCATTTATGAGGCCGTGCAATAATCCTGGGGAGTGAAATTTTGCCGATGATGGAACAGCCCGATACAAGTTTTCAGTCGCTGCTGCATGAACTCCGTGTGATTCCTCCGCCGGAAGAGTTTGCCGCCAAGGCGCACATTCGCAACCTGGAGGAGTATGACGCGCTCTATCGCCGTTCGGTGGAGAACCCGGAGGAATTCTGGGCCGCTGCCGCCAGCGAGCTGCATTGGTTTGAGCCTTGGACCCAGGTGCTGGAATGGAATGAGCCCTGGGCGAAGTGGTTCGTCGGCGGCAAGATGAACCTTGCCTACAACTGCCTTGATCTTCAAGTGGAGCGCGGACGAGGCTGGAAGACCGCAATTTTATGGGAAGGCGAATCGGGCGAGGTCCGCAAATTTACATTTCAGCAATTGCTGGACCAGGTGCAACGCTTCGCCAACGTGCTGCGTCGGCTGGGCGTACAAAAAGGCGATTGCGTCGCGTTGTATATGGGGATGGTGCCGGAACTGGCCATCGCCATTCTCGCCTGCGCGCGCATTGGAGCGGTGCATTCGGTGATCTTTGGCGGTTTCGCAGCCAGCGCGCTGGTCGATCGCATCAATGATGCCCAATCCGTGTTGGTAATTACGCAGGATGCGGCGTGGCGGCGCGGGCAGGAAATTCCGCTGAAAAATACGGTGGATGAAGCGCTGGAAAAATGTCCGTCGGTGAAGAAGACCGTAGTGTTGCGCCGAACGGGGACCAAGATTCCGATGCAGGCTGGCCGCGATGTCTGGTGGGACGCGGAGATGGAGCGGGCCAGCGCGGTGTGCCCGGCGGAACCGCTCGATGCGGAACATCCGCTCTATATTCTCTACACCTCTGGAACCACCGGCAAGCCGAAGGGGATTGTTCACACCACCGGCGGCTACGCAGTGCATACATATTTGACCAGCAAGCTGGTGTTCGATTTGAAGGACGACGATGTGTACTGGTGTACGGCGGACATCGGCTGGGTCACGGGACACTCGTATGTGATCTACGGAATTCTGCAAAACGGTGTCACCTCCGTGATGTATGAAGGGGCGCCGAATTTTCCCGAGAACGACCGCTTCTGGAAGATCATCGACGATCATCGCGTGACCGTTTTTTACACTGCGCCGACGGCGATCCGCGCCTTCATCAAGTGGGGCGATGAATTTCCCAATCGCCACAAGTTGACCAGCCTGCGATTGCTGGGCAGCGTGGGGGAGCCGATCAATCCTGAGACGTGGATGTGGTATTCGGCGGTGATCGGCAAGAGCCGCTGCCCGATTGTGGATACGTGGTGGCAGACGGAGACCGGCGGCATCATGATTACATCGGTCCCTGGAGCGGTGGCGAACAAGCCGGGCTCGGCGGGCAAGCCGTTTTTTGGAATTGTGCCGGACATTGTGGACCAAGCGGGCCGGCCGGTGCCGGAGGGCAATGGCGGACTGCTGATTGTTCGCAAGCCGTGGCCGGGCATGGCGCGCACCATCTACAACGATCCCGACCGCTACGTGAAGCAGTATTGGTCGACGATTCCGGGTGCGTACTTCACCGGCGATGGCGCGCGGTGCGATACCGATGGCTATTACTGGTTGATGGGCCGCGTGGATGACGTGATCAACGTCTCCGGGCATCGCCTGGGGACGATGGAGATTGAATCGGCGCTGGTGGCGCATCCCAAGGTGGCGGAGGCCGCAGTGGTGGGACGTCCAGATGCATTGAAGGGCCAGGCGATTGCGGCATTCGTGACGCTGGAGTCGCAGTACAAGCCGTCGATGGCGCTGAAGGACGAGCTGCGCGCCTGGGTAGCGAAAGAGATTGGCGCGCTGGCACGGCCAGACGATCTTCGCTTCACCGACAGTTTGCCGAAAACGCGCTCGGGAAAAATCATGCGGCGCCTACTGCGCGAATTGGCCGAAACCGGTGAAGTGAAAGGCGACACGACGACGCTGGAAGACCTGGGCATTCTGGCCCGATTGCGCGAGCAGGAAGAATAAAAGCGCGTTTCCATAGTGAAAGCGCGCAGGTCGGTGGACGAGTCCAGTGCAGTTCTATAGCATTTTATCCGATGGTGTAGAGTAATAGAGGCGATGATCCGCGACATGAGACCACATGGCGCGACCGTATTCGGATGATCTACGAAGGAAGCTGCTGGAGGCTCACGACCGGGGTGAGGCCA
>JAJYUB010000051.1:0-22500 GCA_021792795.1 Acidobacteriota bacterium | reverse complement strand
TCATCCGGATCACGGAGGTAGGTTAGAATCACAGCACTCGCAGGGTGGTATCTCACAGTCGGCTCCTCCGAACCCAAGAGTCCGGGATCAAAGCCTCCCACCTATTCTGCGCAGCAAGAACCATAATTCATAGTAAAGGTATAGTAAAGGTGCACGGGGTCTTTCCGTCTAGCTGCGGGTAACCGGCATCTTCACCGGTACTACAAGTTCGCCGAGCAACTCCTTAAGACAGTCGTACGATCGTTACGCCATTCGTGCAGGTCGGAACTTACCCGACAAGGAATTTCGCTACCTTAGGACCGTTATAGTTACGGCCGCCGTTCACCGGGGCTTCAATTCAGGGCTTCGTCTTGCGACTAACTCCTCCTTTTAACCTTCCGGCACCGGGCAGGCGTCAGCCCCTATACGTCGTTTTCGACTTAGCAGAGACCTGTGTTTTTGTTAAACAGTCGCCGTACGCGTTTCACTGCGGCCCCCTCGCGCTTTCACGCTACCGGGGCAACCCTTCTCCCGAAGTTACGGGTTTAATTTGCCGAGTTCCTTAAGAAGCCTTCACTCGAGCGCCTTTGGATATTCTCCTCGTCTACCTGTGTCGGTTTGTGGTACGGTTCCCGTGATCTCTCCTTAGAGGATTTTCTTGGCAGCGTGGAATCGGCAGCTTTCGGCCATTCGGCCTACTGCTTTGCACCTCAGTGTTATGCTCGCCCGGATTTGCCTGGTCGAACCACCTTACGTGCATCGAACCCTATAGCCATAGAGGGTCCTGCGTATCCTTCTGCGTCACCCCTTCGTATAACGAAATCATGGGAGGTCCGGAATATTAACCGGATGTCCATCAGCTACGCCTTTCGGCCTCACCTTAGGGACCGCCTAACCCTGAGCGGATTAACCTTCCTCAGGAAACCTTAGACTTTCGGCGCGGAGGGTTCTCACCTCCGTTATCGCTACTTATGCCGGCAGGGTCTCTTCTCACACATCCACCAGTCCTTTCGGTCTGACTTCACATGCTTGAGAATGCTCTCCTACCACGCACACCATAGGTGTGCATCCGCTGCTTCGGTGTACAGTTTTAGCCCCGTTATATTGTCGGCACCGGACCGCTTGACCAGTGAGCTATTACGCTTTCTTTAAAGGATGGCTGCTTCTAAGCCAACCTCCTGGCTGTCTGGGCGTTCCGACTTCCTTTCCCACTTAACTGTAACTTTGGGACCTTAGCAGGCGGTCTGGGCTGTTTCCCTCTCGACAATGAAGCTTAGCCCCCACTGTCTGACTCCCGGACTGGTTGTCAACGGCATTCGCAGTTTGGTTGGATTCGGTAAGCCGGAAAGCCCCCTAGTCCATCCATCTCTCTACCACCGTCGCAAATCATCCGAGGCTAGCCCTAAAGCTATTTCGGAGAGAACGAGCTATCACGGAATTTGATTAGCCTTTCACCCCTACCCTCAGCTCATCCGAGCTTTTTTCAACAAACACCGGTTCGGTCCTCCAGTGGGTGTTACCCCACCTTCAACCTGGCCAAGGGTAGATCATCCCGCTTCACGTCTATTCCTGCCAACTGAACGCCCTATTCAGACTCGCTTTCGCTGCGGCTCGCTCACGCTTAACCTTGCTGACAAGAATAACTAGCCGGCTCATTATGCAATAGGCACGCGGTCAGGCATTCTCCTTGCGGAGCATAGCCCTCCCACTGCTTGTAGGCACACGGTTTCAGGTACTTTTCACTCCCCTCGCAGGGGTACTTTTCACCTTTCCCTCACGGTACTGGTTCACTATCGGTCAGAAACAAGTATTTAGCCTTTCGGGATGGTCCCCGTAGATTCAAGCAGGGTTTCACGTGCCCCGCCTTACTCAGGTATCCGCTTCGAGTCCAGTCCATTTTCGTCTACGCGCCTGTCACGCTCTATGGATCCACTTTCCAGAGGATTCGACTAATGGCTGGATTGGTAACTCTACTGTTGCGGACCCTACAACCCCCGCCGCACCGAAATGCCACGGGTTTGGGCTGTTCCGATTTCGCTCGCCACTACTTTCGGAATCGAGATTTCTTTCTTTTCCTCCAGGTACTGAGATGGTTCACTTCCCTGGGTTCGCTCGTACCCGCCTATGAATTCAGCGGGCCGTACGGCGGTTTTACCGCCGTGGGTTTCCCCATTCGGAGATCTCCGGATATAACGCCTGTTTGCGGCTCCCCGGAGCTTATCGCAGCTGACCACGTCCTTCATCGCCTGTTTCTGCCAAGGCATCCACCGTGCGCCCTTAGTAGCTTGACCATAAAACTAACTTCACACAGCATTCGCTGCAGAGTTAGTTTCTGTTATTCGCCTGGTGACGACACCGCTTGCATTTAGCAATCGTGCGCCACACCCTAATATCTAAAGACACTCAACTTCGCTAGCACTCTGACTTTCGTCAAAGTACTGCTCAGCCTTGTAGTTACAACTACCCAATCTATCCTGTTGTCAAATATCTTCGACGCTCTTTCAAGCGCTGCGTCCTAAGACGCAATCAGACTTCATCCTAATCCAATACAGCGACGGACTTGCCCGAAGCTCGATGCTTGATTGGAACGATAAGCATCCAGCTTTTGGCGGAATCCGCTACCTACAGCAAGTTATTCCGGCAACAAAAATCTTTACTCTCGCCGATCCTAATAATACGGAGATCCTTCGCTTCGCTTCAGGATGACGACCGCTTATACTTGGTGGAGCTGACCGGGATCGAACCGGTGACCCCCTGCTTGCAAAGCAGGTGCTCTCCCAGCTGAGCTACAGCCCCATCAAACAATGGTGGGCCTGGGTAGATTCGAACTACCGACCTCACCCTTATCAGGGGTGCGCTCTAACCAACTGAGCTACAGGCCCACATAGGAACGTGCGACTTCGGCACGAAACCGTGAATGCGCCGCTCGAATGCGGGTCCGGGTACTCGAATTTGGTACTCGAACTTGCTTTCAGTCAATCTTTTCGAGGACTTGGTTGAATATGCGAAGCAGCTACGCTGCTTCTGACCATCGATGTTGAATCGGAGAAGAATAGAGGGCCTAGTTCAAGCTCCCTTCACTCGTGTCAGGACATTCGTGAAGGGGTACATGACAACATCTTATGCGCGCTCGCCGAAGCGAGTCCGCAATCGCGGAAGCGAATAAGTGCCATGACGTTCTCTATTAGAAAGGAGGTGATCCAGCCGCAGGTTCTCCTACGGCTACCTTGTTACGACTTAACCCCAATCATGAACCACACCTTGGACGGCTGCTCCCTTGCGGTTAGCGCACCGGCTTCTAGTGCAACCCACTTTCGTGATTTGACGGGCGGTGTGTACAAGGCCCGGGAACGTATTCACCGCAGCATTCTGATCTGCGATTACTAGCGATTCCAGCTTCATGCAGTCGAGTTGCAGACTGCAATCCGAACTGAGGCCGGCTTTTTCCGATTAGCTCCCCCTCGCGGGTTTGCAGCGGTTTATACCGGCCATTGTAGCACGTGTGTAGCCCTGGACATAAAGGCCATGAGGACTTGACGTCATCCCCACCTTCCTCCCCGTTATCCGAGGCGGTTTCGCCAGAGTGCCCAACTGAATGATGGCAACTGGAGATAAGGGTTGCGCTCGTTGCGGGACTTAACCCAACATCTCACGACACGAGCTGACGACAGCCATGCAGCACCTATATAGCGACCTATTGCTAGGAGGGGATATTTCTACCCCTGTCCACTACATTTCGAGCCCAGGTAAGGTTCTTCGCGTTGCGTCGAATTAAACCACATGCTCCACCGCTTGTGCGGGCCCCCGTCAATTCCTTTGAGTTTCAGCCTTGCGACCGTACTCCCCAGGCGGATCGCTTAACGCGTTAGCTTCGGCACGGCAGGGTTGGATACCCGCCACACCAAGCGATCATCGTTTAGGGCTAGGACTACCAGGGTATCTAATCCTGTTTGCTCCCCTAGCTTTCGTGCCTCAGTGTCAGTAATGGTCCAGTGAGCCGCTTTCGCCACAGGTGTTCCTTCCGATATCTACGCATTTCACCGCTACACCGGAAATTCCACTCACCTCTCCCATACTCAAGCCCGGCAGTTTCTTGTGCAGACTTCAAGTTGAGCCTGAAGATTTCACACAAGACTTGCCGAACCACCTACGCACCCTTTACGCCCAATAATTCCGAACAACGCTTGCCCCCCTCGTATTACCGCGGCTGCTGGCACGAAGTTAGCCGGGGCTTCTTCTTCCGGTACCGTCATTATCGTCCCGATCGAAAGGAGTTTACGTCCCAAGGGACTTCATCCTCCACGCGGCGTTGCTGCGTCAGGGTTTCCCCCATTGCGCAAAATTCCCCACTGCTGCCTCCCGTAGGAGTCTGGACCGTGTTTCAGTTCCAGTGTGTCCGTGCGCCCTCTCAGGCCGGATACCGATCACTGCCTTGGTGGGCCATTACCCCGCCAACTAGCTAATCGGCCGCGACCCCCTCTTTCAGCGCATTGCTGCTTTGACTCGTAAGTGTTATGCGGTATTAGCCCAGGTTTCCCTAGGTTATCCCCCACTAAAAGGTAGGTTAGTCACGTGTTACTCACCCGTGCGCCACTTTACTCATGGATTGCTCCACTTTCTCGTTCGACTTGCATGTGTTAGGCACGCCGCCAGCGTTGATTCTGAGCCAGGATCAAACTCTCGTTTGAAACCTGATGCATCTTGGTTCGACGGAGGTCGAAGAGCAAGATGCTACCTCGCAGCGCTCGAAAGGCTGCGAAGCCTATACTAGTGAGAATGACTAAACCACAACTTCATCGTCATCTCACGACTGGCATATTCAACCAATTGTCAAAGATCCGTAAGAAATTTCGCCTGAGCGAGTTCTTTTTGGATCGAGCTGCCGGATGATTCCAGCAGGTCCTCGAACTTTGCGCGGGCCAGGAATGACTGCTTTTCAACACTGGCTTCTGTTTTTTGCGCGACCAAACCAGATTATCAAGTTCTGGCCAAGACTGTCAACTCAACGTAAATCTTTTTCACAGCAGCCTGATAGAAAATCAGGATGTTGAAATTCTCCGCATGCCGCCGTTCGCCTTTTCCGAAGACATTTCGCTTCACGCCTATCCGAAGGGGGAAACCGGATCGGTGGAAAAGTCTTCTTGGCTATCTATGGGAATGGTAGTGCGAACAAGCTACCCGGATCAGGCAGTTCCGTTCTGCTGGACTACGAATTCTACTGTAGATATCTCGATGGGCTTGCGGAGTTCTGTACGCCCAGTGATGAACATACTCTTATTGCCGGCAATGCGCAACCGGAGTGCTGTTGAAAAGCGAGCGAGCGCTGTTGAAAATGCCCTCGCTGCATCGGTATTCGCTCAGAATATCTCTTCGTCCGCGTGTGCTTGAGGACGCGGCTGGGTAGACTCGGCCGGGAATTGGATCCGCATCTTCGCAATCGTTCGACGGTTCCAGAAGGCCACCGCGGTGGCGCCCAGGATGGCCGACCCGGCAATGAGAAATGCCGTCGACCAGCGGCCTCTCCTCGCCCCAGAGTCTCCGGAGTCTTTGGGTGAGGCTCCAGCGATCTCGTCGTGTCCAGATTCCTGCATGTGTCGTTCCCGTGAGGTTTTCATGATCTCTTTCTGCTTTCGATCCCAGGTCGCCAATATCAGTCCTGCATAGTATGGCATACCGGGGGCCAAGTCTCCATTGTTCTTTAGAATCAAGCCGAAATAGGAATTTCCCCTCCAATTCCTTGACTTTGTTCGCCGTGCTTTCGGGCTATATCTATGGAATTTGGAAGACTGGCCAGAAAAAATATATGGAAAATGCAAATATTTCGTGCATCGGGGTTGATTCTGTGGCATCCTATAACTGTTAAGGAATGAAGCTGCGCCGCTGAGAACAACCTGAATGGCGCTCCATCCTTCGCAAGTTGCGTCACTGGCCTCCCGGCACGGACAATTTACCGTTCGTGCCGTCTTTTTTTGCCTTGCACCCGCAAGCGCCGGCGATCCATCTGGCAGTCACGCGGGGCCTTCTTCGTCAGGGGTCGAGAAGAGTGCGCGGAGCCTATTTCCTGTGACGTTTTTGCTCATACATGTTGGCATCGGCCTTCGCGCAGAGTTCTTCCACGGTTTGCGCGTCGTCCGGATAAATTCCCAGACCGATACTCGCACCCACCGGCAAACGGACCGCTCCCATGACGATGGGCTCGTTCAAATCGGCCGCCAGCTTGGCTGCCAGGACTTGTGCCCCATGGGGCTGCAGCAGGTCAGAGACAACCACCATAAATTCATCCCCGCCTACCCGGGCGACCGTGTCGGCCTTGCGGATCCGCATCTGCAGTCGCGTGGCAACGATCCGCAGTACCTCGTCTCCGACCGGATGACCGTAGGTATCGTTAATCAGCTTGAAGTGGTCCAGGTCGATCAACAGCACGGCCACGCGCGCGCCGTTGCGTTCGGCCCTCTCAAGGGCCTTGGTCAGCCGGTCCTTGAGCAGGCGGCGATTGGGCAAGCTGGTCAGCGGATCGTGCAGCGCTAAATGATGCGTGTGGTCGATCTGTTCTTCCAGCAAGGTCAATAAAATTCCGATCGCGACAATATATTTGGGAATGTTCCAAACGGAGTCCTGAATGTGCAGGCCGGGCCTGTAAATTGACAGCAGGGCCGAGACGGGGAAAACCAACGCCCAGACGAGCAGGCCCACCACTGCCGTCAAAGAACCCGTAGTTCGCTCCGGGAACTTCCTCCAGTATTGAATGCCAGCCATCAAATAGACCACAAAGAAAATGCAGTCAAGTCCGTACCCCTCTTGTCTGTAATAGGTCACGAGTCCCAGCAATACGGCCAGGAAAAATACCAAGAGCGCGTACACATTCCGCTCGCCCGTGGAACGGTCTGGATCGCGAAACAAGACAGCAACGACGGTCGCAAGAAGAAGCGCAACAGCAGCGTAATACCATGGCGTCGGCGTATTACTCAGGTAGAAGAACAGGATGTAGAGCAGGACCGCAAGCAACCCCGCAGCTGCGATCCAACGGAGCCGCCCGCCGCATTCGCCTCCGCCCGCCGCGTAGATAAAGGCAGCCCCGGCAAGCGCCAGCATCATGGCGGAGAACACATACACAAAGGTCTGTAGGTCCCCCGGCCGGCCGCCAAATAGCTGCGCTGCAAAGTGGAGCAGAATGAAGATCCAGCCCAGCAACCACGCTTGCAACTTGCCACCCGCACGACGACGCAGGATGGACCAGAAGACAAAAACAAGTATTGTCAGGGCCAGCAAGTCCGGCAGGGGAGCGTAATTCAACATAGGAAACCAGCGCAGAAAGCTTTGTTGGATGTTTCCATGGGCAGAGTAAAATCCGTGGCGGTCTCGGCCAGCTTTCGAGCCGACCGGATGGCATTTGTATAGTACGTCCTTACCCTAGCACTTTTGAATCTACGAGGCCGGATATTTTACAACTAGACCTCGCAACAGGTTACCGTTGTAACTCGCCGAAAAACTCCGCTCCCGCGTGATTCTTCGGAGGCAATTCTACAGACACCAGGAAACGCGATGGAACTCTTGTGTTGGATGCGGCCCACTGGGCTGTACGGCTGAAAATTTCAGCTTTTCTTGGGAAGAACCGTACAATTCTACAAGTGGTTTCAGGGGGCGGAAATCTATGCGTAGCCGTTTATGGTTGACTCTTACAGTTGCCCTGATTTGCGTGGCTGCCCACGCACAGTGGACCGATCCCACGGTCGACGTTCCCGCATTCCACGCGGCATCTCCGGTTCGTAGCGCGGTGTTGCCACCGATTCTGCACGGCAAAGAATTGTCTGGGCCCAATTTTCAACTTGCCTGGCAGGTGAAGGTCTATCAAGATGCGGCCAAGGTTTCCCGTGTCTTGTACCAGCTTCCCTGCTATTGCCGCTGCGATCGGGCCCTCGGACATACGAGCCTGCGCAGTTGCTTTGAAGGGCTGCACGGCGCGGAATGCGGCACGTGCGCCAAAGAAGGTTTTTACGCCTATCGGATGACGCGCAAGGGCTGGACGCCCAGCCAGATTCGCAAGGGAATCGAACGAGGCGAATGGAAAAAGATCGATCTGGATACCATTGCGGACGGTCATCGCCACTCCTGAAGTCGCCGTCTCACGCATCCGCCTTGGAAGCACTATATCGCGGCAGCTTTTCGCATTGCGCCTGCCCTGTGCGAGACCGTTCGTCGCGGCGTCGCCGCTTCAAAATCAAACCTCCGTGAATGCAACTTCGCCACGCTCGATATAATTGAGAGTGATTCCGAGGAGTCACGTTTTCACCGAGGAGATCCACGTCATGCCCTTACAGCCGACGAAACACATCTGGCACAACGGAAAACTGATTCCCTGGGACCAGGCGCAAATCCACGTGATGTCCCATGTCATCCATTACGGCTCGTCGGTATTTGAGGGAATCCGGTGCTACAAGACCGAACAGGGAGCGGCCATCTTCCGACTCCAGGACCACATGCAGCGCATGTTGGACTCGGCAAAAATCTATCGCATGGACCTGGGCTACACACTCGACCAGATCAGCGATGCTGTTGTCGAGACCGTCGAATCGAATGACGTTGCGCCCTGTTATATCCGGCCCATCGCTTTTCGCGGCTATGGCGAGCTGGGCGTGAATCCCATGAAGAATCCGATCGATGTGTACATCGCCAATTTTCCGTGGGGAAAATATGTCTCCGGAGATCGTGGGGCCGATATCTGCATCTCTTCCTGGAATCGCATGGCGCCGAACACCCTGCCTGCGATGGCCAAGGCGGGCGCCAATTACATGAACTCCCAACTGATCCACATGGAGGCCAAGATCAACGGCTTCGACGAGGGCGTCGGGCTCGATGTGAATGGGCTGGTGTCGGAAGGCTCCGGCGAAAATCTCTTCGTCGTGCACAAGGGCCAGTTGCTCACCTCGTATCTGGGCAGTTCCGTTCTCGCGGGCATCACTCGCGCGTCGATTCTCACGCTGGCGCGCGATTTCGGAATTCATGTTGTCGAACAGCCGATTCCGCGGGAGCTTCTCTACATCGCCGATGAGGTCTTCTTCACCGGCACGGCGGCGGAAGTGACGCCGATCCGCTCGATTGACCGCATCGCGATTAAAGATGGACTGGCCGGCCCGATCACCAAGCAGTTGGCCGCGGAGTACTTTGGCATTGTGTCGGGCCAGCGTCCGGATCGGTTCAACTGGCTCACTCCGGTCAAAGTGGCCGTCGCTGAATCTGTCTCCGCATAGCCACAGAAGTTTTCGGCGGCACCTGAACGGTCGGCAAAAGGGTTGTGCCGGTGGCCATCGGCAACATTCTCGCGAAGCTGGCGCTGCAGGAACAAGCGCTGGTTCTTCCGCATTCTATTGTGAAGCGGTGTGGCGTTGTTTTCATGCCCGACCTGGCCAACGCGATGAAGACCAATCCGCAGTTAAAGGTCATGTTGAATGCCGGCTACTACGATCTGGCCACGCCCTTTTTCGCAGCCACCTATGAGGAGCATCATCTGCCCATCGACCCAAGCCTGACGAAAAACATAGAGTATGACTACTACAAATCTGGCCACATGGTGTACGTGCGCGATGAGTCGCTGCACCAACTGCACGACAATGCGGCCGCATTCATTCGCCGCACAGAAAATCGCCCAAAGCGATTGCGTCTCGAACTGCGTTCGTTCCCCGCTGAAACGGCAACTTTACGGCGGTGGAGTTTCGACCGCGCCTGGAGAGTTCGGGTCGAGCTGTTTGTCGCTGACTCTGCGCCGGTCAACGTTTCCCATCCCGGCAATTTCTGGCTGCCGCCGATCGGGAGCGGTCCAGTGGCGGAAGATGGGCCGTTCGATCCCGAGCCGTTCATCGCCCCCGTTTGCAGAACAGAACACCGTCGGTTTGAGTCTTTCGCCCTCCCGTTCGCATCCACTCCCCGATACACTAAAGGAGTCTCGCCCAACGCTTTCCAACTTCGGCGAACGACCTGAGACCCGTTTAGCGTGCGCTCACCTCGCCGTCATGGTCGGCGCCTTATTGATGAGACTGCTGCCAGAGAAAAGAAAGATTATGATAGAAGAAATTCGCGACACCATTATTGTTGGGACGGGATGTGCCGGTCTTACGGCTGCCATTTATGCGGCCCGCGCCAACCTGAATCCGCTGGTCCTTGAAGGCCATGAGCCGGGGGGCCAGCTTTCCATCACCACCCTGGTCGAAAATTTTCCCGGCTGGCCCGAAGGCATTCAAGGCCCGCAGTTGATTGAGAACATGCGCGTGCAAGCCTCGCGCTTCGGCACCGATTTTCGCCTCGGCCATCTGACCAGCGTGGATCTCTCCAAACGGCCTTTTCAACTCCATGTGGGAAAAGATGTGCTGCACGCGCGCACCTTGATCATTGCCAGCGGCGCCTCGGCGCGCTGGCTGGGACTGCCCAGCGAACATGCGCTGATTGGCCACGGCGTCAGCAGTTGCGCCACTTGCGACGGCTTCTTTTTCTCCGGCCAGGAAATCGCCGTCATCGGCGGCGGCGATTCCGCCATGGAAGAAGCACTGTTTCTGACGCGCTTTGCCAGCAAGGTCACGCTGATCCATCGCCGCGAACAATTTCGCGCCTCGAAAATCATGCTCGACCGCGTCCTCGGCCACGAGAAGATCCATCTGCTGACCAACACCACCGTGGAAGAGGTGCTGGGTGTCGAACAGAAAGAAGTAACCGGCCTGCGCCTGCGAAACCTGGTCACCCAGGAGAAGTCCATTCTTCCCGTCAGCGCGATGTTTCTTGGGATTGGTCATGTGCCGAACGCGAAAATGTTTACAGGCCAAATTGAACTCGACGACGACGGATATATTCGCACCCACGATTATGTCTTCACTCGCGTGGCCGGCGTCTTTGCCTGCGGCGATGTACAGGACCGCCGTTATCGCCAGGCCATTACCGCGGCCGGGACCGGATGCATGGCCGCGCTCGAAGCGGAAAAATATCTGGAAGAGCACGGTCGCTAGTCCATTCACGATGCCTATTGCCGACTCCATTGCTCGCGTCGAGGAACAGATTGCGGCGGCTTGCCGGCGTGTAATGCGCCCCCGCACCAGCGTCCATCTGATGGCGGTGTCGAAGACACACCCGGTGACCGCGATCGCAGAAGCTTTCAACTGCGGCATTCATTTGTTCGGCGAAAATCGCGTGCAGGAATTTGCCGCCAAGCAGCCCGCGTTGCAGGCCGCCGAAATCTTGACCGGCGCATCGCCTGCTCGTTTCCACCTGATCGGCCCACTCCAGTCGAACAAGGCGGCGCGTGCGGCGCAAATCTTCGATGTGGTGGATTCGGTCGACTCACTACGGCTGGCGCAACGGTTGGATGAAGCCTGTGCTGCCATCGGCAGGCGTCTGCCTATTTTGATTGAAATCAAGCTGAGTTCGGAGGCTTCCAAGCACGGTCTCGCTCCTGACGCGGGCGAGCTGCATACATTGATCGAGCGCCTGCCGGATTTGAAACACCTGACCTTCCGCGGGCTGATGACGATCCCACCGTATGCCGACGACCTGGAACAAGTGCGCCCGTATTTTCGACAGCTACGCGAACTGCGTGACTCCCTTGCGCAACAATATCCGGCGTTGCAGTTCGACGAACTTTCCATGGGCATGTCGCGCGATTTTTCGGTTGCCATCGAAGAAGGCTCCACGCTGGTGCGCATCGGCACCGCAATCTTCGGCGCACGACATTAGCCGCTGTAAGCAGACTGTTGAATCGCGACTTCCAACTTGCAGAACCCTTCATGGATTCGTAAATATTCCGAAAGTGGTAAAAACGTATTGGATTCCATGCCTATGACCATTGAAGAGTATTCGAATGCCGCGCGCAGTTTTTGGCTATACCTTATTCGCGTTGAATCGGTGCTTGAAGGTCACGACATGAGCTTCAGCGGCACACTCCCTGAATATTTTCAGGCGGTGAAGGCCATGGGGGGCTTCGGCCGTGTTCGTCAGTACTATCGATCTTTCTGACGATTTGTTCATTTACCAAAACATAAACGATGATGAAGATGAAGATCAGGACAACGACGAATCGGACGATGAAGAAGAAATAGATTTATGCGTAATTGAGCCGAGGCTCTCGACATTTAAAGATAAGGTGGGTACGCCCGGTTTCTTCAAGTTTTGGACGTCCGTAGCCCTAGCAAGCCTGACGTTTGAGATCGGGGAACCATGGTGGCATGAATTCCTCGAATTGTGGTCTCAAGCACGGAAAGCCATTGACGATCAGCGTGCTGCTGAAATCCATGAATTGGAGGCTGCTGAAGAGCAAGATAATGAGATTGTCTTGGCGAAGCTGCGAGAACTGATTGGCGACAGGCAATTCGTATCTCTCCCAACTCAGCGGGCGATGCGTGCCTACGCCATCGAAGCAATCCCGGAGCTTGAAGAGTTTACCGATGAATTTATCAAAAGCGAAATACAGGCCATGACCGCTAAGATTCAATCTCGGGGCTTGAAGCGTAGGTGAGCAACACGCCGGTATAGAGCCTCTCGACCTATTGTAGAAACCCTCTAATTGGACAGGTCGCATCCATGCCATCGCTGTATGCCGTGGTTTTAGCCGTTGTTGTTCTCGTGCTGCTGGTGGTCTCCATGTCGCAGTTACGCGGCGTCAAGACCAAGGCGGACTATCTGCTCGCCGGCCGCTCGCTGCCTGCCTTCGTGCTGGTGTTCACGCTGTTGTCCTCGTGGATTGGCGCAGGCTCTTTGTTTGCGGGCGCGGAGAACGCCTATCGCAATGGCTTTGCCGCGCTGTGGCAGCCTGCCGGCGGCTGGGCCGGATTGCTGCTGATTTATTTCATCGCTCCGCGAGCCAGGAAATTCGCGCAGTACACCATTCCCGACCTGCTGGAAGCGCGCTATAACCAGACAGCGCGCGTGCTCGGCGTCATCGCCATCCTGTTCGCGTATACCGCGATTGCCAGCTATCAGTTGCGAGGCGGCGGCGATATTCTGCACCTCATCTTTCCGGATGCCATCAGCAGCACGATGGGAATGTATATCATTGCGGCGTTCGTCATCGTTTTTACGGCGTTGGCGGGCATGGCCTCGGTTGCGTATATGGATGTCGCGATCGGTCTACTGGTTACGGTGGCCTTGCTGATCTCGCTGCCGATTTTGTTGCGCCAGGCAGATGGTGTTGCGGGCTTGCACGCGGCGTTACCGGCAACGCATTTTCAAGTGCTCGGCTCCATCTCGTTTGCACGCGCCATGGAGTTCTTTCTTCCCACCATGCTGCTGATGCTGGGGAACCAGGCCATGTATCAGAAGTTCTTTTCCGCGAAATCCGAAAGAGATGCGCGCGTTGCGGTTGTCGGTTGGGTCATCGGCACGGTAATTCTTGAAACGATTATCGTCGCCATCGCGGTCATCGGTTCCGCCCTCTACAAAACCGGGGAGGTCAGCCGCAACCCGCGCGAAGTGATTGCCTTTACCGCGCGCCATGGTTTGCCTTCGCTGCTGGGCGCATTATTGTTAGGCGCTGTGTTTGCCAAGGTGATTTCGACTGCGAATAATTATCTCTTCTCTCCGGCAACAAACCTGGTTAACGACGTTTTCCTTCGCTACATGCAGCCGCAAGCGAGCAATAAGCGCATCCTGCTGGTCTCGCGTCTGGTGGTCGTCGGACTCGGTATCTGGGCGCTCATCCAGGGAGCGTACACAGTGTCGATCCTGGAAAAAGCGCTCTACGCCTATACCATTTATTCCACCGCGCTGACGCCGGTCATCCTGGCCGCCTTCTATTCTCGACGGATCAATTCCTACGGCACCGTCGCGTGCATTGCGGCGGGCACATTTGTCACCGTTGTCTGGGATACGGGCTTTGTGCATCGCCATCTGCCGGTTATGTTCTTACACCGCGATGCGATCTTCCCTGCGCTGATCGCGTCATTGATCTGTCTGTTCGTTGTCAGTTGGCTCACACCGCCTCCGCAGCGAGAAAAAGTCGCGCAGTTTCTGTAGTGAGCGCCGCCGGTATCCGCGCCGTACAATAATACTGGGAGTTTCTTTATGATGCGCCGTGTCTACATGGACGCCAATGCGACCACGCCGCTGCTGCCGGAAGTTTTCGAGGCGATGCAGCCGTACTTTGTGGAGCGCTTTGGCAATGCCAGTTCCGTCCACTCCTTTGGCCAGCAGGCCCGTGGAGCGGTAGAGCAGGCGCGCATCAAAGTCGCCGGACTGTTGCACTGTCGCCCGGCGGAGATCGTCTTCACCAGCGGCGGCACGGAGAGCGATAACCTGGCACTGTTCGGTGCGACCAAACCCGGCGATCACGTAATTGCGACGACCATCGAACATCATGCTGTGCTGCATGCTGCCGAGCAACTGGCGAAGTGCGGCCGCGAAGTGACATTTGTTTCTGTCGATGACGAAGGAGTGGTCGATCCGGAGGACATTCGCCGTGCCCTGCGCCCGAACACGCGATTGATCAGCGTGATGATGGCGAATAACGAAACTGGAGCGATCCAGCCGGTTGAAGCAATTGCCGCCATCGCCGCCGGAGCCGGAGTACAGTTCCATACCGATGCCGTGCAGGCCGCCGGCAAGGTGCCGCTGCGCGTGGAGAAGACCGGTTGCAATCTGCTCTCCCTCTCCGGTCACAAAATCCATGCGCCGCAGGGCACTGGCGTATTGTTCGTCCGCAAAGATACGAAGGTCGAGCCATTATTGTACGGCGGCACGCATGAACGGCAACGCCGCGCGGGAACGGAGAATCTGGCCGGAATCGTCGGCCTGGGCAAAGCAGCGGAAATCGCCGCCAGGTCCCTGGAAGACGGATCCACGCAGGGAATTGCGGCTCTCCGTGACCGGCTACAGAATGAAATTCTGGCTCGCGTTGCCGATGCTGGCGTGCATTCCGGCCAGGTGCCGCGCGTTCCCAACACCGCCAACTTGTGGTTCGATCATCTGGAAGGGGAAGCGCTGGTCATCTCGCTGGACTTGAAGGGCCTGGCTGTTTCCGGCGGCTCCGCCTGCGCCTCGGGAGCGAGCGAGCCGTCGCATGTGCTGACGGCCATGGGGGTGACCACCGAGCGAGCCCGTGCCAGCCTGCGCTTCAGCCTGTCGAAGCTGACCACGACGGAAGACGTGGATTTCGCCATTGAGATTGTTCCCCAGGCGGTCGCCAGGCTGCGGGAGTTGTCGCCGTTTTATCACAAGGACGATACATTTTTGGTAAATGCATCTTCTGTCGCGACTGCGCAACGATAGCGTCAATGTAGGGGAGTCATTCTGAGCGAAGTGAAGAATGACAGATGTCGTATTCAGGTAAAGAAAAAGCTTGTTGAATTTATGCCCGCACCCGAAACCATTGCCGTTGCCATGTCCGGTGGAGTCGACTCCTCGACCGTGGCCGCCATGCTCAAGTCGGAAGGCCACAACCTTGTCGGCCTGACGCTGCAGCTATGGAACCAGCGCCGTCTCGCCGGCAGGCCGGGAATGCCGGAGACCAGCGAAGGCCGCTGCTGCTCGCTCAATGACGTGTACGACGCGCGCCGCGTGGCCGAGCATCTTGGCATCCCGTATTACGTGGTGAACCAGCAGGACCGGTTTGAGCATGACGTGGTGCAGCCGTTTGTCCAGGAATACTTGAGCGGGCGCACTCCCGTACCGTGCACGCTCTGCAATAACCATCTGAAGTTTGCCCAGCTTTTGGATACTGCGCGCCAGATTGGGGCCGAGCGCATCGCCACCGGCCACTATGCGCGCAATGAATACGACCCTGCGCGTGACCGCTGGATTTTGAAGCGGCCCGCCGACGCCAGCAAGGACCAGACCTATTTTCTTTTTGGATTGACCCAGGCGCAGTTGAGCCGCAGCCTGTTTCCGCTGGGCGGATATCGCAAGCCGGATGTCCGTGCCATCGCAGAGCAGCGGGGACTGGCGCTTGCCAACAAGCCCGATTCGCAGGAAATTTGCTTCATCCCCGGCGGCGACTACAAGCAGTTTCTCGACGCCTATCTTGCCGATCGCGGAGAAGCCATGCCGGACACTAGCGGCGAATTGGTCACAACAACGGGCGAAGTCGTCGGGCATCACGAGGGCATCCACAATTTCACTGTCGGCCAGCGCAAAGGCCTGGGGATGGCGACCGGTTCGCCTCTCTACGTGATCGGCATCAACGGAGCAGACAAGAAAGTTGTGGTGGGCAGCAGCGCAGATCTGACCTCAAAAACGCTTCGAGCCAACCGCCTCAATTGGATTTCAATTCCGCGCCTGGACGGTACGCTGCGCTTGCTGGTAAAAATTCGCCATCGCCATGAGTCGGCATGGGGCACGCTCGAAATGTCGGCTGAAGATGAAGTTGCCGTGACCTTCGATCAACCTCAACGCGCCGTGACTCCCGGGCAGGCAGCCGTGTTTTACGATGGCGAAGAAGTTGCCGGTGGCGGCTGGATTTTGTAGGTCCTCAAGATGAGGGTAGAAGTCGCGCGGAAACCGTAGCGGAGGTTCTCGGAGGACAGCCGATCGCTATTGGCCAGCGTGTTGCGGCAGGACATTCGTTTCGGCCATCTGGGCCATGGTTTCGCGCATGTACCGGTGAGGATTGACGGGTGTGTCGCGAATCCGGACCTCGTAATGCAGATGCGCGCCGGTGCTGCGACCGCTCAACCCGACATACCCAATCACCTGACCGCGCGTGATGCTCTCACCGGGAACGACCGTGATGGAAGCCATGTGGGCATATAACGTGGTGATGCCATGACCATGGTTCAGCACCACTTCACGGCCATATCCCGTACCCCAGCTAGCGCTGGCAACCACTGCATCGCCCGTCGCATGAATCGCGGTTCCGGTAGGAGCGGCGATGTCGATCCCACGATGAAACTCCCCTTCGTCGCCGGCGAACGGATCGTTCCGCTCGCCAAACGAACTAGTGATGCGGCCCGCGACAGGCCAGAGCGTGGGAGCGTCGGCCAGATTTACCCAGTCTGTCAGTGTCGAGGTTGGTCCCAGCCCGGAAGTGAGTGCTCGTGTTGCCACGCCGGAAAGCGCCGTATCCCGCAGCGCGTAAAAGCGATCAAGAGAGCTGTAGTAGGAATCGGTGTCCGGCGAAACGCTGTTTGTCGCATTGGAAGCAGTCGATTTCACCACGTTGAGCTTGCTCTGCCGCAAGCCATACAGCGCCGAAACCTCGCTGGCCAGCGAGCCCAGAGACGCTACTTGAATGTCTTTTTGTTTGGCGTCCTTCTGCAACAGTTGATACTGCCGGCGCAGGCTTTGCTGCTGGCTGCGAACTCGATTGAATTGCTCCGTCTTCAGCAACATTCTGCCGTAGGAACCAGCCAGCCCGGTGATGGTAAACAGGCCGACAACGGCCGCCGTCACGAATGCATACGCGTATCGCATCGGAATCGGGACCTTGCGCAACTGGCCCTGATCGTCCCGGCTGACATACATGATGTAGTGACGCTTACGCACGTGCGATACTCGATTCCTTTCAGCGAATCCAATTCTGGACGGCCCACAGCCCCCCGACAGATCGAGTTGGACAAGAGAGAGAAGGTACTGATGCGGATCGGGGGAGATGCGCACTATGCCAGTGTATATGCTGAGGAGCCAGCCTAGCAAAGCGGAGTTCAAACGTCAACGAGAAAAAGTAGGGTGTCCGGTCGGGATCAAGGGTTGCATCAGTGCATGCATCGCGTTCAATTTACACGGGGAAACGGGCGGACGCTGTATTCTGACAGTCGATGCCGCATCTGCCCACCGCCGGAGAACGCGCCTTTATCCGGTCGCTGCACAAGCAGTTAGCCCATTCCGCTGGGTCGAATCGCCCGTGCGCAAGGGGGCCGAGAGAATCCACCGCTCGCATCTCTTCGCGCGTGGCGCTCGGCATCGGCGACGACTGTGCCATTCTTCGGTCGCCTTCCGGTCATGAAATCCTTGTCACCACCGATTTCACCCTCGAAACGGTCCATTTTCGGCGCGATTGGCACACTCCGGAATCCGTCGGGCATCGCTGCCTGGCGCGTGGATTGAGCGACATTGCCGCCATGGGCGCACAGCCGCTAGCCGCATTTTTGTCGTTGGCGCTCCCTGCGGAGTTGGCCCGCAACCGCGCCGGGCGGCCATCCTGGCGAGAGCGTTTCCTCGATGGATTTCTCGCCCTGGCGGACAAGTACCACCTGCCTCTTGCCGGGGGAGATACCGCGCAATCCCCATTGATCCCCACCGCATCATCGCAACGTGGTCGACAGAATTCCCCCCATGCGGCGACAGGGTGGGCGCTGGCCGATATTGTTCTGGTCGGCAGTGCGCCGCGCAACCGGGCCCTTCGCCGTTCCACCGCCAAAGCGGGAGACCGCATCTATGTCACCAGCTGCCTGGGCGGTGCGGCAGCCGAACTGGCGCAGGTGGCTGCGCATCCCGGCCGCTTCCGCCTCGCGAAATCGAGCGCCAAACCTGGAATGGCGAATCCTCATCCACATTTATTTCCCGAGCCCAGACTCGCCGTCGGCGCCTGGCTGCTCCAGAACCGTCGCGCCACCTCCGCCATCGACATCAGCGATGGTCTGTCAACCGACCTCGACCATCTTTGCGAAGAATCCACGCTGGCCGCGACGGTGGACGCGGCTGTAATTCCGATTCATCCGGTTGCGCAAAAGGACTTTCGATTTCAGCCAGAAAAGGCCCTGCAGATAGCGCTGAACGGCGGTGAAGACTATGAACTGCTGTTCACGGCGTCGCCAACCGCGCGCATTCCGAGATGGATTGCGGGAGTTCCCATCACTTGCATCGGAGAGATGCGAGTCCACAAGCCACGCGCTCCTCGCGTACTGCTGGCGGAAATTATCGACGGCCGCAAGCGGACGAGACCGCTGCCAGCGGGCGGCTGGGAGCATTTTGCCTAGCTTTACTTGCACACGTTCCGCGCCGCGTTGCGGTACCCGTACGGCCAGTACACCGCCGCCCCGTGCGGCAAGCACGCGCTCCTTTGTTACCATCAGAATTTATGAGTCTTAGCAAACCTCGCGTCCGCTTTGCTCCTTCGCCTACCGGCCAACTCCACGTCGGCAACGCCCGCACAGCGCTCTATAACTGGCTGTTTGCTCGTCGGTTTGGCGGAGACTTTCTGTTGCGGATTGAAGACACCGATGTCGACCGCAGCGAAGTGCGGTATGAAAAGCAGCTGCTGGAAGATCTGCGTTGGCTGGGTCTGGACTGGGATGAAGGGCCCGAAGCCCGAACCGGTGAGGGCGCGTACGGCCCCTATCGGCAGTCGGAGCGGCTGGAAATCTATCGCGAGCATACCGAGCGTTTGTTGGCCGAAGATCGCGCCTATCGTTGTTTTTGCTCGGCAGAGCATCTCGATAGGGAGCGCGAACAAGCTATCGTCGCGCACCTGCCGCAGGTCTACTCCGGACGCTGCCGGAATATTTCGCGGGAAGAAAGCGCTGCTCGCGCCGCTGCGGGCGAACCGTTTGCCGTGCGTCTCAACATTGGACCCGACCCCATTGCATTTCATGACATCGTTCGCGGTGCGGTGGAGTTTGCCGCCGATGCGGTTTCCGATCCGATCCTTGTTCGCTCCTCCGGCATGCCTGTCTACAACTACGTGGTCACGATCGATGACGCATTGATGCAGATTACCCATGTGATTCGTGGCGATGACCACTTGTCCAACACCCCCAAGCAGGTGGCAATCTACCAGGCCTTCGGCTGGCCGGTGCCGGAGTTTGCGCATCTTTCCACCATCCTTGGGCCGGATAAAACGCGGCTGTCGAAGCGCCATGGCGCCACTTCCATCGCAACATTTCGAGAGATGGGCGTGTTGCCGGAAGCGCTGACAAACTATCTTGCGCTGCTGGGCTGGGGCGCGGAGGGTGGAACCCGCGAGACCTTCACCATGCCTGAGCTGGCGGCGGAATTTACGCTGGAGCGAGTCACGCCGTCGCCGGCGATTTTCGACTTCAATAAATTGCACTGGCTCAACCGACATTACCTGAAGCTCGCGGAGCCAACCCGCGTGTTGGAACTTGCGCGGCCATACTTCGCCGCCCACAATTGGCTGCTACAGTCAGGGAGCGCCGACGTGGATGCGTGGTCTCTGCAACTGCTCGCGCTCTTCCTGCCTGGAGTCGATCAACTCGACCAGCTTCCGGAGAAGGCGCGATTCATCTTTGCCGTCGATCCGACGGCGGCTCTGGCCAATGAAGAGAATGCCGCTGTCTTCGCGAACCCATCCGCGCGCGCAGTCCTCGAAGCGTTTGCCGCGCGTATTGCCGTGCTGCCAGATCAGGTCACGGCGGAGGCATTCAAAACGGTGATGAATGAAGTGAAGGCCGCCGCCGGAGCGAAGGGAAAAGATCTTTTCCACCCGGTGCGGATTGCGCTCACTGGCGCTCACTCCGGCCCGGAGTTCGACAAACTGGTGCCGCTGATCGAAGCCGGAAGCGCGCTGGCGTTGCCCATCCAGGTTTTGAGCGTGCGCCAACGTGTCGAGCTTTTTCTCGCCGCGCTTCCACCCGTTTAACAATTCGGCTCGCACGTAGTTCGCGTAAAGGAGTTCGCGTTTGCAACCGAAAAAGACATTGCTGAGCTGGAGTGGAGGCAAAGACAGCGCTTGGGCCCTGCATACGCTGCGCCAGAACCCTGAATACACCGTGGCGGCCTTGCTCACCACTGTGAATGAACACTTCGGCCGGGTGGCGATCCATGGATTTCGCGAGGAATTGCTCGATCTGCAGGCCACATCCGTCGGCTTGCCGATCTGGAAAATTCCCTTGCCCTTTCCCTGCTCAAACGAAGCGTATGAATCGCGCATGGCAGCGGTTTGCGTGCGTGCCGTCAACGAGGGCTTCGAAGCGGTCGCATTCGGTGACCTATTCCTGGAAGACATTCGCGCCTATCGCATCGAGCGCCTGGCCGGTACCGGACTCGAGCCGGTCTTTCCTATATGGGGAATTCCTACGGATCAACTGGCGCGAACTATGGTCGCCGCAGGACTGCGGGCTCGCATCACCTGCCTTGACCCGCGTAAGTTACCGTCTTCGTTTTGCGGCCGCATTTTCGATGCAGACTTTTTAGCTGATTTGCCGTCTTTGGTAGACCCATGCGGCGAGCGCGGCGAGTTCCATAGCTTTGCCTATGCGGGGCCAATGTTCTCGCAACCAATCCCAGTGCAGCATACGCATAATGTCGAACGGGAAGGCTTTGTGTACGGAGACCTGGTGCCGACCGCCGCCGCTGTTTCGCGGTAAGGTTCAAGGGAGAGACGATGAAAGATACCACTCGACTTGTTCGCGTTGGACTTCCCGACCCACCGGAAAAATTGGCTCCCGGAGACCCGATCCATCCCGGCCCGATCTTCGCCTCCGCCTATGCCACGCCTGGAGATCCAACCGAGTCCGCGTACACCTACGCCCGATTCCACAACCCGACATGGGGAGAGATGGAACATGCGCTGGGCGCGTTGGAGGGAGGCATCGCGCGGATTTTCCCCTCCGGAATGGCTGCCGTCATGGCTGTTTTCGCGGCGCTGCTTCGCCCGGGCGACACCATTGTTCTGCCCTCAGACTGCTACTACACCACGCGAATTCTGACGCGGGAATTTCTCGCCGCATTTGGCATCACGGCGCGACTGGCGCCGACGGCCAACAATGCGCAGCGGGAAGCGCTTGAGGGCTCGAAGCTGCTGTGGCTTGAGACGCCTTCCAATCCCACCATGGACATCTGCGACATTCGCCTGCTGGCGGACGCTGCGCACAAAGCGGGCGCGCTGGTGGCCGTCGACAACACCACGCCGACCGCGCTCGGCCAGCAGCCCCTGGCGCTTGGCGCCGACATATCCGTTGCGTCGGACACAAAATCTTTAACCGGGCACAGCGATCTTCTGCTGGGCCACGTTGCGGTGCGAGACCCGGAACTGAATGCCAAAATCGATCGCTGGCGGACTCTGTCCGGCTCCGTCGTCGGCCCGATGGAGGCATGGCTTGCCATGCGCTCGCTGGCGACGCTGCCGCTGCGTCTGGAAAAACAATCGCAGAACGCGCAAATGATCGCCGAGTTTCTAGAAAGCCATAGGGTAGTGAACGCTGTGTACTATCCAGGGCTGGTTTCGCATCGCTCCCACGCGCTGGCGCGGCGGCAGATGCGCTTTTTCGGGCCCGTGGTCAGCTTTGAGCTTTCCAGCCGGTTGAGCGCCGAACGTTTCCTGAAAGGGTCGAGTTTGCTGGTGGAAGCGACCAGTTTCGGCGGCATCGTTTCTTCCGCGGAACGACGCGCGCGCTGGGGCCAGGATGCCGTCTCGGAGGGTTTTATCCGGCTGAGTGCGGGCTGCGAGGACATCGAAGATCTACTGGCGGACCTGGATCAGGCTTTGACGAATGCTGCTAGCTACTAGAGCGTTTCTAATTTAAGTGCATACATATCCGGAAGAGGCGAAGCAATTCGCGCATTCGTTGGAGGAGACGGTGTCGAGCAGTTGACAGATCTCCGTCCATAAGGCATCGAGGGATCGTTTGGCGGCCTTGCGGAGCGGCGATTTGA
>JAJYUB010000050.1 GCA_021792795.1 Acidobacteriota bacterium | reverse complement strand
CCCAATAGGGACCGCCATCTCCGCTCACGGTTGGAATGTCCTTGCCGAACTGCTGCGCGATGTTTTTGAGGGCATCATGAAAGCCCGAGTACTGCAACTTTGGATAGGCGTACTTACTGTTCCACTGCTGCGCCAGTTCCGCCTGCTGCGGAAATAAGTCGGTATTCTCCTGCTGGGTGCCAAACAAGATGACCGCGTTGGCGCGGTAGCTGGAATGCTCGTATTGCTGTAGGAACAAAGGAAGCGTCTCGTGGCCTGCCGAGAGAACAGGGGGCAAACCAAACAGCATCCGCATCTGTTGATAGATACGGGAATACCAGAACAATACCTTCTGGCCGTCCAGGCCCTCCCACCAGAACGGAGAGTTTTCGTTCAGATGCCCTTGCAACAGCACGGGGGCGTGAATATTGTCGCTACCGGAAAACAGTTCGTGGATGCCTGACGAGGCCAGGATCGAGGCATACGACCACGAGTAGGAGGGAACGTCTGTAATGTTGGCGTAGTTGAAGGGCGTGCCATGCTCGCGGCTGAAGTTGGCGCTGGCATACAGTGAGCGAACCAGCGTCTCCGCCGTAGGGAAGCCCGTAAGCAGACTGGCATATTGCGCGGGAACAAACAACTGCCGCTTCTGCATGGCCGTGATTACACGCTGCCGTTCCGCGGGCGTACGCGTCTTCAGAAACTGTTCCAGCGGCCATGCTCCGTCCAGACTGAAGCGGAAGTCGGGATGCTGCGCCGTCAGGTCCATCGCTTCGTCGATGACCCGGCTTTGGATGGCCGCGACCTTGCCTTGATAATCCGAATAGCCGACATCGAGATGGATGTGGGGCACCAGAAACAAAGTCCACTTCTTTTCAGGGTCGATGGATTCTTCCTTGTGCTGTTGTTGCCCCGTTACGTTCCATGTAAGCTCCGCTTGCGTCCGTGCTGGGAATTCCGGAACGGCAAATTCTAGCTCCTCTTCGCCAAAATCCTGATCGCCTTGCAGCGCCTGACGATAGTGTTTGCCGGCGATGGTCAGCTCCACGCTGCCGCCTGGCTTCACCGACTCCCCATAGCGGAGAATGACATCGACCGTCTCCTCGAGATTTCCTTGCCGCTGCCGATAAAAGATGGTCGGGACGATCTCTGCGGAAGATGCTTGCGGGTGGAAAGCTTGGGCGCTCCGGTCAAGCTCGATCGCGTCATAAGCCAGACCCGCGTCGGGCACAGCTTTGTCCGCGTCCTCGATTACTTGTAACGCGATTGTGTTTGTACCCAAGTGCAGATATCTGCCAGGAAAGGTGAATGTGACATCTGCATGCGAATAAGCAGGATCGAAGGAGTCGTATTGGTCGCCATTGTTGTAATCGAGTTTGGGCTGTATATAAAAAGTTCCAATCTTGCCATCGATGTTGACCCGCAACGCTGGCACACTTGCGGTCTCGATCAGAAGCGCGACATGCAGTTGGTATGCCGCTACGGGGGCATGGGCCAGAGAAAAGGTGATGGTCCGCGGGGCCGCAGCATCTCTCGCAGCATGCGCGCCTGCGGGCGAAGTCAACTCGGCCGGTTGCGTGGCGTACCAGTCCTTCGCTGGGTTGCTCTTTCCAGCGAGAAAGTTTACCGGTTGCTTAGGCGTCCCTCCAGCAAACTCCGCCGAAGAGCGGTCAAAGGTCCCAATTTTAAATACCATGTTGGCATGATTGGTTTGAGCTTTCAATACAAGCTCGAAAAAACCAGCTATAAATAAGAAGACGACCACCCATAGAAAGCGAAGCGCAGTCGTCGCTTTAGTAGTCATTTGTTAAATACCCCCAGTGTTACACTGGTACGTCTTGAATATCGTCATAAGGCTGTCTTTGACACAGCGGTATGACAATTGTAGGAATTAATCGACCTAGTTGACTCTCAGCTTGCTTTTCATGTCATCCTAACTTTGAGATCTCAATTTCCGTTTCCTGCTTCTCACTCCAGCCGCAGGACGGAAACGCCTTCAAACGGCACGGTGACCCGAATGGAATTTCCCTGAACCGTCTGCTTCTCGTTGCTGTAGAGGTCGATGGCACGCTGGTAACGCGACGGAACCTTGATTTCCGACAGTTGATCCTCTGCGCCTTCGTTGAAAACCATGAGCAGGCTGCCGGCGGCTCCCTCAACTAATCTTGGACGCACCTTGTCCGCAGTTACCACCGGCTGCACAACTCCGGCGAGGATGGCTCGCATCAGGCCAATTCCACCCTGATCGCCTGCTTCAATGCTGGCACCAAGATTGGTTCCAATGTAATATACCCGTCCCCGGCCAACTTCCTTCTTCGTTGCTACCGGAGTGGATTCGTACTTCGCGATGACGGTCGCCGTGCCAACGGTGAGCGGCGTGAGAAAAGTGTGCGCTCTCACCGTGACAGCAATTGGATCGGTGAAGTCTAGATGTCCGTCTATGTAAACGCGCTCGGATGCCGGAATCTTCGGAGCCTTCGAGGTTTTATTCCCCAAAACATCGGGGATGGCTGCCTCACCGCCGCCTTGGATGTAGAAACTCTCACCTTCGCGATAACCGAATGCCTCAGCTAAGCCATACGGAGGGATCACCGGGTTATAGAACGCGCGCTCGTCATACATTCCGAATCCGGTTTCGAGTACCAGTGTCCCGCCCGCTTCCACGAACTTGCGCAGGTGTTCACAAGTCTCCCTCTTCCCCATCAAATGCCACGGAACGATGATCGCCTTATAGTTGTTGCCTGGCAGGCTTTGCGGCTCGATATAGTCAACCCAAACATCGCACTTCCAAAGAGCCTTGTAGTATCCTAGGAATGAGTCGGCGGACGCATTTTCGTTCCCGCTCATAGCGAAGGTAAGCAGAGCGCTATCCTGGTCGAAGAGAATGGCAACTTCGGGCCTTGGCATGTGATTTTCAATGATGTCCCAATGAGTTTGGATCAGCCGATTGTCATCCGCCGCCTCTAAAACGCGCTCAGTGGGCGAGCCGTCCCGCGCCACCAGTCCAAAGCCGCTCGATTCAGTTCCAGTCGCTTCGGTATCATAGGCCCAATATAGAAGGCCCTTCGCGCCCGTGGCAACGCCCATCCAATTCCACAGTCGGATATCCCTCGGCCGCATCTTCCGGCTCCAGGCCAAACCGCGGCTTCCGTGTCCCCCCTGCAATTCCGTCATCCAGAATGGCTTATTTCCAGCTTGGCATCGGGTAAGCTCTAGCCTTGCCGCTCCAAGGTACATCGGCATCATCAGCCAACGCGGGAAGTTAGACAGCCCCCAGGTTTCCACCACTTCCGCCAGTCGCCAGGGGTTGATGCCCAAGATCGCGCTTGATCCTTCCACCGCTCCTTGGAAGGCGGTATGGGACTCGATCAGGCTGTGTGAATCTACCGCTCGTACGTTTTCCACACGAAAGCGCATCTCAATCGTGCTCCGCTCAATCATGAAGCGGCGCCAGTCAACCCAGTCCAAATAGGTTCCCTGTTGGCGTGGCGGGTCAATCGTCGTCCAACTCGGATAGCGCCTCACCCACGCCTCATTGAGTTGTTCAAGAGTTCCGTAGCGCTTTTGCAACCAGCCTTGAAATTCCGCGATTGTTCTGGGACAGTAACAATAGATACGCCCCTCGATATTCGCCGCCGTTTCCGGGAAATGGTGACCCCCCGCCGGCTCAATGTGCGGTTCGTTCCAGCAATCGTAGGCATACATGGAAGAGTGTGCGGAGACAACCTTCACCATCTCACGAATAAATCTCGCCGCGGCATTGCGGACCGGTTGCCAATCGAGGCACAGCCCCGGCCAGCCTCCACTGACGTTATTCCCGCTGCCTTCGAGCCGCTGGGCGTGGTCGTTCGCATTCACATAGCGCGTCTCTGGATGGGCCGCTTCCAGCCAGTAAGGCGCGTCTTCGATGACCACGCCCTGTAAAACCTTGAGACCAAATTCGTCACAATAGCGAAGCACCTCTTCGAGCTCGGAAAACTCGAAGTGATCCCGCTCCGGATTGTTATAAGCCCAGGCACTATAGATGCGGATTGTATTGAATTTGTACTTCTCGGCAATCGCCTGCAACATTGCGCGGCGCTCGGAAGTAGGAGGGTTCGGAGGCCGATAGAAAGTCGACCCATATACAAAGAACTTTTGCGCGATTTTCTGACGGCCTGATTTCTCATATCTGGCGAAGGCATCAGGCCCAGCAAAGATCCGCAGTCCTCCCCAGGACGCGGCAATTCCTCCCGCGGCCGTACGCAAAAATTCCCGTCGTGACGATTTCTCAAACATTTAGCGCAAACCTCGCTATTTTCCCTGCGAGGTGTCCACCGCTTGTCCACGGCAGCACCTCTAGGGCCATAATTGTAGGTTCTCCAACATTAAAATTAACCGGCTGTTTGAGCGTTCCTCCGGCGAACTCCGCCGAAGAGCGGTCAAATGTCCCGATTTGAAACACTATGTTGGCATGATTGGCCTGCAGGGTCGCCGCAGGCTGCCGACACCCAGCCAAAAAAAATACCATCCATCCAGAAAGAAGCGCGGCTTTTAGTCTCATAGGATCCGAGGGCATTTCTCCAGTTGCTATAGAGTGAAGGGCGTCATTCTGAGGTCGCCGCGGCGACCGAAGAATCCAGGCATTGGCTTTCTTGCGTAATACAGAGATCCTTCCCCTTCGCTACGCTCAAGGGTCAGGATGACGAACCATACGGACACGCATTCACCAGGTTTGGCCAACAGGGGTCGCCTTGCCAAGGCGACCCTGTCGGCAGTTATAGAAACGCACGAAAGCAGATTTACAGTTGGTGTAGTCGAATCTGAACGGGAGTCATTCTGAGATCTTCGACTCCGCTCAGGGTAAACTCCGCGAAGAATCCAGAGAATATCTGCCTCGTCCACGCTGCTGTCACCCTCTGGATTCTTCGGTCGCCGCGGCGACCTCTGAATGACCAACTCTCCTTCAACTACGGAATCTGTAAATCCGGTCTAGAACAGCACCTTTGCCGCGAACTGGATTTCGCGCGCGGGGTTGGCGCCGAATATTTTTCCGAATGCGGGAGACTGGACATTATTCACCGGCAACCCATAGTTGGTGTGATTGAAGAAATTGAAAAATTCTCCTCGCAATTGAAGCGTTGCTCGCTTCGTAAGGGGTAGATCCTTATACGCGTTGAAATCCACGTCCTTATACGCAGGCCCTACTAAGTTATTTCTGCTCTCGTTGCCGAATGTATATTGTTTTGGGATCGCGAAGGCGGCTCGGTTGATCCATTCATTCTGGCTTTGGTGGAATCCCGGAGCCGAGTACGGATTGCCAATTTGCTCAGCTCTTTGGGTCCCGCCTCCGACATTCGCCACGTCTCCGCCTGCCAGGACGTCGAAAGGTGCTCCCGAGATCAGGCTGATGATGGAACCGACGTTCCAATTGCCCGCGATGCCCTGGACGAACCCATTGGCGCTGGACAAAAAGCGCTTGCTCCTTCCTACGGGCAGCGCGTACACACCGCTCAGCACAAGCATTTGACTCCGATTGAAATCCGATGGCCCATAATCCGCTTGCATATTGTAAAAGTTTTCAATGGTTCCGGATTGCAACGAGGATTCAATGTCCATCGATTTCGACCATGTGTAGGAAGTCTGAAAAAACAATCCGGACGACAGCGATTTTTTTAGTTCCGCCTGGAGCGCGTTATAACTAGCGTTTCCGGCATTCGTAGCAAACTGGAACGGTCCGAATTGGGGAAATGGTTGTCTCTGCGATATAGGCCCTGGACCTGGAACCAGTGCATCATTCGCATTTGGTCCAAGAGCTTGGTGGCGGCTCACCGAACCTACATAATCAAGAGTCAGCACCATGGAATTGGTCAACTGTTGTTCAATGCCAGCGTTGTACTCCATGGAATAAGGGATCTTGTTGTGTGGATTGGCCGAATAACCAGCAAAAGGTTTGTTCGGATTGAAAAATATTGAAGCGTCTGGGAGATGATTGATAAATGTCGTGGGTAGACCCAGATCGAGACTGGGAAGGTCTGCCGCAATGGCAACAGGCCAAGAGACCCGTATACCCTGACTTTCCTGCACCAGCGTATTGTTATGGTCGTCGAGCATTGCAAACGCGCCTTGCAGCACAGTTCGATTCAAAGCCTGGTAGTTCACGCCAAAGCGAGGTTCGTATCCATTATATTGAGGATAAAAATAACGACTGGGCCCTGTAGCTGTGGGGTAGAGAGGTAGAACAGATCCTGTTACGATAAACTGCCCCGTCAGGACATCCAGCCCCGAGACGATCTTGTGAAAATTGACAGGTGCAACGTAGTCATATCGCAAGCCAACGGTAATCGACAGTTTCTTCGACGCCTGCCATAGGTCTTGTACATAGCCGCCATACCAGTTGGTAGTCTCATCTGCTGCGGTATCCCCTACCCAAGGGGCGTAGCTATCAGGAAGACCGAGCATGAAACTGGCTGGGCCCAACCCCGTGGCACCCGTCAATGCGTCTTGGGAGGTCGCATTCTGCGTGAAGAAGACGTTGGCACCCCAGCCGTCGTCGAAGCTATGGATATGGTAGACCATCCCACCCACTCCGAAAGTATGGTTGCCCACAACCTTCGACAGATCAACGTGATAATCGCTATTTTCCTGTGGACCGAGCGGTATGGCGAATTGACTCACGCCACTGTAACCATTCGACAAAATAATCTCGGGGCCCAACGAGATACCGTTATGAGGAGGCATAGCCAGCGAGACATTGAGTGCGCTGTTAAAGGCAGACCCTGCAGCTGGATCATTAGAGTATGCATTCGTGTTTGTATATCCGTAATGCAAATTCAGGATGGTCGTGGTCCCAAAAAGATGGGTATAGCCGACCGCATATTCTTGCGCATAGTTGTTAGTCACATGTGAGAATCCGGGGCTGGGAAGTTGTTCAGGGCTCGAGAGGTTCGCATTGGACCGATTGTACCGCCCGAACAACGTATCGTTATTGCGGAATCGATGGTCGATTCTGATTCCAGTGACATCGCTCGCTGTAGCATTGGCGCCGCTAAATTAAATGTTCGGAAGAACATTCGCCGCGACATTCAGGTTCGGTGCCGGGTAGTACTTCTGGAGAATGAGCGGAGCGTCTGGATTGATCCGGTTGGGTGGAATAATGTTGCCAGGAAACGGATCACGGAGAGATTCCCCTGGGTGATTGGGATCCGGCCGGCTTGTGGCTGGATCGTAGATCTCGTTCTTGAATTCCGGTCGGCCAAGACTGTCGGTGCCGACTTGAGGACCGAGTAACGCGGAGAAATCTCCCGTCGTCATGGCCGGGGTGAAAGTACTTCCGAAATAACTCAAGGTCTGGGCGGAGCGAAACCCTTCCCAATACACGGAAAACCACGTATTGTCCTTGCCATTCCAGTGTGGCAGCATGACAGGGCCTCCAAGGTAGACCCCATACTGGTTTTGGCTATAAGGCGTGCGCTGCACTTCGGGGTATTGCTGGGCATCCAACACGGCATTGCGGGCAAACTCCCACGCCGACCCATGGAAGGTATTGGTGCCAGAACGGGTAACGATATTGATGTTCGCTCCCGATGTGATCGCGAACTGCGCATCCGTGATGTGCGACTGGACATTGAATTCCTGCAAGGCATCGGGAGGCGGGCTAATCGCCCATATGTCCGTAAAAATCGCATTATTGAGGGTGCCATCCATGGTGAAGTTATTTTGCTGGCCCCTTTGGCCGTTGACCGACGGGCTGATGCCTCCCGCGCCTAGCGCCACGGTGAACGCGGCTTGCTGAGGGCCTTCTACCGGTGCCGCGCCAGGAGTCAACAGCGTGAGCTGGGTGAACTCGCGCCCATTGAGCGGCATGTCGACAGTCGCGCTGTGCCCGATAACAGTCCCAAGCGTGGCTGAAGTGGTATTCAGCGCTGGCGGGGCCCCCGTGACTTTGATGGTCTGAGCTGTGGAGGAAACCGTCAGCTTAAAGTCGAGCGTGGCGCTTTGATTCACCTGCAACTGAACGTTGGGTCGATCCACCGTTGCAAAGCCCTGCTTCTTGATGGAAATGTCGTAGATCCTAGGAGGCAATTGCGGAACGATGTAATAACCATTTGCGTCCGTCGTGGTTGTCCTGAGCTCGCCTGTTCCTTGATCGGTCACGTTGACCTGGGCCCCAGCCACAACAGCGCCGGAAGCATCGGTAATTGTTCCCGTCATCAAACCGTTCGTCGTCTGCGCCGGTGAGTGTACTACGAGAAAGAAAATACTGACCGCAACCAAACATAATCTTTTGAACATCGGCTAGTCCTCTTATGATCCAACGTTGCTGCGTACAGTCAAACGATCCGATTTCGTTTCGGAGAGCAGACTAGACAGATCAAGAAAGATAGGCTAGAGGAAGATGTCGGAGGGTGTTTTGTTTTGTGCTATGAAATGCCTCTGAAGGACGGGGCATACTGGGGTGGCACTTTAGAGAGGAAATCGCTGTTCCGGCTAGACTCGGCTGCTTGCTTTACTGTTTTATGCAATGAAACCAAGCATAACCGATGGAATGTACCAAGTAGGTAATTAGTTTAGCGCAACGGGCTGATTGATAGCTGGAGTTGCTGCTCCCCCGATCAGGATGTGGAGCTGTGGGAGTATGCGGTGCCGATGACCAATAGCGTCTATCCACTGGATGCGATGGCGCAGTTATACCGCGACCGGGCCGATGCGGAAAACGGCTTCGGCGAGTTGAAGAACCAGTTGGTTGCGGCGGCTTTACCACGCTGGATCGGACGTTGCCAGAGCAGCGCCTGTATCGTCGCGCCGGTCTGCAACTGGCGGAGCTGGTACTGCCGAGTGGCCAAGCCAGAGGCCAGGATGGAAACCATGATCGGCAGGGCGTTGCTGCTGGCCACCGTCGGCGAGATCGCCAAACATGCCGGAAGGACGACGGTCGATCTGACCCCGATGCACGCTGCCAGGCGACGCTGATGCTGTCGATCGCCAATGTCGAACAGGTTCTGAGCCATGTAAGAACAGTTGCGGAGCAGTTTCCTGCGACAAACAGATGGATGACCCTGCTGGATTGTATTGTGGCCAGAATCATCCCCCATCGACCCCAAAGCTCCTCGAAACATCTGGCCTTTTGCCCCGGCAACTGCCGTTTTATTGGATTACCTGTTTGAACTCTCAATACGTTCGCTCCGAATGCATCCATGTGTCATTCGGATATATCTTATCTACATTCTCAGGCGTCACAAGTTCGTGTTGCGTAAAGACAGCCGGGGATACGTGTTTCTTCTCCAGGATTTCCAGGGCGAGTCTGATAAGTTGAGGTCCATAGTTTTCCGGGAAATAGGCCACTGAGCCAATAAGCCTGGTAGATGGTCTTCTCAGCTCCCGCCTCGCCTCGATGCTCGCGTCTTGGCCCACGATTGCACTTTCCTCTTCAAGACCCATTTCGCGAAATGCCTGAAGCGCCGCGAGCGCGGTGGAATCGTTCACCGCCCCTATCAGGACACGCTTTGTCTTGCGGCGCCGAAGATGTTTTCTTATAGTATCGAGTGTCGCGTCGAATTGACCGCCCTTGGTGTCGTAGTGACAAGTAAGAATTTTCCTGCTCTCAGGCATACACTCGTTCAGGCCATCGCACATTCCAGTCAATCGGCTGTTTAAAAGCGGTCCCGCAGCATCCACTCCTAGATAGATAACCTGCTCGACCGCGCCCTTCCAATTCCTAAGAGCCCATCGGGCAAGATGGCATCCAGCGATACGCCCAGCCTTATAGTTGTCGGCCCCAAAGTAAAAGCAGCCCGGATGGGGGATATCGACCGCTATGAATGGTATTCCAGCGTCCAAGAACATTGCGCCAATCTGAGAGGCTACGTTTGCGTTGATTTGAGAATCAATTACAAGATCCACTTTCTCTGCAACGAATCGTTTGGCGTTTTCCAGGGCTACACGGGAGCTGAGCTGGTTATTCAAGACCACAAGGTCTATGTCGGCTGCACTCGCGGCGCTCAGCAGACTATCCGTTACGATACCAGTGAATGGAAGTAAATTACTTTGGGACGCGTATCCGAGCCGCAATCTTCTTGTACGGATCGGTTGCAAGCGGGATCGGTACCCTAGCTTCCCAGCCCGATCGACGAGACCAGTTTCTACTAGAGTTTCGAGTAAACGAAAAACTGTTCCTTTGTCGAGTTGGGTGCGCTCGACGACATTTCGCAGCCCAAGCGCCTCACTGGAGGACGAAAGCGCTTTCAAGATGGCTGCCGCTCGCGCCACTGACCGGACCGTATAAGACCGTTTGTTAGGCACTCGTAATCCCGCAGAGAGAGAGTCCGACTTCATGCAGCAAAATACTACATGAAGGGCACAAAGCCTGACAAGCCGCTGCAATTACGGCCTTGGCTCAGAAATTCCACCATATACGCAGTCTCGCCTTTGGGATTTGTTTCATGCTGCAAAACATCTGACACCGAGGCCATTTGCCGATTACCGCTCTCCTTCGATTCGTTTATGATGCCAGTTTGCTGCACCGAGTCTTGGATTCGGCGCAGCAAGAAACTCAGGGACTCTGCGCGGTCGCAATCGACACAGACGGCGCACTCGCTTGGATCCCATCATTTCGCGGCCTGCGGTTGGCTGTTTATGGAGATATATGGAAAAGACACTCGATGTAAAGCTCGCGGCGCTGAAAAAGGACCCCGCCAGCCGGGTATTTATTCTGGCAGACGCAAAGGATGCGGACATGGCTTTGGGCATCTCTTCGACTGGGCGGAATCGCGATGGAAGACTCCGATCAATTGCCGAATACCGAGACCAGATGCGCCAAATCGTCTCCCAGGGCATGGTCGACATCATGCTTATGTCGGCCAGCACCTCGGAGAAACTGACGGTTCAGGAACGCATCTTCGACGTCTCGGCGGTGACTCCAGCCGTGCGCGCCAACGATACGACGGATATTCATGTCGTTCGTGGATCGCGGTATCCGCAGGCCCCTTCGCAACCATTCTCCACAGCCACACTCGATCACATACAGGCCGGCAAGAGTCCGTGTTCTCAGGATGAGCGCCGTTTGGGCGCGAATCTAGGACTCTATTCGCTCACATTCAACAACGATCCAGAGCGCGATCTCGATCTCCTTCAAGCTTACAAAGCGTTCCGTCTTGAAGCCGAGGAGAAATACTTCAATCATTTTCTCGAGGTATTCCATCCCAATGTGCCAACCAGCGTCCACGGTATGGCACCCGAGGAAATTCCATACTTTATAAACGACCATATTGTGCGGCTTCTGGCTGGAGTGCCTTCGGCCGCCAGGCCTCGCTTCCTGAAGATTCCTTATGCCGGCCCAAAAGCTCTGGAAGAACTGTGTGGGTACGATTCTTCCATCGTGGTGGGTATATTGGGCGGCTCGGCAGGCACAACGCACGATGCATTCGCCCTTGTCCACGAGGCAAAGCGTTATGGAGCTCGCGTTGCGCTGTTCGGCAGGAAGATCAACGCGGCTGAGGACCAGATATCGTTCGTTCAATTCCTGCGCCTGGTGGCGGACGATCAAATCCTGCCTGTCGAAGCGGTGAAGGCATATCACGGGGCGCTCCAGACATTGCAAATCCCTCCACACCGCGCCCTGGATAAGGATCTGGAGCTGACTTCGACATTTGCAAACTATGGGAGCGGATAAGTCTGGCGTGACCGGAAGCGGCTTATCTAATAGGTAAGGGCGGAGCATAAAGATGCATCGATGGCTGTCACGATGCGATCGAGGTACGGAAAGCATCCATGAACAAACTGTATGACGTACTTGGGGCCGGCATCGCGGCAGTGGACGATTTGATCTACGTTTCGGATTTTCCGCCGGTCGATTGCAAGGTACCGGTTCATGGCAGCATCCGCCAGGGCGGTGGGCCCGCCTGCACGGCGATTGCCGCGACCGGTTCGCTGGGGGGACGCGCCGCCTACGTAGCGCGCTTTGGAGAGGACGAGTTGTCGAAATATATCGCATCCGCACTTGAGTCCCGCGGGGTCGATATCTCGCATATCGTGGATGACCCTGCAGGCGGCCCGTACCACAGCATCATCGTGGTTGACGGCTCGGGACATCGCAATGTGTTCTACGACCCAGCACTCTATCGAGTGGTTGCCGCACACGATCTGCCGGACATGCTGATCCGCTCTGCGACGCTTGTTCTGCTCGACCACATCACCGAACCATCGCTCACCGCTGTCGCGGAGAAGGTCCACAGCCTGGGAGTGCCTATATTGGGGGACATTGAAGGCCGTTCCGAATCTGCAATAAATCTGGCCGCGCTGACAGACTACCTGATTGTTCCGAAGGCCTTCGCTACCTGGACTAGCGGCACCCCTGACCCGCGCGATGCCTGCGCGTTCCTGGCCGGTACACACCGCCTCGCAACGGTTGTGACGGATGGCGCCGAAGGTTGCTACTTCAGTACAAAGACAGACCCAGCGGTGCGGCATTTCCCCGCTTTCAAAGTTGACGTCTTCGATACCAATGGATGCGGGGATACATTTCATGGAGCCTTTGCCCTGGCGGTTGCGCGGAATCTCGCGGTAGGGGAAGCAATTGTGTTTGCCTCGGCTGCCGCCGCACTCAAAGCCATGGCGGCTGGAGGGCAGCGCCGGGGATGGAATGCACTTCCCACATTTGATGAAGTGCTTCAGTTTCTCCAAGCTACGCTCAAGGAGCCTGAAAAATCATCCTTGTTGGAGAAGCTTGGAGATCTGAGGAATCCGGCACAATCGACAGATAGCGGAGTGTGGCGGGGCCCTCGCCATTGTCCGAATCATGGCGGGTGCTGACCAGAGAGCATTTAGTACGCATTGGAAATAATCGTTTTATGCTCCAAAACGTATCGAACGCGATCAGCTTTTCATTGGGATCCACCACCAAGTTCCCTACAATTCTCATTGCATGCAAACATGCTCGGCAACAGGAGAAGCAAGCACGCTAGAGTTCCGAAGTGGTCATACAGCGCCCAAGGATTCAACGGATGGGCCTCACGTTGTACTATCTGGAGCCGTTCAATGAAAGGAAAACCTCATGAAGAGATCTGCTATTAACGGGTGCATTGCTGAAGCCAGTGCGTTCTTTGCGGAGAACCGTTTCTCCTTGCCGCCGTATGCTGATTGGACACCGGAAGAATGGCAACGACACGGCAGTGAAGCGGATGAGATTCGCGCGAACCGGTTGGGATGGGATGTTACCGATTTCAATTCAGGACTTTTTAACTCCATAGGACTCACGCTGTTTACGCTTCGCAATGGATCGTTGGCCGGTGGGAAAGCCTCCAAAATCTACGCCGAAAAAATCATGTTCGTCCGGCAGGATCAGGTCACGCCTTTTCACTACCATGTCCGCAAAACCGAGGACATCATCAACCGGGGTGGCAAAGGAACAGGCCGCCTGGCAGTGCAACTCTACAATTCAGCCGGAGATGGAGCCTTTGCGCAAAGCCCCATTTCCGTGACTTGCGATGGAATTCGACGTCAGGTCGAACCCGGCGGCACCGTGATTCTGGGGCCGGGCGAGTCCATCACGTTGACCCCATATCTTTACCACGCCTTTTATGCGATTGATGGCCATGGTCTTATTGGCGAAGTCTCTTCCGTCAACGACGACGCTACGGACAACTATTTCAAAGAACCACTCCCCAGATATCCAGAGATTGTGGAAGATGAGCCGCCGTTTCGCGTGCTTTGCAATGAATATCGGATGACATAAGCATGCGCCGCAACGGGGAAGAGAACTGGCGGTAGCCGTCGCACCTGATGAAATGCCGAGTACAACTGCCAACACGCTCAGCCCCGGTGAGATCGGGGAGCATCTGCGGTCTTTCATCGATCCGGCGCGCATTCTTACACGACCGATCGACAGGGTTGCCTTTGCCTCCGATGCCAGCCTGTATCGTCTGGTGCCCCGGGCTGTGGTTCAACCCATCAGCACAGAGGAGGTTCGTCAGATCTTCCGCTACAGTCGCGAGAAGCGGGTTCCCCTTACCTTTCGCTGTGGTGGAACCAGCCTCTCCGGGCAGGCCATTACCGATGGCATTCTGGTCGATGTAGGTCGCTACTGGCGTTTGGCCAAGGTGGAAGAGAACGGACGCTTGCTTCGCGTCCAGCCCGGCGTGATCGGACAACAGGCCAATCAGATACTCAAAAGCTTTGCGGCCAAGATTGGACCGGATCCGGCATCGATCAGCACGGCGCAAATGGGCGGAATCCTCTCCAACAACGCCAGTGGCATGTGTTGCGGCGTGGCACAGAACGCGTATCACACCCTGCGCTCGATGACCTTCCTTCTTCCCTCCGGCACGGAGATCGATACCGGCGCTCCCCATGCGGATGCGCTGTTTCGGGAGCGCGAGCCACGACTGGCCACGGGCCTGCTGGAACTGAAGCGGCAGCTTGAGGCCAACACGGAACTGGCCGGACGCATTCGCGCAAAGTACCGCATGAAGAACACCACTGGCTACTCGCTGAACGCTTTTCTCGATTTCCACACGCCGGTAGGGATTTTCAGCCATTTACTGATTGGGGCGGAGGGGACCCTGGCATTTATTGCCGAAGCCGCGCTGGAAACCGTGCCCGACCTGCCTGTCAAATACACTGGGCTGCTGTTGTTCCCTGACCTCCATGCGGCCTGTGCGGCCATCGCCCCACTGCGCGATGCCGGGGCTGCGGCGTTGGAGCTGATGGATCGTGCTTCTCTGCGTTCGGTGGAGAGCAAGCCCGGGATTCCGGCGGAAGTCCAGCAACTGCCAGAGGCGGCAGCGGGCCTTCTGGTGGAGTTCCAGATGGCGGATGTGACCGCAGTCAGAGAAAACACGGCCCAGGCAAAGGCCGCCGTTACTGGTCTCAATCTGCTGCGCGCGCCCATGTTTACCGATGACCCGATCGAACATGACCGCCTGTGGAATATCCGCAAAGGGCTGTTTCCTTCTGTGGGCGCGGTACGCGCCAGCGGGACGACCGTCATCATCGAAGATGTGGCCTTTCCTGTGGAGCATCTGGCCGATGCCGCAGTGGATCTGACGCATCTTTTTGAGAAGCATGGCTATACCAACGCCATCATCTTCGGACACGCCAAGGATGGAAATCTTCACTTCGTCATTACTCAGGGCTTCAATCATCAGAGGGAAGTCTCCCAGTACCGCGACTTCATAGACGATATTGTGCATCTGGTCGTGGAGAAATATCACGGCGCGCTGAAGGCCGAGCATGGGACGGGGCGCAACATGGCCCCCTTTGTCGAAACTGAATGGGGCAAGGACGCCTATGCCGTGATGCAGCAACTCAAGGCCTTGGCCGATCCAGACAACCTGCTCAATCCCGGGGTCATCCTCAATCCCGATCCCGCGGTTCATCTGGCCAACCTGAAGAAGATGCCGGTGGTGGAACCGGAAATTGATAAGTGTATTGAGTGCGGCTACTGTGAACCAAAGTGTCCCAGCCGCGATTTGACGCTCACCCCGCGCCAGAGGATCGTCGTTCGCCGTGAGATGCAGCGCCTGAAAGATGCCGGTGCGAACCACATCGTATACGATGCGCTTAGCCGCGATTTTCCATACATGGCTCTGGACACGTGCGCCGTGGACGGCCTTTGCGCCACAGCCTGCCCGGTCACCATCGACACGGGCACGCTCACCAAACGCTTTCGACAGTTGCGCCATACCGAGCTGGCCAACCGCATCGCCGTAGCCGCGGCGAAAAACATGGCACTGACGGAGTTCGGCGCCCGCTTCGCCCTGCGCACCGGCCATGCCATGCAAGCGGTGCTGGGCCTGAAATTCATGTGTAGTGTCACTAAAATTCTGGACAAAGTCTCCCGTTCGGTTATGGACGAGGCCTTCTGGCAATGGTCAGCGGAGATGCCGCTGTCACGCAAGAGCGCGCTTCCCGTGCGCCTGCAGATAAATGCGGAAGCGGTCTACTTTCCCGCCTGTATCTCACGCATTATGGGCGCGCTTCCCGGCGAAGCGCAGGAGACCAGCGTGATGCAGGCATTTTTGAACACCGTTGAACGGGCGGGCGTCCAGCTTTATGTTCCAGAGGACATGGAGGGCAATTGTTGCGGAGTTCCATTCTCCTCCAAGGGCTTTGAGGCGGCACATCATACAGCGGTGAACCACACGATCGAGAACTTCTTCCGTTGGTCGGATGGGGGCAGGCTGCCCATCGTGGTCGATACCAGCCCCTGCACCTATGGACTCAAGACGGCCCGCACCTATCTCAAACCGGAGAACCGGGCGAAGTTTGACAAGCTCACCATCCTGGATTCAGTGGAGTTCGCGCACGACCGTCTACTACCCAGCCTGCCGGTCCATCGCAAGGTCCGCTCGGTCGCGCTGCACCCGGTCTGCTCGGCCACCAAGATGGCGATCACGCCCAAGCTGGTTCGCATCGCCAATGCCTGTAGTGAGATGGTGCTGGTTCCGCGGGACGCGGGATGCTGCGCCTTTGCCGGAGACCGTGGGTTTCTTTTCCCAGAACTGACCGCGTCCGCCGCCAGCATTGAGGCCGCGCAGGCGACCAGCGAGGAACACGACGGGTACTTCTCCAGCAGCCGAACCTGTGAGATTGGCATGACGCGCGCGACCGGCAAGATCTACCGCTCCTATCTGCACCTGCTGGACTATGCTTCACGGCCGTGAAACGGAGAAAATTTTGCGTCAATTGAAAGCAACCGACGGAGAACCGGATCGTACTATTCTGAGAGCGTCATCTGCCCTTCCGGCCACAGAGGCAGGCTTGGTCTTGGGAGACCGCTCAAAAGAAGCACAATGTGCGGGGTTCAGCGCTGAAAAGGGGATTCCTGAGAGGATCTTGCAGCGCAGGTCACTAGCCAACGATCTAAAATGCACCTTCACAGAAATGAACTTTAGTCATTGAGGAAACCATATGAAAACTGAACTTTACGCGAACATCCGAGATTTTCTTGCCAAGCCACTGCCTCACCACATCGGCGGCCAGACACACATGAGCGCAACCGAACAAGTCATCAATCCATCGGATGGGTCGGTCCTCGCCGACGTTGCGATGGGCGGCGCGGAGGAAATCGACCTCGCAGTCGCCGCGGCAGAAGAAGCGTTTCCCGCCTGGTCGGCCTTGCACCCCAACGGCCGTGCGCTGTTGCTGCATCGCTTTGCCGATGCGCTGGAAAAGCACTCCGCCGAGCTGGCACAACTGGAGTCGCTCGATGTTGGCAAGGCGATCACAGCTGCAGAAGGTTTTGACGTCCCCTTTGGTATTGAATGCCTTCGCTACTATGCTGGCCTCATTCCGCGCGCGCAGTACAGCATTCCGCTCGACATCCAAGGTTTCGACGCCCGCATCTGGCGCGCTCCCTACGGCGTCTGCGGCTTCATCTTCCCTTGGAACTTTCCATTCACGCTGCTCTGCTGGGGCATTGCTCCGGCGCTCGCCGCAGGCAACACCGTGGTTGTCAAACCTTCTGAAGTGACTCCGCTTACGACGTTGTACGTGGCTCAACTTGCCTCGGAAGCCGGTCTGCCTCCCGGCGTGTTGAATGTCGTTACAGGCAATGGTTCCAAGGCCGGCGCTGCACTAGCATCGCATCCGCGCATCAAGCACATGTCGTTCACCGGATCACCGGCAGTGGGCAAGAGAATCGGCGAAGCTTGTGGAGGCAACCTAGTCCCCTGCAAACTCGAACTCGGCGGGAAGGGCGCAGCGGTGGTCTTCGAGGACGTAGACGTGGATTCCACCGCAGCGCAGCTTGCCGGAGCCATCACCATGAACACCGGGCAGGTATGCTGCACGGCAACGCGGTGGATGATTCACGAGAAAGTTTATGACAACTTCGTCGATAAGGTGATTGCAGCATTGCAGCAAACGAGGATAGGCCCCGGCTTGGATCGCGACACGCAGATGGGTCCGCTCGTCAGTGAGATCCAGCGGCAGCGCGTGCTTGGGTATCTCGATCGCGGCAAGCAGAGTGGAGCAAGGGCTGTCCTCGATGGTGGCGTGACTACACCGCCGGGGGCGGGAAAAGGTTTCTATGTCGCACCTGCCCTGCTGGAAGGGCCAGATGACAATGTCTGCTGCCGCGAAGAGATATTCGGGCCTTGCGCGTATCTGTTGCGCTTCAAAGATGAACAGTCCGTCGTTGCGCAAGTGAATAAGCTCGCCTACGGCTTGGCGAACAGTGTCTGGAGCGCGGATCTAGAACGGGCAAACCGGGTAGCCGAGCGCATGGTGGCGGGAAACAGTTGGATCAATGCGCATAATCTCTTCGCCTATGGCCTGCCTTATGGCGGTGTGAACTTGAGCGGATTAGGCGGCGGCGTAAACAGCCCGCAAGCATTTTACGATTATTTGCGCGCGCAAACCATTGCCCGTCCCCTGAGCTAATGAGCGAAATGGCCAACTTTCTCGATGTGCTCCGCCGCAATGGTCACGTTCTTGACCCGGAGGCTGAGCTTGCGCCATTGAGCGGCGGAGTATCGAGCGAGATATACCTTGTGGAGGATGGCAAAAAAAGGTTCGTGGTGAAGCGAGCGCTGCCGAAGTTGAGGGTCAAGGACAACTGGTTTGCAGATGTCAGCCGGAACGCAAGCGAGCGGGATTATATTGCATGCGTGAGTCAGATGATGCCCGGCGCCGTGCCGCAGCTCTATTTTTCCTGCCCAGATGAAGGCTACTTCGGGATGGAGTTTTTAGATGAAAGCTTCACAAACTGGAAAGACCTGCTGCTTGCCGGCGAGTTTCATGACAGACACGCCGAGCTTGCCGGCAACATCCTTGGTGAAATCCATCGCCGAACAACCTGTATCGAGGGACTGCGGACACGGTTCGACACTACGGCGAGTTTTCACCAACTTCGCATTGAGCCGTATCTGCTGACAGCGGGAGCGCGACATCTCGCGCTGCTAGCAATCTTTGATGCCGAGGCCCGGCGAATCGAGGCCACGCGTGAGGCGCTCGTTCACGGGGATTTCAGTCCAAAGAATATCTTGATCAGCGGCGATCGTATGGTGCTGCTCGACTGCGAGGTAGCGTGGTATGGTGATCCAGCCTTCGATGTTGCATTTTTGTTGAATCACCTGTTTCTAAAATCGCTATATCACGCACGGAAGGCTTTAGAACTTGAAGCCATGGTGGATGTGTTCTGGCGCGCCTACGTGCGGAAATCCTGCAATGCGGAGGCCAATCAGATAGAAAAGCGGCTCGTGCCATTACTCCTGATGTTGCTGCTGGCGCGTGTAGATGGCAAGTCGCCTGTCGAATACCTCACGTCGCGCAAGCAGGAATTCATTCGAACCTTCGTACATCAACACCTGCTGTCGCCCCCGGATAGTCTTGCCGAAATGTGCCGCATCTGGTTTACAGCGATCGTCGCATCGGATTTCATTGAGGCCAATGCATGAAGATCACATCGATCAAAGCCTGGCAGATCTTTGACTCGCGCGGCCTGCCCACATTGGAAGCGGAGGTGACCCTGGCCAGCGGCGCGCGCGGACGCGGTCTTGTACCGTCGGGGGCGTCCAAAGGCCAGTTTGAAGCGCTGGAGTTGCGCGACGCGGATCCAAAGCGGTTTCGTGGAAAATCTGTTTTTAAAGCGATCGCCAACATCGAAAACCAGATATTTCCGGCGCTTTGTGGCGCAAATGCGTTTGACCAAGAGGCGCTGGATAGAATGCTCATCGAATTCGATGGGACGCCGAACAAGAGCAGATTGGGCGCGAATGCGATCCTGGCGGTGTCGATGGGAGTGGCCAACGCCGCCGCCACGATGCGCAACGAGCCATTGCACTCTTACCTCAGCGAAGGAAGAGGATCGCTGCTTCCCATTCCGGAGATTCAGATCATTGGGGGCGGCGCACACGCCAACTGGCGTACCGATGTGCAGGACTTTCTAGTGATCGCGACAGGGGCTCGGAACCTTGAAGAAGTCATGGAAGTTACTCACAATGTCTACCACGCAGCAGGGGACATCCTGCGCAGCCGCAAAAAATACTTTGGCGTGGCGGATGAAGGCGGCTATTGGCCGGAATTTGAGCGGAATGAGGATGCGTTGGATCTGCTGGTGGAAGCGATTTGCAGAGCGGGTTACACGCCGGGGCGGGAAGCAAGCATTGCGCTGGATATTGCAGCGAGCGATCTCTACAGCGTCGAAAAGGGCCGCTACCGATTCAACCTTGAGAATCGCGAATTCACATCGAGCGAGTTCATCGGGGTAATAGCGGATTGGTGTGATCGCTTTCCAATTGTTTCGATAGAAGATCCCCTGGCCGATACAGACTGGGACGGCTGGCATGAGATTATTGGAACACTGGGGAGCAGTATCCAGATCGTCGGGGATGACTTGTTTACGACGAATGCGCAGCGCATCTCGACCGGCATTGAGAAATGCGCGGCCAATGCCGTGCTTATCAAGTTGAACCAAATTGGAACCGTCACAGAGGCCATTGAGGCGATTCGTCTGGCGCAATCGGCAGGTTGGCAGCCGATCGTCTCAGCGCGCTCGGGCGAAACGGAGGACGCGTTCATCTCTCATCTCGCTGTAGCTACAAATGCGGGACAGCTCAAAGTCGGTTCGTTCTCGCGCAGCGAGCGGATGGTGAAGTGGAACGAGTTACTCCGCATTCAGCGCGACCTCGGCGCACGTGCAGAATTCATTGGCTTCTCGAAGGCAAGGCAGGTACGCGAGAGAAAGAGGGAATAAATATGGAACCAGTCGTCGATATTCGCAAATTTGAGATTTTTGCCGAAGGTCTGGATCATTCGGAAGGTTTGGCGTTCGATGCCGATCAAAATCTCTGGGCTGGAGGAGAACTGGGGCAGGTCTACCGTATCGATCCTACGGGAGCGGTCGCGGAAATCGCCCGGTTGGGAGGGTTTTGTTTAGGGCTGACTTTTTCCCGGAAACAGGAGCTGTGGATCTGCAATTCCAAACGGGGTACTTTGCAGCAAATAGACCGCAGTGGACGTTTACTGCATTCCGTGGACCGCGTGGGCGAGCGGAAGTTGATGACCCCAAATTTTTCCGTCTTCGATAGCGAGGGAAACCTCTACTTCAGTGACTCAGGGGAATGGGGTCAGTCAAATGGACACATCTATCGACTGCGACCCACTGGAAAGGCCGAACATTTTGCCGGGCCATTCGCGTTTCCCAATGGGCTGGCCCTCAGTGCCGACGAGCGCTTCCTGTACATTGCAGAAAGCTTGAAGGACGACGTGTTACAGTTGCCCATTCTCCAGGATGGGAGTGCTGGGGAACCTCAAGTCTATGTCGCTGGTCTGGCGCGTGTCCCGGACGGCATGGCTCTCGATGCAGAGGGCAATCTCTATGTGACATGCTATGCGACCCACAATATTTATCGTATCTCGAGTCAGCGGAAACTCTCTCTGTTTGCGTTTGATCCTTTAGGCACGATGCTGGCATGCCCTACCAATGTCGCCTTCGGACCGGAGGGTTCGAAGGAACTCTATGTCGCGAACCTGGGACGCTGGCATATATGTAGGGTTCGAATCGATGAGTGCGGGCAAAAATTGGCCAACCAAAAGCTTTAGAAACCGGGAGGATTACAAGTGGAGATGGATCACGAGCCGGATAGTGCTATGAATATTAGATTCGACGGAAAGGCGGCGGTTGTCACCGGAGGCGCGATGGGAATTGGTGCGGCTACAGCGAAAAAACTCTGTAAGCTGGGCGCTTCCGTTGCCATTCTGGATCGTAACGCGGATGCCGCGCAGGCTATGGTTCATACACTTGTAAATGAGGGCCACACGGCAAGTTTCCAAGTGTGCGATGTTGCGGTGGAATCGGACGTGCGCCGTGCGTTCGATGCGGTTATGCAACGTTATGGGGATCTCCATGTACTGGTAAGCAATGCCGGGATTCAGCGTTACGGCGATGTGGTTGGCACGAGTCCTGAGATTTGGGACGAGACTTTCAATGTTCATGTGAAAGGCTGCTTTCACGCAACCAAATTCGCCATCCCCGCCATGCTTGCTTCCGGCGGGGGCGCCGTCGTTGTCGTTTCCTCCGTGCAAGGCTTTACCGCCATGGCAAATTCTGCTGCGTATGTAGCGGCCAAACATGCGCTGTTGGGGATCACGCGTTCGATTGCACTGGATTTTGCGCAGCAAAATATCCGTGCCAATTGTGTTTGCCCGGGAACGATCGACACACCGATGTTGCATAGGAGTGCGGAGCGAACTGGATCCCCACAGAAGGTGATCGATAGCTGCAGCCGGATGCACGCGATGGGAAGAATCGGTCGAACGGAAGAAGTAGCCAACGCGATAGCCTTTCTCGCCAGCGACTGCGCCTCCTTCATCACCGGAACAACCCTTGTCGTCGATGGTGGCCTACTGATCCCGACCGGTGGCATGGCGTTTCAGAAAATCGGCATCGATACAGGAGACGAAGGATGAATACACCCGGGAAACTGAAGGGCAAAGTTGTCGTTGTCACCGGAGCTGCCGCGGGTATCGGCCGAGCTTCCAGCTTGCTCTTTGCGCAGGAGGGCGCACTGGTGGCCGCCGTCGATCGCGATCCCGTCCACAATATTGAAGTTGTGGAAGAAATTCGCAACCGCGGGGGAATCGCCGAGGCACTGACGGCGGACGTGTCTTCGGCTGCGGATGTGGAAGCCGCAGTTCGCCAGATAATAGAACGATGGAAACGCGTGGACATTCTCTTCAATAACGCGGGAATCGTGACGGGCGGCAAGGTGCATACTCTTAAAGAAGAAGAATGGGATCGCGCATTTGCCATCAATGTCAAGAGCACGTTTCTGTTCAGCAGGGCAGTTATTCCCCAATTTCTAGAGCGAGGTGGAGGTGTCATTTTGAATATGGCATCCTCCACCGCTCTCCGTGCTGCAGCCGACCGTGCGCTCTATAACGCCACCAAGAGCGCAGTTCTGTCCTTCACAAAGTCCATGGCGCTCGATTACGCGGCAGATAACATCCGGGTCAACTGCCTGTGTCCGGGAACGATCGATACGCCTTCCCTGAATGTCCGTCTGAACGCGAACGGGAACGGTGGAGAGTTGCGGAAGCAGTTCGTTGCCAGACAGCCCTTGCACCGATTTGGAAAGCCGGAAGAGATAGCGAAAGCGGCACTCTATCTAGTTTCAGAAGACGCGGCTTTTGTCACCGGCACGGCCTTGCAGATCGATGGCGGAATGGCACTCTAAAATTGAGTTAGGTAGCAGGGCCGACGCATATCAAATTCCCAGTAATTTGAGCAGGTAGGGATCGTTCCAGGCGGCTTTGAGGCGTTTTCCTTTGATTCCGCGCTTGGAAGATTTGTCCTGTCGGAGCAGATTGAGGGCGATGCGGTTGAGCAGAGAGAAATTCTGCGCGGCATGGCCTGCACGTTTGCGGCCCAGGTCTTCGCCGAAGCCCACATCGAGCACCCAGTGCAGTTTGTTTTCGATGCCCCAGTGCTGGCGGACCACAGTGTTCAGCCGCGCGGCGTCGGGCCTGAGGCTGGTGATGTAATAGCGGATTTCGCGTTCCGTTTTGCCCGAGACCTTGCGATATCGTTCCGACTCGATACGCACCAACCCCTGTAAGGACGGCCATCCTTGGGGATCACTCAAATCCGGCCATAAAGGGTCAGCTCAAAACCGGCCATAGAGAAGCGGCCTACTGAGTCTCGCATAATAGAGTGACACAGCGGGTCAAAAAAAGAGCCCCGCGTGGTGCGGGAAAGAAAACGGCAGCATGGATTGGCGCACTCGGGCCATGCCGCTGCACACGCCGTCTTCGGCCTCGCCAAGTCCGGCAACACAGCGGTTGGCTAACTCCTGACCTTTGATGTTGCCCCATAAGTCCTCGACCGGATTCAGGTCAGGAGAATAGCCCGGCAGCGTCTCTACTTCGAGCCAACTACGCTGGCTCTCCAGATACTGCTTCATCTTCTGGCTCT
>JAJYUB010000005.1 GCA_021792795.1 Acidobacteriota bacterium | reverse complement strand
GTTTGGAAATCCGCCAAGAGCGCGGATTTCCACATTTCCAATCCTGTTGCTGCGAACGTAATTATTACCCTCCGGGTTTGCGAGATAAATCAATGCGTGAGTGAACGGTCACAACCGGCGTTGATTAAGCCTGCGTGGAAATGAGAACCTCGAGTTCGACCCACTTTATAGACCAGCGACGCGCGGACTCCATTATGGCCAGGAGCTTGGCTCCACAAACAGGCCGGATACATTTGAGCAGACCAGCCCCACCACGACAGAAGATTTTGCTTGCAAACGGGCGGCGGACCATACATACTTCCACGCCCATAAATACATTGGACCCGACAATGAGAGAGACGCCTTTGGGCGAGCGGTCCTGTCAATGATTTAAGTCAATGGAATAGATGTTTGCAGTCGAGATGCGGGCACTGACAAGAGGGACATCGCCGGGGGTCAGTCCAGCAAACCGAAAATCCAGAACGTCAAGGGGTTGCACGCTTTTCAATCCGGCCACGCGCTCCAGCTTTCCCTCCGGCACCGATACCCGATAGACAGGCTGGTCCTGGGCCAGAAAGTCGTGGAAGTAAATCCAGCGGCTGTCATTGGACCAGACGGGATCATGCGCTGGGCGCGCAATCAGCACCTTCCAAGTGTGTGCCGCAGTGTCGTAGAGCACCAGTTTGCTCTGGTCGAGCGGCATGGCCACGATGTAGCGTCCGTCGGGAGACCATCGCGGACTGAACAGGCCCTCGGAGTTCGGAAGGGTCGTTACTTGCCTGGTTTTTAGATCGACAATATAGATCGCTTTAGGGAGAGATTTTTCCGCCATCAGATCGGGAAGCCTGCCAAACACCAGCGAGTTGCCATCCGGCGACCAGTCGGGATCGGCCTCATTTCGAGTTTCTTTCAGCACCGGTAAAATATCTCCGCCCTGCGCATCCACAATGTAGAGCCGCCAGAGTTTGCCAGGTTCTCGGCCCATCAGGACAATCCGTTTGCCGCTCGGCGACCAATGCATCATAAAGACTTCCAACGGAGGCGCGGTCAGTTGCAGGCGCTGGGTGCCGTCCACCTTGCTGCGCCACAGAGAAACGTCCTCTGGATTGATCCATGCCACGGAACCGCCATCTCTGGAAAAATCCACGAGCGATGCGGCATTCAGGGCCTTTCCATTGGGGACAAATTGCTGGGTAAGGGGATCGTATTTCAGCAGCACGGAGCGCGCATCCAGCCCAATAAAGAAAAGCCGGTGTCCGGTGTTGGCGGTGATCGGCGCCAGATAGCTAAGGGGGCCGTTCGTAAGCTGGATAGGGGCGACGGGCCGCAGCTTGCTCAGAAAGGATTTCTCCTGTAAAACCCAGATATTGTTCGAGCCATTGTGGGCCGATTGGAACACAAAGGATTTGCCGTCCGGGGTCCAGGAACCGCAACACTCGGACGCCGGATTGCTCCAATTGGAAAGAAGAGGGTGCAGATTTTTCCCGGTCGAGGAGATTTCCCACAACGATGTGGCGTGATTCAGTGGATTCAGCAGCGTGAACCTCAATAAGGCCCCATCCGGGGACCATCGCAGCCAGAAGGCGCGCCCGGGAAGCGCGGCAAATTTTTTCGGCCCCGTTCCATCGTCATTGGCAATCAAAAGGTCCGTTCCGGCAGCATAAAGGATGCGTTTGCCATCCGGCATCCAGGTAGCATCATGGGCCAAGGTATTGGAGAAATTACGGGCCGTCCCACCCAGCGTCGGTACAATCCAGAGCGGCTGTTCTGCTTTTGGGGCCAAATCGTTACGCACAAGCAGCTTCGATCCATCCGGAGAAATGTCGCCGAGCGACGGTGCAGAGATTTCCGATGGAACCGCCAGGATGCTTGTCTCGCCATCGGCGATCAACGCCTGTGCAAGCACCGCTTGGCCATTCTCAAACTGTTGAAAATAAATACGGGTCCCATCCGTTGCCGTTGCAGCAAGGTTTTCCTGAAGAGGCTCGCCAGGAAAAACTCGTCCGGAGAAAGTGATCTGAGAGATGCGCAGCGGCGTCTGAAATTTTGCAGTTCCGGCGCTCCACCATACCAGGAGCCCGACGGCGACCAAAACAATGACGGTCGCCGCCAGTGCCATTGGCCAGCGAATCCATTTCTGTCGGGCTGGCGGCAATGGTTCCAGGGTGGAAGACGACATCAGGATTGACGAAGACGCCGTCAAAAAAGGCTTCGTCATAGGCGGCTCGGGGGCGGTCCTGATCGGTGCGATGAAGCGATATCCGCGCCGCGCCATCGTCTCAATAAAGCGTGGGTTGTCCGCTGAATCACCCAACGCCTCGCGCAGTTTATTTACGGCAGTTCCGAGGCTGTGGTCGAAGTCTACGGTGGTCTGGTCGCCGCCCCAAAGTCGTTGCTGCATCTCATCCCGTGAAACGATTTCGCCGGGCCGTTCCAGCATTAAGGAAAGGACTTTGAAGGGCTGGTTCTGAATCTTGACCCGCATCCCGGATTTGTACAGCTCTTCCGTTTGCAGATCGACTTCGAACACGCCAAACCGAACTTTCGACACGGAATGGTGTATCGGCTCCACGTGATGTCTTCCTGACCTGTCCTTAGCAATTGATCCATGAATCCTGGGTCGCGTACTGTTTTTCTTTCTACTCTCCCCGTTCACGGGAGTCAATGACACGTTCGCGCCGGATGAGGTCTGGAGACGTGTCGCTGTAATCGGTTGAAAAAAAAGAAATTATCTGATGATGTCAATTTGATTGAGAAACGATTTGCGGTGCATTGATGAATGTATGCGGAGTGGAGTTTAAATAGGCCGTTTGGCAAGTTTGTTTCCTCGTGCAGGAGGGGGGAAATGCGCCATCCGAAGAGTGCTTGCCAGGTTGCAGCATTGGCGAAGTTGAGAAGTTGAATGGAGTTGAATAGAAGCGACAAGTAGAAAGTAGTCCCTTGACGCGAAAGGGGACCCGTGGAGTCGATCTCCTGCGAATGAGAGCCAACAAGCGCTCGCCATAAGCAGGAATGAACCAGGACCAATCGCGGATGGTAGAGCATCGCATCGACCGTCCCAACAAACTCTCTGTTGTAGCAGGAGAGCAGAAAGAATTTCAGGAGACCGCACTATGAAGATCATCGCAAACCACATGAATCCAACTCGCAGGGCATGGAACGTCTTAGGGATCCTTGGCCTGCTCATTATCGTCGCCATTGGACTTTGCAAGCAATCCTACGCTCAGTCGGACACGGGGCGGATCGTCGGGACAGTCACAGATCCAACCGGTGCCGCCATTGCAGGCGCGACCGTCCAAGTCACCAACAACGACAACGGCAATCAACTGAATGCCACTTCGAATGCGATCGGTGAATTCAACATCTTCGCCGTGCCGCGCGGCAATTACACGGCACAGATCAACGCTCCGGGCTTTCAGTCGCAGTCGCAGGCGTTTACGATCACCGTTACCGCAGTCCAGACCCTCTTGTTTAAGCTGCAGCCCGGCGCGGTAGCGACTACGGTGCAAGTCACGGGTGCTGCCCCGCTCCTGGACACTGCCAACGCAACTCTGGGAGAAACCATCCAGGGCAAGCAGATCACCCAACTTCCACTGAATGGGCTCAACTTCACCAATCTCGCCCTGCTGACCCCAGGGGTGACGCGGGGCAACTACGGCAATGCACAAAGTGGCGAGGCGGGCAACGCGGAGACCTTCCGCTACAACGAGAGCGGAGGCGGCTCACTGTCGGTCAACGGCCTACAGCCAACGGCGGACAATTACATCCTGGACGGCGTGGACAACAACGACGATTTGATGAACACGTTGCTGTTCTTCCCGAATATCTTCGCTACGCAGGAGTTCAAAGTCGATACCAGCGTGGCCCCGGCACAATACGGCCGCGCCGGTGGCGGCATCGTGATCAGTTCCATCAAGTCCGGCACCAACTCCATTCACGGTTCCGCTTTCGAGTATTATCGCAGTGGCAAGTTCGACTCCAATCCGTACTATCAGTTTCTGGGCGCGGGCCCGACCCCCAATCCGGCCTACAACCGCAACCAGTGGGGCGGAGATGTAGACTTTCCCATCGTCAAAAACAAGCTCTTTATGTTTGGCGATTACCAGGCATGGCGGGAGGCTGTGCCCGTCGGTTCCACCTTTCAGACGGTCCCCACGGCATTGATGCGCCAAGGCAACCTCTCCGAAGTCCTCAACCCGGCGTTGACGGGTGGTCAATTCATCAACCACTCCAACTTGTGCCAGCCCAACGGCGCGCCCAATACAGGAGAGATATTCGACCCGATCACCTGCCTGCCATTTGTCGGGAACATTATTCCGCAGGACCGCTTGAACCCGGCTGCGGTGAATTACCTGAATGCTTTTCCGTTGCCGACGCTCACCAATACGATCCTCGACAACTATCAAACATTCCAAACTTCGGTAATCGACTATAACGATTTCGATGTCCGCATGGATTGGACCGCAAGCGCCAAAGACCTGTTTTTCGCGCGCTTCAGCTATGACAATTCCGTAGAAACCAAGAGCTCGTTTTTCACCAAACTGCCGGCTGGTTTCGGCACCGGCTCCAGCTACACCCACGCGCGCGGCTACGATCTCGGCTACACGCACACCTTCACGCAAGACGCGGTGAATGAGGCCCACCTGGCCTACAACCGGGACAACTACGGCTACATGCCACCCATGTATGGAGATCCGGTTTCCAAGAACCTGGGCATTGTCAATGCCAACCGCAACCTGGAAACCAGCGGCGGCGCTTTGATCGGCGGGTACAATACGGAAATCTCCTACACCGGCGATTACGGCCTGTACGCGGTTCCGCAAAACAACATTGAAGCAACGGACACGTTCGACTGGGAGCGCGGAAAACACTCCTTCAAGTTCGGCGGCACATTGATTCACCGCCAGATGGAGTATTTTCGTCCCATCGCAGGCAAGGGCTACTTCTTTATCTCTGGGAACGGGCAGGACTTTACCGGCTATGAGGTGTCCGATCTACTGGCGTCCTTCATGGACACCTATTCCATCGGCTCGCAGAACGGATACTTCGGCAACGTCAGCCAGGAAGATGGCATTTTCGCGCAGGACGACTGGCGCGTAAACCAGCGCTTGACGGTAAATCTCGGCATCCGCTGGGACCTGCTGACCTGGCCGTATGAAATGCACAACCGCCAGGCGTCGTTCGACATTAACAATGGACAGGTATTGATGGCTGGCCAAAACGGCGTGTCGCGCGCCATCCTCAACCAGAACTACGACGACTTCGGGCCGCGTCTGGGCTTTGCCTACGACCTGCTTGGCAATGGCAAATCCGTGGTGCGCGGCGGTTATGGCGTCTACTACTACCCGACCTATGGAGGCATCAGCAACCAACTGGGTCAACAGCCACCCTTCGGCGGCGATGTGTCCTACCAGGCCAGGCTTGGTACGTGCGTGGCCTTCACCGGCCAGACCCCAACCCAGGGTACGAATGGCTTCGACAGTTGCAGGGTCAGTTCGGCCAACCAGACCACGCCGCTTCCGCAACCTGGCTTCCCGAACTTCAATCCGGCAGCGCCTCCGCAGGGACTCAGCACGCTTGCGGTCGATCGGAACAACAAGAACAGCCAGATCCAGGAGTGGAACATGCAATTCGACCAACAGTTGGGCGCCAAGAACGTGCTGAACATCGCCTATGTTGGCACCAAGGCCGATCACCTTGCGAACTACTACCCTTACAACCTCTTTCAGTTTGGCAATGGGCCGCTCGGAGGAGGCAGCCAGAACTATCCGAACCTGGGTGGCATCACTTACGAAATTTACAACGGGAGTTCCAACTACAACGGATTGCAGTTGTCGGCCACGCATCGCGCCACCAGCCTGATCACGACTGCCGCCTATACGTGGTCGCACACCATGGACGACAATTGCGGCACGCTTTGCCTGTATTATGCTCCACAGGCCAGCTATGGCAACTCCGGCCAGGATGAACGGCAGGTATTCAGCTTTTCAACGGTATACTTCCTGCCGTTTGGCCGTGGGCAACGTTTCGGGAGCGGCGTTTCGCGTCCCATGGACTGGGCGATCGGCGGCTGGCAGAGCAACATCATTGCCCTGGTATCGAGTGGCCAGCCATTCGACTTGTCCACGGGCGCGACAGACTCCAGCAATGAGCCGGACGAGGTCCTACCCATCCAATATCCAAAGAGTATTAGTGGATACTGGTTCAATCCGGCTTCCTTCTCTTCCAATATTCCAACCTCCACCACGGCGAACCACATTACTGTGTACACTCGTCCGGGGACGGCGCTCCGCAACCAGGTCTACGGGCCGGGACAACGCACGGTCGCTTTCTCCATGCAGAAGGACGTGCATCTCACGGACCGCTTCAATCTGGAACTGCATGCGGACACCTTCAACATACTGAACACGCCGCAGTTCACCAATCCGGGCAGCAGCATGAGCGATGCGCAGACATTTGGCAAAGTCACTGGGGTGCAGGCATACAGCAACCGTCAGATTCAACTTGCAGCGCGCTTCGTGTTCTGAACATTCCCGCAATTTAACAGCCCCGCATTCTTACGAGTGCGGGGCCCGATCTCTCCATTTTTTTCGAGTGGCTGGTCCTATCTTGTCCAACTTTGAGGGTGCGGGCCGATGTGTGAAGTTTTAGCAACTGAAGACCAGGCTGCCAGCGCCGACAAGGCCAATTATCCTCCGACTGCGCCGGCAGTTAGTATCTCGCGGTGTTTTATAAAGATGTTGGAACGGACGCATGCCGGAGAGTCGCGGGTGGAAACAATATCTTCTTCTTCTCGTTTTCTGCGCATGCTGTTTGCCTGGTTGCTGCTGTTTTGCGCAGCATTTCCGCTTTTAGCCCGTGCCGATCAAAAACATCGCCAGCGCACAACTGCAGCAGAGAAGCCGGTGGTGCAGCAGACGGAGCCGCCCAACTGGTGGAGCGGCCTGCCGAATCCCATGCTGTTGCTGCATGGAAAAAACCTGATGGATGCTCATGTGTACACCAGCGTGCATGGGATCTCCGTGCGCAGGACGCAAGTTTCCGCCAATGGGCACTGGGTCTTCATCTGGCTGGACATCGCGTCGGCTCCGCCGCAGCATTTCGATTTGCTGGTGCGTACTCCTGGCGGCCAGACAGATGTGCCGTATGATCTGGACCGGCGCCATGCACCGACGGCCGGCTTTCAGGGATTTTCATCCGCGGATGTCATGTACCTGATCATGCCGGACCGCTTTGCCGATGGAGACCCCACGAACGACCGTCTGCCTCAATCTCCTGGAACGTACGACGTGGGTAAACCGCGCGCCTATCACGGCGGCGATTTGCGCGGCATTCAAGACCACCTGGACTACATCCAAAAGCTAGGCGTGACGACCCTATGGATCACGCCGCTGTACGGAAACGACCCGCTATCGGCAGGCGATTATCACGGCTATGGCGCAACGCGAATGTTCGCGGTTAACCCGCACTTGGGCACACTCAAGGAGTATGAGGGCCTGGCACAGGCGCTGCACAGCCGAGGGATGAAGTTGGTGCTCGATACCGTGCCGAACCATGTCGGCCCCAAAAACCCCTGGGTGCTCGACCCTCCGGCGCCGGAATGGTTCCACGGCACGCTGGCCCACCACATTGAGGCCAATGGAAACTTCGCGCCCATCACGGACCCGCATGCGCCCCCGGAGGCGTATCGGCCCGCGGTCGATGGTTGGTTCGCCAATGTGCTGCCCGACCTGAACCAGTCGAATCCGCTGGTGAAGGAATATCTCATTCAGAATGCCATCTGGTGGATTGAGTCCGGTACGCTCGATGGCCTACGGCTGGACACATTTCCGTATGTGGATCGGGCCTTCTGGCAGGATTTTCATGCCGAGCTGCACGATATCTATCCGCATCTGACCACGGTGGGAGAAATCTTCAACCCCGACCCGACCATTGTTTCTTACTTTTCTGGCGGGGTGAAACATGCCGGCATCGACACCGGGCTGTACACGCCGTTCGATTTTCCCACCTATTTTGCACTGCGACAGACCTTGACGGGGAGCATGCCCACGGGCGACATGCCGATGACGCGCCTGACGGAGGTGCAGCGGCAAGACTGGCTCTATCCGCATCCGGAGCGGCTGGCGATGTTCCTCGGCAACCACGACACGGAGCGTTTCATGTCGGAGCCTGGGGCGACCGCGGCTCGCATGAAAATTGCCTTCGGACTGCTCGCCACCATGCGCGGCATGCCGCAGATTTATTCCGGTGACGAGATTGCCATGAGCGGCGGCAACGACCCGGACAACCGGCGAGATTTTCCAGGTGGATTTTCGGGGGACAAAAACGATGCTTTCATCGCCGCCGGACGTACTCCTGAACAGGAAGCGATGCATGCCTGGGTGCAAGGGCTGCTGCAGTTCCGCTTGCGCCACGAGTCGCTCAAAACGGGCGCACAGCAGAACCTGCTGGCCGACGATACCGGCTTCGTATTTGCACGGATTGAAGCCGCCAACACTTCGGCCGGCCAGGGCGCAAAGCCCATCCTGGCCGGAGATCGGGGAGAAATCATGTTGATCTTGACGAACAAATCCAATTCTCCCCGCACCTTTCATCTCGACTTTTCCCGCACCGCGCTACAGGGCGCCCAATCGCTCGATCCTGCTTGGAACACGAAGGAACATGCCAGCGTCAACCGCAATGCCTGTGACGTCACCGTCGGCGCAAATCAATTGATCATCATGGAAGCAAAACGGTGAAGGGAGAAGATCGCGCCTTTGGTCCGGTGTTTGTCGTTTGGAATTCGGCAGAGGGCTTCGGCTGGCTGAAGCAGACGGGGCCGATGCGCCAGGTGAAGTTGCGCGGCTACACAACGTGGACTGGCTGTTCGTTTTCAGTGGCGCGGCGCACAACCTATGCGGCTGTCCCGGCAGGTCGCGCAAGCAACGGCGGAAGGTCTCAGGGGGCAGTGCGCCTGGAGATAGGCTGGAGGGCCGAAACGACCTTCCACCAGGCTCTGGCGGGGCGCGTAAACACTGGCAAAACACACGATCCAAGCAAGAACCAGCCGAGACGCTGCGGAAAAACGCAATGGCAACCGCACAGTCAGGCGGATTTCAACAAGTCCCTACGCCTTGCAAGCGCTCTTGAACGGGCAATTGTTCCCAGGAATTGGCTTTCTGTCGCCATTTACTTTCTGTCGCCATTTATCTGAATCGAGCCTTTCGGATTCGGGTCGTTAGTTTGGTTTCGGAAAAATAGGTTTTCCATCCATCAAGTCGGGCAATTCCACATCCGCCAAGTCAGGCAATTCCACATCTGCGCAACTGAGTCGAGGCTTCCGATCGTTTCCCAGGCAACTGCATTGTTTCACGCATTGCGCTGCCGAGACCTACTGCGCCGCCACAATCTTCCATTGTTGCGTTAGGCTACTACTGTTTTGCGGCTCCTGGACCGCGAGTCCGGCCTGACTCCCCGTTCCTCCATTCATGTCCAAAACCAATCCACTCAGACGATTCACCAAGTTGAAGTAGCCATTGCCGGAGGAGACGACGTTCCATTCTTGATATTGCGCGTTGCCGGGCGCCATCAGGGCGATAAGGCTTCCACTTGCGGTGGAACCGCCGGCATCAGTGAGCGCGCCCGATCCGGAATTTACATTCGAGATTTGGAAATAGCCATCATTATTGCTGACGATGTTCCACATCTGGGAGGCTGCGGGATTTCCATTGTCCGCCGCGGTGTCCAGCCAAGCGCTGCCGCTCGGAGAGTTTGGATATATGCCTAAGATTTGGCCATTGGACTTATTGACGAACTTATAGTTCGTATTTGGATCCAGTTTTCCGCCCATCCCATCCATGCCTGGGAGCAGCGCCGAATAGTTGAGCGACGCCGTGTTTGTAGTGCCTGAACTGTCCGCGTTGTTAAAGAGGGTCAAACCGTTCCAGGTGTAGATTGCATTGGGAAGATTGTCTCCATTGAGAAAGCCGCCGGCTGGATTTGGAATGTTGACGCCCGCCGGGTCCCAGTATTCGATCCCCATCCCAAGGTTATTCGGTAAGCCTTGCTGCACGTCTTGCACGTCGATCAGGAATTGACGCTGTAGGGACTGGCTGGGAGGAGAGTACCACGGGTCGTTCGCATCGAAGCCATTCTCGTAGTGTTCCGCCGTCTCAATGATAAAAATCGGCTTTCCAATGTTGTTGGCTGCCGCAGTTAGCACGTCCTGCTCCACCGGCTTGCTGCCGGGATTGGATACGGCGGCCTGTGCCTCAGTCAAGGGGCCATGAAAGATGGGGTAATAGCTCTGACAGATTGCGTCGTAGGGAATATTGTTTTGATTTGCAAGGGTAAAAAAGGAAGTCAAGTCCCAGGCCGGCGTAATGTGAATACAGGTAAGCGGCGCCGGGAGCGCGGGGCCAAGGGCGGTGTCGGATGCCGCGTCCTTTACGGCCTGCATCGCCCTTGTTTGTATCGATGCAAAATTGCTGAAGTTCGCTCCCGTCGGGCTGCCGATCGCACCTAGAAAGCCGGTGTCCACTTCATTGCCGATCGACACCAGATCGGGCATCGTCCCTGCTTGACGATACTGCAATATCTCACTTTTGACGTAGCTGTAGACATCGGCCTGAAGTTGTGCAAGCGAGTCGTTCGCCCATGCCGCAGGGACACTCGTGGAGCTTCCGCCATCGAACAGCAACGTCAATTCCACGCTCATGCCCAGGTCCTTGGCCCGCTTTGCCAGATCGAGGTCCTGGGCGTCCGATTCCGCATAGCAAAGATTTTGCACGCAAGCCGCCTGCGAGGATTGCGTTGCGTAGGGGGGCATGGATGTTGGACGCAAACGGACCATGTTCACCCCATGGTTTTTCAAAATCGCCAGTACGTCTTGCTCCTGTCCCGCGTCTTTCCACCAGGCCAGCCCGGAGGCCACGCGCGCGGCTTCCTGCTTCTCCAATAACGCATTGTCGATACCGCGGAAGAACACCGGACGTAGAAGCCATTGCTGCCCTTGCGAAGGACTGCCGGAAGCGGCGCTCAACGCGAGAGATGCGCCCGCAGACTGCGAGGCGCTCGTCAGCAGGCCGCCGCCTTGACTGGAAATCGTGTAGTAGCCGTCACCGGCCGACGTGAGAAGCCATTGTTGCGTCGCGCCGGCAGTGCAGGAATTTTCCACCACCGTATTGTTTGCGCCATCGAGACAGAAACCATCCGCGACATTGTTTATCTTCCACATATTTCCGGCCAAGCTTGTAAAAGCCCATCTCTGGCTGAGGCTGGTAAAGCTTCGCGTTTGCTGGATGACCTGTCCTCCAGAAGAGGTCGAATTGCCGGCGTGGTCCATTTGCAAGGCGTTGGCCTGGTCGAGGACGTAGTATGCTTCTCCATCGATGGGCGTGATGTCTGTCGGCTGCGCCGGCTGCTGCGAACTCGGCGTGGGTGGCGGGGTAGTGGGCGGGGTCGGCGCGATGGGAGCAGTCGTCGCGCTATTGGATGCGCCGCAAGCCGTGAGGCATAGAAGGATGCTACTGATGGCGATGGACTTGATCTTGGGCGACACACTCACAGCGGGTCTCCTTAAGATGGCCTCAGGGACGACCGCTCCGTCCCAGACTACATTCGCAGTCGATCTCACCACGTTATACCCGGGAGATCGACTGCCGAATCCAACGGAAGTAGGACTCGGTTTTAGGGCATGCGTATGGAGGCCCTCGATTGCGTAGACCGGCAATCTCACGCCGGAGAAAAATTGGCCGTCGGGCTGCCGCAAAGGAAAATGGCATCAAAATCTTTTGCGAATCCAACTTTCGTTGGATTCGCACCGTATCGAGACGCGCATAGTATTCGGCTCGGGCTTCAAAACGACCCTTCGCGCGGTGTCAGCGTGGAATGTTCCACTCGCGGGGGCCACGAGGCAGCGGAACGACGAGTAGTCTTGGGGGTGCCCCATAAAGCTGCATTGTTGGAACGACTTGAGAGAAGGGGTTAAGGTTCTCCGAAACCCTTCAAATGTAAACGCTTTAGTCAGTCAAATATTTGGGGGTAATCGAGTGAACGACAATCGTTTCAATCGGGTACGCGTTAATGTGGTCGCATTCGTTGGTGTGGCGTTGATGCTGCTGACGGGGCCACTGGTGCTGGGGCAGAATTCCAACACCGGAGAAATCAAAGGCAACGTCATGGATTCTTCCGGTGCCGTCATCCCTGGGGCAACCGTACAGATAAAAAATGTCCAGACTGATGTCGTGACAACGACAACGACCAATGGAGACGGGTTATACGATGTGCCTTCGGTCCCTCTGGGAGACTACTCCATAAGCTTTTCCAAGCCTGGATTCGAGGAATATGTGCGCAACGGCATCGTCTTGCAGCTCACGACGATCGGTGTCGACGCCGTTTTAAAGGTTGGAGCTTCCTCGCAAAGGGTGGAGGTGACTACCAACGTCCCCTTGCTGCAAACGGAACAATCGGACCAGGAGATGACGCTCGACACCAAAGCGGTGCAGAACGCCCCGATTGTCGGAGGGATATGGTACAACGAGATGACCAACGTGATTCCAGGCGTCAATGGCGGTGGCGGCCAGGATGCCTCGGGACAGGGAATAGGAATTAACGGGACCCAGGGATATATGGGGAACTGGTTGATGGAAGGCTCCGTCGCCACCCAGCCGAGAGACAACAATGCCAGCGACAACTATCCCCCGATCGACGCGATCGGAGAAGTGTCCGTCGAAAGCGCCAACTATGGAGCACAGTATGGAAACGGGGTGGCCGCCATCAATGTGATGTTAAAGAGCGGCACGAACAACTGGCACGGTTCGGCATTTGAATTCAACCAGAACGACTATTACGATGCAGAGAATTACTTTCAACAAGGACGTCCCGCGCCGCTGCGGTGGAATGAATTTGGAGGAAGCGTTGGCGGCCCCATCATAAGAAACAAATTGTTCTTCTATTTCACTTACCAGAGGAACCCTGTCAATTCCTCGGCCGTGTCTATCCTCACGGTCCCGACACAGGCCATGAAGAACGGAGATTTCTCCGCGTTTCAGACCACCATCTACAACCCGTACACCACGGTCTGCACCTCGGGAAGTTCCAATTGCAGCCGAACGGCATTTAATGGAAATTCAGTGCCAAGCAACCTGGTCGATCCGGTCGCGTCCGCCATCCAGGGTTATTTGCCACTGCCGAACCTACCTGGAACCGTGAACAACTACACCGCGGTTGTGACCGAGCCGAGTCTCTCCCAATGGTACGTTGGAAAGGTAGACTACAACATCTCCAACGGAAATCGTCTTTCCGGATCGGTGTTCTATTATCCAATCTCCTTGATTTCCGGGGCCGACGCCCTCTGTCCGCTTGGCTTCGACTGCGCCAAGTCAAACGGAAACCATAATATAGACGGACAGATCACGGACACCTGGACCTTCAACTCGAAAATGGTAAATGAGGCCCACATCGGCGCCCTGCGAGAGCTGGACGCCTATATTCCTCCATCGTTTGGACAAAACTTTCCCACCAAAATAGGGCTTGAGCCGGCGTATGGGACGAATGCACCCGGCAATATCTTTCCGAACGTTACCGTGAACAGCGGCGGCGGTATTGGGCAAATAGGGATCGGCAGCGGTGTCCACGCTGTTTTGGCCGATGGGACTTATACGGAATCGGATGTCCTTACGCTGATCCGTGGTAGACACACGATCAAGCTAGGCGGTGAATTCGACAAGAACTACCAAAACTATACCAACTGGGGAGATGTACAGTCCGGCAATTTTCAATTCGATGGCATTGGAACTTATAATTTTGGAGCAACCGACCCACGGTCCGGTCAAGCTAGCACAGGGATCCCTTACGCAGATTTCCTGTTGGGCGAAGTGTACGGATGGTATATCTACGAATACCAGGAAACCGGCGCCAGGATGTGGAACCTGGGGGCCTTCGGTCAAGACGATTATCAGGTCACGCCCCGGCTGGTTTTGAATGTCGGGTTGCGATATCAGAGACAGTCCGGCTGGAGCGAAGTCCAGAATCGGTGGGGCACCTTCGACCCGAATCTCGTGAATACCGGGAAGTACGTAAAGCCGAATACATTGGGGGCCATTACGTATGGCGGCCAGCAAGGAAGGAACACGATCGAGAACGGTGTCAACGAGTTTGCGCCAAGAGTAGGATTTTCATGGTCGCCGACGGACCGGGTTGTCGTGCGGGGCAGCTATGGAATATTCGATGCGCCGCGCTCGGCGGAGACTTATACGGACGGCGCACTTGGACTCGGACTGAATCCGCAAGGCTCGTACGGCTACGGAGCATTCCCGGCGTTTCTGTTGAAAACCGGGCCCCCGGCGGGATCGGTGGTGTATCCAAAACTATCGAATCTTTCCAATTCGCAGTTCAATTATCAGTCGGTGAATTATTATCCAGCGAATATGCCGATCCAGTACTATCAGGAAATTTTGTTCTCTGTGCAAAACCAATTGCCAGGACAAATATTGTTAGATACGAGCTATGTCTTTACCAGGGGGACACACTTAAATTTTGGAAGAGACATCAACCAGGTACCGCAAGGGCTGTTAAGCCAGGGAACATCCGCAGAGCCCTACCCACAGTTTAAATCCATTGAAGGCGCTTTATTCGATGGATACTCCAACTACAACGCATTGCAGTTCCGCTTGGAAAAGCGCATGTCGTACGGTCTAACATTTTTGCTGAATTATGCGTGGTCGAAGACTATGGATACAGGCACCAGTTCTGGCCATGCGCAGGGCGTGGATATATGGCAGAACGCCTATAATGTGGCCGCCAACTATGGACTGTCCCAATTGGACGCGACCAATACTTTCACCGGGTCGGCAACCTATGAACTTCCCTTCGGGCATGGACGCCCATTTCCTCTTCACGGAGTGCTGGATGAGGCGGTTGGTGGATGGCGTCTCTCCAGCATTTTTCAGGCCCATACCGGGATCCCTTTCACGCCCTATATCGCGTCCGCCGATTTAAGCAATTCGCAGGCCAACCAGTGCTTCTGTGGGTATCAATGGTATCCGAATGTTGTAGGCAGCCCGTCCGTTCCCAACCAATCCATCAATGGCTGGTTCAACCCAGCGGCCTTTGCCCAGCCCGCCCCCAATACATTCGGGAATGAGAGAAGGAATTCGTTGCGTGGGCCTGGATGGCAGGATGTGGATCTAAGCGTGGCCAAGGTATTCGCATTGCCGAAATCGTCGAACTTTGAACTGCGCCTCGACACATTCGACGCTCTCAATCATCCGAATTTCTCGCAGCCCTACGCGGGTGTAGGCCCTGGGGTCGCCGGTTCCGGTGTCATCACGGGAGCGAACACGTATCGCCAGTTGCAGATAGGGGGACGGTTGACATTCTGAGCCGGCCTTTTGGAGTTGTCGACGACTGGATGAGCTTATCGGGGCTGAAGCAGGAGTTCTATTTCGGCCCCGAGTATTCATAGATCGGCCTCCGATTGCCCTGTACAATGGAGAAGCCCATTCATGGCCCCTCTGTGAGACCGAAGTATCGACGCAACTCGCTTGCCCCAGTTCACGTATGTCGCAGATACGCAATTATTGTCTCTGCGTTGGGCGTCCTACTGCACGCCAGCGGCCTGGAAGCGCAAACTGACACACGCAAAGCCGAGGCGGCCCGCAACTACCTCACGCAAGGCCAAGCGGCATTGAAGGCCAATCAAACCGGGGTCGCTGTACAGGATTTCCGGCAAGCGCTTGCCTTAGATCCTCAAAACGTCGAAGCGAACATGAATCTTGGCGTCATCGCATTCTTAAGTGGAGACTGTGAAGCCGCTGGGCCAAGGTTGAAGTCCGCCCTGGCCGGAGACCGTGCGTTGACGAAAGCGCGGGCGTTTCTCGCCATTTGCGAAAAGAGACTGGGTGAAAAGACGGCACGGGTCGATCTGGAAAGTTCCTTCTCGCAATTGAAAGACCCGAAGTTGCGGACCATGGTCGGGTTTGAGCTCGCTTCTCTCGATTATCAGCGGGGGGACCTCGACCGCACGGTTTCCGTCATGCAGACGCTCATCAAGCTCGACCCGGACAATATCGACATTTTATATTTTGCGCAACTGGTCTACTCCGAAATGGCCGACGACACGCTGAATAAGCTCGCACTGCTGGCGCCCGACTCGGCACGCATGCAGGAAGTAGTTGCGGAGAGATTGGTGAATGCCGGCAATTTGAAGGGCGCCATCGACCACTATCGCAAGGCGTTGGCCATGGACGGCTATCTTCCCGGCGCGCACTATGAGCTGGCTGAGGCCATTCTTGAATCGTCGCCGAACGATGCGCAGGCACAGGCCGAGGCGCTTCAGGAACTGCGGCTTTCCATCAAAGTCGATGGGGAGAGCGCAAAGGCGGAATCTATGTTGGGAAGGACCGCATTGTTACAAGATGACCGCAACGGGGCGGCCAAATACTATAAGCTGGCGTTGGAACTGGACCCGGAAAATGAAGATGCGCAGATGGGGCTTGCCAAGTTGCTGATGGAGGAGAATAAGCCGCAAGACGCCATGAAATACCTGCGCGCCGTTGTGATGTCCGACCCTTTGAACGCGGAGGCGCATTATCGACTGGCCACGGTATGCAGAGCGCTGAATTTGAAAGACGAAGAACAGCAGCAGCTTCGCCTGTTCCAGGAAATCAAGAAAACTAAGGACCGGGTCAAAAGCCTATATCGGGAAATGAACGCGCGTTCCACTCCCACGGACGACCAGCAACAAAAATAGCACCCCTGGCTGACCTGCATGCGCGGTGTTCTTTTTCAGGGCCATGGCTTGTATGCCGCCCACTAAGCTCACAAATGGTCGATAGTTTCATCGGCGTTCCACTGTGACCTCATACCAGGTGGTGGTGGCGCGCTTCCCCAACGCAACCTTCCAGTTATCTCCGGGGACCTTTTCTGCTTCAATGGAGGCGCCTAAGGGCTGTCCGGCACCGTCGATCGGCTGAAGATGGACCACGCGGGCGCCCTGAAGACGGTGAAGCGTGAGCGTTCCCGTCACCTGCTCGATGAGTGTCGGTGAAACTCCCCAATTCGTCACATTTGTTCCGGCGATGTTCCATTGTTGGCCGGTGTTTTCAACGCGCCCGCCGGCGACCAAGAGCAGCTTGGAGGACTGGGAGATAGGTTTATCGTCCATGGAGCTAAGCAGGATTGTACAAAAGGTGTTAGCGACGGACACCGAAAGACCGCTGACGGCTTTTCCGTTCGACCGGACAAAGCCGATCAGGGCCTGTGTACGGGGAGTATCGATGGCTACCATCCCAGACTTCTCGGGCGATGTGTACCAGGTAAGTTGCCGTGTGTCGGAGAGGATGGGACCTGGCGCGGTTGCTTTGGGAAAAGACTGTGTCGGAGGGCCATTCAGCGACGAGATGCGCACCTCATGTTCAAGTGGCAGATAGAGCGGGAAGCCTGGCGTAAAGTAAGGACGCTCCGCTGACGGAAGAAGCATGCTGTCAAAGACCTGCTTCTCCGTGTAGGACCGTTCCGCCACATTGCGGGCTTTTTCGACGTCGCCGCGAAGAAACATCAGGGCGCCAGCAGCCAATTCCGGCATCTTGACCGGATCGAGGGAGATATCGAATGGATCGCCCACGTAAGGCTGCCATGCAGGATCGACCTTAGGTTCAAAGGTGTACCAGAAGATCCCGTCCCAGTCCTGGAGTGCGCCATAGGCGGCAAGAATCGGAATGCCTTCTCCGTCATAGTCGTTTGGGAATGGATTGTCGACCTCACTTACGATGTACGGCTTGCCTGCGATGGCAGAGCGTGAAAGCTCAACCACGGTGGAGTTGAATGGATCGTCGACCATGGGAGATTTGCGGACATACATTCCGGGGTGTTCCCAGTAGGTGTGCCCATCGATTACATCAAGCGATGAAGTCGCCAGCAGCATGGGGTAACCGCTGTTCGCATGACTATGATCGGCAGTCGCAATCGCGAGCGATTTGTCTCCGAGGGTGCGTTTTAGATAATTTTCCATGCCGGTAAAATAATCGCGTTGCACGTCGTTGTAGAACTCAGCTTCCGCATAGAAACGTTCTGGCGGCGCGGTTGCTGCCTGTCCTTGCCAGGCAATAAGGGGCACTGACGCATTCGCATCTACACCGGCGATGCTGCGCAGCTCTGCGATTTGTTCATCTGTTCGATGCCTGGCAAGCCACCGGTTATACATTCCCGTTAGTTCTTGCCGGTAGAACGGCGATGGAGCGCGATACCCGATATCCAACGCATTTTCATTGTTGATCTCGACAATCGCCACGGCTGGATCGTCGGTGTACTTGAGCTTGGTATACGGGTTCCTGTGGGCCAGAAGCTGCCGCGCATACTCCTTCTGCAGTTCGATCATGCGCAGATCGAAGAGAGAGGTCCCCTTGGCGCCTTGCCGCAGAAGTTGCGCATCCTGCACGCCGTCCGCAGTCTTGAATGGACGGCCCACCAGCAGGTTGAAATCGACATAGATGCCGCGCTTTTCAAGCTGATAAATAAAGAAATCTTCTCGATCCAGTTGCTCCACATCAAGCCCGCGGGTGTCCTGGCGATGGCCATCGATAAGACCGCGAGGCGTCTCCAGGTCGAGAAATTGAAAGCGCACGCAGTTCACGCCAAAACGGGCCAGGGTCGCCGCCCAGAACGGCGCATCCGGTTTGGATGGGATTTGTCGCGAGCCTTTGCTCCAGTCCGTGATATTGACTCCCCACAAGCGAATGCGCTTGCCCTCTCCGGTCGCCAGGTGGCCATCTTTGACCTGGACAAATCCATGCTTGCCAGCCGGAGCGTCCAGCAGGAACGACACATCCACCGGCGAATGGGACAAGGCGGCGCGGCGATGGTCCATGGTGAATGGCGCCATGCCGCTGGTTGTCTGCGCCTGACCCGCGCGGCCACTTCCGGCAACGGAAAGTATAAGTGCGACAAGAGCCAAACAAAATCTCATAGGGAATTTCCCTCTCTGCTGGAGCACCCCGAAGCTGTAGATTGGATTGCGGGCGTTCCATGCGCATGGACCGCCGCATTCATATTGCACGGAAACTATATGCCGGCCGTCATGAGATTGAAATCCGACAAAAGTCGGAGTTGGAAGGTTTTCTGCAGGTTGGAGTTGTGAGGGGCCGAGGGCCCCGGAACGACACTGTTGGCGATACTAACTATAGGTGCAGCAGGCCCCGTTGCAGCGCGACGACGACTGCCTGGGTGCGGTCGCTCACGTTCAGCCGCCGCAGGATCACGCTGACATGGCATTTGACGGTTGCTTCGGTAATGCCCAGTTCCACGGCGATCTTGTTATTGCTTTTACCGCGGACAAGGAGCGCCAGTACCTGTCGCTCCCTGGAACTCAGGTCGGCGTCAGGGGTCCGCGAAGCCAGAGCGAGTTTTACCGGCGGCGGAAGAAACCGTCCGCCGGCATGGACGCGGCGAAGAGCATCGATCAGGGCCTCGTGCGGCATGCCTTTAATCATGTACCCTTGCGCCCCGGCTGCGAGTGCCTGATAAATGTCTTCATCTCCCTCATAGGTGGTGAGCACGACAAAGCGCGCTTGCGCATGCCTGCTCCTAATTGTGCGGATGGCATTCACCCCGCTCATTCCGGGCAAACGGAGATCCATTAGCGTGATATCTGGACGATGCTGCTCAAATAGCTTTACAGCTTCCTCCCCGCTGCCTGTCTGTGCGACCGCAGTCATGTCCGGACGCGCATCGATAATGGCCGCGATGCCCACGCGCATGAGCGGATGATCGTCGACGACCAGCACCTTGACTTTTTTCACGCCTTCCATGGCCTTATGTCCCCAGCCGGAGGTCCCGTGTTGTCGGCAGACCCATTGAAATTGCGATCCTGGAGCTGCGGCCCATCGAATCTGTGCATCGTAGGCCGAATCCAGTCTATGCCTGCCGGTGTTCGGATGTATATGCGCGTGTCCGATCGACAGCAACGGCGGGGCAAATGCAGAGGGAGCGAATTATGCGTGTATTCGGTATTGTTGCGGTCGAAAGGCTGTTTGATATTCATCTTGTGCCCGGCCTGGGCGACAGTTACTGTAGCACAGCATCCGGTAGTGCTTCACTGGCGGAATGGCGCTCCGGGCCGTCGCGACCAAAGACGGAAATATCGTCGATACGGTGGAAGTCTCGACAACGGGAGGACCGTCCTGGATAGTTCTATCGGCGGACCGCAAAAACATCGCTGCGGACCGCCGCGATGTTGCACGTATCGTGGCCGAAATCCAGGACGAGCAGGGGCGCATGGTGCCGATTGCGGAAAACGAGATAACATTCGACATTCAAGGAGAAGGCAAGCTGATCGGCGTGGACAATGGACATCCACAGAGTCACGCGAGCTACAAGACAAATCGTCGAAAGGTTTTCAATGGGTTGTGCCTGGCGATCGTTCAATCCACCGCCCGGGCCGGCCAGATAAGGATATCGGCTTCATCTTCCACCTTGCGCGCGGACAGCCTGACGATCGCCACGCGAGCGTAAGATAGGGAGTTGCCACCCGATGAAAGATGGACTGGACGCAAGGACCTTCGCTGCCTAACAAGAAGCTCCGGGTTGGGGTTTTCTATGCCAGCGGCAGCCACAAGCGGTATCCAGTAGAGTGGTACACTTCATGCACTTGAAGGTCGGTAGTGTCAAAATGCATCTTTCCCGCCTCGCCTTACCGGCTGCACTCCACGCAACTCCCCCAAAAACGGCGTCACGGCGCTCACAGGCCCGATGGTTGCGAGGAGCAGCATTTCTAGGTCATGCGGCCACTCTTCTGTTGCTCGCGCAACATGGCGCTTGCGCTCAAACGACGCTCCAGCCGCAGTATACGCGGCGCACCTGGCACATTCAGGATGGTCTGCCGGAAGAGACCGTGCAGGCCATCCAGCAATCCCGCGACGGTTATCTCTGGATCGGCACCACGGACGGCCTGGTACGCTTCGATGGCAACCACTTCGTACATTTCCTGCAGCCACAGCACCGCGAAGCGCTTACCGATGACAGCACGTTCTGCATCTTAATCGCCCACGATGGCAGCCTGTGGCTGGGCACCGAAGGCGAAGGACTCCTGCATTTCCAAAATGGGACCTTCCACTCCTATACCGCTGCCCAGGGAATCACAGACGGGTTTGTGCGCAGCATCGCCGAAGACAGTTGGGGCCGCATCTGGGTCGGCACCGATAACGGCCTGTTTCGCGTGGTCCGAGGAAAGGTTGAAGCGGTGGACCGGGCCCCATTCACGCCCATGGCCGTACACGCAATCTTCGAGGACCGGGAACGCCGCGTCTGGGTGGGCGGCTCCAAACTACTCGTCTTTAATCCCGCGGGCGGCGGTACAGAAAGCATCCGGCAATATAAGCTGCCGGGGGCCTTTAGCCAGAACCGCGTCAAGAGTATCTATCAAACCAGCGATGGGACCATGTGGGTAGGTACGGTAGGCGGCTTGGACCGGTTGGTGGATTCTCGCTTCCACGCGATCGCGGAGATCGCCGGCACCGTGCGCACGCTGAGACAGACGACGGACGGGACGCTTTGGATCGGCACCATCGGACATGGACTGTTTACTTATAAGAACGGCGTTTTTGTTCGGATGAACGGCAAAGACCTGTTACCTAGTAAAACCGTGCTGAGCATCTTTGAAGATAGCGAACAGCAGGTTTGGATCGGGACCCAGGACGGTCTGGTGCGACTGAGCAAGACACCCGTCAGCGTGACGCCGCTTCCTGGCGGCTCCGATCCCGATTATGAGACCATCTCTCACGATCCCGACGGAACGATATGGACGGTGGCCTCCAGCGTCTACGCCATCCGGAACGGCGTAGCGCGCCCGTACAGATTCGCCGGAGTGCCGGACGTTCCGGTGCGCAATGTTTTTCGGGACCGTTCTGGAACGTTGTGGATCGGCACCGATGGAAGCGGCGCATACCATCTGACGGCTGCGGGCGCCGTCCATTACTCCGCCCCACGCCTTCTTGTAAACAATTTTGTCCGCGCCTTTCTGCAAGCGCGGGATGGGACCATGTGGATTGCGACCGATGAGGGGGTGAGCCGCATTGCTGGGGAAGGTGTCCAGAACTTGCATGTTCGCGATGGCCTGGCCTACTTCAGCACGCGCGCATTGATGGAAGACCGCGATGGCGGCATCTGGATCGGGACGGACCATGGCCTTAGCCACTGGCGCGCCGGCTCCTTTCTGCGCGATGCGGTTACGGAAGCTTTGCGCAAGGAGAAAGTGTGGTCAATCCTCCAGGACCACAACGGCGACATCTGGTTTGGCACGCGCGACCACGGTTTGTTTCGCTACAGCTCGGGCAAACTGACACAGTACACCGCAGCGCAAGGACTGGCCAGCAACAACATTTACCAGATATTGGAGGACCGGCAGGGGAATCTATGGTTGAGCGGGCCGAACACCATCTCCTCGTTTCGCCTTTCTCGCATCAATGCCGGGTCCTACCAGCCAACGCCTTTCCTCGGAGTCACGGTCTACGAAATGCCTTACAGCGCGGACGGCGCGCAGATGTATGGCGGGCGCCAGCCCTCAGGCTGTCTTGGGTCCGACGGTGGGGTCTGGTTCCCCAGCAACAAGGGCGCGGTCCACATAATGCCAACGCACCGGCCAACCTATGCAGCGCCCCGGCTCTTGATCACCAGCGCCGTTTCCGACGGACGCGAGGTCCCGTTCGGCCCACCCCTTACGCTTCCGGCGGACGCTTCTCGCCTGGAGATCGCTTTTGCTCCCCTAATGCTTCGACCGCAGGAAGGCATACGCTTCCGCTACCGCCTGGAGAATTTCGACCCCGGTTGGACATATGCGCGTACAAACCGCGAGGCAACCTATACCAATTTGCCCGCTGGAAACTACAGGTTCCAGGTCGTCGCCTTTGAGGTGAACCATCCCGAGCTTACCTCTCAGGTCTCCTTGGACATCGCAAAGCGCCCGTATTATTACCGCACGTGGTGGTTCCTCAGTCTTTGTCTCGTGGCCTTATCTCTTTTGGCGGCCGGCATCTATCGATCTCGTATGCGCATGGTACGCTTGCGCTTCAACGTGGTGCTGGAAGAGCGCAGCCGTCTGGCGCGCGAGATGCACGACACCGTGATCCAGGGCTGCACCAGCGTCTCCGCGCTGCTGGAGGCAGTCTCCAGCTTGCAGGAAGAAAACCATGGTCTACAGGCCGGCCTGTTGGACTATGCGCGCACCCAGGTGCGGACCACAATCGACGAAGCACGCCAGGCCGTCTGGAACCTGCGCCACGATGACGAACCCATCCACGACTTTGCCAACTCCATTGCAGTCATTGCCGAACATATCCGCAAGGAATTTGGCGTGCGGGTAGACTGTGTGACCACAGGACGAGCGCTCCCAATCCAGGGGTCGATCGCGCGGGAGTTGCTGATGGTGGTGCGCGAGGCGCTCTACAATGCAGCCCTGCACGCGGACCCCCGCTGCGTGGTAGTCACTCTTGTCTACGGCCACGATGAAATGTCTCTCGCGATCGCCGACGATGGGACAGGCTTCGATCCTCTGACCCCGGAGAAAGACGAGAACCAGCACTACGGTCTGGCTGGAATGCGCGAGCGCATCGAATACCTCCATGGACAGATGGAACTGACGAGCACTGTGGGAAAAGGGACGACCGTTCTGGTCCGGCTGGGACGCTTTCATCTGACGACTGCGTCCGCAAAGGCCGTGCTGAAGAAATAAGGGGCGCCTCCACCGGTTTCATGGTTTTGAGGGGGCGACCTTTCGGATTCAAGGCAAAAAGATGGCCCCACTCCTACTTTGGGCTGATTCGCGCCGATGTCTTACTGCCTATAGTTACGAATGGCCAGACAGAGCGCTTTTTGAATCGCCCTGTCGGTAATCTCGACTGCGATGAGGTGACCATTGCGTCTCTCGAACTTGCCCAGGATTGCTTCGATCCCCATGCTGTTTTTTTGCTTGTTGGCCCACGGCCAACAAGCGGCCGTCGGTGGATCGTCGCAATACGCCATCGGAGCGGACATTTCCTTTTTGCCGCAGGCTGAGCAACAGGGCACGATCTTCAAGGAGAACGGGGTCGTCCGGCCCGCGCTGGAAATCCTTCACGATCACAGCTATAACTGGATCCGTCTTCGCATCTTTCACGCCCCGACCACGCTGCCAAATGACCTGGAATACACCATCGCCGCCGCCAAGCGGGCCAAGGCCATGGGCTTTAAGGTGCTGCTCGATTTTCACTACTCCGATAGTTGGGCCGATCCCCACCAGCAGCCGACTCCCCTGGCATGGCAGGCCCTCACCCACGCGCAGCTTGTCGATGCCGTGTTCACGTATACGCGGGACACGATCGCGGCCTTCCGCAATGCGGGCGTTCTGCCGGACATGGTGCAGATCGGCAATGAAATAACCCACGGGATGCTTTGGCCCGATGGAAGATTGCCGGCGAACTGGGACAACTTTGCCGGCCTTCTACAGGCAGGCATCAACGGCGTGGATGCTGGCCGAGGAAATCTGGCGCGTCCTCTCATTATGGTGCATATCGACCGCGGAGGGGATATTGCCGGAACGAAGTATTTCTTCGATAAGCTGGAGAGTTACAAAATCCGCTTCGATGTTATCGGCCAGTCCTATTACCCGTGGTGGCAGGGCAGCCTCAACGATCTGCGCGCCAATCTGGAATTCATGGCCAGCACCTACGACAAGGACATTTACGTCGTCGAAACGGCCTATAACTGGAAGCCCGGCAACTATATTCAGCATCCTGGGCCGTTTCCAGAAACGCCGCAGGGGCAACGTGGCTTTCTCGACGAATTGAACCGTGTTGTGATGGCCACGCCCAATGGACATGGCAAGGGCATCTTCTGGTGGGAGCCTGCGGTAAGCGGGCCACTGGCAGCGCGCGGCTTCTTCGATGCCAACGGCAATGTCCTTCCCGCGATCGATGTGTTCGACCCGTTTGCACGGCATTAGTTATCGAGCAAGGTGTCGAGGTCCGCGCAACGTCCGACCATCTATTCACCACCACTAGAACCTCAAAATATTTCCATCGTCCATGAGGTGGTCCTTGTATCCTCCTTCTCGTTTGCGCCGATTCCGTTTCACCGCATGCCTGCCGCTCTTGACAAGCATGGCATTCTGGCTGAACCCCTTGTACGGACAGAACGCTTCCTCCGTTTCGATCGACGCCAGCGCGCCTGTGGCCGTACCCCAGCCCGCAAAGGCAGCCCTGGGGGCCTCGCGGCGGCCCGACGGCGAGACGCTTACCGTAAATTCTCAATATTTGGTATTGAACGGCAAGCCCTGGCTCCCAGTGATGGGTGAATTCCACTACTCGCGCTATCCGCAGCGGGAGTGGGAGCCGGAACTTTTAAAAATGAAGGCCGCCGGGGTCGAAATCGTTTCTACCTATGTCTTCTGGATACATCATGAAGAAATCGAAGGCCAGTTCGACTGGAGGGGCCAACGCGATTTGCGCCGCTTCGTCGAACTGTGCGCAAAGCATGGACTCTACGTCTATCCGAGAATCGGACCTTGGGCGCACGGAGAAGTCCGCAACGGTGGCCTTCCAGACTGGGTCGTGGAGCGAGGCCCAACACGCCGTAACGATCCAACATATCTCGCCGAAGTTCAGACGTTCTACTCGCAAATCGGCATGCAGCTCAAAGGTCTTCTTTGGAAAGACGGCGGCCCGGTAATTGGGATCCAGTTGGAAAATGAATACCGGGAATCGGGGCCAGGTACCGGCGCTGCGCACCTCGAAAAATTGAAGCAACTCGCAATTGCCGACGGTATGGATGTCCCACTCTACACGGTCACCGGCTGGGACGGGGCCGCCGTGCCTCTCGATGCAGTCCTGCCGGTCTTTAGCGGCTATCCCGCCGCTCCGTGGAGCAGAACTGCCGGCCAGTCGTCCCCCAGCGAGGTCTATACATTCCGCTTTGAAAATCGTGTCTCCGGGAACATGGGGGCCATCGGCGGTCGCGGCCAGAATTCCGCAGAAGCCTATCGTGGCACCCCATTCTTGACAGCGGAACTTGGCGCGGGCATCGAAGACACCTATTTCCGGCGTCCCGTAATCGAGCCTGACGATGCTGCCGCCATAGCTCCTGTGATGCTGGGTTCCGGCGCCAATCTGCTCGGCTTCTATATGTTTCATGGTGGGCGCAATCCCACCGGGCTTCTCAGCACACTTGAAGAATCTCAGCGCACTGGCTATCCCACCGACGTACCGGTTGAATCGTATGACTTTCAGGCGCCGCTTGGAGAGTTCGGCGAAGAACGCGAATCTTTCAAGCGAATTAAGTTGGTCGATTATTTTCTCCAGGACTTCGGCAGCTTGCTGGCTCCCATGCAGGTCTACCCGCCCAACGAGCGGCCATCCTGTCCATCCGATTTTTCCGTCCCCAGGGTCTCCGCGCGGGGTGACGGCGAGCATGCCTTTATCTTCTTCAACAACTATGTTCGAAATTCAACCATGCCGGCCCGCAAAAGCTTTCAGGTCCACCTGAAACTGCGCCGCGAAGCCTTGAATGTCCCTAGCGGCCCCATCGACATACCTGCTGGCGCTTATGGCATTTGGCCTGTCAACCTAGACCTCGGCGAGTACAAGCTCATCTACAGTACCGCGCAGATCTTTAAGTCCTTCAAGAAAGATGGCGACTCCTATTACTTCTTTTTCGAAATTCCAGGGATCGCGACCGAATTCGCTCTGAATACAACACAGCCGCCACAGTCCATAAGCAAGGGCATCTCCACGCGGGCGCGCGATGGCGTGACCTACTATAAAGTGACCGACACGACCCATCTACAACAGATCGCGCTGGAGGGAACGGCGCATCGTGTTCGCTTGATTGTGATGCCGCGCTCCCAAGCTGAGGACTTGTGGAACATAGATGGATCGGACCGTTTATTGCTCACCGGCGCCCAATTCTTCTCCGACCGGGACCGTTTGTATTTGCGCTCGGATAGAAATCCCGACTTCGCCTTCTCGATTTTCGGAAAGGAACAGGGGAGAATCCAGGCAAAGGTGCCGCTGCAACGGCGGCAGAGCGGCCTCTTCACCGAATACCAGGCCCATCTCGCGCCAGTCTCCTTCCATACGGTCCCAGTGCAGATACAAAAGGTCTCGAAGAGAAAGCCATTGCAGTATGGCCCCGCTGTGAAATGGGGCAAGCAATCCGTGCCACTCGCCCCAGACGGCACTGACTTTCGGCAGGCCGCCTTGTGGCGGATTGAAGTGCCGACGCACTGGCCCGACGAACTCAGCAACATATTGCTCCAGATAGATTATCGCGGGGATGTGGCGCGGCTCTATAGCGGCCGCCGCCTTCTCGACGACAATTTCTGGAACGGCCGTGTATGGCAGCTCGGCCTGAAGGAGATCGGCGATCGACATCCGGGAGATGCGCTGCGGCTATCTATTCTTCCACTTCCAACTCGCTACCCCATGCATATTGAAGACTCTGGCGTTCGCCCACCTGGCGCCAAGGACCAACTCATCGACCTTAAAGCTGTAAAACTTGTCCCCCAGTATCAACTTGTCTTGCAGATGCAAAAATAATCAGGCCCTTTTGTCGTCGCTGGAGCACTGTTCCGGGTAACTATAAGCATTTGGCTGGCGGAACCCTGCTCTCTCTGTCAGAACAACACGCGCAAGGCGGGTTTCCTGGTGGGGATGCTCGCCTAAAATGTGAGTCATTCAAAACGGAGATCGGTCCCTCCCGCCAATCTTTGCCGACACAAAACTTTCCACAGGCCGCCCTTCCGATGAAAGCGATGATCGGCATTCATCGGAGGAGCCTAAGTGCGAAAACTATTACAGCTAGAACTGATAGACCACAGACAACTGGATCTGCCGCGGCGGAGACAAGGTACCGTGGATCTGACCGAACTGCTTGCTATCGATGTCTTCTCTAGGAGGCATATAGCTCGCCAAGTTAAAAGCGTTGAATGCGTCTACGCGTAGCTTGACCCATTGTTTTCCGACAGTCCGGAACTCCTTGAAAGCCGACAGGTCAATCTGCCGATACCCTGGGGCGCGCTCGGTGCCGACGCGGTCGTTGCCAAACTGGTCCGCCAGAGTGGGTCCTCCTGGCTGGCCATACGCGCAAGCCGCACCCAGGCTGTTGGTCACGGTTTGCTGCTGCCGGCAAGGCAATGCGGATGGATCGGTGCCGAACCAGTTCTGTGTTGTCCGATGCACGATCTTCATCGGAATGTACTGGTTGGCGCGCTCCACGCCGTCATCATTCTCCTGTGCGCTGTTGGTACTGCCAGTGGTATTGAAGGTTGTGATGGTGACCGGGAGGCCAGAGTAGAGCATGGCATCGCCAGAAAGCTCCCATCCGCCCAGCGTCTCGTCTGTCAGTCGGTTCCAATTCGCGCCAAACTTCTTCTGGCGGCCGAACGGCAGTTGGTACACCAATGTGCCCGACAGGTTCTGTCGAGTATCGGAGCCGGAAGGGCCGTAGTCTCCCATGAGATCGTACGCATTTTGCGGCAATGAGTCTCCCTCATCGCTTCCATTCATCCCAAAATATCCGGGGTTGTCTGTCATGGATCTCGACCATGTGTAGTTGAGTTGATACTCCAGACCATTGGTTTGCTGGCGCTGGAGGACCACCTGCATGGCATTGTAGTTTTCAATGCCCTCCGCTTGCGTATCGATGATGAAGCCGCTCGGTCCCACCACGCTGTCGTATGGGTCTACGAGATGCGCGCAGCCACCATTGGGGCCGGGGGTCGCACAGGTGGCGGGAACAAGGTTGGTGTACTGGTTGACGCCATTGGGAACGGCCAGACGCTGACCGATCTCTCCAGCGTAACCGATCGAAACGGAGGTCTGGTCATTGATGAGAAACTGCGTTGTCAGGTTGAACTGCTGGACCATGGCTGGACGAAAGTTCGGGTCCCAGACATCGAACTGAGAACCCTGGGCGATGGCTGCATTCTGGTTCCCGTGACTCGCCACTTGAGTAAAGCCATTTTGCGTTTGAAAGGGTGTTCCACCGGAGGTTGCGCTTACCTTCTGCGCCCCCTCGCTGAAAGATGCCTGAAAAGGCGGGTTCTGCGTCATGCGCAGGCCAGTGCCCGTGCCTTCCTGATAGTCGGTGATTCCGTATCCACCGCGCAGCACCACCTTGGGATTCATCTGCCAGGCAAAGCCGAAGCGTGGCATCAACTCGTTGTAAACCGGGTTGTACAGCGCGCGGCTGTTGCCATTTTGCCCGGCCAACTCAAACCATGGCGGGTTGACCCCGGCCGGCATGTTCTCCGCATACTGAGAGAAAGGCGCAAAAGCGGCAGTCTTCAGGTTGATGCTGGACATTCGGTTGTTGACCTCATAGATGGGCTGGTCATAGGCGTAGCGCAGGCCCAGGTTCAAAGTCAGGCTCGGAAGCACTTTCCAGTCGTCCTGGACGTAGTACGCTTGGCGCCATTGCCGTTGTGCAAACGGGGCACTTACGCCGCTGAGTTGGGCCTGGCTGGCATCATTCACGGCGAAGTCTGCAAATGGATAACTGCCGCTCGGGCCGGACGTGAAAGTGCCGTTGTATCCAAATGCGCCCAGCGCGCCACCCAGGTTCCCCGGGGTGAAGAAGTCCTGCCGATACTGCAGGAACTGGGCGCCGGCTTTGGTGACGTGGTTCCCGTGCTCCCAAGTCAAATCGTCCCCAAAGTCGAGGTTGTCGTCGGCAAGGAAGTTGTCCGCGTTGGTGCTGGTGCCATAGCAGCTCCAATCGTTGCTGAGGGAACAATTGGAGATGGCCATGAAACTGAATCCCACGATCGGTTGGTTGAGGAACGGAATTCCCACCACATGCTCGCCATTCAATCCGAACAGGCCCGATGGGTCCGACGGAAGCGCCTGGTGCCAGACAATACGCGAATATCCGCCACGGGCCTCATTGACCAGCGAAGGCGAAAACGTGTGTACCCAGTTGACCATGGCCATCTTGAAGGGGTAGTCGTCTCCAAGCGGGAAATACACTGGCAGAACGGCCTGCGTGGTCTGATCGTAGGCATCGCCATCGGTGTATTTGCCCATCAACGAATCTTTGGGACTGATGGTGTAGTCGATGCGCAGATCGCCCTGCTGGTTGGCGTTGAAGGAACTGACTTTCCCAATGTAGTTGCCCGACGAGATGCTGCCGGAAACAGGGGCCTGATTGGGCATCGGCAGGGCCGCTATGTTGCCGAAGAGGTACTTGGCCACCGGATTGTTGATGGGGATCTGGTCGTTCGTGTAAGGGGTGGCACTCGCTGTTCCGTTGGAATTGTCGTACAACTGGATACCATACCCCGGGGTGGTCAACAATTCCGAGAAATCTCCCGCGCGCATCTTCGCGTCAGGAACGCTCGCAACTCCCTGACTGGTCGGAACGTTGTAGTGCATCCCGGCATAGTCGGCGAAGAAGAACAGTTTGTTCTTGAAAATAGGGCCGCCCACCGCACCGCCAAACTGGTTTTGGGTATATTTGCCTTTTGCCACATGGAAAAAATTATTTTGCCATGAGTTGGCCGTCAGACTCTGGTTTTCAAAGTACTCATAAGCGTTGCCGTGGAAATGGTTGGTCCCGCTCTTGGTGACCATCACGACTTCGCCGCCGTTTACGTTTCCGTACTCGGCATCGGCATTGCCTGTGATCACGCGCATCTCCTGGATTGAATAAGGAGAGGGATTGTAGCCGATCAAGTTGTTCAGCGTCTCGTTGATTTCGATGCCGTCCAAAACGTAGTTGTTCGCTTGCTGGCGATTGCCGCTGAAAGACGGGACCGCCTGCGCGCCCTGGCCGCCGCCACCGATGCTGGTATCGCGCTCCGAGCCTTGCAGACTGCCCATGGCCCCAACGGTAGGGTCGACGGCCCCAGGTACAAACATGGTCGCGAAATTGACGTTCTGACCATTCAGCGGCATGTTTTGCAGGGTGTTGGAACTGATGGTGGTGCCAAGCGTGGCATTTTCCGTGTTCAGGATCGGGGCCGTGCTCGCTGCGACACTGACTGTGGTGGCGGCCGCGCCAACCTGCAGCTTCGCGTCGATCTTGGCAATCTGGTCGATCTGCAAACGGAATGGACCAATCGATGTGGTATTGAAGCCAGATGCGGTTGCGGTGATCTTGTACTGCCCGATCGTCAAGAACTGTATGTTGTAAAGACCGCTACGATCCGTAACCGTGCTTGTGGTCACGCCGGTGGCCACGTTCGTGGCGGTGACCTTTGCTCCAGCGACAACCTCGCCGCTTGGGTCGGTCACTGTACCGCGTACCGACCCTGTAATCGTCTGGGCAACAACTGCCGCGCAGGTCAGTAGCAGACAGAAACAGATTCCGATTATAGCGTTTGAATATTTTTTCATTTCACTCCTCGGTTACGTATTTCATGAATAGAAGGGGGGCTCTCCGTAAATATATAGGCACGATATTGAATACATTTCCCATTGTCAAGCAATTTTTATAATAAAGTGAGGCATTTTTTCTTATACGCCAATATTCTGATTCATAAAGGCTTGCATCGCATCTTGAGGCGCCACTCTGCCGGGTCCGACCTGTTTCCAGGCTGCAGCGCTTGTAATAACTATTTGGGTTTCCACATCTTTCTGAATAGCGCGATCCGAAAGGCTGGCCCTCCTCCCGGTCAGCCCAGGTTGCGGATCTCAACAAGTCTTTGCTGCTTTACCGGCCAAAACAATTCAGGCACCGAAATCGATGTTTTCCATGTCGGATTCAGATAGGAGAATCGTCACCGCTAGCCCAGTCACTCGAAATAGACGTGCATAAACACATGTATTGCACGAGCGAGAAATCAAGAAACATGAAAAGTATTCTTTGCGTAATGTGAAAATTTTCCTATAATGATGTCATTTGGATTGGGAAACAGATCCGATGCAAGCACCTTTCTGCATGGCGTCATCTTTAATAAACTGGCGTGGTCGAACAGAAACTATCCAGAGGGATGATTGAAGGGTGTTGGACTTTGCCGTTGTTCCGCGCAGAGAATATTTCGATGTCTACTCCCTGAAAAGGCGGGGTCATAAGGCACGCATGAAGCATAAACCGGATCCCAAGAGACCCAAGATAGGACTGCGGGAAATTGCAGCCGAAGCGGATGTCAGCGTGGCCACCGTTTCCCGAGTATTGAATGGGAACAGCCATGTTGATCCGGCCATCCGAGATGTTGTACGGGATGCGGCCGCCAAGCTGAATGTCGATCTTTCTCAACGAAACAAGACCAAGGCCCTGGCCTTCCTGCTGAGCAACCGGGCCATGTTGCATTCGTTCCATTCCAGGATTCTGCTGGGAGCGGAGGCCTATTGCGCTGCGCAGGGCTGGGACATGATCTTCCTGTCTTTTCATTATTCGCCGAATGTTCCCTGGAAAGAACTCCACTTGCCCAAGGCAGTGCAGCGCCATGACGTGGTGCGGGCGGTCGTGCTGGCCGGAGCAAACTCCGCCAACCTGCTGGAGTTGCTGGACCACAAGGGAATTGCCTACTCCGTTTTGGGAAACAATGTGGTAGGAGGGCCGAAAAATCTGAAAGGCGACGTTGTTTTTTCTGACGATATTCAAGGCGGTCAGGAGATGACTCGCTACCTCATCAGCCTTGGCCACCGTAACATCTGGTTTGTGGGCAACCTTCGACTTCCGTGGTTTGCCCGTCACTTTGAAGGGTATAGCAGCGCCATGATTGAGGCCGGACTTGTTCCGCGGTGGAGCGGTCTTGAGTTTGAAGATGAAACGGAAATGGGCTACATCAATACCAAGTCGCTTCTGGCGCAGGGAGAGGCTTGCACGGCGGTCCTTGCGGGCAACGACCAGACCGCGCACGGCGTGTTCAAAGGGTTGCGCGACAGCGGACTGAAGGTCCCCGACGACGTCAGTGTCGCGGGCTGCGACGATACCGCGAGCACATGGCTCCATCCGGGGTTGACGACCACGCGGGAATTTCCGGAGCAACTGGGTCAGCAAATGGTCAAGCTGGTGCTGAATCGAATTGCGCAGCCAAGTCTCGCCCCACAGGTGGTGACCATCCCGACGCAACTGATCAAGCGAGAATCCTGCAGTCCGCTCCTGGCCTCAAAAGAGTTGGCCTCCGTGAAGACTGGTGTCCGCTAGGTGTGTATCTCTTTCGGGTTCACTGCTATCTTAACTTTCAAGAAAACCACATAAGCGGCAATGACATGAAATCTACCCCTGCTGGATTGGATTCGGAACCGAACACGTCTGCCGGAAGAGGAACGGTCTCCAGGCGGAACTTCCTGCGCGGTGGACTCGCGGCCGGAGCAGCCGCCAGTTTTTTCCCTGGCGATACGGCAGCAGAGGGCCAACAAGTAGCGGATGACCGGATAGCGTATCCCTACTGCGGCCCCCATGGCCTAGCCGACCGGCTCGATCAAGGGCCGTTTTTTATCGCGCAGGACCAGGGAGAGCAGACGATTGCCGTCACGACACCATCGAAAACCCACATCAAGAATTTCGGATTGGGATTGGTTGGCTACACGTGGGAGGAGAACGGTCCATCCCTGCGGGTACGCAAGGGCCTGGAGACCCTCGAACAGTCGGTCGAACAGATGGCCAGCTTGCCGTTCGTCGATGTGCTGTATATTCGCTGCGACTGGCGCGATGTCCAATCGATGGCTGGACGTCTGGACCTGAGTCCGGTGTGGGACCTGACCCTCGACGCGGCCCGGCGGCATGGTCTGAAGGTTGCGTTCCGCATTCAGCTTTCAAATCCGGAATTTGAACCTGCTAGGCTTGCGCTGCCGGATTTCTTGCACAATAAAATTCCGCTCGTGCGCATCGGTCGCAAGAATTTCCACGGAGGAAAGGACGTCGACTTTCTTGAGCCGCGCTACGACCACCCAGCATTTCAAAGCGCGTTTCTTGAGTTGAACCAGCTTTTGGCAGCCCGCTTTGACGGCGATCCACAAGTGGAGTGGATGGACATGATGATGTACGGTTTTTGGGGCGAAGGCCATACGGAAAACCTGCCGAGTCCCTTCCCAGACTTTCTGACCGGCGAGAAGACGTTTCTCCACATGACGCAGGTCCAGTTGGACACCTGGAAGAAGACGCAGTTGGCGGTCAATACACAGCCGGACATCAGCCACGTGGGGAACTCTGAGGTGCTGGATCTGGCGATGCGCTCCGGATGCTGGCTTCGATCGGACAGCATTATCGACGAGGAACCCATACAGATTGAGCAACTGGGCAATCGCCCGCCATGGTTGGCGGCGATCATGGAGGACGGCGCCTACCGGGCATACGATATGGCGCAAATCCCAGTGGACCGCGACGGCGTCAATCTTCGTGAAAATGCGATGATGCATGTTCTGGATATCGGCGCGAATTACTGGTCGCTCTGGACGGAAGCGGAGAACCTGGCCCAGTACAATCGGCGTTTCCCAAACGGGTTTCGAGCACTCGAGGCACAGATGGGATATCGCATCCGGCCCGCCTGGATCTGGCAGAGAAAACGGTGGGGCACAGAAGAAATCATCGTCGGCGTGGCCAATCGCGGGGTGGCTGGAATACCCGGCGTGCTTCGCCTTACCCTGGAAAACGCCGATGGTTCCATCCGCGTAAGTGGAACGTTGGACCCAGGGCATCCCTATGCCGGCAAGGTGCGGCAGGCTTCTCTGGTCCTTCCGCCCGGACTTGGCGCTGTGGAATTGAAATTGACTGCCCATCTGGAAACCAAGGCGAATGTCCGGCGTCCGGTACAGTGGGCTTGCGAACAGCGGCTCAACGCGGACGGTTCGTTTCCCGTACGGCTGAAGGGCGCAAATGCTCCTGGCTGGGATTGAACCAATTGCGGCACGACAACGCGCTTGTGATTCGAGAAGAACCACCCGCAGAACAATAGACGCGATGTTTTGCCGCAAGAAGGGACTGGTCGCCGCCGCCAATTTCCAATTGCGCTGGGCGCCGAATATGTTGGCTGCTGCCTCTCTTCGCGAGACAGACGCTCTTGGGCCGGTCCATGATATGGAGGTGCAAGTCAACGTGCATACTCCATGGGAACTATGGAATTTTCTGGCCGCAGCGCCAAGATTGGAAATCCTTTACCTCAGCATTCATTACAGCGATCTTGTCCGCGCGTGGCTGGGCGGACCGAGAAGCGTATACGCGAAGACCGTTCGCAGCCCCAGAACGCCTGACCTTGCCGCAACCAGAAGGGTCATCGTTCTAGACTGCGGGGAGCCGATCCGCGCCTACATTGCCACCAACCACAGCCACGATTTCGGCCCTATCTTGCAACGCAGTTATCTGCAGTGGGAAGTGACTGAAGCTGCCTTGCAGGCTCGCATGGGCGCAATCCTGAATTGTCCCACCGGAAAGCCCGATTCGCCGATACTTGCCGAGCACGGACTGGGCCCCACAAGCATTCCCATTGCTGGTAACTGGTTCCCGACGGATTTGCCGGTTCGATGGGGTCGTTGCAGGCTTATGTCGGTGGACTATCGCAGAAATTGCCTACGGGAGCGGCAGACGCCATCCAGACGATGCGCATTGTCGAAGCTTCCTATCGTTCCAACGAACGCGGCGGCGAAGAAATCGTACAGAGAACAGACAAGTTAAGAGAGGAGTATTTCAAATGGACCAAGAGAAACCAAGCCCTTATCGTTTAGATGGAAAAGTGGCCCTCGTCACCGGTGGAGCGAGCGGAATCGGCGCTGCAACCTGCCGCGCACTGCATGTCGCGGGCGCGAGGGTCTTGATTGCGGACATTCACCTTGATGCCGCCGAACAGCTTGCATCGACGCTCGCTCTTTCAGTTGCGGTCCCAATGGACGTGACCGACAATGCTTCCATTCAAGCCGTGGTGTCCAAACTGGAGTGCCTGGACATCCTCGTGAACAATGCGGGCGTCGGCCTGGTCGGCGACATTGCAAAAACGAATGAAGAAGATTTCGACCGCATCATGAATGTCAACGTACGGTCCGTATATCTAGTGACTCGCGCGGCGCTCCCTTTGCTTCTGGCCAGTCGAGGCAGCATCGTAAACATCGGTTCGGTTGCAGGCTACGTCGGCGTGAAGCAGCGGTTTGCCTACTGCGCCAGTAAAGGTGCAGTAATCGCCATGACGCGCCAGCTTGCTGTCGATTATCCGAAGGAGTTGCGCGTGAACTGTATTGCGCCCGGAACAGTAGACACTCCATTTGTAGAGGGCTATCTGGAAAAATACCATGCCCATGAAAAAGACAAGGTGCGTGCTGAACTGATTGCGCGGCAACCCATCGGGAGGCTCGGCACGCCGGAAGACGTGGCTTCTCTTGTACGTTATCTTTGCTCCGCGGAGGCCGAATTCATCAATGGCGCAGTATTGCCGATCGATGGCGGATGGACTGCTGCGTAAAGCAGGCCAATGAACTTTTCCATACAGGCGTACCCTTGATTTTCAAGGTTGAGCTAGAAATCTCTGCACTTGCCGGGTCAGTCCTCCGCCACATGCAAAGATGCGATGGCCACAGTCCCTATGGGCAGGAAAGTTTTAAGCATGGGCCGCTGTGGCCCACGTAAGGCCAGGAGCCGGGTTGACCAAATGGTCGTTTTCAGAAACGGCGATCGACAGTTTGGCCGGATGCTGTGTGCCGCATCCGCCAAGGCGCCATGTCCGTGCGTCGCATCCTGATCGGGCATCGCGTTCAACTGCCACATGCGATCGTTTGCATCGAGTGGACGTCAGCCCTTTTTGCTGCGCGCATAAAATGCTGGAAATTGCTCCCGGTTGAACTGGGAGCGGTTCGGCCCTCTGTCCGACCGTTGGATTCCTATTCCCCGAATCCTGCATCCATGTCCCAACGAACGCTTCTACGCCAAACACCCAAAGTAAGAACCGTATGCGGGAAAGCCGCGCGTACGGATCCGTGTGGGGGCAGATCGAAAGAGCTGTCCCTACCACGACCCATACATTTGCCAGCCGGTGCATCATGGCGGGAGTGGACCCGAGAACGTTACAATAACTCCTGGGACACAAGACCCTGCAGATGGCGGTGGGGTATACTCACCTTTCTCAATCGCATGAACTGGCGGCTGTGGAACGGCCATGCGAGACTAGAGAAGCAACCGGCACCAGAACCGGCGCCAGCCCTGAAGTGCCCTCTGATGCTGAAGAGACAAGACCCAACTAAGCCTTTCTCTTCCAATCGCTTACCTTATATAAGGGGCCTGTAGCTCAACGGTTAGAGCAGAGGACTCATAATCCTTTGGTTGGGGGTTCAAATCCCTCCGGGCCCACCAGTAAGATTTTGGCGTCGGACCCAATTGTTACACTGCGGCGGTCACTGCGGCGTCGAGCCATCATGGTCGGTCCAGGCGACGGCCCCGCGATCTATTCGCGGAATATTGAATTTCACGCGATCGTCCGAAACCGTCCCGTGCAAAGTGATCGCTGTGCCAAGAAACGGCAGAAGATGTAGGTTTGTTCCGCCGCGCAGGGGGGCCTCGAGAACGATGTTCCGCTCAGGCACGGGCACGGTGGCGGCGCCTTTCTGCAACCCTTTGAAGTTTGCAAAGTACCAATGTGTCCGATGTTGTACCGTCGCAACGTAGACGGCGATATCGGGGGATGCCTGGACGGAAAAATCAGCGGCGTTATTGATGGACTGCAAGAACCGCGATTGGGTGTCCAGAGGAGCGCCGTCGAAATCCTTTTGCGCCAGCGCCAGATATGTGCTGCCTGGATCGTCTTGCAGATGAACTAGATTGTGAAGTGTATTTAAACGGTCATCGACCTTTCCAGTAGAGATGATTTTGCAACTGCTAGAAATATTCTGTAACTGGGCTAGCTCTTCTGAACTGAGAACGCGCACATCAGGCAAAACCAGAGTGCTGCCGTGGAAGGATGCCAATGTTCTTGGAGTGACGATTTGAAATTGGATGTGGCTGCGCAATAGCAGCAGGAGGGCCCCCTGATATGAACGAAGAAACTCATCGGGGAAGTAATTGCGCGTCCTGTCGGAAAAATATACGCCAACCTTGCCGACCGGGATTCTAGGCGAACTGAAAGTCGACTGATTCGTCGCGATCCAATGGAATATTTGGGTTCGCGTGGCCATGTCGTTTGAGCCAGCCATGGTGTGGCCTGGGGCGTCCCAGAAGTTTGCTCCTGCCATCAACTCCGACATGGCCAGGTTCTTCATCGCATCGCTGGGAGTGACTTGCGGGTTGCCGTCCCAGGAATAATTCAGCATCCAGGTGGGTTTGTTTTCCGCGAACGCGCGAAACGATTGCATCCCGATCTGGTACATGAACCAGTCGTATTGGCCGCGGCTGGCGGCGGTATGGTCCTCTCCATCGCCGAATTCATATTCGTGCGAGACCGCGTCGACAACTGGATAGAGCCGATACACATCTGCGCCGACGCGGACCGCAGACTCTTCGATGCCGGGATAAATCTCTGGAATGACTGCAATGTTCGGGTTCACCGAGGTCGCGTTCCTGCGGATCTCAGCCAGGAAATCCGTGATTGTCTGGATGCGGAAATCGATCCATTTACGAAAGCCTGGATCATTGAAGTCGCCGAGCTTGATGTCCGTCCGGGCATTCAAGCCGGTGCGGTCATGGAATGCGTTGACCGTATAGTCGTCAAAACTGGCCCAGCTATTTTCCCATCCCGTGAAATGCGTCATCCAGTAAGGAATGTCAACGTAGATGCCGTCGATGCCGGTGGCTGCGATCTGGCGGACACGCTGCATGTAAATCTTGCGCCATTCCGGCGCATAGGGCGTGACCCAGACGTCTTCGTCGCCTTTTCGAATCCAGAACGCCGCTTTCGCGGTGAACATTGCCGGCTCGCCCGAACGCTTGCGCTGCAGCCAGCCGGGATGGTCCTTGGCCATGGAGTGGGGAGAGTCCGCCGCGTTGGCTGTAATGCACTCCAGTCCAGCGATGTAGACAAAAGCGTGGTTGCCATGTTCGTGAGCGAGCGCTGCAACCTGACGAATGGCCTGAAGTTTGGCGGTAGGATCGACGAAGCTCTCATACCGGCCAGGGATGTCGTTATCGACTTCGATGCCGTAGACTCCGCTGTTCGTTGCCTGCCGAACGATTTGCGCGGCGTTCGAACCGGTAAGTCCATACGCGCCGATGCGAACGTCGTTCATCCATGCGCGCGGGTTTTTCGCGGGGAACTGCGCTAGGATGGGAGGCGCAGGCAACAGAATTGTAGCTACAAACGCTACAGTTACTATCGACCCAAAACGGGGCTGTTTCGGCATGAACTAGCTCCAATCCGGATGGCGCACTTTTTTAGAAGTGGGCCATCCAGGTGAAGTTCGGAGGGGCACCGGCTGGGTCGAAGGTTTCCCGAGGTGCGCACCAGGTCCGCTAAAACTGATACCGTACCCCGAGTTGCATGTTCCGGGGTAACGCTCCGCCGGCACTGGCGGAAATCACCCCAAATGTCGAGTCTCCATAGCCTGTATCCGGCAATCCAAAGCGGGGTGTATTGGTGCAGTTAAAGCAGTCTCCCTGAAATTGAAGCTGCCCCTTGCGTCCGCCGAAGTCGTATATTTTCTCTAAAGTGAGATCGGTTTCATGGATACCATCCGATCGCAAGCGGGAAAAATATCGTGGAGCATTTCCTGGTTGCTGATCGCCTGGATCGGAGAAGCAGTTTACGTTTAGGGTAGGCAGTGCGAAGCGAGCGGAGGCGGTCCGGCTGGTCCCTGTTTCTAAGGAATTACTGCTTGGGCAGACAACATTCGGGCGTTGCGTGCCGTCCGCGATTCTATTGGTAGCCATAAAAATGTCTAGCGGCTGTCCAGTCTGATATGTCGTCATGGTGTTCAGTTGCCAGCCGCCGATGATAACATCCAGCACGCGATTCATGTTTGCGCCTACCCGGTGACCCCTCCCGACAGGCAGTTGCCATATCGCAGCAACAGCGAGCCGGTTCGTTGCATCGTTCGCGCTCACAGTCCACTCTCGTTTCAAGTGGTCAAGTTCCTGGGGATAACCATCCGCCAAAGTCCCCAGAAAAGCGTTCGTTCCCGCCGAGGAGTCATCCGTGCTTTTTGACCATGTATAGTTGCCCTCAAAGCTCAGATCGTGTCCGGCCCTTTTTTGAAAGACAAGCTGGAGCGCGTTGTACCAGGAAGATGCGCCGATTATCTTGTAAGCATTGAAATTCCCGTCGAACTGCGGATACGGGCGAAGCAGGTTGAGCAGCGGGATCTGGGCATCTCCATAGCGGGACGACGGCACATTGAAGATCGCGCCTGGGCCGGAGAACAAGCTTTGAAATGGGTTGTTGGCCAATCCATTCAATTGCTGGCTTGTGTAATTGACTCTTATATTGGAAGCGATGAAATTGCGATTGCGCGTTCCTGCCCATGGCAGGTATGTGCTACGGTTCGCAGAATAGTTAATTCCGACCACTATATCGGACGGAAGCGCTTGCTGAATTCCCAGGTTCCACTGATAAATCTTTGCGTTCTTTGCCGTCGCCGTACCAATATTATTGGTATCTGGCAGTCCCCACAGCGCCAGCTTTCCATATTCTTGTCCTTGAGCAGGCGGTATTCCACCCGGGAATGGATTTTCAAGCGTCGCATTGCGTGTGAGTTCGCCGTTCAAGGTAAAGAATGCTTCAGGGCTGGACGTATAAGCTGCCCCAGGGTACTGCCAGTTTGTAGCAACCCCATATCCAGTGTAAATTCCAGCCCCGCCGCGAATCACGAGCTTGTCATTTTCCATATACGCAAAACCGAAACGCGGATCGATATTGCTGTAATCCGTCGGAAGGTTCCTCTTCTTGGAAGAGGCAAAGATGGTGGTGCCTTTCAGTGTGCCCGGATAACCGGCAACGGAAATTCCGCTATCTCCGGTCAAATCGCTGAACTGGGTATTGTTATGACGTTCCGTATAGGGTGTGTCCCACTGATAGCGCAGACCCAGGTTGAGAGTCAGTTTACTGGTCGCTCTCCAGTCGTCCTGTATATAAAACGCCGTTTCCTTGGATTTATCCGCGACAGACGATCCAACGTTGATGCCGCTGCTATTCGTGGCCCACCCAATCAGCAATCCGGCAAAGTCGTTTCCTTGTATTCCATTGTCAGTGTTGTAAGGTATCTGAGATGTAATATGCTGCGCAAAAGTGAAATATCCATCCGGGTAGTTGGGTTGGAAGAAGTTGTTGTAAAACAATTGCTGCTGTCCGCCAAACTTGATGGTATGCTGCCCTCTCGTCCATGAAAAGGAAGAAGTATAGTTTACCAATGTATGGGCGAATTTAGTGTCTACACAGCATTGGTCGTAGATTGAAGTCCACGGCGAATTATTCATAATGATCGAAGGCATCCGCGTAACGCCATTCTGTTCCAGATAACTCGGAAATCCAACGGAAGTGGGACTGGGGTAATTGCTGAAGGATGGCTGGGAAACTCGATCCAAACCAATAGTGGTGGTCCATAGCGTATTTGCGGTAGGTGTATATGAATAATTTATGCCGTCGTTGAATATGTGCTCGGTAAACGCAGTACCATCGTTGAATTCCCCATCGCCAAATACGGTTGGCGTGGAGCCGCTGCCGAAAATACTGCTATATCGCACGGACAACGTCGATTTAGGAGTGAATTGCTGGTCTACTTTGAAATCGATTTGAAGTGTGTTCGATGAGCTGAGAATCACGTCCTGAAAATTATTTGCGCCTGAAACTGGGTCGCCGGGAAGGTTTGGCTTTGGATACAACTTCAGGATCGCCTGTCCTACCGGGTCGATTTCGTTTGCTGGAATCACATTGTTAGGGTATGCAGGGCGCGAATATGCGACAGGGTCTATCAGAAACGGGTCGAAAATCTGGTTCAGGACTGGATTCCCATTCTGATCGTATGTCATCGATTTCGAGAAGTCCCCATTGATTTGGGCCGCAGTGGGGACTGTCGCCTCAATGTTGACCGGATTGCTTGCAATGATGGATTCCAAATCGCCAAAGAAAAATGTTTTGTTTTTGACAAATGGACCGCCCAAAGAGAACCCGTCCTGGTTTTGCACATGTCCTGGCCTGGGACCGTTATTGAAGAAATCTCTGGCATCGAAGACCGCGTCCTGGTTAAACCAATAGGCGCTGCCGTGCAACCGATTGGTGCCGGACTTCAAGATTTCATCGATGTTTGTCCCGCCGCCATACTCTGCCGTGAAGCTGTTGTTCTGGACTTTCACCTCCTGCAAACCTTCCACGGTAGCTTGATAGTAGGTACCGGATTCCCCTCCCGCGCCCTGCTCCGGCGCGGTAATCAGGACGCCATCCAGCCATATATTGGCGGTCGCATTTCTCTGGCCATTGGAGACAAATTCCGTCCCACCGGGATATGAGTCCTGAATGCCAACCCCGGCAGTTTCCGTTACGCCGGCAGCCAGAAAAGTCACGCCGAAAGGATCGCGGTTTTCGAGAGGCACCTGCGTCAGATATTTGCTGGGTATGTCTGTCCCAAGCGTGGCGTCGGCGGAGTCCAGCAGCACGGGTATTGCCTCGACCGTCACAGTTGCTTGTTGGCTGGCTGGTTTAAGGGTGACGTTCAGCAGGGTTTGCTGATTGACGGTAAGAGTGATGCCATCTTTTTCAACCGAACCGAACGCAGTGGATTCAACCAGCAACTTATAGTTCGAGGGGCGTAAGGCCGTGAATGCATAGCTGCCGCGGCCATTAGATGTGGTCGTTTGGGAGATATTCGTACCAACATCGGTGATGGTGACTTTTGCCCCTTGGACAACGGCCCCAGAAGGGTCGGTGATCGTACCGCTGATTTGCGTCTGGTTAATCGACTGCGCCAGGACGATAGACGAAAGACAACCGACCCCAAGCACGAATCCAAGAAGAATGACGAACCGACCTGCCCTCATCGCAATACCCCTCCCAAATAAAGAATAGAAAACGAAATTATCGTGTCATTACGTACAATTCTGTTTAGTTCTTTATTGCCCGGATTGTCAAGTCGAAAATCGACTTCCTTTTGTTTCAATGGATACTAAATGGTGGGCCTGCCATAACGCTCACCGTCTTTTCACAGGCCCCAGGCAGTTGGATCCAGAGATACCGGCACCTGCATCTTCCTTTTAAGGAACTGATGGGTACCTCCGGTTTTCTTTGGGCGCGAACTTGGTAGAGATCGCGCCAGTCACCGGGAATTGAAAGCTGTCTACCCCTGCAAGGCCGTCCACGCCAAGTGCGGTGAGCTTCACGGAATAGCTGCCCTCATGCGTGTATGCGTGGGTCACATGCGCGCCTTTGAGAGACACTCCATCGCCGAAGTCCCACTGATAGGAAACGACCGGCTCGCTGGGATTGGCCGGTATGGCGGAAAAGGAGAGCGTTTCGCCGGCTTTTCCCGAGGCCGGGTGGCTTGCACGCACAACCGGAGCTAGCGCGGGGACAGACGTGTCGATCAGCTTTAGCACTCGAACGGAATGAGGCGGCTGCGTCACGACGAGCGGCTCGGAGACCGAGACTGAACCCTGCTGCGTATCGAACTCTCCAGCGACCGTATACGACCCGGTCGCGTCCAGGCCGAGGCTGGCCAGCGTGACGGCGTGAGTTCGCGGCTTATCCGTCCAGTTGAAAATCGTCAATATACTTTGTCTGGAGCTCTCTTTAAGGAAGAAGATACTTGGCTGGCGATCTTCGGGCAGATACGACATCAGGTCTAAAGGAGTGGAGGAACGACCAAGCCGAACCATATCGATCAAGTCCCGATTTTGTACCAGTTCGAGGCGATGCGGTTCCGACCCTAGGGTCGGCAAGTCGTCGCCAATCTCATACATGCCTCCCGACACCGCGGCAAGAGCAATGGAAACCTCAGCTTCGCCCAGCGACAGCGGGTGTGTTGAGTTGTGCCACGACTGATCGTCGACGGTTTGCCTGGAGACGCTAAATGCGTCGGGGTCGGCGACAAAGTAATTGCGGTTCATAAAATATCGGGCGGCCATGCCGGAGGCAGCTTCGCTGCTGGCTTCGAACGTGTGGCCGGTATCCTGGGAGATTCGGCCGAAATCCACGTAGCCGACCGGGTTGAGCATCACGCTGCCATCTTTGTCCAGCAAAACCCCTTCGCCAACCGCCTGGCGAATGACGCCTAGACCCATCCGCTGTGCCTGCAGGGCGGAGGTGTGGGGCCGATAGTAATCGCCCTCAATGGCGGTGTCGTCCATAAAGTCCATCTTGATGTAGCGAATGCCCCATCGATGGACGAGGGTCTGGTAGGTCTTGCGCAAATACTGCTGCGCGCCGGGATTGGTGCTGTCCAACACGTAGAGGCGGTCGTTATGGTCCGTCACCCATCCGATATGGATGGGTCCGCCCTTTGCATTGTGGACCAGCCAATCGGGATGGTTCCGATAGACCCACGAACGCTCAGAAACCTCGAACGGAGCGGTCCAAATTCCCGGAACAAGCCCCAGGTTTGTGGCCTTTTGTTCCATACGCGCCAGTCCGTTGGGGAACAGGGTCGCATTCGGCGTGCTGTATTCTCCGCGCGCGTATTGGTAGCCCTCGTCGATGTGGAAGAAATCATATCCCAGCGACTTCAGGTGCTGCGCTTCCCATTCCGCATTGGTGAGCGCGGTCCCCGAGTTCAGGCCAAAATAATAGGCCGTCCAGCTCCACCACCCCATTGGCGTTGGCGCTTCCACGCGCGCGTGGTGAAGTTGGCGGATCAAGGTCCCATAGGTTTCCAGTTGCCGGTGATAGTCCGTATCCACGCTCAACAGCAACCTTTCTGAGGCCAATTCAGCGCCCGGCGCCAGTGGGGTCTGCAACTTTATTTCATCTTCCGGCTTGGCATCGTGCAGCGACCCCCACTCATCGGTTTCCATCTCCGTTGTTCCGGTGGAATCCACCTCGTAGGTCGCGATCTGCTTTCGGCCGCTTTTCCCGTCCAGATGAAGGCGAAGAATGGTCAGAAAACGATCGGAGGTCAGCGCCCCGGCAAAAAAACTTTCATGGCTCTGCCGGTTGTAGATCAACTGGCTGCCCACGCCGCGATACATTTCGGCGTCGCCAAGATCGTGAATTGTAATGTTCGGCCGGTCCTCACTGAAGCTGTCGGAAAGCACTCGATCTTCCGCGGGAGCACCATTCAGATCGAGGACCGAATTTCCCAGCGCAGCCACGGGGCGAATCGACTCTACGTTGATCGGCTTGGTCGTCGTATTTCGAACGAACACTTGTACGTCAGCGAATGCCTTGTCGGGGTAGGCGCGCAGACGATAGACAAGATCAGGCTGGCCCAACAGGCCGGAAAAGGTGACAGTCCACTGATTTGCCTCGCCCAGGTCATCTGAAACCTTGGAGTTTGCCACCGAATGCTTGGGATACTCTTTGGATTGCAACCAGCGACCGTCCAACTCAGCCGCGACGCCCGCGTGCAGGACCGGCCCACCCGAGCCAGGGGCGCTGATTCTGTAACTTCCATCGGCAGGATCGGTCCGCACCTGGAGCGCTTCCGATTGGCCATGGGCCATCGCCGGAATACTCAGCCATGAAATTGAGAGAAGTCCGCAAGTCAGGCAGGCAGCGGAAATGGTCCCGCCCCGCCCCATCCAACTGCTCGTCACAGTTTTCATTCCTTTCATTCGAAAAAAGGTCATTAGATCTGGCGACCTGCATTCAACGGTCGGTCCGTGCCGGATACGTCTCGTTTTGTATCGCCAATGGAGGGGGGACCATTCGGCGGCGTCGAACCTGAGAAATCCTTCGGAGAGCATGAAGGCGAAGGGGCAAGTTGTGCAAATCATTGAGAAACGTTTGACAGGCCCGAAGAAATCCTGCGATCGCATTGCGAGTATAACCCGATTGATTACGAATTATACCCTTCGAGTGCTCATAAAGAATCTTTTCCTTCGCATTTTTGTCCGATATCACGCTAACATGGGACTGGCTGGCGCGGAAACGCTCACAAGTGTTGCAAACTTGTGAGGCGGTCAAGAGGGCTGCCGATCAAAAAGGAGGGTGAAAAGCCACTATGTTCCGACGGATTTCAGGCCTTGCTCCGGGCCTTTCCGGTCACCCGCGGAACGAGTTCGGCGGAACGGTGCAGGATGAAGCGCCGAAAGGCCCCTGCATTTCCACTGGGCTCCGGGCCTACTGGATAGGCCAGAGAGAACATGCGAGCGAGTCGAAGTTTTTTCACTCGCGCGAGCCGAAGGGTACCCAGAGTCAGTTGGTTCCGCACTGCCCAGGGGGACACGAAAGTGACCCCGAGGCCTGCTTCCACGGCACTCAGCAGCGCTTCCGTCGAATCGAGTTCCATGGTGGTCTTGAGGTCCTTCTTTTTCAGGCCGGCTTTCGCTAATGCCCCTTCGACTACCCGGCGCGATCCCGAGCCGAACTCGCGCATCAGCAAATGCTCTTGCTTCAGCGCATCCACATCGATTTCTTGATCGGCCCACTCGTGGCTGGCGGGGACAACGAGGACCATCTGCTCTTCCATGAACGGTTCAAGATGAACATCTTTGCGTAATCCAGGGCCTTCAATCATCGCCAACTGGATCCTGCCGGTGGTGAGAGCTGCCAGCATTTCGTCGGTGTTGCCGCTCATGGCAGTGATCGCGGTCCGTGGATTCTCGCGGAGGAACGCAGCAACAAGCCGGGGCAGAAGGTATTGCCCGATGGTTTGTGACGCGCCGAGCGCGAGTTTTCCCGCGTGGTCGCCGCCTGTACCGGTCACGATCTCATAGGCTTCATCCGAGATTGCCTTCAATCGATTCGCGTAAGGCAGAAGGGCCATACCGGCAGGCGTGAGCGCAATGCGCCCGCCGCTTCGATCGAACAGGGGAATACCATACTCATCTTCAAGGGTCTTGATTTGCTGGGTGACGGCAGGTTGGGACAGGGACAGCTCTTCCGCGGCGCGGCTGAAGTTCAGGTGTTGAGCAACGATTCGAAATACCTTGAGCCGAAAATTTTCCATCCTTATGTCATCCCCATCTGGCGGAAGCCGACACATGTGGGTTGCGAAGGCAATCGGGCCTCGAACTTACAAAGAATCAATCCGGTCATTGCGCGGCGCGCTTCAAACCGGGGAGTCTGGCATTCGACGCTAGAGGGCTTTGACATCGACCCACTGCCGCGTGCGATGGCTCTTCAACTGGGCATCCATCAGGAGCATGTGCCGCAACCCGTCTACCAGTTGGGGATATTCAGCCGGGGAACCCGGCTGCCCGATCGATGCATAAAATCGGCGAAAGACTTGCTTGAACGTGTCGTCGTAGCCTTCGCTATGTCCGCAGGGAAGGTCCGCATAGCTGCGTGCTTTCTCCTTCATCAGTCCAGGGTCCTTGATGTAGATGTTGTTCGCGCTGTCGCGATGTCCAACCCATAGTTCGTCCGGACGCTCCTGGTTCCAACCGACCGATGCTTTGGTCCCAAAAATTTCCATTCGCAGTTGATTCTTGCGTCCAGCGGCCATTTGACACGCTGTCATTGTGCCGCGCGCTCCCGCGTCCATTTGGAAGACGACAGCTCCAAAATCCTCCGTGGCGACTGTGACGTGTTCGCCGGCGGCGGCAGGAGCCGCCGCTAGCTGCGCAATGGAAGCCTGAACGTTCTTTGCGGGCCGCTGGCGCGTCGGGTAAAACGTTTCGAGGTCCGCGCAAAGGGAGCGAACTCGCAGCCCTGTGACGTGCTCGGCCATATCGAACCAGTGGGTGCCAATATCGCCCATGGTCCGCAACTGTCCGCCTGCGTCGGAATCGATGCGCCAGTTCCAGGCGGCCTCATCCAGGAGCCAATCCTGCAGGTAGTTGCCCTGGACCATCAGAATTCGGCCAAGATCGCCATCCTCGCGCATGCGGCGCATTTGCTGCACCATTGGGTAATAGCGGAGGTTGTGGCATACGCAATTTCGCAGATGCCGGTTGTTGGCGAGGTTGACGAGTTCTTCCGCGGTTTCAATCGATGTGGAAAGCGGCTTCTCGCAGAGAATGTGTTTACCGGCCAGCAGGGCGTCCTTCGTCATCGAGAAGTGAAGAGCGTTCGGGGTGCAGATGTGGACCGCATCGATGCTGGGATCGCTCAATATCTTGCGATAGTCCGACTCGAATTTCTCGATGCCGTAGCCCGCGCCAAGCCGCTGCGCCGAGGCCAGCTCTCGTCCTGCGATGGCAACGACGTCGACACCCTCGACGCGGCGAAGCGCTTCCAGATGCACGCGGCCCATGAATCCCGTTCCAAAAATTGCTGTCCGAATTCGCTTCAACTCCGCTCCTTAGGCGACGGTTTGCCTGCGGTCGCCGGCTGCAAAATGCGTGAAACCGATCAGGCCCACCAGGGAGCGGTGGGCTGTCGTTCAATGACAAGTTCGCGCAGAAACTGTGCCGCCTTGGTCAGCCCCTCTTCGGGAGACATTAGGCTATCTTCGTGCTCGATGGAGAGCACGCCGTCGTAGCCGAACATCCGCAATGTGGAGACGAATTCTTTCCACCATTCCGCTCCGTGGCCATAGCCGCAGGTACGAAAAATCCAACCGCGATTTCGCTCGTCGATGTAGGGCTTTGTATCCAGCACCCCAGTCCGTGGCAGATTTGCAGGATACAGTTGAGTGTCTTTGGCATGCGCGTGAAAGATGGCGTCTCCCAGCACGCGGATGGCGGCGATGGGGTCGATGCCTTGCCAGAACATGTGGCTGGGATCGTAATTGCATCCAACCGCAGGCCCGGCGATCGAGCGCAGCCGCAGCATGGTCTCCGGGCTGTATACGACAAAACCGGGATGCATCTCGATTGCGATCTTCACATTGTGCTGCGCCGCGAACGCGCCCTGCTCGATCCAGTAGGGTGCGACGACTTCGTTCCACTGCCAATCGAGAACGTCGAGATAATCCGGCGGCCAGGGGCAGGTGACCCAATTGGGCGCGGTTGATTGCGGCGAGTCGCCGGGACAGCCTGAAAAGTCGACGACAACCGGGACGCCTAATTTTTCTGCGAGCAGGATCGTTTTTCGGCTGGTCTCTCGGGCCAGTTGCGCGCGTGCCTGGTTGGGATGCAGCGGGTTTCCGTGGCAGCTAAGGGCGCTGATGCCGCAGCCTCGGTCCGCGAGTATTCCCTTGAACTCGGCAAGCTGTTCGCTGTCTTCAAGCATGGACAATTTGCAATGTGCGTCGCCGATATAATTTCCTGTGCCGAGTTCGACGGTGGAAATATGAAGCGTCTTCAGTTTCGTCAGTACGTCTTGCAGCGGTAGCTGTGCCAGCAGCGGGGTGAAGACTCCAACTCGCATACAGATTCTCTTCTCTTTATTTAGTCGAAGACGACGCAGACTGGAGAGTCGAGCGCATACTGCCTGCCGGCCGACGCCAGCTTCCCGGTCTGGGGGTCGCACTTCAAGACGACGATGTTCGCAGAGTCCTGATTTCCAATCACCAGCCATTTGCCGCCGGGTGCCACGGCAAAATGGCGCGGACTCTTGCCCTCGCAGGAAATTCGTTGGATCAATGTGAGGTGGCCATTCGAGGGGTCGATCGAAAAAGCCGTGATGCTGTCGTCACCGCGATTGGATCCATACAGGAAACGTCCGTTGGGGTGGACCTGAACGGTGGCCGCATAGGTGGGCGATATGTGCTGCTTGGGGAGCGATGAGATGACCTGGAAGCGAGTGAGCGTTCCCTTGGCGCCGTCCCAGTTCATGCACTCCACGATGCTGCCCATTTCGGCGATGGAATAGGCCCATTTTCCGTTGGGATGGAACGCAAGATTTCGCGGACCGGAGCCAGGAGTGGCGCTGTAATACGGTGGGTCGTTGGGGACCAATTTCGCGGTCTTCGGACCGAAGTGAAACACCATGATGCGGTCCAGCCCGAGATCGTTCACCAGCATGTATTTGTTTTCAGGGGACACAGTCGTGCAGTGCGTGTGCGCCTCTTTCTGGCGTTCAGGGTCAATGCTGTGGCCCTTGAAAAAAATGTTGGAAACAGGTTGACTGAGACTTCCGCCGGGAAGAATCCGATAGCTGGACACGCTGCCGCTGCTGTAATTCGCCACGAACAGGGCCTGGCCCGTGTGATCTGTGGTCAGATTGCAAGGAGCGGAGCCGCCGGATGGAACGACGTTTTTTGGCAACAGCTTGCCGGTCGCTTGGTCGATCGCAAACGCAGAGACGTTGCCGGTAGCATTGTCCTGCTCATTCACCGCGTACAAATCGTTATGGTTTGGAGTCAGGGTCAGGAAACTCGGGTTGGGCGTCTTGGCGGCGAGACCGATCTCCGCCATCTCGCCTGACTCGGGCATCCAACGATAGACGTAGATACCATGGCTACTTTTCTTGGTGTAGGCGCCAATGTAAATTCGTTTCACGCGCGGGTTGGCCGACCAGGACAACTGGCTGGCAATCGGAAGACTCGCAAGCCCCACCATACATGTACGCCGGGTGATTTTTTTCATGTTCTCCAGTGTAACGCGGGTCGATGCGCCGTGGCTTGCTCACGCGTAACTGGAAACGGCGTTCTTGTTCTTGCTGCCGCGCTCCGCGGCAACGCGTTCGATATAGCCGCTGTCGCGGAGCGCCTGAAGCGGATCTTCGGCGAGGCCGCGTTCGCGTCGCCATTGCCGCAGCGCGGGCCGCACGTCGGTCCAGAAGGCAGACCGCAAACATTCCTCGGCCTCGACCAGGCGACATTCGCTTTGCATCTTTGCCAGTTGGGCGTGATCGACCAGGCAGGCTTTCGCATACAGTTCCTGCGCGGTCAGCACCGTCTGCAGCATGGCTTTCACTTTGTTTTTCAGGTTGTGGCTTTGGTCGACGACGTAGGCCGGCGCGGCAGCCTCGGGATGCTCCGAGTGGTACGACAAGATTTCATGGAACAAGCGGAAGACCTGATAGGGATCGATGGAGCCGAGGGTGAGATCGTCATCGGCATAGCGGCGATCGTTAAAGTGGAAACCGCCGAGCATTTTTTCATGTTGCAGCCAGGCGAGGACCTGTTCGATATTTTGCGCCTGATAGTGATGGCCGGTGTCGACGAGGACGAATGCCTGCGGGCCGGCGGCGCGAGCGAACAACAGCGCCATGCCCCAGTCGGCGATGTCCGTGTGGTAAAACGCCGGCTCAAACGGTTTGTATTCCACCAGCATGCGTTGGCCGGGCGCGAGCGCGGCATGAGTTTTGGACAGACCCTCTTGAAACCAGTCGATGCGGTGGCGAATGTTTTGCGTGCCGGGATAGTTGGATCCGTCGGCGAACCAGAGAGAAAGATCGGCGTTGTTCATCTCGCGGGCGATGGCAACGGATTCCAGCACGTGGTCGAGCGCCTGCTGGCGAATGGCAGCGTCAGGATTGCCGAACGAGCCGAACTTGTAGTTCTGGCTCTCAAAAAGATTTGGGTTGATAGCCCCCGCGCGGATGCCATAGTGCCGGCTTAGGTCGCAAACTTTGGCGACATCGCGGATGCCATTGGGGAAATCCCACAAAACGTGCATCGCCATGCTGGGGCTGGCGCCGGACAATTGATGGACCTGGGCGGCATCCGCGAATTTCTCTTCCAGGGTGTGGGCGGCCGACGGCTGCACAAATTTTCCGAAGCGGGTGCCGGTGTTGGCGAAGCCCCACGATGGGACCTCAATCGCAAAGCGGTCCAGATGTTTCGACAGATGGTCGGCAATGTTCGCTGCGTTTGAATCGGATGGGCCAAGCGTAGTCATAGACGATTTCCTCGATGGGCGCTATCGTGCCTGTGATGCGGGGGAACGGTTGGATTCATTGGTCGATTGCGCCTGCACTCGTGGATCCGCAAGCATTCCTGCCCAGAGAGAGACAGCCTCGCAATCGACGCCATTCTGCTCCACCCCCCCACGATACTCGCCTGCTCTGTGACCGTGCATTCTTTCCAGGGCTGCGAGTTGAATAGAAAAATTGCCCAGAGTGGAGCTCTCTTGCGCTCCACAAATTAGTTGGAGGCCAGTGGCCTGCTGGGTGAGTTGGTTCAGTAAGGTATTTCTGCTGCCGCCGCCGACGACGTAAAGACGTTGAAAATGTTTTGCGGTCAGCGATTCGACCTGATGTAGCACGGCCGTATAACGCGCCGCGAGACTGTGAAGAATGAGATTGATCGTGGCTGCGGGCGACGAGAGGAAGGCATTCGCATCGACGCCATTTTGTTTCAACTGCGCGGCGATACGCTCCGGCATTCGCCCTGGCGCAAGCAATTGCGGGTCGTCCACATCGAGCAATGCCTGCGGAGAGGGTAGAGCAGCGGCTGTTGCGATCAGTTGTTCGGCTGTGCGCAGTTCGCCGTCCGACTTCCAGGTTTCAATGCATTGGTCCTGGAGCCACAGACCGTTGACGTTGCGCAGAAAGTTGATTTTCCCGCCGACCCCGCCCTCATTGGTGAAGTTCAGCCGGGCGGATTCCAGGCCGGCACACGGTCGATCGAGCAAGGTACCGACCAGCGACCATGTTCCTGAGCTGATATAGGCCCAGTCGTCGCCTTGCGCGTGAATGCCCGCGATGGCAGACGCGGTGTCGTGACAGGCGGGCGCAATCAGCAGGGTGTCGCGAAAGGCATCCAATTCGGCCAGCGGGCCTTGCAGGCGGCCGACGATGGAACCGGGCGGGACGATCTCTGGGGCCGCGGAAATGTTCAAGCCGGCGGCCTTAAAAATCTCTTCCGACCAATGCTGCTTGCCCAGAGAGACCATGCCGGTGTGGGTGGCATTCGTATACTCGGCAACCGGCTTCGCGCCCCAGCGATAGAGCAGATATTCCGGCAGATTGAGCCAGGGAAGATCGCTTGAAATGCCTGCCATGCCGTCCGCATACAACTGGTACAGCGTATTCAGAGGAAGGACCTGGATTCCGGTGAGCGCGTAGAGTCGGTCGGCTGGAATCTGCGCATGCAGCGCTTCCATCGCGGGTCCAGTGCGTGGATCTCGATAACAGAATGGATCGGCGATCGGCGTCAGGCGCGTGGAACAGGAGGATATGGCGGCGTCGCCAGAGTTGAGCCGCACATAATCCACCGCCCACCCGGTGACGCCCACAGACGCAATGCCTTCCGTTGCGATCGCCGCGCAACGGCGCATGCCTTCGTCCGCGGCCGCGCAGAGCAGAGAAAGATTCCAGCGCAGATGGCCCGCGCTGAAAACGGGGGCGTTTGTCACTCGATGGACAAGTTGAATGCTGGGACTTTCTGAGAGCCAGCGAAGCAGCGACACACGGCAACTCTGGGCGCCCAAGTCAACTGCAACTGCTGCCCGCCGATCAGCCGGAGTGTTCACCGCAGAAATGCCTCCGTCAGTCCACCATCGACAGGAAGGATGTGGCCGGTGGTGCAGCGCGCCTCCGGGCCAGCGAGGAACAGGATCGCGTGAGCACAGTCGACAGGATCGATTGGCTGATGGGTAAGAGTGCGCTGGGCATAAAAGTCCGCCAGAAGATTGCGGAGGTCATCGTCGCTCGCTGCGGCGTCGAAGCGGATGTCGTACTTCTTCAGCGACGCGATGACACGTTCACGCGGAAACATTGTCGAGCCTCGAATGACCGTGGCTGGGCTGATGCCATTGACGCGGACCAGCGGCGCCAGTGAAACGGCAAGCTCGCGGACCAAATGGCTGACGGCGGCCTTGCTGACGTCATACGCTTCGCTGCCGCGCTTCGGGACCACCGCGTTGGCGGAACTGGTCAGCACGATGCTCGCGTCCAGGCCCTGTTCGCGGAAAATGCGCGCCGCCTGCTCGGCAAGAAAATAATTGGCGGTCACGTTGATCTCAAGCGTCTTTCCCCATTGCGTCGGGGAAGTTGTATTGTCTGCCGATGTTGGAAAAAGGGCTGCCGTGTTGATGAGCAGGTCGAGACCTCCGCAAAGGGAGATGACCGACCGCAGCGCAGCCTGGATGGAACTTTCTTTTGTGATGTCGATCTCGATCGCTTGGGCAGAATCAGCGCCATGGCGTTTGCGGAGTTCTGTGGCGACGGCTTCGGCGGCAGGAACATTGCGATCGGCAACGGCGACAGTCGCGCCGCCGGCGCCCGCCAACAGCGCGACCTCGCGCCCGATGCCGCTGCCGCCGCCGACGACCATGGCGATGCGGCGGCTCATCGATTTCTCCGGCGGCTGACGGCGAATCTTGGCTTCTTCGAGCGCCCAGTACTCGATTCGAAACGCCTCCCGCGTGGGCAGCGCGACGTAGTTGGAATGACACTGAAACGCCGACGAAGGAGCCGCGGGGCCAGCCTGGGGGCATTCCACCGTCTCCTTCTCGCCTGCGTTTGAATCGGCGAGGGCGGTGGCCCCTTCCATCACATGGATGGCATTCACGTAGAACTCGGAGGCAAGGCGGGCCTCGGTCCGGCTCTTGGCAAAGCTGAACATGCCGACTCCTGGGACCAGCACCACCGCTGGATTCGCAGGGCGCATGGCCGGCGAATCTGGAAGCGCGTGGGCCTGATAGTAGGCGGCATAATCACGACGGTATTGTTCCAACCCCTGGTCGAAAGCAGTGCGCAACTGCGGCAAGTTCTGCGATGGGTCCCAGCGGACAAAGAGGGGCCGGACCTTGGTCCGAACGAAATGATCGGGGCAACTGGTGCCCAGCCAGGCGAGTTTTTCTGCGTCTTTGGAATTCACGAATCGCTGCACTTCGGGCAGGGCAGAGTAGTTGCCAATGACTCGCAGTGCCGTTGAAAGCCGGCCGCGCAGGAAGGGCAGCGAATCGATGGCGATGGCCCCATGGTCTTCGCGGGTGGAACAGAGCGCGCCTCCGAAAATTTTGTCGCCGACTGCGTCAACGTGCTCCTGCACGAACTGACCGAGTCGATCGATGAGTTCAAGGGTGTTGCGGTAGCAGGATTCCGATGTTTCGCCCCAGGAAAACAATCCGTGCCCGCCGAGCACGATTCCGTCGCATTTCGGGTTCGACTCGACCGCGCGCTTGAGCATCAAGCCCAGCTCAAAACCTGGCCTTTGCCAGGGGAGCCAAACCAGTTGGCGGTTAAAGCGACGATTGAATTCCTGCATGCGTTCTTCGCCATTCGCTGCCGCGGCCAGTGCGATTCCCCAGTCGGGATGCAAATGGTCAACATGCAGGGCAGGGAGGAACGCGTGCAGCGGTGTATCGATCGATGCGGCCACAGTGTTTCGGCCAAACGCGCACAGCGGATACAAGGCAACCATGTCGTCTTCATGCGCGACTCCGCGATAGACCCCGGTGAGATCGTAGAATTTTTCGAGGTAAAGAGTGGCGAATCCGCTGGTCTCGATGGTGCCAAGATCGCCGCCACTGCCTTTGACCCAGAGCACTTTCCTGGGGTTTCCATCGAGGGGGTCGGGCTGGGTCACTTTGGCGCTAGTGTTTCCGCCGCCGTAATTGGTGATGCGCAGATCGGAGCCAAGCAGGTTGGAGCGATAGCGGAGAAGTCCAGGTTCGTTCAACGTTGCGGCAATTTTCTTGTCCCAGCGATTTTCCAGGTAACGATTCTGCATGATGCCCTTTCCAGCGGTCACGGACAAGGAAGGTTGCCCTTGTTTCCTCCTGGCCCAATATGGAGTGCAACGGATTCGCTGAATTGCCAGTGGGCGTCAAGCAGGCTGGATCCAGAGAAGGCAACGGACAACTGGCTTCCGACATTGACAGTCTAGCCGCTCAGGCTTGGGGGCCGTTCGCCGCAACATTCACTATCGTACAATAGGGAAACTGTTTCAGATGTGGAAAATCCGGCCCTCATCTTCGCGGTTTTGCGGGCCCCGGCAGCGGCCCCTGCCGTTCGACGACCTTGTGTTCTGCGTAGTTGTACGGCGGGACATTCTGTCCGGCAAGCATGGAAAGCCCAAGCTGGATGAGGCGCGCGCCGTAGGTGTCGGCTTCGTGCGAGACGGAGCCAATCAACGCGCTGCGAGGAGAAGAGATTTCTTTCAGCGCCTCCTCAATACAGTCCTGCCCAACCACAGCGATGTGACGCTCGCGCTTCAGCTCCCGAGCCGCCTGCACCGCTCCCAGCGCGCTGGTATCGGTTGCGGCGGCAATCAGGATGCCTCGGTCTTTGGGGTGCCGATGCAGAAAGTCGAGGACCAAATGGTAGCTAATGTCGCGCAATCCGCGGCCATCCATGCGGACAAAAGATTCGACGGGAATGTCCGGGATGCGCGAGCGGACCCCTTCAAACGCTCCTGTCATCCGGCTCTGCACCAGCGGGCCCGCTTCCGCCAGATCGAGGCCCAGTACCCAGGAGGTTCTTCCTGGCCAGTTTTGCTGGGCGTGACGGGCGAGCAATTGTCCCGCTTCAAACCCGACGCGAAAATTGTCGACCCCAAAAAAGACCGCGTGAGGATGCGGAATATCGACGGCAATCAGCGGAATCCCAGCACCGGCAATCTTGTCGCCAATGATGGCGGCCACGTCCTGGTCCACCTGAAACTCGATGACAAGATCCACGCGCTCGCGCACGAAATTGTCCGCGTTGCGTACGGCGACGGTTGGGTCGTAGTGGTTGTCGAGCACCAGCAGATCAATCCCTGTATCGGCGGCGGCGGCTTGCAGGCTCTTCGTGACCGCTTCGGAAAAAGGCATCTCGGCGGATTGGCAGCCGAAGCCGAATCTCTTCTTGCTGGGGTTGCTGATCGGGCGGTACAGGCCGTCTTGCGACTGCGCCAGATATCCTCGATGCGTCAGGGTCTTCAGGATGCGGTACACCGTGGTCTTCGATATTTTTGTCCGCCGATACAGGGCCTCCAGCGACATCGGTTTGCCCTCGCGCTGCAGGATTTCCAACACGTCGAGCGCCTTGGATAGTACCGGGATGAGATAGAGACGCTTGGGAGACGCCTTGGCCAACGCTGTCACCTGTGCAGAGAAATTTTTCAGCTTACAAAAACATTTTGGACGAAAAATCCTTCGGAAGACCCTTTCAGTGAACGCCTCAAAGGACAACCTCGCTGTCGCGGAACGTTTCGACGAATCGGCGCACGCGCGGGAATGCTTCGGATTGAAATCCAGTGTTGTAATGCACCTGGCCGCAACAGGTTTGCGCGTATGGAAAATCGATGGTGTGGCCCGGCCGCCGCAGCATGCGGACCGCGGCAATCCCTATCTCTGGATACAGTGTGTCGTTGTAGCACGTGATAGACAGAGAGATTCGCATGAGGACTTCAATTCCTATAGCGGCGCCGCGGCGCAACGCTCTTCATCTTACAGCAGTGCGACGGGCGGTCCTTTCAATACGAAAACAGTTTTCGCTGCATTTATCGGTCGAAGGACTCGATCGCAAACGATGCTGGGTCGCAAGTGTGGGTTTCCCCCCGGAGAGACGGCAAGCTACCTGTCAACGCCAACCTGTTTCACCGGACAGGGGATAATAGAAACACATGAGATCGCAGGATATAAAGAATAAAACATCGCGAAAAGAAGTGACGTCAACCAACGGGGCAGTGTCAGGCGGCAGCCGCTTTTTGCGCGCATGTTTGCGGCAGCCCGTCGACTGCGCGCCGGTTTGGTTCCTGCGGCAGGCGGGCCGCTACATGCCGGAGTATCAGGCAGTCCGCCGGGCCCACTCCTTGATCGAGATTTGCAAACGGCCGGAGCTAGCCGCGGAGGTGACGATTGCCGCTGCGGAAAAGCTGGACGTCGACGCGGCAATTATTTTTGCCGATCTTTTGTTGCCGCTGGAACCGATGGGTCTTGATTTCGAATTCCAGGCTGGGGAGGGACCCAAAGTCCACCGTCCGATTCGCAGCGCAGCGGACATCGCCGTGTTGCGGACGGACCGCACCGCCGATCTCGGTTATGTAGCGGAGGCGATCAACCGTGTCGTCGCGCACTTCGGCGACCGCTTGGGGATGATCGGCTTTTGCGGGGCGCCGTTCACGCTGGCCAGTTACATGATCGAGGGCGGGGGGTCCAGAAATTACATTGAAACCAAGCGCCTGATGTACGCAGACCCCGCTGCATGGCAAGCGTTGATGCAAAAGCTGACAACTGTGCTGGTCGAGTACGCAGGACAGCAAGTGAAGGCGGGCGCGGACGTCATCCAGATTTTCGACAGCTGGGCCGGCGCGCTCTCCGTCGCGGATTATCGGGAGTATGTATTGCCGGTGACGCAGTCGCTGGTGCGGCAGGTACAGGCCCGTGGAGTGCCCGTCATTTATTTCGGCGTCGATACCGCGACCTTGCTGCCCAGCATGCGCGAGACCGGCGCGGACGTGATCGGGCTCGACTGGCGAATCCCGCTGGATGTTGGACGGCAGGCGGTGGGGCCGCAATGTGCGGTGCAGGGAAACCTTGATCCCATCGCATTGTTCGCTCCGGAAGCATTGTTGCGCGCTCGCGTGGAAGAAGTGTTGCGTCAGGCGGGAGGAATGCCTGGGCATATTTTCAATGTTGGCCACGGGATTGTGCCGGGCACGCCAGTAGAAAATGTTCAGCGCGTGGTCCGCTGGGTGCGTGAGATTTGCGCACAAATGAAAGATGAACGCATGGGCGAGCAACAATCATCCCCATTGAGGCCGGCATGACGGCTGCCAACCGGTCTGGGACGTCCGGTCCGGCCATGTCGGAGCGCAAGTTTGCCGTGCTGCTGCTGGCCCACGGCACTCCGGAGACGGTCGAAGAAGTCCCTGAATATCTGAAGAACGTAGTCAGCGGCCGCGCCATGCCTCCGCATGTTGTGGAAGAGATTCAAAGCCGCTACTCGCAAATTGGCACGAGTCCGCTAACGGAATGGACACTGCAACAGGCAGCGTTGCTGCAGCGGAAAATTGGATTGCCTGTGTATGTTGGCATGCGGAATTGGAGACCTTATATAGGGGACACTGTGCGCCGGATGCGGGCAGATGGGGTGACGGATGCGGTCGCGATCTGCCTCGCCCCGCAAAATTCCCGCACCAGCGTGGGACTCTATCGACGGGCTGCGTATGCCGAAGCCGGCAATGCGCTTCGATTTCACTTTATCGATGCGTGGGCAGACCATCCTTGTCTAGCGGATGCATTCGCTGAACGCTTGCGGCCGGCCTGGCAAGAAGCTTGTCGCGTCATAGGAACAAAAGTTCCCGTGTTGTTCACTGCCCACAGCGTACCGTGCCGAACAATCCAGGTTGCAGCAGCCTCGGGCCAGCCGACCGAGACGCACGCGGGCCCAGCGTCGCAATCGACAGGCAGAGCGAAGGCCCCGGCGGCGACAACAGCTTCGGGCCCGGTTCGCCCCACGGTGGAGGAGCGCTCCTATGCCCTTCCGCCGGGTGCATCCAGCGGACCCGATCCATACGCCATTGAGACAAAACACACTGCGGGCCTGGTTGCGGAACGGCTCGCCGCCGACGGGCTGACTCCGCGCGATTGGTATTTCGCATTTCAAAGCCAGGGAATGTCGGGTGGCCCATGGATTGGCCCAACCGTCGAGGAGACGCTCGAATGCCTCTATCGAGAAGGCCACAGCGGCGTGGTATTGCAGCCCATCGGTTTTCTGTGCGATCACGTGGAAGTTTTGTACGACATCGACATTGCGTTCCAGGGGTTGGCGCGCAAGCTCGGTTTGCAACTGTTTCGACCGGAGTCGCTGAACGCGTCCCCTCTGTTGATTGCCGCGCTGGCGGACCTGGCATCGCAGGGGCTTTTGCAGCTTGGCGCAGCGCCGTTGGAACATCCATCGGCCCTCGAACTATCCAAACAAGAATGAAGCGGATTGCCATCGTTGGCGGAGGCATCGCCGGGGTTTCGGCCGCCTATGAACTAGCTCTGCGGCAGCGGGCCGGCGAACCGATTGAGTTTGTCTTGTTCGAAGCAGCTTCTCGCCTGGGCGGCATTGTCGAAACTGTTCGCAGCGACGACGACTTCGTCATTGAATGCGGGCCCGACAGTTGGGTGACGGAAAAGCCCTGGGCACGGGATCTGGCGATCGAACTTGGCTTGGAGAGCGAGCTTGTTCTCTCCAACGACAGCAGGCGCAAAACATATGTCGCTGAAGGCCACACGCTGATCGCGATGCCAGAGGGTATGCGTATGATGGTGCCGACGCAATGGGCCAGTGTCCTGAATTCGCCGCTCATCAGTTGGCAGGCGAAACTTGCGTACCTGCGCGAGCCAAAATTTGCTGGGCAGCTTAAGGCATGGGCGCTCGACGGTTCTAATTCCGCGGGCGACGAATCCATGCACGATTTTGTAGTACGGCATTTTGGCGACGAAGTGGCGGACACAATTGCAGCGCCGTTAATGGCTGGGGTGTTTGGCGGAGACATCGCGACGTTGAGTGCGCGTGCCGTGCTGCCGGCCCTCGTTGCATTGGAGCGAGAGCACGGCAGTCTCATCCTGGGATTGCAGCAGCGGATGGGGGCGGGGAAGTCATCCGCGCCCATTTTCACATCGCTGAAGAGCGGATTGGAAGCGCTGATCACAGGGATGGAATCTCGCATTCCGGAGCGCAGCCTTCAGCGCGGGTTTGCCGTCGAGTCCATCGAACGGAGCGGCGGCGGCTGGCAGGTCCACGCAACGTCCGTTGCTGGAGGACCCCATCCAGCAGGAGAAAGCTTCGACGGAGTTTTGGTTGCGACTCCAGCAGCAACTGCCGCAAAACTTTTCGAGCCCCTCGACAGCCGCATCGGGGAGCTGTTGCCGCAGCAGTCCTCGTCCGCCATTGTGGTAGCGCTGGGGTTTGCGGCGGACCAGGCCCAAGCGATGCGCATCCCTCGCGGATTCGGATTTCTGGTTCCGCAGCGGAACCCGCCGGCCGGCGAAGTTCTTCTCGGCGAAGAAGGCTTTGGCGATGAAGCCGGAGATGTCGCCGCGCGACGAGCGCTGCTGGCGTGTACTTTTCTCGATCAAAAGTTTCCGCATGCAGCACCTGAGGGCGCAGTCTTGCTGCGCGCATTTTTCGGCGGTCCGGCTGTTCCAAGTCTTCTGCAGCAGGATGATGCCACGTTGATTTATTTGGCACGCGCGGAGCTGGGTCGTTTCTTAGGGAAGCTGCCGGAACCATCGATCGCGCTCGCTCGACGCTGGCCGAATTCTCTCCCACTCTACGCAGTCGGCCACATGGAGCGCATGGCGGAGCTGGATGTTCGAGTTGCCCGGCTTCCGAACCTTCGGCTCATCGGCAATGCTTATCGAGGCGTGGGATTGCCCGATCTGGTCCATTCCGGCAGAACGGCTGCGCGCGAACTGGCGGCAAGTTTGGTTGCTGCATAACGGAGCTACGGCTTGCAGCCGGGTGCAGCGAACATGCGGCATCGCAGCCGCCACATTACTCGTACTTGAGAGACTCCACGGGATCCATCTGGGCAGCGCGCGTGGCTGGCAAGGTACCAAATAGAATTCCAACGACCATTGCTGTAGATAGCGAAATAACAACCGACCACGGCGAAATGGGAATTATATATGCGGGCAAGATAAAGCGGACAGAAAGGGGGAGCGCCAAGCCGAGCAGCGTGCCGATAATGCCGCCGCTAAGCGAAATGAGGATTGCTTCCGCCAGAAATTGCAGTTGGATCTCTCGATAGGTGGCGCCCACGGCCTTTCGAATGCCGATTTCCCGGATCCGAGATCGCACCGTTGCCAGCATGATGTTCATAATGCCCACCCCGCTGACTGCCAGGGTGACGGCAGAGACCAACAGCAACACCAGAGTCATAATGTCCGCGATGTGTGCCGCGGTGTCCACCAGTGCCGTGTATTCGACGACGTCATATACTGAGCCGGGCCGGTGCCTGGACTGGATGATCTTGGCAATCTCATTCCGTGCCCGCGGCGTGTCCCTGAAATTCCGGACAGAGAAGAACAGTTGCTTCACTGCGTTGGTTCCGGTGAAATAACGCCCCACCGGGTAAGGAATCAAGATCGTCTGTCTCGCAATCTCCGACATTCCAAACGTAGGGACTTTTTCTCTGAATGTTCCGATGATGGTGAAGGGAATCCCTCGGACCGTAAAGGTCTTGTTCATGGCCCGGTCCGCGCTGCCAAACAGGCTTTCGGCAAACGGGACCGTGACCACAGCCACTTTAGCGTGGCTGACGGTGTCCTCTTCATCGAAGAAACGCCCGGAAAGGACCACCAGGTTTCGAACATCTTTATACTCCGGAGAAACGCCCAGGACCAGGATGTCTTTCACTTTTCCGTCTCCGAAGCTAATCGGGACCTGCATCTCCAGCATGGGCGAAGACCAGAGGATGCCGGGGACCTGTTCGTCGACCGCAATCAGGTCGTCGTTAGTGAGAGAGTCTGGATTCATCCCTCCACACTGGCAGTCCGCGACAACCATGTTGGCGCCGATGCCCTGAATCAGGTTGATTGCGTATTGCTTGCCTGTCAGTCCAATGGTGACCACCAGGATCACCGACGCCGAACCCATGACCATGCCCAGAGCGGTCAGCGCAAAGCGCACTTTGTTGTTGCGAAAGCTATCGAAGGCAAGAGAGAGGATCTCGCTCAGCACCATGGTTCTTTTGGCGCTGGCAAGGGTGCGGGCAAAGGACGAACTATGCGTGTTGGCGGCAGCCATGGCTCAATGCGGTATCTAGCGCGCAGTCGAACGGCAGAAGGCGATTTCACCCCCCCAATGCCGTTCAAGCACATCATTCAGCATACCGCCTGCACCGTATGCGTAACGGCCCTCTGCTCGTCAATGGGTCTTCTATTTGGAGTTTCCTCGGAATTTAGCGGCCTGGCAGCCGGGCAGGAGGTCCATCTGTAAAGTTGGCGGAGTTGGTTGCGGAGGAGCGAAGCTGGTTTGCGGCAGAATCCGCTGGCTGGCCATGCTGGCCAACTGCGAAGTCAGTTCCACTTCCAACTCCACCGTCTTCAGGGTGGCGACAGGCGGTCTTCCGGCTTGATGGGCGGCCTCTTCGTTCAGGCTGCGGGCGCTTTTCGTCGGCAGAGAGGCAGCGAAGCGCCACATCGTCGCAGGTCCTGGCCTGGATCCTGCGCGAGATGTAAACTCCGCCCGCCTGGCCGTAAAGCAGCACCCGCGCCATCATCGCCGGAGCATAGGCCGACATGCCACGACCGTCCTTCTCGCCGTAAAGACGAGTGGACCGCTTCCAGACCGAGCGCAAACCGCGTCCGCCAGAAAACGGCCCCGGCGATTGTCAGGGGGCCAATCGTGCAGTGGCGGCGGAAAAAGCAGGGACAGGTTCCTGGACGCCCACAACTCCGCGAGTGCGGCGCGAATTCCAAAGAAGGTGATGTGGAGCACATACAACCTTACGTGGATTTATGGATAGTAAAGTTTTCAGGATTTATTGCGAAAAAACGCCGCGCAGTTGCGTGGAGGGGACATGGTTCCATGAGCGTCTTTAAGGATTCAGGGCATCTTTTCCGATTGGCCGCGCTCTATGCAGTCGGCACATTGACATTTTTGGGGATACGCGCCTTTTTTGTTCCGCGAAGCTTTGGGCAATATGGACACTACCGCGGGGCTGCCATCGCGGAGATTGCCGCCCATCCGGTCCACTACGCCGGCCATCAGGCTTGCGAGACCTGCCACGCCGACGTCCAGGAAATGAAGAGGAGCGGCATGCACGCGCAGGTGAATTGCGAAGCCTGCCATGGCCCGCTGGCAAAGCATGCCGACGACCCTTCCATCCAGCCCGCCAAACTGGACACTGCGGTGTTATGTGTCCGCTGTCACGCGGCGAGCGCCGCCAGGCCGAAGGGTTTCCCGCAAGTGGCGGCGGTCGACCACTCCAATGGCCTTCCCTGTGAGACCTGTCACCAGCCGCACAACCCGGCCATCGGCGCAGGAGGCGCGAAATGAACATCACCCGGCGTCAAATGCTGATCCTGCTGCCTGCGGCGGCCGTCGCATGGGAATCTGTGTTGGCTGGGACCCCGGAATCTTCCCCCAACTATAAGATGACCGAGCATTGGTGGAGCATGCTGATCGACATTTCCAAATGCATCGGTTGCGGCAACTGTGTCCGGGCCTGCCAGGCCGAAAACGATGTGCCGGACGGGTTCTTTCGCACCTGGGTGGAACGCTACCACGTGACGGACTGGCACCTTGAGAACCCTGAGGTCATCTCGCCGGACGGCGGCAAGAAGGGATTTCCCTCTGTCGCAGCGGACGACAACGGGAAATATTTTTTCGTCCCCAAACTCTGCAACCAGTGCGCGGATTCGCCATGCACCCAGGTCTGTCCCGTGGGAGCGACTTTCATCAGCCCGGATGGGGTTGTGCTGGTGGACCAAAAATACTGCCTGGGTTGCGCCTACTGCGTACAAGCCTGCCCCTACGGCTGCCGCTACATTCATCCCCAGAAAAAAGTCGCGGACAAGTGTACCCTTTGCTACCACCGGATCACCAAGGGACTCACGACCGCATGTTGCGAGGCATGTCCGACCGGGGCGCGCCAACTGGCCGATTTAAAAAATCCCAAGGACCCGATCCACGAGTTTCTGCGGACCCACGACGTGCAGATCTTGAAGCCGCAAATGGCCACGGGGGCGAAGGTCTTCTATAACGATTTGGACGGCTCGGTGCGATAAGCGCCGGTTGCGCCCGTGGGTGCATTGAAGGAGATTGGCAAATATGACGACTGGCGTGGAAGGCTACATGTATCCCAACGAGATCACCCTCTATTGGAGCGTGCTGATCGTCCTATACCCCTACATTACGGGACTGGTGGCCGGGGCATTCATTCTGGCGTCGCTGGAGCGTGTCTTCCGGGTCGATGCGGTGAAGCCCACCTACCGGCTGGCGTTGCTGACCGCGTTGGCCTTCCTGCTGGTGGCGCCTTTGCCATTGCAGTTGCACCTGGGACATCCGGAACGCTCGCTGGAAATGTATTTCACTCCCCATCGCACATCGGCCATGGCCATGTTCGGGTTCGTGTACTTGTGGTACTTGATGGCGGTCCTGACCGTCGAAATCTGGCTCGACTACCGTCGCGATATCGTCGTGATGGCCCAGTCTTCCAGCGGCCTGAAGCGCTGGATCTATCGGGTGTTGACGCTGGGCTCGAACAACATCAATGAGCGCGCGCTTGCCATCGACGAACGGGTGGGATGGCTGATCACCTTGATAGGCATTCCTTCCGCTTTTCTCTTGCATGGGTATGTCGGGTTCATCTTCGGCTCCATCAAGGCAAATCCCTGGTGGTCGTCGCCGTTGATGCCTGTGGTGTTTATTTTCTCCGCCATGGTATCGGGGATTGCCGCCGTGATGCTGCTGTATATGCTGATCATGCGGCTCCGTCGAGAGAAGATCGACATGCTGTGCGTGGATACGATCGCCCGTTATCTGTTCTATATATTCATTGTCGATTTCAGCCTGGAAATGCTCGACCTGGTCCATCGGATTTACGAGGCGGACGAGTCCTTTCGCACGCTGAATTTCATGGTCCACACCAAACTCTACTTTTCCCAGATCGTCCTCCAGATTTTTGTGGGGACCCTGACTCCGATCCTATTGCTGGCCTTGACCCAGGTGCTGAAGCTCCCCGAAATTGCGCGGAAGCGTATCTATACCGTCGCTGGATGTCTGACCCTGATCGGCATCTTCGCCATGCGTTGGAACGTTGTGATTGGAGGCCAGTTGTTTTCCAAGAGCTTCCTTGGCTACACGACCTACAAGATGGCATTGGCCACGCGGGAGGGGTTGCTCATGTCCATTGCATTGACCCTCCTGCCATTGTTTATTTTATGGGTGTTGGTGAAGCTGCTGCCTCCCTGGCCGGAGAAAGTTCAGGCTGAGATTCCCGCGACTACCGCTGCGAATTGACGCCGCGCCCATTGTAGAGGGTCTCGAAACGCGGTGGAGACGATGGACGATCTTCCCGGCACTCTGGCACGACTGACCACGAATCTGGAGGCTCTGGAGCGCCGTGTCTACGCTCTCGAACATCCATCCCAGATGCAGCCGCCGGCCCTCGTACAAGCTGACACCCAAGCAGCGACGGCGCATACTTCCCCGGCACTCCCCTCCACGCAGGCTGGCGGAGCGTTTTCCGTGGTCGGCAAAGCGATGCTCGGCATCGCGGGGGCCTACCTGCTCCGGGCGCTGGCGGAATCGACCACATTCCCACGGGCGGCGGTGATCGCGATTGCAATTGTCTACGCTGCCATGTGGCTGGTTGCGGCGACGAGGGTCAAGCCCGAGGCATGGTTTGCCAGCGTTGCCTATGCCGCCACGTCCGTCCTGATTCTTGTTCCCATGCTGTGGGAGCTTACGTTGCGGTTCAGGGTCTTTCCGCCCGCGATGGCGTCCAGTGTCCTCGCCACGTTTGCCGTTGCGTCCTTCGCCTTGGCGTGGAAACGCCATTTCACCGCCATTGCCTGGGTGACGGCTGCCGCCGGCAGCACTGCCGCTCTCATCATGGCGATCGCGACACACGACTTGGCCCCATTCATCGTGGCGCTTCTAATAATGACCATTGCCGGCGAGTACGCGGCGGCCTGCAATCGCGAGCTGACCGTCAGGCCGCTGGTGGCGGCATCCGCGGACATTGCCCTATGGGCCCTGGTCTATATCGGCTCCAGACCGGAAAGGGCCGGCATGGAGTACGCGGCAGTCAGCCGACCGCTGCTGCTGGCGCTCGCCCCCATTCTGCTGCTGATTTACGGGGCAAGCGCCACGGCGCAGACGATGCTGCGGGGGCGGAGGATCGCCTTCTTTGAAGTAGCGCAGACACTGGTTGCGTTCCTGCTGGCCTCCTGGAGCGTGCTTTCGTTCTGGTCGGGCGTGGGCGCGGTTGTACTTGGGGCGCTTTGCTTCTTCGCTTCCGCAGTCGGCTATGCCATTGCCTTTGCCCGCTTCGGCGCCGCTGCTGAGCGGCGCAACTACCATGTGTATGCTACTGGGAGCCTGGCCCTCTTTCTGGCCGGCGGTCACTTATGTCTCCCTCCGGTGTGGCTGGTTCTGTCCCTAAGCGCCGCTGCGATTGCGGCCACGATTGCAGGGGTACGGTCAGCGCGCCTGACGCTGGAATTCCACGGGTTGCTGTTTCTGTGGGCGGCTGCATTTTCCTCCGGGCTAACGGCGTATATCTTCCACGCGATTGCCGGGACCTTTCCACCGTCGCCCGCTTGGCTTCTCTGGCTGGTCAGCGCCGGCATTGTTCTTTGCTATGCACTGGAAAGACGTTCTCAGGCAGAGCAATGGAAGCATCGGCTTCTTTATGTCCTGTCAGCGTCTTTGGCGGCCTGCGCCACGGCGGCGCTGCTGGTATGGGCGCTGGCGCGGCTCATGGCGTTCGGCATCGCTCCCGGGGCCTCTCATATTGCGGTCATCCGGACGCTGACCGCTTGCGCGATGGCGCTTGTCCTTGCCTATAGCGGCTCCCGCTGGCAGCGGAAGGAATTGGGATGGCTGGCCTATGGAGTATTGGTATTTGTCGCGTCGAAACTGCTGTTTGAAGACATGCGCCACGGCCACCTTGGATTCACCGCCGCATCCATCTTTCTATATGCCGTCACCCTGCTGTCGGTCCCCCGGCTGGTACGCCTGGGACAAAGCGCGAGAGGCGTGCCCGCCTCGATGCATGAAGGCGATGGCGATGTTTCCCCATCCTCGTGAAAGGAAGGCCCCTCTGTTCGCTTCCCATCCCACTGTGATTCAATGAATAGAGATGACGGAACGCTCCTCCACTTTGGCCCGCCGGTCGCTCTCCCGCCGCATCAAGGCCGCGACCCGACGGGTTCGCGAACTCGCCTCCATTGCCCATGCCGTGGCATCGACCAGCCATCCCTACATGGCGCACATCGTGCCCATGCGGCGCTGTAACCTCTCCTGCACCTATTGCAATGAGTTTGACGATGTCTCCGAGCCGGTCCCAGTGCCGGAAATGCTGCGCCGCATCGACGACCTTGCCCGCCTCGGCACCAGTGTGATCACCATCTCCGGCGGCGAGCCATTGCTGCATCCGGAGCTGGAGCGGATCGTCGCCCGCATCCGGCATCATGGCCGCATCGCCGGCATGATCACCAATGGCTATCTATTGATGCCCGATCGCATCCAACGCCTCAATCGCGCCGGTCTCGACCACATGCAGATTTCCATTGACAACGTGCAGCCCGACGAAGTCTCCAAAAAGAGCCTCAAGGTGCTCGACAAGAAACTGCAGATGCTGGCCGAGCACGCCGATTTCCATGTCAACATCAATTCCGTTGTCGGCGGCGGCATCAAATATCCGCAGGACGCACTGACCATTGCGCGTCGCGCATTGGAGTTGGGATTCACCTCCACCATCGGCATCATTCACGACGGCGACGGCCAGTTGAAGCCTTTGCGGGATGAGGAGCGCCGGATTTACTGCGAGGTAAAGGGCCTCGGCAAAAAGCATTATTCGCGCTTCAATCATTTTCAGGAAGCCATTGTCAAAGGCGAGCCCAACGATTGGCGATGCCGCGCTGGCGCGCGGTATATCTACATTTGCGAAAACGGCCTGGTGCATTACTGCTCGCAACAGCGCGGCTGGCCTGGAACGCCGCTGTCGGAGTATCGCCGCCAGGACGTCCAGCGAGAATTCCTGACCGAGAAAACCTGTGCCCCCAACTGCACCATCTCCTGCGTCCACCAGGTTTCGTATATCGACCACTGGCGGGCCCCGCAGACTTCAAAGATTTCCCCCGGCATGCACCCGACAAGACCCGTGCAGGACCAGGAACTGGTCCACATTCAGCTCTCCTAATCCATTGCCCTTCAGTACACTCCCAACAAGGGCGCTGCGCATCCATGGACCCATCTGAAAATCGGACGCCGTCCGCCGTCGAGTCTGGCAAGCGACCCGACCGCTGGCTGGATTGGCTTCTATCGCTACCGGCTCTTTGGATGGGGACAATCCTCGCGCTCGTTTCCATTGCGGATGGAATTCGCAACAGCATCCTCCACTCGCTCGATTTTCAATGGAGCCCCGCGCGTTTGCTCACGCAGCACATCGACCCCTGGGCCACTTACCTTGCCGGCGACCCCGGCCATCGCATCCTGCTGAATCAGGTCCCCAACGATCTGCATGAGCTCTACGTCGCGATGCTGCCCTTCGGCTATCTGCCACTGATGCCGGCCAAAATCGTCTGGGCGAGCATCAACGTGGCGCTGGTGCTGTTGAGTTGTTCGCTTGTCGCGCGAATGTACGAATTGAACGGCCGCAAAGCATGGCTGCTCACTCTGCTGGCGCTGACCAGCACGCCCGCCCGCGTCACCATCGGGAACGGCCAGGTGACCGCACTGGTAGTTGCATCGCTGGCGCTGTGGGCTGTGGCGAGGTCTTCCCAGGCACGCGGCCTACTCCTTGGAGTTGCCTGGGCCAAATACAGCGTGCCGCCCGTTCTGGCCGCGTATTTATTGCTGCGGCGTCGCTGGCGCTTGCTGCTCTATTCGCTGCTGCCGCCCGCGCTCGGATTTTTGTTCATCTATGGTTGGCTGCGCCCGCCCTTCTGGACATTGCTCTGGGAACCCTTACGCGCCTCTACGAATAATGTCTCCCCCGGCTTGGCGAACATCATGGCCGTTAGCGAAATCGCGATGCGGCATCCGCCGTTGTTTCAGCCCGTGCCCGATGCTTTTTACCTCTCACCTGTAACCGGATGGATGGTGGTACTTCCCTACCTCTGCGGGATCGCACTGGCCATCGGAATTGCGTTGTATTTCTTCGCGCGAGGCCAACACGTCGACGGCCGCGTACTGATGGCCTGCCTCACGACCGCCTGTCTGCTCTGCTTCAAGCACCAGATCTACGATTTTCTTTTCCTGATGTTTCCCCTTGCCGTCGCGTTAAAGGCGGAGAGCAGCGCCGCGCGCAATTGGCTGCTGGGGTTGATTGCTTATTTCTGGTACGGCGAGCGGCTGCTTCACATCCGGCGCTGGGAGTTCTGGCCCGCCGTCGTCATCGTCAGTTTCTGTCTGTTACTAGCCTTGATTGCCGCCACCTGGAAACTGCGCGACCGCGTGCGTTGGAAAACGGATTGGGAGCTATAACGGCGCCCGAATGCCGAACTACAAGGGGTATGACGCCCAGTTCGCTAATATTTCGGCACCTTCGGGTCCACCTTCTCCGACCACGCGTTGATGCCACCCGCAAGGTTGTGGATCTTCTTGAATCCGTTCTGCGACAAAAATTCCGCGGCTTTCTGGCTGCGTCCGCCCGCTTTGCACTGCACCACAATTTCCCGCTTCGGATCGAGTTCTCTCACTCGCTGAGGCAGGTCATTCAACGGAATCAAGCGCCCGCCCATCTCCGCAATGGCGAATTCATAGGGCTCGCGCACGTCCAGCACAAATAAGTCCTCGCCCGCATCGAGGCGTCGTTTCAGTTCCTCCACCTGCATCTGTGGAATGCCATTGACCATCGTGGCTAGCGCGGCGGAATTGGAAGGCGGCCCGCAGAATTGTTCATAGTCAATTAACTTGTTGATCGAAGCATGCGTCCCGCACACCGGGCATTCAGGGTTTTTGTGGAGTTTCAATTCGCGGAAACGCATGGCCAGCGCATCGACCAGCAATAGCCGGCCCGCCAGCGGCCCACCCGTGCCCAGAATCAGCTTGATGACCTCCGTCGCCTGGATGGTCCCCAGCAGCCCCGGCAGAATCCCCAGCACGCCTCCCTCTGCGCAGGAAGGGACCATTCCCGGCGGCGGCGGCTCCGGATACAGGCAGCGATAGCAAGGGCCGTCTTTCGCGCCAAACACGCTGGCCTGCCCTTCAAAGCGGAAGATCGAGGCGTATACGTTCGGCTTTCCAGAGAGGATGCAGGCATCGTTCACCAGGTAGCGCGTTGGAAAATTGTCGGTGCCGTCCGCAATAATGTCGAAATCCTTGAAAATTTCCATCGCGTTCTCGCTGCTCAGCCGGGTTGGAAATTTTACGACGTTCACGTTGGGATTGATGGCCCTCAGCGAGTCTTCCGCGGAGTCGAGCTTCGGCCGGCCAATGTCGTTGGTCCCGTGAATCACCTGACGATGCAGATTGCTGGCCTCAACCACGTCAAAGTCCACGAGGCCCAGCGTACCCACGCCAGCCGCCGCCAGGTACATAATCAGCGGCGCGCCCAGCCCTCCAGCGCCGACACACAGCACCCGCGCAGCCTTCAGCTTCATCTGGCCCGCCTCCCCTACCTCGGGCAGAATCAAATGTCGCGCGTACCGCAACATCTCTTCCGGCGTCAACGCTGCGGATAGAGTGGGAATATCAATCTGCATAATGCAATCTTCGCATGGTTCTATTGGTCCGGCCTGAAAGTATTGCATTCGGGCGCCCCATCCTCGCCGCGTCTTTTGCGGCTAGGGTGGGAAAAATTTGGTTCATTCCAATCGGGCCCGGACCAATGGTTCCGCATCGACTGCATGATCGCGCCGATCGCGCTACCGTGCATCGACACCGGCTGTAACTTCGATGGGTTCGCGCTCCAGCCGCTTGTCTTCCTCGTCCGTTCCAGTCAACAGAAAGGAGCTTGTCTCTTTGGCCAGACAGCGCCCGGTGCCAGCGCCGCCACCGGCAGCATTTCCCGCCACACTGGTGATGACATACGAACATCCCAGCCAGTGCGCTTCTTCTAAATCGGTCTTTGACCACTCTGCAGGATGGTCAGGATGCGAATGATAGAAGCCGACAATGTCCAGCCCTCGATGCCGCGCCTGCTGCTGGATGCGGACCAGCTCACGCGGCGCAATCTCGTAACGATTGTGAGCCGAGTCAGATCGCGTATTCTCAGCCGACACCGCGTCGATCACTCTGTTGCCGTCCGTTCCCACGTAACCCAGCAAGACCCCGCAGCACTCGTTCGGATAAGTCTCTTCTCCATGTCGGCGAATCCGATCGAATTGCATCTGGCCCATGCGCAGCATCGTGATTTTACCCGCCCCCAAAACCGTTCACTCAGATATTCATCGATTCCGGCGAAACATTTGAAGCGTCGGAGGTGAATCCCCGCACGCTATACTGAAAGTGTAGCGGCAGCTTGCGAACGGTCGCAATCGGGTGCGCGGCACACGCAGATTTCGCGCCGTTTCCGAAACCTGGAGAGCAATCGACAATTTCATGAGCAAAAAATCAAACCCTCCAGCCAAGACCTTCGATAGCGCCATGACATATTTTCGTTCTCATGGGTTTGATGTCGTGGACACTCCCGGCGCAGCAAATCGGGTCCAGGTCCGCAAATACTGCTGCGGCGCGGTCCTGGCCAAAACGCCAAACGGCGGCGCTGCCTACGTCGTCCGGCCCGGCTGCCTGATTGGCGGCGAGATTTCCACGCTGGTCGACCGCGGCTATCAGAAATTCCTGCGCGCCAGCCGGCTTGAAGTCGCCGCCACGGCCGCGCACCTGCACGCCCTGCACGCATTCGACGAAGAACTGTGCGCAGCCATTGGAACTCCCGACTACTACAACCTGGCCCTGGGCACCGTCAGCGATCTTTACCTCTATGATCGGCTCAAGGGTCGCGAGTCCGAAACCAAAGCCGCTGCAAACCATCGCTCTTGTCCTGAATCGTAAATTTGTGAAAAAAAATAATTTCAGGTCTTGTATCGGGGCACGGCTTCTAGCAGCGGTCCTCCTTCTCTCGTGTCCATTTTAAGGTTCTACATTGCTGCCATTTCTTGGGGAAATGGCGGTTTGAGGGCGGTGGCTTTGGTTTATATCTGAAAGAGAACCTCTCTGGCCTGCCCTAAGCGCAGCCGAAGGGTGCCGTACCTGGCTCAAAAACAGATGGCTTCAGCCCTTGAGTGCTCCTGTTCGAATCGTTTCCATGCATCGAATTTTGAATGGACTTCAGACTCGGGCCGCCAGGAGTCTGTGGTGGAGCGGCTTCGTGCCACTGGCCCCGGATGGCAGACGCGAGTGGACACGGCTTTGCGGCAATGGATTGAGACGCAGCCCAAGCGCCGTCGGGCTTAGCATCTGGTGGAGCACGTCCCTAGATTTAGGGGCTGAGATCCAATCTGGTGACCGGTAGTTGACAAAAAAGGCGAGAATTGGGGAAGCTGCTGGCGTCTGTGGGAGCCGGGTATACCGTCGGCACCTGTTTGTTGCGCTGGGAAATTTAGCGGGCGCGTTGTCATTCCTCGTCGTCAATGTTAAGGAATTCGCCGAGGCTATCGAGGCGCTGTTGCCAAAGAGTGCGGTGATCGTCAATCCACTGTTGTAACGCTGTAAAGCCTGCTGTTTCGATGCGGCAGGTGCGAGTTCTTCCGATCTTTTCCGTGCGCACCAAGCTGCTTTCTTCCAAAATTTGCAGATGCTGCATCACGGCGGTGACGGTGACGCCGAGTGGCTGAGCCAGGCGGGAAACGGAAAGAGGTCCATGGCACAGCTTGTCCAGGATGGCTCGACGCGTTGGATCTCCGAGTGCGTGGAACAGCCCGTCAATATTGATCTTTGGACGCGACATAGTCGGGACCCTTTCCGATTTTGCCGGCAAACGCGGATCGTCTGCCGGCATGTTTGAGAGCCGTGCATCCTTCTGTGCATAGCCGTGGCAGCAGGGTCGAACGGAAGGGACATAGGCGAGTGGCCATCACTTCAGCTCGCCATTTCCGTGTCCAAATTCTCAAAGATCTTGCGCCAGCCTTCCTCCCGCATTTCCGGGCCGCCGGAGCCTTCAAAGAACGCTCCCTGGTGGGTGCAGATCAGGTCAGTTCCTTGGTCGGTGGGAAGAAGCTCAAACGTAACCAGCGCGACGGAAACACGGTTTTCTCCAATGGTCATGGTGGAGCAGGCGACGATTCGCCGATTGGGTGTGATGTCCAAATACGTTGTATCGGTGATCATGGGGACTCCGGGGAAACGGGAGTTATTGTTGAAACGCATGTAGGCGTGCTCGCTTCCTCCCTCGCGAAAGTCCAATTCATACTTCTCGAGGTCGGAACTTCTTCCGCTGAAAAACCAGCGGCGTTTTTGTGGAGCGTTGGCAAAGGCGGAGAAGACGCGCTCGGGCGGCTTGGGATAGCTGCGCTCCAGGACAAAGGTGCTGTGGATGACGGCTGGGTCTTGTTGAGCTTTCATGGTGTTCCTTTCTGCCAATAGTTAAGTGGCAGCTTCAGTATTGCGCGGGACGTCAAGATAGTCAAGTGAAAACTTCAGTATCTCTTCCCGCGGTTTCCAGGCATGCGCACGAGAGGTGCTGTGAGAGCTTTGGTTGTTATCTTACGTCTTGACGCGACCTGCGGTTCTTCGCGTCGCCGGTCCGCTGTTGCGTGGATGGATTGCTACACTGATCGGTGACGCAGCGCCTTCGTATATCCGCCATTCGCTTTCTGAATCCTGCCCCGCTGATGTGGGACTTTGAACATCCACCGGAGATGGAAAAGCTGGCGGAGCGCTACGCGATCCACAGCGCCATGCCGTCGCAATGCGCGGCCGAGTTGGCGGAGGAAACTGCCGACATCGGCTTGATTCCGATTGCCGCCTACGCAACTACCCCGGGGTTGCGGATTCTTCGCGGCTGCACCATTGCTTCGCTGGATCGGGTGCGTTCCATCCTCATGGTCGTGAAGCATCCCGACGGAATCGGAGCGGTGCGTCGCGTCGCGGCGGACACCGGCTCTCGCACGTCCAATGCCTACGCGCAGATTGTTTTCCGCAAATTTCTTCACGTTGACCCGGAGTTCATTTCCCATGCGCCGAACCTCGACGCCATGCTGCAGGACTGCGACGCCGCCATTTTGATTGGCGATCCCGCGCTGCTGGCACTGGAAGATCGGGCGGCGCGGTTGGCGCGCACCGGCGAGCGCCTGGAATACCTCGATCTCGCCCATCTATGGAAGCAGCATACCGGCGTGCCGTGGGTGTCGGCGGTATGGGCAGTGCGTCCCGAAGCGATTAAGGCGGCGAAGCTGACCGCGTCGCAGGTCGCCGAAGACTTCCTTCGTTCCCGCGATCGCGGCATGGCACACGTTGAGGACCTGGTCCGAGAATGGTCGCCCCGCATCGCGGTCCCTGCCGCGACCATTCGCAATTACCTTACGGAACACATTCACTATGTGCTGGACGAAGCGTGCCTGGCGGGAATGGAACTTTTCTTCCGTTATGCCGCGGAAACCGGGGTGCTGCCGCAAGCGCCGCCGCTGCGCTGGCTCGGATAAACTGCTTCCAGCAGGTGCGTGGATTGCATCCCTGCACGCGTACGCGGAATGAACTTTTGTTTGTGAGGAGAATCATGGGTCCCAGCCGACGTAGTTTTCTGAAACAGGCAGGTACCGCAGTCGCGCTCGGCGCTTTTGCCGGCGGGGCCTTTCCCGGCGCAGCGATCGCGGAAGCATCGACGCCTCAGAGTGAAACGGACCAGACAAGTTCGCCGTTGGCCGGCGGCAAGAAAATTGGCTACTGCATTGTCGGGCTGGGTCGCATTTCCATGGGCCAATTCATGCCCGGCGTGAAGATTTCGAAGGACTCGAAGATTGTGGCGCTGGTCAGCGGCCACCGCGACAAGGCAGAACGCATCGCCGACGAGTATGACGTCCCGCACAACGCGATTTACAACTATCGGAACTACGAATCGATCCGCGACAATCCCGCCATCGAAGCCGTGTACATTGCTCTGCCCAACGGCATGCACGCTGAGTACACCATCCGCGCCGCCAAAGCCGGCAAGCATGTGCTGTGCGAGAAGCCCATGGCGAATTCCGTCAAGGAGTGCGAACAGATGATCGCCGCCTGCAAGCAGGCCGACCGCAAGCTGATGATCGCGTATCGCTGCCAGTATGAGCCGACCAATTTGAAGGCGATCGAGTTGCTGCGCCAGGGCTACGCGGGGAAACTCCAAGTCGTCACCAGCTCGAACGGCTTCAATATTCATCCGGGAGAATGGCGCCTGAACAAAAAAATGGCGGGCGGCGGTCCGTTGGTCGATGTCGGCATTTATTCGATCCAGGCGGCGCGATACCTTACCGGCGAGGAACCCACGGTTGTCGATGCCTACTCTTCTGTCATCGATCAAGATGGCCGCTTCAACGAAGTGGAGGAGAACCTGGTATGGACCTTCCGCTTTCCCAGCGGCGTGCTGGCGCATTGCGCGACCAGTTATGGCACCAATTTTCTCGGCGGCTCGGCGCGCGCCATTGGCTCGGAAGGCATGCTGGAACTGAATCCGGCGTTTGGCTATCAGGGATTGCAATTGACGGGGAAGGCACAGGGCAAACCGCCGCTGAATGTCGCCTTCAATAATCCGTCGCCGCGACAGTTTGCCGCCGAGGCGGATTATTTTTCGGATTGCATTCTGCAGGACCGCGGGCCGAAGACCGGAGGCGAAGAAGGATTGAAAGATCAGCGCATCATTACGGCGATTTACAAATCCTGCGCCGAGGGCAAACCGGTGAAGTTGACTGCGTAATCTTCAATCGGCCGCGGGAAGAAGCTGCGTTGGCCGCTAGGACTCTTCCCAGTAGCCCTGGTCGCGCAGGAAGTAGGTCTTGTTGCCGGAGTTGAGCGCGGTCAGAAAAAACATTCCGGCAATCCGCAAGTGACCCATCTTGCGAAAACGGCGATTCGACGTCGTCACTGCGCCGGGGATGACGGCAAATCGCTTTCGCGCCACCTGCTTGCTTAGGAGGTAGTCTTCGGCATAGAGGGCCTGCTCATTGAAGCCGCCGAGCCTTTGAAATTCCTGGCGATCGAACATCATGAACATGCCGGTGGCAAAGGGAGCGGCCCAGCGGGAAAGTTTTTGGACGATATTGCTGCCGCCGAACAGCAGCCGATCGGCCGCATTCCCGTCGATGCAACGAATGTTGGTGGTGAGGCAGTGGAGTTGGCGGCGCTGCATGGCGCAGACGGAACGGCGTAGCAAGGTTGGGTCTCGCAGTTCTACATCCGCGTCAAGAAAAAGCACATAAGGTGTGGTAGCGCGATGCGCGCCTGCGTTGCGACCCACAGCAGGCAGACCTCCGGGGAGTACTTCGATGGGGAATTTCGCGGGAAACGAACGCGCCATCTCCGCTGTGCCGTCGGTGGAGTTGGCATCAGCAACGAACACTCTGGTATCCGGCAAGTGCAGGTAGTCCTGCAGATTCAAAGAGGTCAGCAGCTTCGGCAGCGACTGGTTCTCGTTCCGTGCTGGGACAACGATGGTGAGTTCCGCCGGCATAGGTCTGTATCTCCACGCCTTGCTGGTTGATGGTGAGGAAAGTGGCCCGCTCGTCGACCCACGAGCCGGAGTTGTAATACTCGACGCCGTCGCAGAGCAGGGACAAGGCAACGTGAGTATGTCCGCAAAATACGCGCTCGCATTTTCCGGTTTGAGCATCGCGGACCGCCCCGCGCGCCACTTTGTCCGACAGCAGCAGCCAGCGCGTATTCATGCGGTCCAGAAACCGAGAGAGACATTTGGTCCGCGAATCGACTTTTTGAATTTGCAAAAAGATCCACTCGCCCAATCGACCGATCCACAGGTTCTTTTTGACGAAGCCGTCGAATTGATGGCCGTGCATCGCCAGGTGCCGCTTGCCCTCGTACTCCCAAACGTAGCGCTGGTATACGGGCACGCCGACCAGGTGCGACATCAGGTTGGCCAGGCCGGTATCGTGGTTGCCTTCGACCCAAACCACTTCCACCTGGCGCTTGGGATTGGAAAGCTTGCGGATATAGGAGAGGAACTTCCAGTGTTCGCTGGTAAGGCGGCGAAAGTTCAGATCGGAAAATATATCGCCCAGCAATACCAGCCGGCGATAGCTGTACGTCTGCAGCACGTCCAGCGCGTCCTGTGCCCGGCTCACTTCAGACCCCAGGTGGATGTCCGACAGAATCAGCGTGTCGTACGTCGCCCCAATCATGCCCTAGTTATGCAGCATTTGTAGAGAGAGCATGATGAGCCCGCGATGAATAATTGGTGAATCGTGCAGGCAGGAATCCAAGATGTGCAACAGGTTGACTTTGCGACTCGAGCGGAGGGCTTCGACGGCGATTGTGCGGGAACGTGGCTTGACATTCGAGTCGGCCACGGATACGCTCTCGCAACATCGAGCCAATTTTTCCGCGGAGCCGTTTGCTCGGCGGAAATGTTGACTCATATACATAAAGTTGACGATGAAAATTCCCGACCAATCTATTGAAAGTTCGCAATCGGTTGCCGCGCCGGTCGCTCCGCCGCAAACCCTGGAAGGCGAGCGGCTGGCGTGGCTGGCGCTGACCATGACCAGCGGACTGGGCCCCACGCGCATTTGGCGGGCCGTAAACGCCACCGGCACCGCGCAAGGTGTTTTGGGGCTGCCGCTGACACGGTTGGAGGGGTTGCGCCTGCCCGCCGCGTCCGCGCAGCAAATTTTCTCTGGCAAGTCGCTGGCGGAAGCGGAAAAGGAGTGGAGTCTCGTGCAACAAGGCGGGGGAATGTTGGTCACCCCGGCGGACGAGGAGTATCCGGAGCGGCTGCGAGAGATTTTCGATCCGCCAACGTTATTGTGGTTGCGCGGCGAGAAGGCACTGCTGGCGCAGCCGGGGATTGCGATTGTCGGGACGCGGCATCCTACTCCGTATGGAACGGGAATGGCGGAGATGCTGGCGCGCGATCTGGCGGCGCACGGGCTGATTGTTTTAAGCGGCATGGCGCGGGGTGTCGACACAGCCGCCCATCGCGGAGCGCTGGACGCGCGAGCGAAAACCGTGGCAGTGTGGGGGACAGGAATCGACGTGATTTATCCCAAGGAGAACAAGCGTCTGGCGGAGCAGATTCTGGAAGCCGGGGGAGCGATCATCAGCGAATATCCCATGGGAACGTTTCCTGCGCCGCAGAATTTTCCCATTCGCAATCGAATTTTGAGTGGCATGAGCGTCGGCGTGCTGGTGATTGAGGCCGGCGAGAACAGCGGCACGCGCATCACCGCACGTTGCGCGCTGGAACAAAATCGCGAGGTGTTCGCGGTTCCCGGCAATGTGACGTCAAAGAATTCCTGGGGGCCGAACACATTGATTAAACAGGGCGCGAAGCTGGTGGCCACCTGGGAAGATGTGTGGGAAGAACTGCCGACGCAGGTCCGGTTGGAGGTGGAGGAGCGACAGGGAATTGCATCCTCCGACGGGTCTGCTGCATCGTTATTCAGCAAGCCGAATTTGCCCGATCTGCCGGAAGACCAGGCGCACGTGTTCGATGCACTCCGCCAAGACCAGGCATTGCAATTGGATGAACTGGTCGAAAAGCTGGAAGGCAAGTTGAGTTCATCGGAGATTTTTACGGCGCTTTTTGAATTGGAACTGGCAGGACGCGTGCGCGCCATGCCGGGCAAAAATTACGTGAGGACATTTTAGAAGAGCCAATTTTGTGGCCGGCGGCTGACCCACTTTTCATCTGCATTTGGATTGATTTGGCCCCTCTCGTTGGGCGGATGAAATCGATTGCGCGACGGGGGGTAACTGGTGTCGCGCGGCGAAACCGTGGTAGTTTCGCACTTGTTACCTAATTTCGATGAACGCGTCACTTGAACAGCCCGCAAAGCAAGTTTGTACGTGAAAAGGAAAGCGTAACTGCATGGCAAAGTCATTGGTCATCGTCGAATCGCCCGCAAAGGCGAAGACGATCAACAAATATCTCGGCAAAGATTTCATCGTGGAGGCCTCGCTGGGCCACATTATGGACCTGCCGAAGAGCAAGATTGGCGTGGAACTGGAACACGGCACGTTTGAGCCGGAGCTGATTGTGATGCCCGGCAAAGAGAAGGTCGTCGATCGGCTGAAGAAGCTGGCGTCGACTGCCGATGCGGTGTATCTGGCGCCCGATCCCGACCGCGAAGGCGAGGCCATCGCGTGGCATCTTGAGATGCAACTGAAGCCGCAGCTTCGCAACAAGGCGACAATTCAGCGGGTCACGTTTAACGAGATCACGCAGAAGGCGGTGAAGGCGGCGTTTCAACATGCCGGCCAGGTGGACGCGCGCCTGGTCGATGCGCAGCAAACGCGGCGCGTGCTGGACCGGATCGTCGGCTACCAGATCTCTCCGCTGTTGTGGGACAAGGTGCGGCGCGGTCTGTCCGCGGGCCGCGTGCAGACGGTCGCAGTGCGGTTGATTGTCGAGCGCGAGCGGCTGATCAAGGCCTTTCAGCCGGTGGAGTATTGGACGCTGGATGCGCAACTGACGCCAGTTTTGGGTGGCGGTAAAGAGGGCCAGGAGTTTACCGCGCGCTTTATGGGCATCGACGGCAAGCGGGCCACCGTCGAGACCGTGAATGCGCCCTCGCTGCCGAACCAGGCGGAGACCGATGCCATTGTTGCAGCACTGAAGACGGCTGATTGGAACGTTCGCTCGGTCGAAAAGAAAGAGCGTCGGCAGAATCCGACAGCTCCGTTTATCACCAGCAAGCTGCAGCAGGACGCTTCGCGCAAGCTCGGCTTCAATGTTCGGCGGACGATGGGTGTGGCGCAGCGTTTGTATGAAGGCGTCGAAGTTGGCAGTCAGGGGACTGTCGGCTTGATCACCTACATGCGGACCGATTCTGTTCGAGTTTCGCCGGATGCCATACAAGACGCGCGCGCCTATATCGGGAAAAAATTGGGACAGAAATATTTGCCGGCGAGTCCGAATGCCTTCAAGGGCAAGAAAGACGCGCAGGACGCGCATGAAGCGATTCGCCCGACCAACGTGGAACTGGCGCCCGATGAGATCAAGCGTTATTTAAGCGATGAACAATACAAGCTTTACAAGCTGATCTGGCAGCGCTTTGTCGCGTCGCAGATGGTGCAAGCCGTGTTCGATCAGACGACGGTGGACATTGTCGCGAAGTCCGACCGCAGCTACGATTACCGCGTCACCGGCTCAGTGTTGAAGTTCGACGGCTTCCTGAAAATTTATGAAGAAGCGAAAGATACGAAGGATGCCGATGACGAGGCGCTGAGCAACCGCTTGCCGGAGCTGAACGATGGGCAGGCGCTGAACCTGAAACAACTGAAGCCGGAGCAGCATTTCACCGAGCCGCCGCCTCGCTTCAATGAAGCTTCTCTGGTGAAAGAGCTGGAGGAGCGCGGCATTGGCCGGCCTTCGACCTATGCTTCGATCATCAGCACGATTCAGGACCGCGAATACGCCGTGAAAGTTCCGCCGAAGGGACCTGGCAAGTTTTATCCGACCGAACTCGGCCAGGTGGTGAACGATCTGCTGGTCAAGAATTTCCCTTACATCTTCGATCCGGCCTACACGGCCAAGCTGGAAGTGGAATTGGATGCAGTCGAAGACGGCACCGAAAAGTGGACCGATCTGCTGAGCGGCTTCTATGGATATTTCCAGGAGGAATTGAAAGTCGCCGATAAGAACATGGAAGACATCAAGCGGATGGAGCAGCCGACCACGGAGAAATGTCCGGAGTGCGGCGCGCCGCTGGTGTTGAAGTGGGGCAAGTTCGGCTCGTTCTATGCCTGCTCGGCGTATGACAAGAAGAAGCCGGTCACGATTGCCAGCTCCGCGTGGGAGAAGGACGCGAAGAAGGCGATCAAGAAGATTGAAAGCAAGCTCGAATATCCGATGACGGTAAAGACCACCGGCGGCACTGAGATTGCTCCTGCAGCGGTGACCGCGAAGAACAGAAAAGAACTGGAAGTTGGGTTGACGGAAGTTGCCGCTCCGGACCGCAAGCTGGCGGTGGAGCAGGTGAGTTGCAAATTTACCCGCGAGAATTATGAGGGGAAACCGAACCTGCAGGCCGCGGAAGCGCAGAGCGCGGAGGCCGAGGAGGAGTTCTGCGAAAATTGCGGACGGGTGATGGTGCTGCGGAATGGACCGTTCGGCCAGTTCATGGCGTGTCCGGGATATAACGAGGACCCGCCCTGCAAGACGATCCGCAAGCTGACCCACAAGCAACAGCAGAAGCCCGCGGTGCCGCTGGATGAGACGTGTCCGAAGTGCGGCATGCAGTTGGTGCTGCGGACCGGGCAGTATGGCGAGTTTGTCAGTTGCAGCGGCTATCCAAAATGCAAGTACATCAAGCAAAACCTGACTGGCGTGAAGTGCCCGACCTGTGGCACCGGCGACATTGCGGAGCGCAAGGCGCGACGCGGAAATTTCTTCTACGGATGCACGAATTATCCGAAGTGCGATTTTACGTCGAACTTGAAACCGGTCCCGCAGACCTGTCCGGAATGCGGCAGCGCATATTTGTTGGAGAAGTCGCTGAAGTCCGGCGTCTACCTTGTTTGTCCGAATAACGAGAAGCAAACCGCGGCCGATGAAAAGCGCGGCAAAGGGCGCAATAAAAAGAGCAAAGACGAACAGCCTGCAGCTCCAGGGAAGACGGTGGTTTGCCATTACGAGCAGCGCATCGGCGATGCCCGTGGGCCGGAAGCGGAACCGGTCGAAGCAGCGGCGGCGACAGTCGCCTAGCCACTATTGACGGACGTTGGAGAACGGAGGCGGTCGTCGGCCCGTACAATGGATTCAACAGGAAAGTGAAGAGAGATGGAAAGTCAGATTGCAACGCATAACGATGCCGATATCATTTTGAAGCTCTACGACCTTCGCCGGGAAGAAGTCTTGCGCAAGGCCCGCCATTGGCTGGTTTATGAGTTCAATCCAAAGACGCCGGAAGAATTTCTTGCCGTCCTGCAGGGGTACGGGACCCAGGAGAATGCATATTTTCGCCAGGTGATCAGCTATTGGGAAATGGCCGCTTCGCTGGTGGTCCATGGAGCGGTGAAGTCGGACCTCTATCTTGATTCAAATGGCGAGGGGATCTTTATTTTCGCCAAGCTCCACGCCTTCCGAGATGCCTATGCGTCCAAAACAGGGATTCCGTTCATGCGGCAAACGGCGGAGTTGATCGAGAAATACCCAATGGCGCGCGACAGGTTCAACGCCCGGCTGAAATCGATCCAGGACCGGGCGAAGTAACGCGAGGGAAGTTGTTCGCCGGGCCGGTTACCGTGACGTTGAAAATTGACCGAAGCAAATTTGGCAGGACAGCATGGCCGCTTGCCAATCTTTACGCAATATAGGTACAACTTATCTGTCCAGAGGAGCACCTTAAGGACAGAACCGCCCCTTGCGGGGAAGAAAGTTTAGAGGAGCAAACAATGAAACGTATCGCATTTGTACTGGCCCTCGGAAGCATGACCGCGCTGGCTGGCGCACAGACAGCAAAGGCCCACCTCACTGGCTGGATAGGCGATTCCAAATGTGGCGCCGCAATGCACACCCCCGCTTGCGTCACCAAGTGCGTGCAGTCCGGCCAAAAGCCCGTCTTTGTAGACTCCAAAAATAAAGTGTGGGCCATCGACAACACTGATGCCGTCAGTAAATACTATGGCGACAAGGTGAAGGTTGTCGCGACCGTCGACTCCACCAATAACAGCATTCACATCGATAAGGTGAAGAAGGCGGGCGGCATGAGCAGCATGTAATCCCGACCCTCGATGCCGGGCAGTTGGGGCCGATGAAAGATCCGGGAAAAAGGACGCGCTGTGGTGCGTCCTTTTTTCGCGTTCGGCTGTGACGTGGGCGTAGCTTCTACCCCAAGCCGACGCATCTGATATTGTTGTAGATGAAGGAGTTTGGGCGAACTTATGGCGAAAGCAGTGTGGAACGGCAAAGTTTTGGCGGAGAGCGAAAAGACGCAACTGGTGGAAGGGAACGTGTATTTCCCGCACGATTCCATCGATCGGGAGTATTTTCGGTCCAGCTCGACCATCTCAACCTGTCCTTGGAAAGGCCAGGCGCGGTATTACACCATTCTGGTCGACGGACAGGAAAACTCCGACGCCGCCTGGTATTATCCGGACCCCAAACCGGCCGCCCGCGCCATCAAAAATCATGTGGCGTTTTGGCGAGGGGTAGAAATCGAAAAATAATCCGAAGCCGGCGGGCTCAATATGCTCCGGCCTGCTGCAGCGGAATCCTGATCTGGAAACAGGTCGATCCCGGCTTCGATTGCAAATCGATAAATCCACGGTAACGGCTCAGAATGCGATGCACCGTATCTAGGCTGAGTCCAGCGCCTTTGCCCGGCGGCTTGGTGGTAAAAAACGGTTCGAAAATTCGACTATGCAGCTGCGGTGGAATGCCGGGACCGTCGTCCCAGATTTCGACGCGGACCATGTCGCCCGCGCTTTGCGTGGTGACGCGGATGGTCCCACGATCGTGCATTGCGTCCAGAGCGTTTTCCAGCAGCGCCATCCATACTTGATTCAACTCGCTGCCGTTGGCCGCGATGCGCGGCAGGTCAGGGTCGAACTCGCGCACGATCTTTACGTGACTCATTCTGTAGTGCAGCATGGTCAGCGTATTTTCCAGCGATTGCGCCAGGTCAATGTCCTGCAGCGGCGCCTGGTCCATGTGGGAGTATTGCTGGATGGCGCGAATCAGATCGAAGATCCTTGCCGTGGATTCCAGCACCGCTTCCGTCATCCGCTCCGCGCGCAGCGTGGACGCAAAGTGCGTCACCGCGACGTTGGCGGCTTCGCGATTCAGAAACGTATCCAGGACCGCCAGCTCCTCCGGTTCGACGCCGGCTTCGGCGAAAACAGGAGCGATGGTCCAGGGGTTGGGTAACTTGCGCGGCTCCAGCCAACGATTCAGCCGTTCTTCCAGCGCGCCGGCTTCGATTGGGTTCTGCGGATTGGTCCGGCCTTCGATGGCGCTGCGAATGTTGCGGTTCCACTCCATGTAGCATTCTTCTTGCTCGTTCGTCAGGCAAAGCCGCCCCGCCTCGAAGCTGACTTTTCCATACGCGCGCAATTCTTCCATCAGATTGCTGCTGGCCCGTTGTGCCGCGCTGGCGGGGTTATTCAGTTCATGCGCAAGGTTGGCGGCCAGCTTTCCCAGGGCGCTCAACTTTTCGGATTGTTGCTCCAACCGAGTGACTTCTCGGACGCGGTCCAGCAAGATCGACACCGAGCGCTGGCCCATGGAAGGAATGGCGGCCAGCATTTCAGGGAACAGATCGCGCGGGACTTGCAGCGCCCACGCCGCTTCGGAAACATAGCCGCTGCCGCCGCTGGTCTTCATGCGCGAGAAGGGAAGCACGCCAGTGATCTGACCGGAGCGGCCGATAAACAGGCTGCCGCGCGCCGCGTGCTGCCGCCGCACCTGCACCTCGCCGGCAAGCAGGATGGTCATATGGGTTGCAGGGTCGCCATCGCTGAACAGGCGCGTGCCGGCCGGAGCGGAGAACTCCCAGCTATGCTGGACCAACCAAAGGTATTCCGCCTCGGTCAATCCATCCAGTTGACGGACATGGCGCAGCGCCTCCAGAACCTCCGGCTCTGGGGTGTGGAGAACGGAGACCCCTGCGGGTAGGTCCGCCGGTAAAGCGATCGATTGCGTCGGAGAAGCCATAACGGTAACTCCCAGCGTGAATCCCTCTATGGTACAAACTTCACGTGGAAATGGGATGAAAAATTGGCGCTTCGGATTCGACGGGAAAAATCCGATGAGGCGCGCTCCGGAGAACGCTGCCCCATCGGTTCGTAGAATGGAAATCAGTCGCGTTATGCGCCGACTGTTGCGGGTACAGGTTTCTCCGCCGCTTCCACAGCGCCGTCTTTCACCGTGACAGGGTCGAGGAACGGCATGGCGGCGCGCAGGGGAGCTCCGATTTTCTCAATGGAGTGCTGCGCTTCTTTGCGGCGTTGCTCCTCAAACCATTTGCGGCCGGTTGCGTTCTCGTTCAACCAATTTTTCGCAAACGTCCCATCCTGGATTTCGGCCAGCAATTTCTTCATATTGGCGCGGGTTTCGTCGGTGACGATGCGCGGCCCGGCAGTGTAATCGCCATATTCCGCGGTGTCGGAGATGGAATGGCGCATATAGGCAAGGCCGCCGCGATAGATCAGGTCGACGATCAGCTTCAGCTCGTGCATGCACTCGAAATAGGCAACTTCGGGCTGATAGCCGGCCGCTGTAAGGGTCTCAAAGGCAGCTTTGATCAACGCGCTGACGCCGCCGCAGAGCACTGCCTGTTCGCCGAAAAGGTCCGTCTCCGTTTCTTCTTTGAACGTGGTTTCAATCACGCCGGCGCGGGTGCAGCCAATTCCTTTGGCGTAAGAAAGCGCCAGGGCCATCGCTTGCCCGCTCGCGTCCTGATGCACGGCAACCAGGCCGGGAGTTCCGCCGCCCTCGACGAAGACCTCGCGCACGCGATGGCCGGGCGCCTTCGGCGCGACCATGCTGACGTCCACGCTGGCAGGCGGATGAATGGTGTCGTAGCGGATGTTAAATCCATGCGCGAACATCAGCGTTTTGCCCGCCGTCATGTGCGGCGCGATGGAGTCGGCGTAGGTCTTCCCCTGCGTCTGGTCCGGTGTCAGCACCATAATGACATCCGCCCATTTCGCCGCATCGGCGGTGGCCATCACCTGCAGACCCACCTTTTCCGCGCGCGCTTTGGATTTGCTGCCTTCCGGCAAACCGATGCGCACTTCAACGCCAGAATCTTTCAAGTTGAGCGCATGCGCATGTCCCTGGGATCCGTAGCCGATAATGGCCACCTTCTTTTGCCGGATCAATGTCAGGTCTGCGTCTTCGTCGTGGTAGGTCTTTGCCATATCGTGTCTCTCCGTTTGGGTAGGTTATGCGTGGTTTTCGTCTTCGAGCAAGTCGGGCGCTTCGCGCTTCAGGGTGCCTGAAAGTGTTTTTGGGTCGATGCGCGGCGAGGTGTCGCCGAGCGCTTCCAGCACCCGGCTGGCATGATGTCCGCGACGCATCGCCATGCGTCCGGTGCGCGCCATTTCAAGAATACGGTAGTTTCCCTGGAGAAGGATCTGCACCAGTCCTTCAATCTTACTGGCGCTGCCGGTAATTTCCATCATCATCGACTCCGGCGCCAGATCGACAATGCGGGCGCGAAAGACCTCGGCCAGTTGAAACAGGTCCGAGCGCGTACTCTGGTCGGCGGCGATTTTCAGCATCGCCAGCTCGCGAATCACCGCGGAGTGCCGGCCTACGTCGTCGACGTCCAGGACGCCCTCCAGTTTGTACAGTGAGGCCATGATGCGCGGCGCGCGTTCCTCCGCTGCCTCGGCCACAATTGTCGTCCGCGATACACCGGCAGTTTCGGTGCCGCCGACGGTCAGCGAAATGATGTTGACATTCAGCCGCCGAAACAGCGAAGTCACGCGCGCTAGCAGTCCGGTTTTGTCCTCGACCAGTGCTACGAAGGTATGCAACATGGATTCCTGGCTCCTAATCTTCCGTCGCTGTTTCTACCAGCGGGTTCTGTTTTGGACGCCGGATCATTTCATGCAGCGCCGCGCCAGGCGCAATCATCGGATAGACGGAATCTTCCTGCTCCACATGGAAATCGATGAGGAACGTGCCCGGATGCCGACGCGCCGTCTCGACTGCGGAGATGACTTCCGCGCGATGGCGAACGTGCGTGCCTTGGATGCCATGGGCGTCCGCGAGCTTCACGAAATCCGGGCTCAGCAACGGCGTGCCCTCATAATTCTTGTCGTAAAATTTTTCCTGCCATTGGCGCACCATGCCCAGATAGCCGTTATTGACGATAGCGATGTTGATCTTCAACTGTTCCTGCACGATGGTCGCCAGCTCCGGGCTTGTCATCTGGAAACCGCCATCGCCGGCGATGACCCAGACTTCCTTTTCCGGACAGGCCACTTTGGCGCCGATGGCCGCCGGCAGCGCGAACCCCATTGTCCCCAGGCCGCCGGAGGTGATCAGCGAACGCGGGCGATCGTGCTTGTAATACTGCGCCTCCCACATCTGGTGCTGGCCGACGTCGGTCACGACGATCGCCTCTCCCTTGGTGACGCGCCAGATGTCGTTGATGACGTGCGCGGCATACAGATGGCCGTTGTCGGGCAGATGTTGAATGTCATGCACGGCGGCATCGCCCTTCATCGCGGAAATTGCGTGCAGCCACGCGGCGCCATCGCGGCCCGGCAAGCGCGGCAACATGGTCTCCAGAATTTCCCTCAAGTCGCCGATCAGGCCAACATCGGCGCGAACATTTTTATTGATTTCAGCAGGGTCGATTTCGATATGGATTTTCTTTGCGTTGGGCGCATAGGTTGAAAGCGAACCGGTGACGCGATCGTCGAAGCGCATGCCGCACGCGATCAGCAGATCGGCCTGTTGAATGGCATGGTTCACCCAGCTTTCCCCGTGCATGCCCATCATGCCCAGGTTCAGCGGATGCGAGGCAGGGAAGGCAGTCAGCCCCAGTAACGTACAGGCGACAGGAATCTGCGCCCGCTCCGCCAGCGCGCGTACTTGTTCCATGGCGCCGGAATGCAGAATGCCCTGGCCCGCCAAAATGACCGGACGTTTCGCGGTGCGCAGCAACTCCAGCGCTTCGCGGATGGAAGTCGAGTCCGCGGAGAGCATGGGATGCGGGCGATACGGTTGCGGCGCGGCGGCGGCAAAGTCGAAAATGGCGGAATTTTGCTGCGCATCTTTGGTGATGTCGACCAGCACCGGTCCCGGGCGTCCCGACTGCGCAATGCGAAAGGCTTCCCGCAGAGCAGGGGCAATATCTTCCGTGCGTCGCACCAGAAAATTGTGCTTGGTAATGGGAAGCGTGATGCCGGTAATGTCGACTTCCTGGAAGGCGTCGGTGCCCAGAACTTTGCTGGAAACCTGACCGGTGATGCAGACCATGGGGATCGAATCGAGCATGGCGGTGGCAATTCCAGTCACAAGATTGGTCGCGCCCGGCCCAGACGTGGCCATGGCAACGCCCACTCGACCGGAAGCGCGCGCGTAGCCATCGGCCATGTGGGCCGAGCCTTGCTCATGACGGACCAGAATGTGCCGGACAGGAAATTTTCGCAGCGCGTCGTAGACCGGAAGGATCGCGCCGCCGGGATAGCCGAATACATCGCGCACACCCTCGCCGACAAGTGTTGCCCATACGGTTTCCGCGCCGGTCAACGGCGTCGGCTGGGTGTAGATGGCGGTGTCGGGTGAGTTGCGATGGTTGCCAGATTCTTTTTCTCGCTTGTCCATGATCATCCTCTTCCTCAGTAATTCGTGACAGCTCCGCGAGAAGCGGAAGAAACTGTCTCCGCATATTTCCGAAACACTCCGCGAGGAGAATTCGGCGCTGGGGCCTTCCAATCTTTCATGCGCGCCGCAAGTTCCCGATCGGTGAGTTCGACCCGCAACTCGCGCTTCGGAATGTCGAACACAATCGTGTCGCCATCGCGCAGGGCTGCGATGGGCCCACCCAGGGCCGCCTCCGGCGCGACGTGGCCGGCCATCAGGCCGCGAGTGGCGCCGGAAAAACGTCCGTCCGTCAGCAGCGCCACCGTATCGCTCAACTCTGGAATGCCGGCGATGGCGGCCGTGACCTGCAGCATTTCGCGCATGCCGGGGCCACCGCGCGGGCCTTCATTGCGGATGACCACGACATCGTTCGGCTTCAAGGCGCGGGCTTCCACGGCATGAAATGCGGCCTCTTCATTTTCGAAAATGCGGGCGGGACCGCTGTGCGTCAGGCGCTCGTGCCCGGCAACTTTAATCACGCAACCTTCCGGGGCCAGATTGCCCTTGAGGATCACGAGTCCGCCGGTGGCCTTCAACGCCTTGTCGAGTGAGTGAATCACTTTCTGGCCGGGCATTTCCTTGGCCAGCGCCGCCTCTTCCGCCAGCGTGCGACCGGAAACATTCATCTGAGTGCCGTCCAGCAGGTTGCCCGCGAGCAGGTTCTTCGCCAGCAGACGGCTTCCGCCGGCCGCTTGATAATCCGTGGCAACATAGCGTCCGCCAGGCTTCATATCGCACAGCAGCGGAGTTTTGCGGCTGATGCGATCGAAGTCGTCGACAGTGAGGTCGATCCCGGCCTCGTGTGCAATCGCGATCAGATGCAGCACCGCATTCGTCGATCCGCCGGAAGCCGCGACGCTGGCAATTGCATTTTCCAGTGACCCGCGCGTGATGATCTTCGACGGTCGCAGGTCGTTCTTCGCCAGCTCCAGCACCATCGCTCCAGCGGCGCGACACGCCGCATTTTTTTCCGGAGAAAGCGCCGGCACGCCGGATAGATTCATCGGCGAGATGCCGAGAAATTCGCAGGCCATGGCCATGGTGTTGGCCGTGAACTGGCCGCCGCAGGCGCCGGCCCCGGGGCAGGCGCTCACTTCGACGGCCTTTAATTCGGCAGCATCGATCTTGCCCGCGGCAAACGATCCCTGCGCCTCAAACACATCCTGCACGGTCAGGTCTTTTCCGTTGAGATGACCGGGCGCGATGGAGCCGCCGTAGAGCATCAGCGATGGAATGTCGAGCCGGGCCAGCGCCATCACGGTGCCGGGCATGTTCTTGTCGCAACCGGCAATGGCGACCAACCCGTCAAAAAGATTTCCGCGGGCCACCAACTCGACCGAGTCGGCAATCACTTCACGGCTGATCAACGAGGCCTTCATGCCTTGCGTGCCCATGGTGATGCCGTCGGAAATGGTGATGGTGTTGAATTCCATGGGAGTGCCGCCGGCGTCGCGAATGCCTTGCTTCACCGCTTCTGCCAGCGTTCGCAGGTGATAGTTGCAGGGACCAATTTCAGTCCAGGTGTTGGCGATGCCGATGATCGGCTTGGCGAGATCGTCGCGACTGAAGCCGACCGCGTGCAGCATGGCGCGCGCGGCGGCGCGGCTGGGGCCTTCGGTGAGGGGAACGCTATTGTGTTTTGGGTTAGTAGTCATAACTTGTTTGCCGTTGCCGCTCATGCGCTCACTCCCTGGGGTTGTCTGGGAGCAGACCAGAACGCCGCGTCATGCTTCTTCTCATACGCGTCCAGCGCGGAGGTATGCCGCATCGCCAAACCAATGTCATCCAGGCCTTCCAGCAGGCAGGACCGGCGGAAGGCGTCGATCGTAAAGGATTCCTTGAAACCCAGATCGTCCTGCGCGGTTTGCGACTCCAGCGATACATGCAGCAGGTAGCCCGGTACCTTGGCCCGCTCCAACAGCAGCGCTACTTTTTCATCCGGCAGCGTGACCAGCAGAATGCCATTCTTGGCGGCATTGGAGTAAAAGATGTCGGCGAAGCTGGGAGCGATGACGCAGCGAAAACCAAAGTCGCTGAGCGCCCAGGCCGCATGTTCGCGGGAGGAGCCGCAGCCGAAGTTGCGGCCGGCAACAAGAATTTCCGCGCCCTGGTGATGGGGCTTGTTCAGGGGAAATTCAGGATTGGGAGCGCCGTCGGCGCCGCGTCGCCAATCGAAGAACAAAAATTCTCCGTAGCCGGTGCGCTCAATGCGCTTCAAAAACTGCTTCGGAACGATCTGGTCGGTATCGACATTGACGCGATCGAGTGGCGCGACCTTCGACGTAAGTGTGCGAAATGGTTTCATGATTATGCGCGAAACTCCCAATTGCGAACATCGGTAAAGTGGCCGGCAATGGCGGCTGCGGCGGCCATTGCCGGACTGACAAGATGGGTCCTGCCGCCGCGGCCCTGGCGGCCTTCAAAATTGCGATTGCTGGTGGAGGCGCAGCGTTCGCCGGGCTCCAGAATGTCGGGATTCATGCCGAGGCACATGGAGCAGCCGGGCTCGCGCCACTCAAAACCGGCATCCAAAAAGATGCGATCCAGGCCTTCGCTTTCGGCCTCCGCTTTGACGCGCTGCGAACCGGGCACGACCATGGCGCGCACCTTGGTGTTCACCTTATAGCCGCTGACGATTTTCGCGGCGACGCGCAGGTCCTCAATCCGGCCATTGGTGCAGGAACCAATAAAGACGCGGTCGATAGGAACATTCTCAATCTTTGTGCCGGGCTCAAGCGCCATGTATTCCAACGCTCGTTCGTACGCTCGGCGTTCGGAATCGGTCGGCGCCGACGCGGGCGTGGGGATGGCTCCGGTGACGGAAACCACCATGCCGGGATGTGTTCCCCAGGTGACGAATGGCGTCAACTCCTTCGCGTCGATGACCAGTTCGCGATCGAACTTGGCATCGGGAGCGGAAGGCAGTGATTTCCAATGTTCGATGGTCTCGTCCCACTGTTTTCCCTGGGGCGATTGCGGGCGGCCCTTGAGATAAGCAAAGGTCGTTTCATCGGGGGCGATCATGCCGGCGCGCGCGCCCGACTCGATGCTCATATTGCAGACAGTCATGCGGCCTTCCATCGAAAGCGCGCGAATCGCGGAGCCGGCGTATTCGACCACATGGCCGGTTGCGCCGTCGGTGCCGATGCGTCCAATGATGCCAAGCGCAATGTCTTTCGCGGTGACTGCCGGCGGCAGTCCGCCTTCCACCGAGATGCGGAAGGTTTTCGGCTTCGACTGCGGCAGGCATTGCGTGGCCAGCACGTGCTCCACTTCGCTGGTGCCGATGCCGAAGGCCAGCGCTCCAAACGCGCCGTGCGTGCTGGTGTGGCTGTCGCCGCACACGATCGTCATGCCTGGTTTGGTGAATCCCAATTCCGGCCCGATGATGTGCACAATGCCTTGTTGCTTCGACTGCACATCGTACAGTTCAATGCCGAATTCCTTGCAGTTGCGGCGCAGGGTCTCAATCTGTTTCGACGCGATGGCGTCCTGAATGATCAGGCGGTCCGCAGCCACTGTGGGAACATTGTGGTCGACCGTTGCCAGCGAGCGGTCCGGACGACGCACCGTGCGGCCAGCCAGGCGCAAGCCATCGAAGGCCTGCGGCGAAGTCACTTCATGCAGCAAATGCAAATCGATGTAGAGCAGGACGGGCTCGCCCTCGGGTGCGGCGACGATGTGCGCGTCCCAGATGTTCTGAAAAAGTGTATTTTTATTTGCCATGTTCTTTCACTGTGTTCGAGGTGCGTGGACGGTATGCCAGGGTAAAGATGTCGATTCGCGATCGATGATGCTGCTAGAAAAACTAGACCGCGTGCATCGCCTGGCTGCAATCGATGATTTCGTTCAGCACCTCGAAGACGTGTTTCCCCATCTCCCTGGTGCTGACAATTTGCTGGTTGGGTTGATTGATGCGGGCAAGGTCCGCTGTTCTGTAGCCGGCGGCCAACACGCGCTGGACGGCGGTTTCAATCGCCTGCGCTTCCTGCTCCAGTCCAGCGGAGTGGCGCAGCAGCATCGCGGCGGTCAAAATCGCTCCCAGAGGATTCGCTTTTCCCGTGCCGGCAATGTCCGGAGCGGAACCATGCACCGGCTCGTACAGATTGACCTTGCCGCCAATCGTTGCCGAGGGCAGCATTCCCAGCGAACCGGTAATCACCGCGGCCTCGTCGGAGAGAATGTCGCCGAACAGATTCTCCGTCAACACCACATCGAAGTTGCGCGGAGTATTCATCAGGTGCATCGCGCAAGCATCGACATATTGATGTTCCAGTGTGACGTCGGGATATTCTGCCGCAATCTCCGTCACCGTGGTGCGCCACAACTGCGAGACTTCCAGCACGTTGGCTTTATCCACCGAAGTAACTTTGTGCCGACGCTTCTGCGCCAGTTCAAATGCGACGCGCGCCACCCGGACCACTTCCTCGCGGCTGTATCGCATAGTGTTGAGCGCGACCCCGGTTTCGCGATTCCAGGAGCGCGGCGCGCCGAAATACAACCCGCCCAGCAATTCGCGCACAAACAGAATGTCCGCGCCCTCCGTGACTTCAGGTCGCAGCGGGGAATTGTTGCTGAGCGGAGCATACGCAACCGATGGGCGCAGGTTGGCGAAGCCGCCCAGCGCTTGCCGCAACTGCAGCAGCCCGGCTTCCGGACGCTTGTCCGGTGGCAGCAAATTAAATTCGTTTCCACCGACCGCGCCCAGCAAGACTGCATCGCTGTCGAGGGCCGCTTCCAGCGTTGCCGGCGGCAACGGCGGTCCCTGCTGCCGAATGGCGGCCCCGCCGATCGGCATTTCAACAAAGTGGAACTTGACTCCGTTCCATTGGCCGACAGCTTCCAGCATCAGGACGGCTTCGTGGGTGACTTCCGGGCCAATCCCGTCTCCGGGGACCAGTGTGATCTTGATTTCTGCTGACATTGAAACTCCTGCTTGTGGGGCCCGATCGAAATCGGCGGCCAATGTATGTTTGTCGCGTGCGGTTGCAACTTCAATCGTGGGCCACTATCGATTACGGCTGTGGGGCTGCCACGGCTGTCGAACTTGAAGGGCCGTGCTGGCCCCCATGCTGGTTAACGACCGGCGACTGGCGAAGGTGCGTCAGCATAATGCTGACCAGGTCCTGGTCGAAGACAGATTTCTTCCGGTCCGCGACTTCTACGAATCGCTGATACGCCAGATCCAGGTCCGCGCGGCTCAAACTGAAGCCCAGCTCCTTCAGCCGATGGTTCAAGGCATGGCGTCCGGAATGCTTGCCCAAGACCATCCGATTCGCAGGCACGCCCACCTGCGACGGCGTCATGATTTCATAGCACAGCGGATTGGACATCATCCCATGCTGATGGATGCCCGCCTCGTGCGAGAAGGCGTTGCTTCCCACAACGGCCTTGTTGGGCGCCGGCGCAAAAGTGATGACCTCGCTCAACATCTGGCTGGCTGGAAATAGCTGCTTCAGGTCGAGATTGTGCTGGAACGGCAATTGGTCGTGTCGCACGTACATGGCCGCAGCCAGTTCTTCCAGCGCGGCATTGCCGGCGCGTTCGCCAATCCCATTGATGGTGCATTCCACCTGCCGCGCGCCGGCTTCCAGAGCAGCCAGGCTGTTCGCGACCGCCAATCCAAGGTCGTTGTGGCAGTGGCTGGACAACACAATGTTTTCGACCCCGCGAATCCGCTCTTTCATCAACCGGAACATGGAAGCATATTCGCGAGGGACCGTATATCCCACGGTGTCCGGCAGGTTGATGACCGTGGCCCCGGCATCGACCGCAATTTGGACCATTTCGCACAAAAACTCCCGGTCGGACCGTGAAGCGTCTTCCGGCGAGAACTCCACGTCATCCACATAGGTGCGGGCCAGGCGGACAGACTTGTCTGTCAGCTCCAGCGCCTGCTCGCGAGAAATTTGCAATTTGTATTCCAGATGGATGTCGGAGCTGGCCAGAAAAATATGAATGCGGGGCTTGACTGCCGGCTCCAATGCGCGGGCGGCGGCGACAATGTCTTCTTCCTTGGCGCGCGACAGGGAACAGATGCGCGGCCCCTTCACTTCCTGCGCCACTTGCCGCACAGCGGCAAAGTCGCCGTCGGAAGCGATCGCAAATCCCGCCTCAATCACGTCGACGCCCAGCAATTCCAACTGCTTGGCCATCCGGACTTTCTCCGCCATATACATGCTGCAGCCGGGCGATTGTTCTCCATCGCGGAGGGTGGTATCGAAGAAAAAAATTCGTTCCTGATGCATGGCGCCCCCTCATCACTGGCAAAACTGGATACAGCGTTTATTCTTTTACAGTAGCATAAGAGAATCTAATATGAACAATTAATTGTATTAGAATATATTATCAACGCAAGTTCGTCTTCGCGCTCCATAAGGACACCCGATGGACCTGTTTCAGTTGGAAACCTTTATGGCCGTGGCCGAAGAGAAGAGTTTTTCTCGCGCCGCCGTCAAATTGCATCGCACCCAACCCGCCATCAGCCAGGTGATTCGCAAGCTTGAAGTGGAAATGGATGAGGTGCTGTTCGACCGTGCCGCCCGCGATGCCACCTTGACCGCCGCCGGCGAAGTTCTACGCGAATATGCGGAGCGATTGCTCAACCTGCGTGGCGAGGCGACCACGGCATTGTCGGAATTGCGCTCATTGCATCGCGGACGCCTGAACGTGGCCGCGAATGAGTACACCTGCCTCTATCTGCTTCCGGTGATCGACGTTTTTCGTCGCCTGTCGCCGCAAATCCACGTGACCGTGCAGCGCTCTCTCGCCAGCCGCATGGCGGAGGAACTGCTGCAGCATTCGGTGGAACTGGGCATTGTTTCGTATCGGCCGGACGATCCGCAGATTCGCTCGATTGTGGTGTATCGCGACGACCTGGTTTTTGTCATGCATCCCGGCCATCCGCTGGCGCGCGGAAAAGAAGTCTCCATCCGCGAGCTGGGAGCGGAAAATTTTGTCGCCCACAACGTCCCATCGCCGCTGCGGCAAAAAGTGATGCAAGCGTTTCAACGGCATAAAACGCCGCTGAATATGGCCGTCGAGCTGCCAAGTCTGGAAGCCATCAAGCGCTTCGTCGCCATGGGCAACGGCGTGGCCCTGTTGCCCGGCCTGACCGCGCGGCAAGAAATTGAACGAGGAGAGCTGGTGCAGTTGCGCGTGCCGGAGTTGGCCTTTGAGCGGCGTCTGCGCGTCGTCCATCGCCGGCAGGCCAATCTGTCCCATGCTTCGCTGGCATTTTTGAAAGTCGTCGAGTCCATGGCGAAGGAGCGCGGCGACCCCTTCCACTTTCAGGCGGAAAAAGGCTCGTAGGCCCTGTCCGCACAATTTGAATCCACGCACGCCGGAATATCGGTTGAGTGCTTCGCCCTGGTGTCCTCAATCGAGGACCATGCGCATTCAGATCGGCGGACACTTGCCGACTTATCGGTTAGTAATCGACGTCGGTGAGGGCATTGGCGGTCTGGCCGCAGCTTCCCATCATGTGATTTCCCCATCGTTTATGCGGGCACAAATCCGTTGGTTTGGGAACTCAGAACTGACGCTGCAGGAGCTTTTGCTGCCAACTCTGAATCATTTCCTCGTCCGGATTATTCCAGTTAAACAGTTCGAAGATCCTCCGGACAATCCTACGCGCGACCACCTCCGCGTCGGCTCGCAGATCTGAAACACCAACAGTTTCGCTAATCTCGAACTCCTGCACTTCAATGCGAAAGTCCCCATGTAGCTCAGCTCTGGGGTCGGCTGAGATCAGGCGACGACCTTTAATGCCGGATGCACGCACGGTGAGATGGACCAATTCATCCACCGATAGGATCGTTTCGTAGAAACGCTTGGCAAAGAGTTCCCATTCTGTGACCGAATAGATGATGGCAATAAAGGAAATCACGTTCTGGCCGGCGAGCCCGTGCCAAGTGTCTTCACCTATGCCGCAGGACCACACCACAAGGCCGCTCTTGTAGGTCCGCAGTGCCTCTGGCCGCTGACCTGGCGCGTTGAAGTACGACTGACTCCCGCCGTCGAAGTTTGTCCAAACAGCCCTGGTCACCCTTCCCACGATCGGAAAGGTCCAGCCCCTGAGACTGATCGCCGACTCCTGAACTAGTTGTTGCAGCTGGCTGGCGGAGGCTATTCGGTTTGCGATATAAGTCTCGGGCCGCAGTTGCACGGTCCAGCGCGGCAGATGTACAAACGAGCCTTCGTCAAAGTGTGGAGAGGTAGCGTTCGGCATCCTCGACCTCCGCTTTGAACTCGGCTCCCGGTTCCGAAATCGTTGTGGTCTGATTTGGGAGGACGATTTGCTTGATGGCTCGGAGAAGTTCGTCAGTCCGGCGCATAAGCCCTCGATTGAGCAACTCCCGCATCGCGTCCGCATCATCGATCGGTTCGGAAGTCGCCTTGTCGGTCCTCATGTAGAGAGCCGCTCTTCGCAGGATCAATTTGCTCTGATTTACGGAGCTATGGGCGTCGCGCGCGCAAAGTATAGGAACGTCTGCAAATTCAGGGATGTCAATCGCGACAACCCTTTTCTGATCGACAACTATCCGATGAATCTTCGAGGTATGACGCGGGTCTGTGTATTTGTGGATAAAGCTGTTGCACTTCGTTTGATCAAACGAGGTGTATTGTTCTTCGGTGAGCCCTTCGAGAGCGCCGGACTTGTCGTTCACGCCGATGAGGATGACCCCGCCGTCACGTGTGTTGGAAAACGCCAAGATGTCCTTGGCGATTTCACACTTCTCGTCGTTGGTGGCCTCTTCCCAGCAGAACCCACCCTTGTAATCGAGATTACGGTTTTCGTTCCCAAGCCGGACGACTTCGCGGATTCGTTCGACAGATATCACAGATATCGTTGTATCCTTTTCTCCGCTCATGATAGCGCAGGGTCAAATGGCATGGCCCGCGTCCCGAAAACTTTACCCAACCAGGATCCGGGGTCTCAAGTCTCAATTTTGAAACCTGGGATCGCTCGAACCGTGAATCACTCCCTCATAACCGCCCATTCAGCCAGGAAACGAACCACTTATGACCAATCGAGGCTGGTAGATACCCCAGCGTGGCTCGCTTAAAAAGAAAGCTCTTCCGCCGTAGTCGGCGGAAGGGCTCCAAGCCAGGGTCTACAGGGTGATGACGATCTTGCCGATCTGCTCGTTGCTTTCGAGGTACCTGTAGGCTTCAACGGTTTGATCGAAGGTGAAGGTCCGCGCGATCTCCGGCTTGAAGGACCCATCCGCCAGCCGGTCGTAGATGTACTTCTTCATGGTTTCCCACTCCGGCGTGCCACGCAGTTCGCCGAAGGTATAGCCGAACATGCCAATGTGCCGGCCAAACGCCGCCATCGGGAAGGGCGTAGGCTTGCCCGCGAGCATGCCATACAGAAAGATGGTGCCACCGCCCGCCGTGGCCTGCGCGAGCGTGTTGATATAGTCGCCGCCCACTGGGTCGAAGACGACGCGCGCCCCCTTGCCACCGGTGATCGACTGCACACGGGCCACCAGGTCCTCCTCTTCCGTGACAATGACGTGGTCGGCGCCAAGCGCTAGGAGCCGGCCCTTTTTGGCGGACGTGCGCGTAGTCGCGATCGAGATTCCTCCCTGCGCCTTGACGATCTGTATCGCCGCAAGCCCAACCGACGAGCTGGCAGCCGTGATGATCGCGAAATCCCCGGCAGCCACTTTGCCGAACGCCACCAGCGCGCCATAGGCGGTGCAGTATTGCATCCACACAGCGGCGCCCTCCACCACGGAGAAGGAGTCTGGGACCGCCGCCAGAACATTCGCCTGAACAATCGCCTCTTCCGCAAGCACAGGGTACTGTTTCATCGAAAAACCAGGAATGGTGCCGAAGCGCTTGCCGATCAGCGTGGGATCGACATCGGGACCAACCGCGATGACCTTTCCAACCGCCTCGTATCCGAGGCCGGAGGGCAGGTTCGCCTTTTCCATATACAAGCCGTGAAAGTACATGCTTTCGGCCCGGTTAAGGCCCACAGCTTCCACCTTCAGCAGAACTTCACCAGCACCAGGCTGGCGCTCGGGCACATCTTCAAAATGGAGCACCTCGGGACCACCGAGATGGTTAAAACGAATTGCTTTCGGCATGACGCGTATATCTCCTGTCGAACATGAGATGCGGACTGAACGATGTGTGTCGCAGAATCTGCGGGCTGCAACGCGATGCTACTGTAACGCAAGCCAGCGTTCCATCGCAAGCCGCCGCCGCCGATTCGTTCCGCGAAACGCGCATTCGGCCAGGAGGAATTCTGGCTTTGCGCAAAATCGCCGAGTCGTCACGGGGGCTTTTCTCGCTGGCGCTCTTAATCGCCGCCGCGCTGAAATCTTTGCGCATAGCAACTTCCTGTCTGCATTCAACGTCTAGTTCTACAGACAGCGCAGTCGCAGCCGACTCATGTGCATTCAGTGGCTGCGTCGTGCGCGTCATGGAGAAAGGACTTTGAAGATGAATCCTCGTAAAAGTTTCACTCGAATGAGCACGGGAGTCGCCCTGCTCGGAATGGTCCTTTGTGTTCCCGCGGCAGTGCTAGCCCAGGACGCAACGCCCCCGGCCTCGCAAGCAATGGCAGGCCAGCAATCCAACCCTGGCGCGCAGCCCATGATGCGGCATCGTCATCCGCCAAGTCCCAAGCGCCAGTTGCGGCATTTGACCCAGATGCTGAACCTGACGGGCGACCAGCAGAAACAGATGCTGCCCATCCTCCAGGACCAGCGCAAGCGGATGGAGTCGCTCCGCAACGATCCGAATTTGGGTCCCCAGCAGCGCCGCGCTCAGATGCGCGATGCAATGATGGAGACCCACCAAAAGCTGGAAGCCATCATGACCGATAGCCAAAAGCAGCAGTTTGAGCAGGACATGCAGCAGCGCCGTCAACGCATGGGGCGGGGCATGATGGGGCAGGGCATGGGAGGTGCAGGCGCACCGCCGCCTCCACCGAACGGACAAAACCCTCCGCCACCAGCGCCGCAACAGTAGCCGCGGCAGGCAGAAATCACGATGCACGAATTGTTGGAAGCAGGGCAGAGAACTCCTCATTCTCTGCCCTTGTTTTTTTTGAATCGGTTGCGCGCGATCTCCAGACCCATTGGAAAAATGAGTCCGCCTCTGCCGTAGGCACATTCCGACAGGTACAATTGGGAACAGGTCACGGAGTCAGAGCCAAACCAAACTTTACGCGCGGAAGTGTTCCAGCATCTGCGTGTGGAGGTGGCGGACGAGGGGTTCATTACCGCATGAAGAAGTTGCTTTTTTTGTTTTGTCTGCTGCCAATGCTGGCGGCGATTGGATTTGCGCAGGAGAGCCGGCAGGACGCCAGCGTGAGCTTAATCGGTACTTATCAGCCCACCATTACGGGCAATGCAGTGACCCAGACCTCAGATTGGGGCAAGGGCGTGTTGCTGTCGTACCGTTTCATGTTGACGCCGAGCAGCGCGCTTGAAGGGAATTACCAGTATTCCCAGATGAACATGAAATATACGGCCCCCTTTTCCAATGCAACGTTCCACCTATCGTTGCAGGAAGGGTCCGTCGCCTACGTGCGCAGCTTTGTGTATAAAAAGTTCAATCCATTCGCCGAAGCTGGAGCGGCCATGCTGCTGTTCGATCCGATCGACGACACCGGAACCAGCACGCTTGCCGGGGCGCGAACCAAAGCGACTGGGTTGCTGTTTGGCGGCGGTATCGCCTACGAATTGAGCCCCAGTTGGGATTTACGGGTGCAGTACCGGGCGGAAGTGCTGAAGTCCATCGATTTCGGACTGGCGCAATTCAATACAAACCGTTGGTATGTGATGGAGCAGCCCGCGATCGGTTTCGCCTACCACTTCTAATAGAACAGAAAGATGCAATTGCATCGTTTTGCGCCTGCCATGGCCGATCGTTGATGCGGGTTCTCTCAGGCGACGCGCGACGCACGCGGGATTGAAAATTTGAACGGGAAATGGATCGACCAGAGGTTCATTAGCGAATGAAGAAGTTGTTTTTTATCATGTGTCTGGTTTCAATGCTGGCCGGAATTGGCCATGCACAGGATCAGGGTGCCCGCGAGGACATTAATCTCAGCGCCATGGGCGTCATCCAGCCCTATGTGGAAGGCGACACCCTGGCGCCGGCCCATCCGCCGATCCGACTGAAATCCACACTGGGAATGGGTCTCTACCTGGGCTATCGCTATCAACTGACGACCAACGGAGCGGTGGAAGCCAACTATTCTTATAGCCATTTCACAAGCAAGTTTTCGGCCTATTCCGCCGGTACCTTTAACGCCAGAGTTTACACCGGCTTGCAGGAAGCGACCGGAGCATACGTGCGCACCATCCCGTTCAAAAAATTCAATCCCTTCCTTGAAGGCGGCGGCGGCATGCTTTTCTTCACTCCAATCGGCCCCGGGACGACCACTTACGACACAGAACAGACCTATGTGCCGACCGTCTTGTTCGGCGGCGGAATCGCCTATCAACTGAGTCCAAGCTGGGACCTGCGAGTGCAGTATCGGGGACAGATCTTCAACACGCCCAGTTATGGGATCAGCCGGTACAACACCGGTCGGCGCTACATCATGTCGCAGCCCGCCATCGGCCTGGCCTACCACTTCTAGAACAATTCCAGGCCGCCTTCAATACAGGCTTGGCCCGCCAACTTACCGGCAGGCTCTTCGTTTTTTCAGCGCGTGCGCGCTTCCGTCAGGAAATATCGTCGGTATTGAATCCCGGCTTGCGGCGGGGTACGGAAGCGGTCCTCCCGACCAGCTTGCGGACCACATCGTCCATCTTGACTTGGGGCTCCGCGACTGCGGCCATCTGCTCCAGCAAGGTGTCCTCGTCGATCTTCTCCAGCAGCACGATCGCATGGGCAACCGCAACGTCGTCCTGGTCCAGCCCTTCCGGAGTTTTCGCCTTGATGCCGACAGCGCCGGGGTCGATGGAGAGCAATTCCGCCACACGCTCCCGCAGTTTTTCCGCCACCGGCGCGATTTTTGGCTCGGCCAGCACCAGGGTGGTGTCCACATTCGCGATGCGATAGCCGGCGTGTCGGATTTCTTCCAGCGCGGTCCGCAAAAATACGGCGGAGTCGGCATCCTTCCATCGCGGGTCGCCGGGAGGGAAAAAGCTGCCGATGTCGCCCGCGGCCACCGCGCCCAGCAAGGCGTCGGTAATGGCGTGCAGCAGCACATCGCCATCGGAATGGCCGGCCAGGCCCGCGGGGTGGTCGAAGGCAATGCCGCCGATCTTCAAGGGAACGCCGGGTTGAAACGCGTGGGAGTCCCAGCCGTATCCAATCCTCATCATGTCGTGTCGCTGTCTTTCTCGGCGTACCGGGGAGTTTCGTGCCTACTGCAACGATGCAGGCCTTCATCAGGCAGGATACACGGCTTTTTCGCGGCGTTGGTCCCGATTCAGCTCTGGCTCAAATAGAACTCGGCCAAGGTTAAATCTCCGGGCTGCGTGATTTTGAAGTTTCGCGGCGATCCCAGGACCACGGCAACCTCAATGCCCAGGCGTTCCACCAGGGAGGCCTCGTCGGTCCCGGCAAAGCCATCCATCTCGGCGGCTTCCATTGCCTGGCGCAGCAGCCGGAACTGAAATCCCTGTGGGGTTTGCGCCAGCACAATGCGTTCGCGCGGAATGGTGGATGTAATGATGGCCCCATCCGCAGTGCGTTCCACCTGCTTGATGGTGTCGACGGCCGGCACAGCCACAATGGCGGCGTGATAGTGTTCCACCGCTTCGATGGTGCGCTCGATGGTGGCGGAATCGATCAGCGGACGCACCGCATCGTGTACCAGCACCATGTCTTCCTCGGCCGCCGGCAGGGCCTTCATCGCGTTCCAGACGGATTCCTGGCGGGTGTCGCCGCCTTCCACCACGGAAACCTTGTCCAACAAGCCGTGCTCGCGCAGTTGCGATTCGACGCGCTGCATCTCGCTTTTGCGCGCCGCTACAAAGATGCGATGGACGGCGGAGACCCGCAGAAAGGCGCGTACCGTCAGTACCAGGATCGGCTGCCCATGCAACTCGAGAAATTGCTTGGGAGCGTGGCGGGCAGCGCCGCCTGTTGCCATGCGCGTGCCAAGGCCCGCTGCGGGAAGTATGACGAAGACCTGCATAAAAGGTGAAGTATACCGGAGCGGCGGACGGCGCGTACAGCGCCATCGCAGTTGACGCCGTCCTGCCGCGGACCCTTCAGCCATCCTGAGCGATACCATACAGAAGAGTGGCGCAGGGTCGATCCATAGGCGAATCCATGCCCAAAAAATCCAAACTACAAGTCGGCGCCCATACGGAAGACACGGCTCCCGTGCTTTCCTTGAATACGGCCTTGTTTGCCGCAGGAGACCGCGTTTGCGTGGCTGTTTCCGGTGGCGCCGACTCCACTGCGCTGTTGCGGGCCCTGTTGGCTCGCCGCGAAGAACTTGGCATCGTGTTGACCGTGCTCCACGTGATGCACGGTCTGCGAGGGCAGGCCGCAGCCGACGACGCTGCCTTTGTCCTGGCGTTGGCGGAACGGTTTGCGCTGCCCTGCGAGGTGGTGCGCGTCGATACGCCGCAGCGAATGGCCGAGCACAAAGAGTCTGTCGAAACAGCGGCGCGCGCGCTGCGGTATCGGGTGTTTCGGGATGTTTTAGCTTCCGGCAAGGCGGACAAAGTTGCGACCGCGCATACGCTCGACGACCAGGCGGAGACGGTGCTGATGAAACTGCTGCGAGGCGCCTGGACGGAGGGTCTCAGCGGCATCCATCCTGAACTGCGCATGGAAAGCGCCACGAGCGGCGCGGGTCACAATGGCCACGCGAGGGGAAATCTCTGCGTGCGTCCCTTTCTGGCGGTCCAGCGGACGCAGATCGAGGCGCATTTGCGGGCGATCGGCCAGCCCTGGCGCCAGGACGAAACCAACGATTCCCTGGCGCACACACGGAACCGCATTCGTCATGAACTGCTGCCCAGGCTGCGCGAATTCAACCCGCGGATCGATTCGCTGCTCGCCCACATGGCGGAAAACGCGCGCGCCGAAGAGCAGCACTGGCAGGCGGAACTCGACCGTCTGCTGCCCTTGTTGTTGCTTCCCGGCAAGCCGACGCGAGGCGGAGGCCGCAGCGTATCGACCGCGCGCGGCCCGGCCGAATTTGCCATCGAAATCGCGCGTCTAAAAGACCTGGACCCCGCGCTGCTGCGACGCGTGTTGCGCGCCGCCGCCGAACGAGTTGGCGCGACGTTGGACTTTGACGCCACCGAGCGCCTGCTGGCATTGGTGCTGCCGAATCCTCATGGCCCCGGGAAACGGATGCGGTTGGAATTGGCAGGAGGCATCTCCGTCGAACGCTCACCGCGTGAATTGCGATTCGGTCGCAGCTCCGCAACGGGTACTTCCGAGGTTTGCACGTACGATCTGCCGGTTCCGGGAACGGTCGACGCGCCTGCGTTCGGTGCCAAATTTGTTGCGACCTTGCCTCACGAAGTCTTTCCGCCCGACGCGGCCGCGCCGTCGCCGTGCGCGCAGGTTCGTGCATGGAAGCCCGGCGATCGAGTGGAATTGCAACACTCGCGCGGGCCGAAAAAAGTGAAGGAAATTCTCAGTCGAATGCGGATTTCGGCGGAGGACCGGGCGAGTTGGCCGGTCGTCACCTGGGAGGGAAGGATCATCTGGATGCGCGGGGTCGCCCTGGCGAATGTCCAGAATCTGGATGGATCGAATGGCGAGGCACTAGTCGGCACTCGGCCGGCCCCTGCCATCCGCGAAACCCGCGACGAGAAGTAACTCCCGCAGTTTCTTCGATTCTTCGCCATGCCCAGGCTTGGAGTAAGATTTACACGAGGGTCTTTTTGGCTATGCGGCCCCTTCGCAAGTCGGTTATGATCGTTGTACGTTGCGACAAAACGGCTTGAATTCTGCGACCTGCGGGCCGAGTACAGCGTCTAATGGTAAAGCGAGGTGTGCCGCCGGGAGGCGGGACCTTTCCTGCTCCCGTCTGGCACAGGTTCCTTGCCGGTCATGCAGCATACGAAACGAGGGTAGTTCGTGAATTCAACGGTGAAAACAGTAGTTTTCTGGGTGCTGATCGCAACCTGTCTCATTGTGCTATGGCACGTTGTCGAAAGCGGCGTGGGAATGGGGAAAGACGCGGAAATCCCATTCTCCAAGTTTATGTCGGATGCCCAGGGTGGACAGATTGCCGATGTCACGGTGGTGGGCAGCGAAGTCCACGGCCACTATCGTACCGGCAAGGAGAATTTCCATACCATCGTGCCGTCGAATTATCCCGACATGTACAAGGTGCTGGAAGACCACCAGGTCAGCGTAACCATTAAGGATTCGCAAGGCAGCGCCTGGTTCAATATCCTGCTGCAACTGTCGCCGATCCTTTTGCTGGGCGCGTTGTGGTTCTTTATGCTGCGGCAAATGCAGACCGGCGGCAACAAGGCCATGTCATTCGGCAAAAGCAAGGCCCGATTGTTGTCCATGCAACAGAAGAAAGTCACATTCAAGGACGTCGCAGGGGTAGAGGAAGCGAAGGAAGAGCTCAAGGAAATCATCGAGTTTTTGCGCGACGCGCCCAAGTTTCAGAAACTGGGCGGACGCATTCCCAAGGGAGTGCTTCTTGTCGGGCCTCCGGGAACCGGCAAAACGCTGTTGGCGCGTGCTGTCGCCGGCGAAGCCAACGTTCCGTTCTTTTCCATCTCCGGCTCGGATTTCGTCGAAATGTTTGTCGGCGTGGGCGCCAGCCGGGTCCGCGACCTGTTTGAGCAGGGGAAAAAGAACGCTCCCTGCATCATCTTCATCGATGAAATCGATGCGGTCGGACGCCATCGTGGGGCCGGTCTCGGAGGCGGTCACGATGAGCGGGAGCAGACGCTGAACCAGTTGCTGGTTGAAATGGACGGTTTCGAGTCGAACGATGGCGTCATCCTGATCGCTTCGACCAACCGCCCCGACGTGCTCGATCCTGCCTTGCTGCGGCCGGGCCGCTTCGATCGCCGCGTCATTGTCGGCCGTCCGGATGTCCGCGGACGGGAAGAGGTTTTGCGCGTCCATGTCAAGAAGGTGCCGCTGGCGGAGGATGTCGATCTTCGCGTGCTGGCCCGCGGCACCCCTGGATTTACCGGCGCGGACCTGGCCAACATGGTGAATGAAGCCGCCATCAGCGCCGCGCGGGCCAACCGCAAAGTGGCCACGATGTACGACTTCGAGTCCGCAAAGGACAAGGTCCTGATGGGTGCCGAGCGCCGGTCGATGCTGCTGACCGATGAGGAAAAGCGCACCACCGCGTACCACGAATCGGGCCATGCGGTCGTCGCCGCGCTGCGGGACCATGCCGATCCGCTGCACAAGGTGACGATCATTCCTCGCGGCATGGCGCTGGGGCTGACCATGCAGTTGCCGGAAGACGAACAGCACACCGTCAGCAAGGACTATCTGGAAACGCAGTTGGCCATTCTGATGGGCGGCCGCTGTGCGGAAGAAATTTTCTTGAATCAGTTGACCACCGGCGCCGGAAACGACATTGAGCGGGCGACGGAACTGGCGCGCAAGATGGTGTGCGAATACGGAATGAGCCGCCTCGGTCCGCTGACCTTCGGCAAGAAGGAAGAGCAGATTTTTCTGGGCCGCGAGATTTCGCAGCACCGCGACTTTAGCGAGGAAACAGCGCGCCAGATCGACTCTGAAGTCCGCATGCTGGTCGACAACGGTTATCAGGCGGCGCATTCGCTGCTGGAAAACAATCAGCCGCTGATGCACCGCATGGCGCAGGCCCTGCTGGATCGCGAATCGCTGGATGCGGTGGAGTTGAAGCTGCTGATCGAAGGCAAGGATTTGCCGCCGCTTGAACTGCCGCCGAATGGTCCTGGCGGCGATGTGCAGCATGTCCTGAAGCCGGATGCTGGCCGCGCCCCCGGTTTTGCCGGCGAGCAGCCCTCCCCGGCATAGGTCCTTGTTGCCGGCGGTTCTACCCGGCGGAAAGCAGTTCTTCCCTTGAAAGGAGCGGCCTCTGGCTGCTCCTTTCTTCATGTGCATGTCCAGAGACGATGCAGACGCATTGGGCGCGGTCGGCATCCCGCCAGGCGAAAACGTACAATCAGAAAGTCCTCTCGTTCTCTATGCGTCCAGTCGCCATTTTCACCGCCTCATTTCTATTGATCCTCACCGGCTGCGGCTATCACACCGCAGGCTCGGCGACCCACTTGCCTCCGGACATTGGGACCATCGATGTCCCCATTTTTAAGACCGATGTTGTCAACTATCACACCGAGGTCGCGTTCACCGATGCGGTGGTCCGGCAGTTGACCGGCCGCACGAAAGATCGAGTGACGGAGAGCGACCACCCGCGTCCTGCCGATGCCACGCTGCGCGGGACCATTCTGACGGAAATGTATACCCCGCTTACCTACAATGCTCAGAACGGTCAGTCCTCCAGTTATCTGATTACCATCACCGCCAGCGTCGTGCTGACGGATGCCTCCGGGAAAGTGCTTTACCGCAACGATCATTTTAGGTTCTATTCGCAGTACCAGGAAACAGCGGACCTATCGAGTTTCGTCCAGGAAGATTCGCCGGCCGTGCAGCGCATGGCGCGCGATTTTGCCCAGTCCCTGGTCAGCGACCTTTTGGAGTCTTTTTAGCCATGGCGGACATGCGCGGCGGCGCGGGCTCGAAGCTGGGGGGCGGTTTTCTGGCCATGGAGCGCCTGCTGCGCGAAGTCGCCACCGATGCGCGCCGCGCCGGCTATGTCCTGCTGGGCGATGAGGCCTTCCTGCAGCAACATTGTCGCCGCGGAATCATCGACGCCTTGATCGATCCGCAGTTTCGCGATTATTGCGTTTCCGAGGTGGACCTTGCTGAGGCCAGCGTCTTCGACGCCATCGACCAGGTAAGTACGCCTTCGTTGATGGCCCCGTTCCAAATCGTCTTCGCGCGCAATGTGCGTTTGCTGTACCAGCGCGGCGCAAAGAAGGAAGAATTTGCCGCGATCCAAAAATATCTCGCCCTCCCAAACCCGCAAGCGCTGCTGGTGTTTGTCGCCGACCATCTGCACATTCCCAGCGACGCGCGCCGCATGGACATGCAGGACAAGGACCGCTATGAGCGCATCCGCGAGACCCTCGGCGACCGCTGCGGCATCGTCGAACTGAGCCAGCCGGAGGACGACGATGCCATGCGCTGGCTGATTCAGTCCGCGGAATCGCGCGGCGTGGAACTGCAAGCGGATGCGGCGCGTGAACTGGTCGATGCGCTGCACGGCGACCTGATGCGGCTTGCCTCCGAGCTGGAAAAGTTGACGCTGTTTGTCGACCGGAAAAAGAAAATCACTCTGGCGGATGTGGAGCGGATGGTGGTCTCCGCCAAGCAGCGTTCCTTGTATGAGCTGACCGATGCAATTTCCGCTCACGATCCGGCGCGCGCGCTGCTGTTGTTGCGCGGGCTGCTCAATGCCAGCGAGAGCGGCGAGGATGGCGCCATTGGGCATCTGCACATGCTGGCGCGGACCGTCCGTCAGATGCTGGTAATTCTGGAGAAAAATGTGCGCGACTCCCGCGCCGTCTGGCAGGCGCTCTGGCCCGGCTTTCGCGTCGCGCCTTTCGCCGTCGATGAGCTGATCCGCCAGGCACGCCGTTACAAGTCGCGTCGCGACCTGATGCAGATGCTGGAACGCATCGCCCGCGCCGACCTGGAGATTCGCTCCTCGCCTCCAGATAAGGGCCTGGTTCTGGAGCGCATGGTCATCGATCTGGCGAAGACCGGAAGGCCCGCTCAGGTATGGAACAAAACAACCTATTGAGCCACCACGCATAGAGGCCATCCGGCGAATCGCGAGGATGCCACTCCGTCACTGCGGGGAGCAAATTGGAAAGTCGGTCAAGACCGTATATCGTAGCGTCATATGTTCTTAGTGCAACGTTCGGCTGCTCAAGCGAGGAGACTGCCCTGAAACCGGAAGCGACAACAACCGAAGGGATTACCCAACGTCCATTGACGTTCGATTTTGATGAGGGAGGACCCAGCGTTCCGATTGTTTCTTCGTCATATCGGGACGCATTCGTGAACTACGTCGAGGGCAAATCACTCTCGCCCCTGTTGCTCCAAGGCGATGCTCTGATAGTTCTCAAGGACATTCCCGGTGATTCCGTCGATTGCGCAATTACTTCCCCCCATATTGGGGAAAACGCGAGTACGAGGGCGGCGGAATTGGGCTCGAAAGTGACTATCGACATTTCGTTAAAGACTTAGCTGCGATCTTTGCCGAGATGAAGCGGGTGCCGCGCCGACAGGGTCCCGTCCGCCCGTACCCGATTCCGAGGTGATCGGCCGTCCCCGCCGGCGCAGCTTCACCGCCGAATATAAGCGCTCGATCCTCGACCAGGCCGAAGCCGCACAGGATTTCGGAA
>JAJYUB010000049.1 GCA_021792795.1 Acidobacteriota bacterium | reverse complement strand
GGGGAAACAGCAGCGTCTGGTTGACCGTGTCAGCAATGAAGTTCTGGCCCATGCTTCGAACTTAAAACAGAACCTGCTGCCCACGCTATACCCTCCGTCGCAAATCTATGCCCGACACACACCTAGCCCTGCTGGCTTTGTTCACGGTAATTCCGTATCACTTCGGCAGGCTTGATACTTGGCTGATGCCCTGGCTTATCCCTCTCCTGGAATCACAGGCCGTGGGCGGCGTGAAGGTCTGGATGAAAATCGGGATTTCTTTGTTGGTCGTCGCTCCCGCACTCGTTTTGTTCGAGCAGCTCGCAACCCAACGACGAATTAACCCTGCTAGCGTGAACAGTCAGGCGCCAAGGTGGGCCGAACTCGCTTGGATACTAGGTCCGTTTTCTTTAAGTTATCTTCTGTTGCTGGCGCCAAGGGCGACGTTTGCCTTTATTCAAGACAGGTATCTGTTGGGGTTGATTCCCGCCGCGATAATCGTCTTGCTCCGTTTATATCAGGACCGAATCGCAAACAAAGTGCCGCCGATCAGCTTGGTTATGCTCACGGCAGTCGCGTTCTACGCGGGCGCCGGTGCTCATGACTTATTTGCAGGATGTCGTGCTTTGGTGCAGACAGTTCAAACCGTTGAAAACTCCGGCGTGCCGAGGAGATACATCCAGGCAGGAATGGCAAGCGACGGCTGGGCTCAGATTGAGGGCGGCGGCTATATCAATGATTCACGAATACGAGTTCCCGCGGGAGCCTACAATCCGAATATTCCGAACCGGAACCTTCCAGACGAATGCCAGTATTCGTTTGCCAGCTTTACACCAACTATCATTCCTAAATACTTCCTGATCTTCCCGCCAATGTCGTGCTTTGCTCCAACCAAGTTTCCTCCGCTCCGCTACACAACGTGGCTGCCGCCGTTTCATGGGACAATTTACGTCCAGCAATTAAGGCCCGCCGTGAATTGAGCCAACATCTGCGGCTTGTGGATCTCAAATCTAGGAGAGGCATGCGGCTGTTGCTGATTTTGGTGGAGCGCAACGGAAATTTACGGTTGCCGATCTGCTGTTCCTGTTTTCCCGGCATCCAAAGCACACTTTGTGACCTCGTTGCACCTGTCCATCAGATGCTAGACTAATCTTCTCCACCCCAAAAGATCGGCGAACACGATGGCTGACAAGGAATTGTTTGATGCCAAAGGTCGTGGTCATCGGTGCGGGTGTCATGGGACTGGCAGCCGCATACCAGGCCCTGCAAGACGGATGTGACGTGGACATCCTCGAAGCCTCGGCGGAGCCGGGCGGCATGGCCGCACATTTTGACTTCGGCGGGATCTCGATTGAGCGTTTCTATCATTTCGTATGCAAAACGGATCATCCAACATTTGAACTCATGGCCGAGCTCGGCATTCGCGATAAGATGCGTTGGGTCGAGACCACCATGGGCTTCTTCAACGATGGGAAACTTCATCCCTGGGGCGATCCGATTTGCTTATTGAAGCTTCCCGGAGTCAGTCTGTTCAGCAAGCTGCGATATGGATTTTTTGTTTTCGCCTGCATACATCGCGATCATTGGCCTGCACTGGAAAACCGGTCGGCAAGAGAATGGATCACACGCTACTGTGGAAAAGCGATTTACGATCGATTCTGGCATCCGCTGCTGGATTTCAAGTACTACGAATATGCCAACAACATCTCAGCCGCATGGATATGGACTAGAATCCGCAGGATTGGCAAGTCCCGAAAAAATATCATGCAGGAGGAACTCGGCTACATCGAAGGAGGCTCCAAAACTCTGGTGGACGCGCTGGTGAATGCCATTGATCAACGCGGGGGGCGTTTGCATCTCAACACGCCGGTGAAGCGGGTTGTTACCGAAAACGGTCGAGTGACCGGTGTCGACTCCGCTGCAGGATATTTTGCCACCGATGATGTCATCTCTACCGTTCCCACCCCGCTGATTCCCGGAATGGTACCCGACTTGGCCCCTGCTTTGAAAGCTCGCTACCAGGCGATTCACAACATCGGCGTGATTTGTGTCGTTTTGAAATTGAAACGGCCAGTGAGCCCCCATTTCTGGGTCAATATTTCGGAGGATGGCATCGAAATTCCCGGTATCATCGAGTTTTCGAACCTAAGAAGTGTTGGCAATGACGCTATCGTATACGTTCCGTATTACATGCCCGTAACAAATGCAAAGTTTTCCTGGCCCGACGACAGACTTTGCGACGACGCCCTTACTTGTTTGCAACGGATCAATCCAACCCTCCGAAAGGAAGACATCATCGACGTAAAGGTCGCGCGCCTTCGACACGGACAACCAGTTTGCGAATCTGGTTTCGCTGCTAAGATTCCGCCGATTCAAACACCGATTCACGGCTTGCAGATTGCGGATACCTGCTATTACTATCCCGAAGACCGCGGCATCGCAGAGAGCGTGCGAATGGGCCGCAATATGGCACGAGCGGTGAAGAGCTTCGATAGATGAGCACCCCTGCCTTCATGGACAGAAAAGACAGATCAACCGGGTCAACGACTGCGAGGCTTGCTCAAGTTCCGTCGGGCGAGACTTCTCACTCCCGGCGGAATGCTCTATTTTGCATCTTGACCGTGACGGTCTGTGCATTGCTCACTAACCCTATCGCAAACATGCCCTTCAGCGACGAGTTCTCGTACGACAAAACAGCCTTGGAATTTGCTCGAACCGGGCACATCCTCTACAACGGCTGGGCGACCGCCATGCTGGGATGGTTGATTCCGTGGGGCGCCCTATTTATCAAGATTTTTGGTTTTTCGTTTACCGGCATGCGGCTCTCGATGCTGCCGATTGATGCCGCAACCGTGTACCTCTTCCATCAGATTCTGCGCCGATTCGGCATCAATCCCGGCAACGCGATCTTCGGAACCCTAGCGTTCGCATTGTCGCCAATCTTCATGCCCTCGGCTGTCAGCTTCATGACCGACGTGCCCGGCATGTTGGTCATCTTCGTGTGTTTGTATTTGTGCCAGCAGGCAATTAAGACGGCGAGCGACAGGGCCGCCATTGGTTGGCTTGCCTCTGCCGCTGTATTCAACACTGCAGCCGGAACAGTGCGCCAGATTGCGTGGCTTGGAGTCCTGGTTATGGTGCCTTCGACAGTATGGCTGCTGAGACAGCGCCGCGGCATCAAAACAGCCGGCGTTGTACTGTGGGGGCTCAGCTTCATCGCTGTTCTGATTTTTCTGCATTGGTTTAACAGCCAACCATATTCTGTGCCGGAGCATGTGATCTGGGCGCGGATTAAGTGGATGACGTTTCCTCATTTGTCTGCCCAACTGGTCAAGATGGTTCTTTGCCTTCTCCTTATCATTCTCCCCATCTCCGTGGCGTGGTTGCCGTCCGCACGCGAATTAGGTCGCAGCGCGTGGCTGCGCGTCGGCGGAGTCCTTGCCGTGTTCGTCGCGTTTGAACTTCTCGCCAATGCACTGGGAAGAATGGATGCCTGGCTCATGCCCTGGCTGATGTACTTACTGCCGGAGCAGTCCGCCCTTCGTCCAGGCATGTACGGCACGACTCCCGAAGCTACCTTGTAGATCCGGTTCGCAATTTCCCTCTTCGTCATTGCCGTGGCGGTTATCGCATTGGAGCGGGAGTTGGAGCGAAAGCCAAGTGGGCCGACGCAACCGAACGAGCCACTCACCGTCAGCAGCCCTGGAACTTCCTGGCATGAAGTTGCCTGGATTCTCGGACCCTTTACGCTGAGTTATGTTCTTCTGTTGATGCCCCGGGGAGCCTTCGATTTAATCCAGGACAGGTACATGGTGGGTTTGGTTCCCTCCATCCTCGTCGTCCTTCTCAAGTTATATCAGGAGCGGATCGGCCCCAGACTACCCGCTGTCAGCGTCGCCATGCTGGTTCTGTTCGCTGCGTATTCAGTTGCTGGAACTCACGATTTCTATGCGGAATCTCGGGCGCAGGTGCGCGCGATCCAAATGGTGGAAAACTCCGGCGTGCCCAGAAAATCTATTCAAGCCGGCTTCCCTTCCGACGGGTGGATCCAAATTGAGAACGGCGGCCACATCAACGAATCACGCATCAAAAATCCCGGCAGACGCCTATAATTCAAAATCTTTTTCCAAAATTCCTCAAGGTTGTCGAGACGCATTTACAAACTTTGCGCCGGTGATTGATCCCAAATACTTCATCCTGTTCCCATGGTTCAAGAATCCCTACTTTCCTCCTCCTGCCTGGTGTTTTGTCCGGGCCAATTTCCCCCCGGTTCATTACACGACCTGGTTGCCTCCCTTTCACGAATCGATCTACGTGAAGAAGCTGGCACATGGCACCGTTCAGCCGAAATAACTGTGGCGCCACATCGGGCAGCATTGCATCCAACCGCCGCTCACGATACCATCCGCTTGCATGGACTTGGATCGCCCATCCGATCGCATCGTCTCCGCCGAGCCAGTCGAGGACGACCTCGCAGTTGAGCTGAAACTGCGTCCGCAGCGGCTGAATGAGTTCATCGGCCAGCGCAAAGCGAAAGAGCAGTTGTCGATCGCGCTCGAGGCGGCGCGCAATCGCGGCGAGGCGCTGGACCACGTGCTCCTCAGCGGTCCTCCAGGGCTCGGCAAAACCACGCTGGCCAACATTATTGCCAATGAGCTGGGGGTTGGCTTCCAACAGACCTCCGGCCCGGCAATCCAGATCCAAGGCGACTTGACTGCGATCCTGACCAATCTGAAGAAGCACCAGGTGCTGTTTCTCGATGAGGTCCATCGGCTGCAGCCGGCGCTGCAGGAAAAACTGTATACCGCGCTGGAAGATTACAAACTGGACATCATCATTGGGCAGGGGCCTGCGGCACGCACCCACGTGATGGACCTGCATCCGTTCACCTTCATCTCCGCAACCACGCGGCCGGGACTGCTGGCGTCTCCGCTGCTGGCGCGGTTCGGCATTCTGCTGCGCCTGGATTTTTATACCGATGAGGAGTTGCGCATCATCGTGCATCGTTCCGCTGACGTGCTGAACGTGCCCATCGACGACGACGGCGCGGCGGAGATTGCCATGCGCTGTCGCGGGACTCCGCGCATCGCCAACCGTTTGCTGCGCCGGGTCCGCGACTATGCCCAGGTTCGCGCCAGCGGCCACATCGATCGTGAGACGGCCATGGCGGCACTCAGCCTGCTGGAAGTGGATGCGCATGGATTCGATGAGATGGACCGCCGCCTGCTGCGCACTATCATCGACAAATACGATGGCGGCCCGGTCGGCCTGAACACACTCGCCGCTGCGCTGGCGGAAGAAGAGGACGCGCTGGAAGAAGTGTATGAGCCCTTCCTGATCCAGATCGGTTTTCTCGACCGCACGCCGCGCGGCCGAGTCGCCACGCGGCTCGCCTACCGGCATTTTGGCCTGGAGCAGCCCCGCAAACAGAATCTTCTGTTCTGACGACGGCTGCCGCTCGCGTTTGCGCGTTGCGCGCGTCCTTAACTACAGTGCGAAACCTCGGCATCGAAATGTCCGCAGCCAATCCAGCGAGCGCGCAGTCCCCTACAATGGAGACAGGGTCGACTTCATCAAGACCGAAGGACAATCGAATCGATTGATGCGCAGAAGTGTATGCAGTCTGCTGATTTTGGCGCTGGCGGTGATTCTTGCGTGCGAATGCACCCGCGCGTTTGCCTCCGACGGCGGGGACGCAGGGGCGAAGTCGTCTTCATTGCCGTCGGCGCCTCAGCGATCTCTGGCCCCTTCGGCGCATCGCTCAGTTCGCCATAGGGCCCATGTGATTGTCCCGATGCTCGACGCGGCGCCGAAGATGGGCGATTTTCTGGTGTCGCCGCCCGCCTCCCTGGCCGCGCGGCAAATGCTGCGGATCAGCCATTTCGTGGAGCGGTATCCGGATGACGGCAAGCCTTCGACCGAGCCAACAGTGGCCTATCTGGGATACACGCATAAGTACTTGTACGTCGCTTTTGTTTGCCGCGACAAAACGCCGAAACTCATCCGCGCGCACATGCTCGCCCGAGACTCTTTAGGCGACGACGATACCGTTGAAATATTTCTGGATACGTTCCACGATCAGCGCCGCGCGTTTATTTTCAAGACCAACGCTCTGGGCATCCAGGCGGACGCGCTTTACAGCGAGCAGAACGGCTCCGACTATTCCTTCGATACCGTGTGGGACACGTGGGGCAAACGTACCCCATTTGGATATGTCGTACTGATGCGAATTCCCTTTGCAAGCCTGTATTTTGCCAAGGCAGATCCAGGAGCAATGCGGACATGGGGAATTATCCTGCAGCGCAACATATCGCATGACAATGAATCCGTCTTTTGGCCGAGAAACACGCATAACGTAGCTGGACGCCTGACTCAGGACATTGAGGCCGACGGCTTTATGAATATCGCGCACGGTCAAAACTGGCAGTTCGAACCGTACGTGCTGGGCCGCAACCTGCGCCAGTTGAATACCGTCAATCCGGTTGACCCCTATTTCCAACACAAGCATCTACAGGCCTATGCCGGGCTGGACGCCAAGTTTATTCTGCACAACAGCCTGGTATTGGACACAACTCTCAATCCGGATTTCAGCCAGGTCGGCATCGACAATCCGGCCACGCCCAACCAGCGTTTTCCGCCATACTTTCCCGAGGTGCGGCCGTTCTTCATTGAGAACAGCAGTTACTTCATGACCCCCATCAGCCTGTATTACACAGACAATATTGTCTTGCCGCAGTATGGGGCGCGACTTACGGGAAAGCTGGGCCCATGGGCCTTGGGCATCCTGGGCGTGGACGATCGCAATCCAGGACAGGCGGTCCCTCCAGGAAATCCTGAGTTCGGGACCCGCGCCCACGTTTCTATCGGACGAGTCAACCGCGACGTTGGCGCCTTGTCGAACGTCGGCCTGATTTACGCCGATCGGGAGTACCTGGGCTCATTCAACCGCGCCGGCGGATTGGATTATCGCGCCCGCCTGAAAAACCGCTGGACGTTGACCGGTCAGGCCATCACTTCGGAAACGAAAAATATAAGCAACAGCACGTCAGGCGAACAGGAATGCGAAGTGCTCACCTTGACTTGCAGTGGGCAAGTGTATTCGCAACAACTCAATTACTCCGATCTGCATACAAACTGGTGGGCCGGCTACAACGACACATCGGCAGGATATGTGACGGACACGGGGTTCTTCCGGCGGCCGGACGTTCGTGAGCCAAACGGCTATTACGCCTATACCTTTCGGCCAAAACGCGGATGGATACTTTCCGACGGCCCCAGCATCTACAGTGAGCGAATCTGGGACCACACCGGGTTGCCGCTCGATTTCTATATCAATCCAGCTTACAGCGCGACCTTCAAATACAGGACGTCCGTTTCCGCCAACATCGACCTTGGCCAGGACCGGCTGCGCCCCGTGGACTACACCATCCTGACTCATAACGTGGAGTACCACAGCCACACCAGCGGCGTGAACTTCTATAGCTCGCCGTTGCCGTACATTGCTGTCGGCGGCGGGGTCTACACAGGCAGGGTCATCAACTATTCCCCGCCAAGCAATAGCGGTCCCGATCCTGTCAACGTGACCTCGCCCAACCTGAACCTGGAAGTGAAGCCGATCGGGTCGATCGACCTGAACAACAGCTACGTCTATACACACTTCACCAACCCGTCGAACAGCGCTGTCGTCTACGACAACCACGAACTTATTTCGCGCTGGAACTATCAGATGACCAAATCGATCTCATTCAATTTGATCGGGCAATATATTTCGACGCTGCCCAACCCGCAATACACCAGCGCGGCAAATTCGAAGGACCTGTTCGCCGATGCCCTGTTTACCTATCTGCCGCATCCGGGCACGGCCATCTACTTTGGATATATCGGGAATTTCGCCAATATAAATCGTGCCCTCTGTACTCGCGAGGCAAACGGCCTTTGCAACGCGAGCGATCCTATTCTGCCGCCCACCTACTCCTCGCTGATGAATGACAGCAAAACGATTTACCTAAAAATGACCTACCTGCTGCGCTTCTAAGCCCAGCTACTCCGCGGGCGTCACGATAAATTGTTCAATCTTTCCATCCGGCATCTGGTACGTCGTCAACTCCACATGCGTTGCTGGGAACACAACGTCGTAAACGCGGAACGTCATTCCCCCCCGCGACTCCTTTGCGATCTGGCGAAACTCAACGGGAGCGCCCAGCGGCTTCAGGCTGGATTCAAAATCACCCAGGGCCTGAGCATCGAAATATGCATTGCAGTTCTCTGTAAACAGCGAGCGATCGATTTTGCCATGCTGAAGGCCGATAAAAATCTGCCGCGCCTGCTCTTCACTCTGTTTCGACTCGTCGGGCGGCAGACCCACCAGCACGGCTGCGATCCTGCCGGCGATGACGCCGGCTGCGCCCACAGCTTCCTGATTGGTGAACACGGCAATTGCAACTTTGTCCTGCGGCAGAACCATGTTTTCGCTGGTAAAACCGGAGACTTCTCCACTGTGCGAGATCACCAGGTGACCATCGCGGGTCGAGGTTTCAACTCCCAGCCCGTAATGCGTGTCCTCGCCATTTTTCAACTTCACTCCGGTAAACATCTCCCGATACGATGCCGGCTGCAAGAGCGATTCATTCATCATGGCAATGTCCCACAGCAGCAGATCGCGGACCGGCATGGCCAGCTCTCCGGCGGCAAACATCCATCCTGGGCCATCTTGCGGGGCCGGCCGCAGCGGCCCCAACGCGTAGCGAATATAGCCATGGGCGTCCGTCTGCTCCAGTTGCTGCATGTCGGAGTTCATCACGCCCGTCATGTTGAGCGGCGTAAAGATGTTCTGCTGCAAAAACTTCATCACCGGCATTCCGCTGACGATTTCGACGATTTTTCCGGCAAGGACAAAGTTGGTATTGCTATATTGCCATTGCGTTCCAGGATCGAAGTCGAGCGGCTTCTTGCCCCAGTTGTCCAGAATGGCGTCAGCCGTGGTGGGATTCTTCATGCGCAGCATGGAATAGTCCTCGGCGTAGTAGTCCTGATAGCCGGAGGTGTGCGACAGGACTTCGCGGAGCGTCACTTCATTGGAGCGCGTCAACTGCGGTAGCCAGGTAGAAATGGGATCGTCCAATTTCAGTTTGCCCTGCTGCTGCAGCATCAGGATGGCCGTCGCCGTGAATTGTTTGCTGATGGAGCCAATGCTGTAACGCATCTGCGGCGTGGCTTCCACTGGCGGATTGAGCTGGGCTTTTCCGTAGGCCTTCAGGTACGCAATTTTGCCATTCGTCACGATTCCGATGGAAGCGCCGGGCACGCCAGTCTTCGCCAGCACCTGCAGCGCGATGACATCCACCTGGGCCTGTTGCGCATCCGGCAGCGAGTTGTGAGCGGCGCTCACAATCGGCGAATTCGTCAAGGCGAGAATTAGTCCTATGATCGCAGCGTAACGGGTCTTTCCGCGGAGAAACATTCCATCTGTCATTGGAGCTCCTTTCAATCACGGGCAAATTCCAATCATACGAGGAGTTGGCTTGGCGATCACTGGGACGTACGAATCGACACAATCCTAGTAAACTAAACCATAGGATACGTAGCCAACAAAATGACAGAAAGTTCAACCGGTTCGATGAATCTTCCTCTTGCCTCTGCAATTGAAGCTGCGGCAAAAACTGCGGGCCTGGCCGTTTTGTCCACACGAACAGGTTCGGATTTCCACGGAGCGCCGACAACCTGCTTCGTCTTCGGCCTGAGCGCGGAGACCGCCAGCGATCGCGCGCTGCAATTGGAGCTGAGCGACACCTTCGATGTAACGCAAACTGCGCTGTTACCGGAATTGACCAGTTATCTGCGCGACGCCGCGCTGCGCCTTCGGAATCCGAGGCCCGATTGCTATGTCACTCTGGCCGGATTGCCAATCCGATTCGACAGCTTCTGTTGGCCCTTTCATCGTTCGACCTCCGGCTCCGACACCTATGTAGTGCATGGCGTCGCGCATTTGGAGGACGGAACTGCAAGCCCGCTGCATGCCAAGATCGCCGCCAGCATGACGGTCACGTTTGCCGACATTGTAACTGCGCCCGAACAACCCTATGCGGAATCGTTTATCTACAACGCGGTTCGCAAGACGCTGGACCAGGGGCAGATGGAGATGATCAAGAGCGGCAATCGTCAGCCGGTGCCGGTGACCACGCGCTATTACAGCCGCTGGCAAAAGAAGTTTGTCTTTACCGACACCGACGATGAGACGCGCACCGACTTCCTGGCGCTGAAACTCTATTGGCTTTCCGGCGTGCTGGGAGGAAGTCAACCCGTGTGGATCGCCGACCCCAGGGACGCGCAGTACCTGAATACCAGCGCGGATCAGATGCAACACGCGGCGACACTACTGGCGGCAGAAGGGTTCATCAAATTAGGAGCGGACCCGCAGTTTGCGGCGGCGACGTCCCTGCTGATGCAGCGCGCCGACCATTACCACGCGGTCCTTGCGGATGCGCTCGCGATCACCAAGCCCGCCTTCAATGAAGAAATGCGCCACGGACATACCAACATGTAAGCGGTCCGTGCCGCCCGCTTGCAGTTCGCTGCCTTGACGGGCGCGGAAACACACGCAGTCGGATACGACGCTCACTGTTCCACTGCGTCCATCACGCAGCGGAAACCGACCGCGCCGGAACGATCGTAGCTGGGAGCCATCAGCAGCAATTTTCCGTGCTCATCGGTCGGACCATACTGGGTGTCTTGTCCGATTGCCCTGGGGCAAAGCATCGCGGTAACCAGCAGCGCGCCTGCGATGGCGAATCGTTGGGGGCGGATGCGTCTCATGCAATCTCCAATGAAGTGCGATCGAACGGTTGCTTGTCTTCGAGTAGCCTGGATACTTCAGCCATCGTCGGCATGGAGGGCTGCGCGCCGGATCGAGTGACGGAAATGGACGCGGCAGCCACGGCGAACTGTACGCTTTCCATTGGTGTTTTCCCTAACATCAGCCCCACTGCGAAGGCCCCGTTCAGCGCATCGCCGGCGGCAGTTGTATCGACGACATCGACAGGCGGTGCGTTCGCGTGCCGGTGAACACTGCCGGAAACAAGATATGCGCCCCGCGAGCCCAGCTTCAAAATGATGCCCACCGGCCCTCGGGCCAAAATGGAACGCGCCGTTTCACCCAAACCCGTCGCATCCGAACCACCCACCCCGTGGCCTTTCGTGTTTTGCTGCTCCATGCCAGGATTGGCATAAAGCTCCGCTTCCGTCTCGTTGGGAGTGAACCAGCGAACACGTTGCAAGAGACTCGGCGAGAGCATCTGAGCTGGAGATGGGTCGAGCATGAACGGAACGTTGGCCTGCGCGCATATTTCCGCCACGCATTCCACGGACTCGATTGGAATTTCCAACTGCGCCAGCACCATGCCCGCCTTGCGAATCCGCGATCGGTGCTGCTCGACGTACTCCGGCGACATTGCGGCATTGGCCCCCGGCGTGACGACAATGCAGTTTTCCCCGCCGGACGCAACCGTGATCGCCGCAATTCCGGTGGGACCTTCCACGATCGCGACCCCAGCGACGCCTACCCCAGCACGCTGCAGGTTCAGCCGCAATTGCTCTCCAAACAGGTCGGACCCCACCATTCCAATCATTTCGGCTGGATATCCCAGACGGGCCACAGCCACTGCTTGATTTGCGCCCTTTCCGCCCGAATGCATCTGAAAGTTGGAGCCGAGGAGTGTTTCGCCAGCCGCCGGTATTCTTGGCGCGGCGGAAACAAGGTCCATATTGATGCTGCCCACCACCACGATTGGCAGCCTTGTTTTTGCTGTTTTCATTTCAACTTTCCCCGCTGTGCGGTCAATGGGCCCGAAAGATGGGGGCGAAAGCGATCGCGCATAGGCCCGCAAGAAACAAAACGAACATGAGGGCCAGCAACTTCTTCGACCGATGCGGCGCGCCGGCAAACTCTTGCCACACAAACACGCCCCATGCGGCGGAGATCATCGTCGCCCCCTGGCCGATGGAATAAGAAACCACTGGGCCAACAATATGTGCGCGTGACGCGACAAAGTTGAACACCGTCCCCGTACACCAGATTCCGCCGCCCACGATACCCCACACATGCCAGCGGAACGGCGCCTGGAAATACGCTGCGATACTGACCGGAGGCTTTCCATCGAGCGGTTGGCGCATCAGTAGAGAATTGAAAACGAGCGCACACATGACGGCCCCGACAACAAAATAAAACGACGTAGCATACGGCCCGGGTCCATGCGGCACACTCATTGCGTGCGACACCAATGGATAGAAACTGCCCATCAACACGCCGGAAATCAGGCTGATGATCAGCCCGCGCCGGCTCGTCGCGCGATGTTCCTTCTCTCGCATGCGGTAGGCAAGCGCGTCGCACACAATGGCCGCCACAATCAGCGCAATCCCGCCGAACAGCAATACCGGGTTTCCAGCCGGCGACAGAATATAGCTGCTGACCGCCCCTACAATCAACGCCAGACCAATGGCGACAGGAAAAGCCACAGCGAGTCCGGCAATCTCAATCGCCGCCACCAACAGAAGATTGGCCACGTTGAAAATGATTCCGCCAAAAATCGAATCGATCGCGCCGATCTTGCCGGCGCCAACAACATCCGCCAGAAATCGCTGTCCCATCTCTCCCGTGGAGCCGAGGGTGAACCCCCACGCCAGAACGCCGACCAATAAGCCGACGATATAATCCCAGTAGAACAATTGAAACCTGTATGTCGGGCATAGCTTGACCGTGTTCGCCCACGATCCCCAGCAGAGCATGCTGACGACCATGAAAAAGAGGGTAATGGCGTAGGTCTCTGGCTGATACACAAGGGGCTCCTCAAAACCTTTGTCCTTTATCTTGTTTCAATCCACTCACTGCCTGTCAGAATACAGGGTTCTATGCCACTCTTGAGTGGCCGCCCTCGCTCCGCTGTGGAGGCGAGGACGACTGGCCGCAAGCGCGGACAATACGGCGCCTGGGCCTCGAAGAACTGCCGTACTCGCGGGCGCGAATAAGAACACGGCATTCGGCAGCCGCTGCCTCATCGGCGAGCCGGTCGAACGAGGATAGGCACGCGAGCACTCTGAATCCTTCAAGCCAGGGCTTCACTCGGTCCCGCGCCGGAATCGAGCGATTTGATATAATTTAACTAACCAGTTAATCAATTGATATCGAAAACCAAAACTCGAACGCGGGATGACCGCGCCGACCGAACGCAGAAGAAAATCCTTCGCGCAGCGGTACAGGAGTTCAGCACCCACGGCCTTTCCGGCGCGCGCACCGATCGCATCGCTGGGTCGGCAAAAGTGAACAAGGCGCTGCTTTACTACTATTTCAAGAACAAGCAGGGCCTGTATGCGGCGGCTGTTGAAGCGGTCGCGGCCAGAGTGGTGGAGAATGCGCTGGCGGAATTCGACCGAAAGTACTCCGCCGGTGAACGCCTGCTGCGGTCCGCCCTGAATCATTTCGATCGCATCCTGACTCAGCGTGAATTTCAAAGCCTGATGCAGCAGGAGATGGTCCGGTTTCGAAGCGGCAAAAGTGGATCGATACCGGTTCTTTTCAGGGCCGCTTTCACCCCTCTGATTGCAAAAATGCGCGAGGCCACGGAAGACGGTATCCGGAACGGGGAGATTTGCCAGATGGACTGGCTTCAGGTGATGTATTCGATCTTCGGCGCAAATGTTTTTTACTTTCTCAGCGCTCCCATGATGGAACTGGCGCTTCCGTTCAGGCCCTTTGGTCCGAAAGCGCTGAAGTTGCGACGGGAGGCCGCGGTGCAGTTTCTTGGTGCAGCGCTGTTTACCGACCGTGCCGCCGGCATGAGGCTGGCCAATCGCGTTCTCCGAGACATGCCCATGCCTCGTGTAAAAAACGTACAGGCGCGGATTGAGAACTTTCATGCCCGGAGAAGACCCTTATGAACGCTCGCAACCGGATTTTTATGCTGCTAGGAGTGCTGTTCCTCTTCTCGCTGTGCTGGTATTTCTTTACCGCGAACCGCTCGGAAGATTTGCAGTTGATCGGCACAGTGGACGCGAATGAAGTCATCGTCAGTTCGAGGATCCCAGGCCGGATCGAGAAGCTTACGGTCGACGAAGGCGACGACGTGCAAGCCGGCGAACTGATCGCCACCATCCAGAGTGACGACCTGGCGGCGGCGCGCAACGCGGCCGAGGCAACCGCCGCCAGCCAGAGATATCTGGTGCAGCAGACCCGCGATACAGAGCGCCAGATCGGTGGCAGCACTTCGAGCCAGGTAGCGAATGCGGAAGCGCAGTTGCGCGCCATGCGGGCCACCCTGATGCAAGCCCAGGCGCAGGAACAGCACCAGAACGCCGACACTTCGCGCTCCGTTGCCTTGGCGGCGCAAGGAGTGGTGAGCCAGCAAACGCGAGATGAAGACGTCGCTTCCCTGCGCGCGGACCGCGCCGCCGTCGACGCGGCGAAGCAGAACGTCGCAGCCGCCGAGGCATCGCTCAAGGCGGCGAAAGCAAACACGATTCAGGCGCAGGCACAGGCAAAAACGGTGGCGGCAACGCGCAGTGAAATGCGAAATGCGCAAGCGCTGCTGGACCAGGCGCAGGTGGAACTGGGATATGCGAACGTCGTCTCCCCGATTGCAGGCAAAGTAAACGTTAGAGCGGCAAGGCAAGGGGAAGTGGTTACCGCTGGAACGCCCATCGTCACCATCACAGACCTGACACAAACCTGGGTCTATGCGCCGCTGCCGGAGACTGAGGCGGATTCCGTGCAGCTAGGAGACAAACTGCGCGTAGTGATGCCAAGCGGAGCGACATTGCAGGGCAGGGTGATCGCAAAGTCGGCGGAAGCGGATTTTGCGACGCAACGCGATGTGAGCCGGCGCAAGCGGGACATCGAGACTGTTCGCCTGAAACTGCTGATCGACAATCCTGAAATGCGGTATGTGCCGGGAATGCTGGCCGAGGTCTATATCCCGAAGAGCAAGCTGGTGAAACAGTGAACGCAGGCAAGCTCAATGTCGCCATCTCGGTCGAAAACATTGTCAAGCGGTACGGCAATTTTACCGCCGTCGGCGGCATCACGTTCCACGTGGACGATGGAGAAATTTTCGGTCTGCTCGGCCCCAACGGCGCAGGAAAAAGCACCCTCATCCGCATGATGACCACGCTGACACCGGTGACCGGCGGGCGCGCCGTGGTGTCCGGTCATGATGTCTCGCGCGAGCCGGATGCCGTGCGGCGCACGATCGGCGTAATTCCCCAGGCGCTGACCAGCGATATCGATCTGACGGTGGAAGAAAATCTTTCTATCTATGCCAAGCTGTATGAAGTTCCGAAGGCCGACCGCGAGAGGAGCATTCACGATCTGCTGGAGGCGATGGATCTGGTGAAATGGCGCGGCGCGCAGACAAAAACACTTTCCGGAGGCATGCGGCGCAGATTGGAGATAGCACGGGGATTGGTCCACAATCCGCGGATATTCTTCCTCGACGAACCCACGACCGGGCTGGATCCAGTCTCTCGCGTCGCCGTTTGGGAAATGCTGAATCATCTGAAAAATACGCGCCATCTAACTATGCTGCTGACTACGCACTATATGGACGAAGCGGACCGGTTGTGCGACCGCATCGCCATTGTCGATCACGGAAAGCTGGTCGCGCTGGATACCCCAATGGCGCTGAAGGCCAGCGTGCCGGGGACCAACGTTGTGGAGGCGCAATTCTCCGAGGAGTCTACGGAGTGGCCGTCTCGATTGCAGCAATTGTCGGGCGTCACATCCGTGGAATCGCAGAGCGCGGGGATGTACCGGCTGCTTACCTCCAACGGCTCGCTGACCACCACGCAACTGGTGGCAATGGCAACAGAACTTGGCGGAAGTATCAAATCGTTGAGCGTTCAGAACACCACGCTGGATGACGTTTTTGTCCACTACACGGGTCGGCAACTTCGCGATGAACAGGTGAAGGCGCATGGGTTTGTGATGCCGCCGCGACCGGGGATGCAGCCATGACGCGCATGATGGCGATTGTTGAGCGGGAGATGCGAAAGTTTTTCCGTTCGCCGACCTTGATGATGGTGTCGATGGCGTTGCCGCTGGTACAGCTTGTCATCCTGGGCAACGCCATGGGTGGCAAGATTCGAGGGGCCAAGGTGGGCGTAGTCGATTACGACCATGGCTCGCAGGCGCTGAAGGTCCACGAAGCCTTCAACGATGTCGCTGCGAATATCCGCACCTTCACCACGATCGAATACAACGATGAGAAGAAGGCACGCGAAGATGTGCGAACCGGAAAACTGGATGCCGCGGTGATTATCCCGGCGCAGTATTCACGACGCGCGCTGGCAGGGGATTCACCGCAAATTGGCCTGGTCGTGGACAACACCGACCAGATTACGAGCAGCAGCATTGAATCGGAGATGCAATCGCTGGTCGACGCCTTGAACGCGCCGGTGATCCAACCCAAGGTGGTGCAGCAGATCGCGCTTGAGATCGTCGAACTGTATCCCTATGTCGAATACATGAAGTACCTGCTTGCCGGTTCCATTTCCCTGGCCATGTATGTCGCCGTCATGATTGGCGGAGGCATACTCTACATCGACGACAAGGCGCGGGGAGTGCATGAAGGATACCTTGTTACGCCAATCACAAAGTTTGAATTGGTGTTGGGCTTGAATCTGGCCGGGACTGTGAAAGCGGTGATGTCGGGCATATCTCTGACCGTGATTGGATCGTTGCTTGCAGGCCTTGGTTCCATTTTTCACCCAGTGACCGACCTACTATTGCTATTGCTGATCGTTTCCACTTCCATCGCATTCAACGGCATGATGTTTCTGATGATGGTGCGGGTTGAAGACCCTCTCGTGCCTCGCGCGATGTTTGGAGTGCTGAACACGCTGCTTTTCTTCCCCAGCGGCGCAATCTCGCCGGTCGCGGGATTTCCCAAATGGTTGCGCGCCATTGCCGTCGTCGATCCTTTTACCTATGCAGTCCACGGCTTCAAGGCGGTGCTGCTGAAAGACGGCGGCTTCGATGCAATATGGATGGACCTGGTGTTCTTGTTTGGATTTGGAATCGCAACCCTGCTGATTGCTACGCCGCTGTTTAAGCGGACCCTGTAGCCGCACTTATCGGGTTGAATTTTCGTAGAAGGCAAGAAATTATTGTAGCGACGGCCGGACAATGGCGCATCCTGCTTTGGCAAGAGCCGTTTCGATGGCTACGCCAATTCGCAGTAATTTACGATCCTGGTCGCCCGTCGCCGCGAGCATGAGGCCCACCGGCGCTTCGCCGGGTACATGGCAAGGAATCGACAGCGCGCAGCCATCCAGAAAATTGAAGATACTCGGATTTCGGAGCATTGCAGCGTTCGTGTCAAAATACGCGTTGTCGTCGGATGCCAACTCGGAGATGATGGGAGCAATCCGCGGCACGGTCGGCAATAGCCAAACATCCGAATCGACAAAGACACGCTCCGCTTCAGCAATAATTCTGCGGCGTATCTTCACCAAGTCCGAATAGTCAGCCGAAGATATCTCTCTCCCACGCAGGATGCGCGTCAGAACGCGGGGATCGTACAGCTCGCCATGCTGTTCGATGAGCTTCCGGTGCCAGTCATGCGATTCATAGGCGGGGATTCCACCATTGGCATAACACGCCGGAATATCGGCAAGCGCGGAAAAGTATGCATCTTTCACATTGGCGCCGGCTTTGGACAGAATGGACAACGCCGCTTCAAACCGACGCGCCACATCGGCATCCAACCCATCGAGTACGTACCCCTGCAAAACGCCGAGGCGCAGGCCAACGGTATCGCAACTGACCAATGGCGTCAGGGGTTCGCCGGACAACACTGCATCCATTCGTGCGCAGCACGCGACCGTTGCAGCGATTGCGCCGACGGAATCCAGACTGTGGGATAACGGCAGCACACCCTGCAATGGCACGCGGCGCGCGGTTGGTTTAAACGCGGTGAGACCGCAGAGCGCTGCGGGAATGCGGAGAGAGCCGCCAGTATCGGTGCCGATTGCCGCCGCGGCCATGCCGTCGGTGACAGAGATCGCTGCGCCAGAGGATGAGCCTCCAGGGATACGCCCGATTGCTCGGTCGAATGGATTGCGCGGTGTGCCGTAGTGGGGATTGATGCCCAGGCCGGAGAAGGCGAACTCGGTCATATTGGTTCGCCCCACCAGGACTGCCCCGGCCGCTCGCAGGCGCGCAATCGCTGCCGCATCTTTTTTCGCGGGCGGCGCATCTGCCAGGACAATCGATCCAGCTGGCGTCGGTTCTCCAGCGATATCGAAAAGATCCTTCACGGAGATTGGCAACCCGAGAAGCGCTCCCTGGCCCACGCCGGTTCGACGCTGTCGATCGATGGAGTCTGCTGCGTAGAGAGCGGAATCCGAATAGACTTTGGTAAACGTGCGGACGCCTTGGCCGGCAGGGTCGGCCGCAGCCGCCAGACTTTTCTCGACCAGTTCACGGCTGGCCGTTCGCCCGCTCTCCAGGGCTGCCAATTGGTCTGCGATCGGGACTAACTGCGGCACGTGTCCATCCTGAAAAATCCTGGTGTAATTTTTGCCCCGGCATGGAGCCGCCGAATCACTAGAAAAATGTCTCTACGATATCGATGACCTGATAACTGGAATCCAGCACCGGAAGATAGCGCCATTTGTCGAAAGTCAGGCATGGATGCGAAATGTCGAGGCCAATCATGTCGCCAACCCGGACATCATCTCCCTCAGAAATTCTCATAAAGGCATGCTGGTCCATCATCCGGAAGAGTTCCCAATGTCTGGAACAGGCATGGGGTGCGATTTCGCCGGGCCGGTATTGCATGCTCGGAGTCGGCAAACCTGCGTCGAAAGCTGCGTCGCGTTTACCCAGAGTCAGTATCGCCTTATCTTTTTCTGGGATGGACTGCACATAGGCCCACAGTTGCAACGCCGGCAACAGACAGGAACGCATTTTGTGCGCGATCGGATTTCTGGTTTGGATTTGCCTCTGGGCCAGACGATAGACGCCCACATCATGCGTGAGGTAACAGCCGGGCCGCAGAACAATATCGACCGGATATCCAATATCTGCTGCGGAGAATACTTCCGCCACAATGTCATACCATGCCGAACCAGCGCCGGAAAGGATCGCGGGTTTCCGGTCGAAATGATTTTCACTGGCCAGTTTTGCGGCAACCTCAACCGCTCGAAACAGAAATTCTCGTATCGCCGTTTCGTCTTGCAATACACCCTCGTACAGCTCGACACCGCACAGGGCTATGTGGTCGCGCCAGCGATGCAGCTCGGCCAGTAACGCACCGAGTTCCTGCAAATTGCGAATGCCGGTGCGGCCGCCATCAACTCCCAACTCGATCAAGACGTTCAGTCGTTGATGATGGGCGGAGAAAAATTCCCCAAGCTGCTCCGCCAGTTGCGTTGAATCGACGAGGCAGTAGAATTCAAAGTTCTCATCCCGCAGCAGCCTCGATACAATTTCCATATTCTGCTTTCCGACAAGTTGATTGGCCAGCAAAACGCGGCGGACCCCGTGTTCATAGGCCACTCGCGTTTGATGCGCGGTCGCCAGCGTGATGCCCCAGGCCCCGGTTTCCAATTGACGCGCAAAGAGCTTGGGCGCCATGGTGGTTTTCCCGTGGGGGGCAAATTTGACGCCGTAAGTCTGAATGAATTGCTGCATCCACGCCATGTTATGCGCCAATTTTTCTTCGTATAACACCGCAGTGGGCAGGCTCAGATCTTCGTGAAGCAGATTCCAACGCCGATCAACAATTTGCGGCGCCGACAGCGGACTGTCCATCGCGCCCAGGCCTTTATTCAAAGGGCCAACGATTATCTCCGACATATTCATCTCGACCTTCTCTGCGTGACCAGCTTGACGTTTCGCGATGCGATTCCCTGTCTGAAACTCAAATGATATAAGCTTTGGAGATTGCCGATGAAGAGCGCGATGGGCGGATAGGTATCCGCACCTCGACGGGCGAGAGCAGAAATGCCGAAGTGCGTTACCTTGATTCGGAACGTCGAAGTTGCCGACGGCAGCGGAAGATCGCCGGAGATTGCAGATGTTGCGATCGACCAGGGGCGCATCCTTGCAATTGGCAGTCTGCACAACTACGAGGCAGAAAACATTTTTGATGGCGAAGGAAAAGTGCTGGCGCCTGGGTTCATCGATGTCCACACCCACGACGACACCAGCGTCATCCGCGGCCCGCAGATGCTGCCGAAACTGTCGCAGGGCGTGACGACGGTGGTGGTTGGCAATTGCGGCATCAGCGCATCGCCGGTGCAACTGCGGGGCGAACCGCCCGATCCGATGAACCTGCTAGGGAATGCTGAGTCATTCCGCTACCCGACCTTTGCCGCATACGCGCATGCCATCTCGGCCGCGCAACCCGCCGTGAATGTGGCTGCGCTAGTTGGCCACACTGCGCTTCGCAACAACCACATGGACCGCCTCGATCGCGCCGCAACCGGCGTGGAGATCGAAGGGATGCGCGTCCAGTTGCAGGAAGCGCTGGACCATGGAGCGACCGGGTTGAGCACTGGACTCGCATATCTTTCCGCACACTCTTCCTCTACTGAAGAAGTAATGGCGCTGGCTGAGTTGCTGGCCGCTGCTGGCGCAATCTACGCCACGCACCTGCGCAGCGAAACGGAGACAATTCTGCAAGCAATGGACGAAGCCGTTCGCATCGGCAAGCACGCTGCAGTTCCTGTTGTGATTTCGCATTTAAAATGCGCAGGCATCGCCAACTGGGGACGGAGCGCGGAAGTACTCGAGTGGCTCGACCATGCGCGGCAGCACCAGCCGATTGGGTGCGATTGCTATCCTTATGCTGCCGGCTCCAGCACGTTGGATCTGCGCCAGGTGGATGAGCGCGTGAAAATCCAGATCACCTGGTCGAAGGCGCATCCGGAAAAGGCCGGGCAAACGCTGGCGCAAATTGCCGAAGCGTGGGGCGTGCAACAGATCGAGGCCGCACGGCGCTTGCAGCCGGCGGGCGCAATCTATCACAGCATTGCGGAACAGGACATGCAAGCCATTCTGCGGCATCCAGGCACGATGATCGGCTCCGACGGCCTGCCCAACGATCCCCTTCCCCATCCGAGACTTTGGGGAACATTTCCGCGCGTGCTTGGCCGCTATTGCCGGGAGCAGGGCTTGTTCCCACTCGGCGAGGCTGTTCGAAAGATGACTTCGTTGCCCGCGCAACGATTCGGTTTGGCAGATCGCGGCTGGATTCGCGAGGGCCACTATGCCGACTTGGTCTTGTTCGATCCGGCAACCGTGCGTGATGTTGCTACGTTTGAAGACCCAGTGCGCGCCTCAATCGGAATTGAAGCGGTATGGGTGAATGGCGCGCTCTCCTATCGAGAGCAAACTCCCACAGGCGAGCGGGCAGGACGTTTTTTGCCGCGGCGACCCAATAGGAGTACGCGATAAGCTACATTCAAACCATTGTGTATGTAACTTCACGGAGGACACATTTCAAATGAAGCGCTACGGGGTCGAGGGCGGCAAGGGAATCGGCGGTCAGCATCTGCCATTCGCGCGTGCCGTCGAGGCGGAGGGATGGTTGTATGTCTCCGGGCAAGTGCCGATGGTGAATGGCACACTGGTCGAGGGTAATATTGCTCGGCAGGGCCGTCAGGCCATCGATAATCTATTCGCGATTTTAACCGAAGCTGGCTACACCGCGGCGGATGTGGTGCGCTGTGGAGTGTGGCTCGACGATCCACGCGACTTTGCCGCGTTCAATCGTGTGTTTCAGGAATATTTCGGCGAGGACCCTCCGGCCCGTTCCTGCGTCGCCTCCAGCATGATGGTCGACTGTAAGGTGGAGATCGATTGCGTCGCATATAAAGCGCCGGCGAAGTGATGCAGCACGGCAACGGCAGGCAGCCGTTGTACAGCAGTGATTTTCTATAAGAACACATCGTCATGCATACCTTTTTTGTCCCTAGCCACGGAACATTTCTTTTGCTTTCCGCGCTGTGTTCCGTCGTGGTGTTGATCGTCCTGATCGCGCGCTACAAAGCGAACCCCTTTATTGCGTTGATGTCGGTTTCGATCGCTTTAGCAATGGTGACCGGCATGCCGATGCAGGCCATTGTCGAGTCGTTCGAGGCGGGTGTCGGCGGCACTCTGGGTCATATCGCCGTGGTCATCGGGCTGGGGACAATGCTCGGCAAAATGATGGCAGAGTCCGGCGGAGCGGACCAGATTGCCCATACCTTGATCCGATTCTTCGGCGAAAAGCGCGTGCATTGGGCCATGGTCGTCATTGGTTTCGTCGTCGGCCTGCCGGTCTTCTTTGAGGTTGGCTTTGTTCTTCTCATTCCGATCGCGTTTACAGTTGCCAAGCGCACGCGCACGTCGCTCGTGTTGGTTGGACTCCCCATGGTCGCGGGCCTTTCAGTTGTGCATGGACTCGTTCCCCCGCATCCGGCCGCCTTGTTGGCGGTTGCCGCCTATCATGCCGATGTCGGCAAGACCGTTTTTTATGCGCTGATCGTTGGAATCCCCACCGCCATTCTGGCAGGGCCGCTCTATGCGAAATTGATTTCGCCGCACATTCACCTTGCGCCGGACAATCCCATCGCCGCGGAGTTTCTCGACCGCGACCCACACAGCAAATTGCCCGCCTTTACCCTGACGATGGCAACGGTCCTGTTCCCGGTCATTCTGATGATGATCGGCAGTTGGGCCAATACGTTCGCCGCTCAGGGAACCATGGCGAACCGGATTCTCCATTTGATTGGGGGCGCCGATATTGCGCTGTTGATCGGCGTGTTGATCAGCTTCATTACGCTGGGAAGCATGCGCGGATTCAGCCGCGACACTATCCTGAGATTCACCAATGAATGTTTGGCGCCCACGGCAACCATTACGTTGTTGGTGGGTGCGGGCGGAGGATTCGGCCGGATCCTGCAGGACAGCGGCACCGCCGCGGCCATCGTGGATGTAGCGCTGCGAGCGCATATTCCGCTGCTGCTGCTGGCATGGCTGGTTGCCGCGGCCGTTCGCGTTGCCACTGGGTCGGCCACGGTAGCCATGACGACGGCGGCAGGGATCATTGCGCCAATTGCGTTGCACGCGCACGGTGTTCAGCCGGAATTACTGGCCATTGCGACCGGCGCCGGATCGCTCGTGTTCTCGCACGTGAACGACGGCGGCTTTTGGCTGGTGAAAGAGTATTTCAATATGAGCGTGGCCGACACCTTCAAAACATGGACCGTCTGCGAAACGATCATTTCCACGGTGGCGCTGCTTTTGACGCTGATGCTGGCACGGATTGTCTAGAGCGGATTTACAGTTGGTGCAATCATTTTGGGGATGAGTCATTCTGAGCGAAGCGAAGAACCCAGAGGGTAATGGCAGCACGTACCAGGCGCGCATTGTCTGGACTCTTCACTCCGGTCGCCGCGGCGACCGGAGTGAAGAATGACCCCATTTGGAATCCGGCTACACCAACCGTCAATCCGCGCTAGCGCATTTCTCCTGATGCTGTCGAGCGGCGGAGATGGTTTCGTGCAACCTTTCTTTAAGGAAAGGCTGCGTGGAGCTTCTTATTTCACGCTATACACCTTCAGGAGAAATGCTTTAGCCCGTTCCCACGCAAGTCTCGCGAACTGCACCATTGGTAAGATCCGGCGCGCGCCATGGCTACTTTATCCGGACGGAAACAAACCTCCGGCCTTCGTACAGGCGATAGCTGCCGGCGCGAGTGCCTGCGACAATCTCCAGCGGCCGCGGATGGAGCATGGTCGCATCTGTTTTGGTTGCGACCTGCAAAACATCGTGCGCCCCAAGGTCCATCGCCACAAAGGCGTCCTTCGCAATAAAGCCGAATCCGTACGCCCCCGCAGGCAGGGCCTCTCCGTTCACTGTCAACGCGGTTTCGCTGAGCAGGTAACCTTGATATTTCTGCTGGATCCCAGTTGCATATCCGGAGTTGTCTACCAGTCCTGCCAGTACAATCGCGCCGTCCGCGAGGCGCAGGCCGAAGGTGTTGCGCAGTTGAACGTTGGCGGTTTGTCCACGGAAAAAGACGTTGTGCGGCATAAGGCTGCCGACATCCTGCGGCGTTAAAATTATCGTTTTCGCAGGAGCGACTGATTGCGCGCGAACCGGTTGATCGCCGGGCATACAACACGCAAAGCACAAGCTCGTGGCCACGAGAAGAGAACGCTGAAATATCGACGAAAGTCGTGTCATGCTGTTGATCATAGTTCAAATACTTGAGTGCGATCGGCTTTTTTATCGTCAAGGGGAGCTTCCAGCAACACTTCGACAGGCCTTATGCGACTGTCAAGCTCCGCTCAACCCCAAGCAAGCCGGGTTCCGTGTGCAGGGCCTTCAGTTGCATTCCTGGCAAATCTTTCGTCGAGGTCAACCACTAAGTCTGGCGTCGCAATCTGAGATATCTTCACGGTAGGCTCCTTGATTCAAGCCATGCGTTTCGAGACGGACGCTACGGCAGAATCTCTTCATACAATTTCACTTCGAAT
>JAJYUB010000048.1 GCA_021792795.1 Acidobacteriota bacterium | reverse complement strand
AGACATTCTCGGTTCCATCGACGGCATTCGCAACTCACAGCAAAAACTGCGTGGCTGCATCGCACAATCCGAACTGAGCTTTTCTTTGCGCTAGGCCATTGCATTATTTATGCAGAAGTCAATAGTGTCTCTGTTTTGCACTGCGTGTTCCCATTCGTCACAATATGCAGCGCGCCTATGTAGAATTCCGTAGGCGAAGCTACAGTCGTTACGAACCCGTCCGCAGTAGCGCCTATGGCCGGAATGGTTGAGAACACAACCGCGAAGACTAACAGAGGCAGAAGTTGGCGCATAATTTCTACAAGTCCCGCCAGTTAAACTGGCGCAATTCCTATTTGGCTTTCTTCCGTCTGCAATTTATTAGGCAGTGTACCGCCGCTCTTTTATTGCCGCGTACATGCGCTGCAAACGACCCTTGATGTCGAGTTAGGCAAAGCTAGCTGGCATCGAGATGTTGTTGCTGTTACAACCAATACGCTCACCAGGCTTTAAGGTCTGGGCGCGCAATCATTTGCAATAGTATTCGGCTACCGCTTCAGCACCTCTCGCGCAATCACCAGACGTTGAATCTCGCTCGCGTCATACCTGATGATGCACAACTTCACATCGCGATAAAACTTCTCCGCCGGATAATCCTTGATGAAGCTTACCAGCCGTGCAGTTGCGCTCCTTCTTCGTAAATCTTCACCACAACTTCACTGGCATAAAGTTGGCGCATCAATTGTTCCCACACTGATAAAATAGGTAACAGCAGTCTCCGAATGCATTCCGCAATGCAGCGGCCTGTCCTGACCGCATGGAGGACGCAACGACAGATTTTCGTTTTTTTGCGTAAAGCAGCAGTGCCGACCAAAAGCTTTCTGTTTCCGCCTCATCTCATTGCACCAAAACAACTTGGCGCAAACTGAACACTGCACGATCCTTCAACTATTCCGCACAATCCTTCAACTATTCTGCACAAACCTTCAACTTTCTGCCCCCGACCATGGCGCACAAAAGAACTTGCGCCGTGCGAACATTAGTCTTGGAGGTATTCGGCTACCGCTTCAGCACCTCGCGCGCAATCACCAACCGTTGAATTTCGCTGGTGCCTTCCCCGATGGTACACACCTTCACATCGCGATAGAACTTCTCCGCCGGATACTCTTTGATGAAGCCGTAGCCGCCGTGCAACTGCACGCCCTCATCGCAAATCTTCACCGCAACCTCGCTCGCATACAGCTTGGCCATGGCCGACTCAAGCGTCGTCCTCATCCCGGCATCTTTCATCTGCGCGGCGCGGAAGGTCAACAGTTTCGCCGCATCCAGTTGCGTCGCCATGTCCGCAATCTTCCATTGGATTCCTTGAAATTCGCTGATCGTCTTGCCGAACTGTTTGCGTTGTTTCGTGTATTTCACCGCCGCGTCAAACGCTCCCTGGGCGATGCCCAGCGACAGCGCCGCAATGGAAATGCGACCGCCATCCAGCACCCGCATGGAGTCAACAAAGCCCTCGCCCAGATTGCCCAGCAGATTTTTCTCCGGAATTTCGCAATCTTCAAAAATCAGCTCAGAGGTATCGCTGGCACGCAGGCCGAGCTTGTTTTCTTTTTTTCCGGAACGAAATCCCGGCGTTCCTTTTTCTACAATGAACGCGGACATTCCATGCGTTCCCTTCGATTTGTCCGTGACCGCGATGACGACCGCAACATCGGCATAATGGCCGTTGGTGATAAACGTCTTGTTCCCGTTCAGCACCCAGCGGTCGCCCTTCTTCACCGCCGTCGTCCGCGCTCCACCCGCATCTGAGCCAGAGCCAGGTTCGGTCAGACCCCATGCCCCCAGCCACTCTCCGCTTGCCAGCTTGGTGACATATTTCTGCCGCTGCTCTTCTGTCCCCGCCAGAAAAATATGATTGGTCGCCAAAGAATTGTGCGAGGCCACGATAATGCCGACTGATCCGTCGACCCGCGACAACTCCTCGATGGCAATCGCATATTCCACATAGCCAAGTTCGGAGCCGCCATATTGCTGCGGAAATATGACGCCCATCAGCCCCATGCGGCCCAGCTCTTTCACCAGATCTGCGGGAAATTCGCTGGCTTCATCCCAGCGGCTCACATTAGGCGCAATCTCGCGTGCGGCAAACTCGCGAACCTCCTTGCGTAGCTGTTGCTGCTCCTCCGTGAACAGGTGAAACTGCGCCTGCTCCCCGTCCGAATGTGCCGTGGCATGTGTGCTCATCAGTCTCCCTCAGGGAAGAAAACAGACGAGAGTATCATGGGGCCGCGACGGGTGTCGAATGCCGCTAATGTATTTCGCGGCACGAAGACGGGCAACGGCCAACCCAATGAAAGCGCAAGTTACGCCGATCTTCTTACGTTCGCCAGAACATTCAAGGCCGCCCCTGAAGACTTCTTCCGGTCAATACGTCTATCATTGGCGTCGAGATAAAAAGAAAGCGTCCGTTGCCACGAAATCCAATAACTGAGATTGCCATGACAAAATACCTGAAACTCCTCTTCGCTGTGGTTGGTTCTTTTCTGGTTTGCCTGGGATGTGTCGCTCCTGCCCGAATCGCCGCGCAAACCTCCGCCCGCCCGACAGACGTTGCGCCGCCCCCGCCTATACTGCTGGGCACTGCCTGGTATCCGGAGCAATGGCCCGAGTCCCGCTGGCCTGCCGACCTCGACCTGATGCAGAAGGCCGGCATTCGCTTTGTGCGCGTCGGCGAGTTTGCCTGGAGCAAAATGGAGCCATCCGAAGGCGATTACCACTTCGGCTGGCTGGAGCGCGCCATCGATGAAGCCGGGCAACATGGCATTTACACCGTGTTGGGTACGCCCACCGCAGCGCCGCCGGCATGGTTGACGCAAAGATATCCCGAGACCCTGCGCACGAATGAAGATGGGCGCAAGGCCGAGCATGGCAACCGCCAGCAATTCAATTGGGACAATCCAAAGTATCGCGAGCTGGCCCGCGACATTGCAACCCGCATGGCCAAGCGCTTCGGCCATAACCCCTACGTCATCGGCTGGCAGATTGACAATGAGTACGCCGCAGTATCGTTCGACCCGCAGACGCGCGCCGACTTCCAGAACTGGGTCAAGCAGCGCTACGGCACGCTGGACAATCTGAACGCACGCTGGACAACGGCCTACTGGAGTCAGACCTATAGCAACTGGAACCAGATTCCCATCGAAACCAAACCCGGCAATCCAGGCTTGCTGCTCAGTTGGAAGCGCTTCGTCAGCGACACCTGGGTCAGCTATCAAAAGAACCAACTCGATGCCATCCGCCAAAACGCCGCGCCCCGCCAGTTCGTCACCACGAATATGATGGGGTGGTTTCAGGGCTACGACCACTATGCCGTCGCGAAGGACCTCGATCTGGCCTCCTGGGACGATTACATCGGCGGAGGACATGTTGACCCCTACAAAAACGGCTCTACGGACGACCTGACGCGCGGCTTCAAACAGAAAAATTTCTGGATCATGGAAACCCAGCCCGGCCACGTCAACTGGCACCCCATCAACAACGATCTGAATAAGGGCGAAGTCCGTGCCATGGCTTGGGAGAATGTTGGCCACGGTGCCGATGCGGTCAGCTACTGGCAATGGCGCAGCGCTCTCAATGGCCAGGAGGAGTACCATGGCACCCTTGTCGGCCCCGATGGCACTCCCGTTCCACTTTATCCGGAAGTCGCCCAACTGGGTCAAGACTTCACCAAAGCCGGCCCAGTTCTCTCAGGCACCTCGCCGAAATCCCAGGTTGCCATTCTGCACACGTATTCGAGTTTCTGGGCCATTGATTGGCAGCGTCACAATAAGAACTACGATCCCGTTGAGGAGCTTCTCAGCTACTATCAGCCGCTGAAAGACATTGCGCAGTCCGTCGACATTGTGCAGCCGACCGTTTCTCTAGATGGCTACAAATTAGTGGTTGCGCCGGGGCTGAACGTGCTCACCGATGCGGCCGCAAGAAACCTCGTGTCATACGTGAAGAATGGCGGCCATCTTATTCTAGGACAACGATCTGGAATAAAGGACATCGACAATGGCCTGCAAACGGAACGGCAGCCTGGGCCGCTGGTTCCGCTGCTGGGTGGCCGCGTAGAACAATACTATGCGCTTGTCCATCCCGTCCCGGTCAGCGGCCAGTTCGGTGACAACACCAGCCAACTTTGGGCGGAGCTTCTCAGCGCCAGTTCGCCGGACACGCAGGTACTCGCGACCTACGGCAAGAGCAATGGCTGGCTCGACGGAAAACCCGCCATCATCACCCGCATAGTCGGTAAGGGCAGCATCACCTACGTCGGCGTTTGGATGGATGACGCTGGCATGGCGAAGCTGGCAGACTGGATGACGGCGATGAGTGGCGTCACTCCGGCACTATCCGGTGTACCGGCCAGCGTCGAGGTCGATCCGCGCTACGGTAAAAATCACACCGTCTACGTCCTCATCAATTGGGCGCCAACCTCGCAAACTGTCACTCTGCCGGCCGCGATGCAGAACGTACTCGACGGCGGCTCGGTGCAGTCGGTGACGCTGCCGCAATATGGAGTGGCTGTGCTTTCGGAGGAAAACAAGTGAGCACGCTTCCCCACCGCATTCTCCGCGGCTCGCTCGCTTGCCTGTTCGCCTGCTCGACCTTGCTGGCGGCGCAATCCACGGCTTCGCCCACAGCCACAGCCCCCGCGCCAATTTTGCTGTGGCCAAACGGCGCTCCAGGAGCCATCGGAGACACTGCACTCGATAAGCCGATACTCACGCCCTATCTGCCTGCGCAGAATCCCACGCACGCGGCAATCGTGGTCTGCCCTGGCGGCGGCTATGCCATGCTCGCCATCGACAAAGAAGGAACCGAGGTTGCCCACTGGCTCAACGCCCGCGGAGTCGCGGCCTTCGTCCTGACCTATCGCTATGGCCCGCGCTACCACCACCCGATCCCGCTGCTCGATGCCCAGCGCGCCATTCGCTACGTACGCACCCACGCCAGCCAAGACTCGATCGATCCACACCGAATCGGCATTATGGGATTTTCTGCCGGAGGCCATCTCGCTTCCACGGCAGGCACGCATTTCGACAATGGCAATCCGGACGCTGCAGACCCCATCGAACGCGTCAGCAGCCGTCCCGACTTTATGGTGCTCGCCTACCCCGTCATCAGCATGGAACCCGGCACAACCCACATCGGCTCCCTGCATAATCTGCTGGGAGAAGAGCCGAATCCAATGCTGGAAAACGAGCTCTCCAATGAAACCCAGGTGACGACGCAAACTCCTCCTACGTTCCTTTTCAGCACCACCAACGATGAGACGGTTCCGGTGATGAATAGCGTCTTATTTTATGAAGCGCTGGTCCGCGCGGGAGTTCCGGCGGAACTTCACATCTTCGAGCAGGGTCATCATGGTTCTGGCCTGGCGCAGGACAATCCGCAGTTGCGCATGTGGCCAATCTTGCTGCAGAATTGGCTGCACCTGCACGGATGGATGGCGTCCGCAACCAGTAGGCCGGGTGCCCCAGGCTCGCATAGCTAACCTGGGATGGAAAACATTCCACTACGATCTATTCTTCGCGCTCGAGCGCTTCCAGCGCGCGCTCCAACCGCACCCCTCGCGAAGCTTTCAATAGCACCGCATCGCCTGACCGCAAATTCTCGCGCAGCCACGCGCCCGCATCTTCCGGAGTCGCCACAAACATCGCCTCAGCGCCCGCAGCTTTCGCTCCTTCGACAATCCATTTCGCTTCTCCGCGCACACCCACCACCAGATTGATTCCGCGCGTGCCCATGTACTCCCCGCACTCACGATGCAGCCGTGAACCCTCCGGCCCCAGTTCCAGCATCTCTCCGGCGACGACGATCGCCCGCTTCGCCGGCAGCGTCAGCAGGGTATCCACCATGGCGCGCAAGGCTTGTGGATTCGAGTTATAGGAATCGTCGATCAGGGTCGCGCCGTGGATTTGCAGGACCTGCCCGCGCTTGTCCGGCGGCATTAGCGTTTCGATCGCCGCCGCACACTCTCTAAGCAAAATGCCGCTGGCTAGCCCCACGGCGATGCCTGCCAGCGCATTGCGGACATTGTGTTCTCCCATCAACCGAAGGTCAACTTCCGCGCGTTGGCCTTCCGCAACCACGGTGAACCGGGTGCCTTCCGCGCCCATTGGGACAACCGATTCCGCGCGTGGATCGGACAAGCTTCCGGCCCCGAAATAAATTGTCTTGCCGAGAAAGTCCCGACCAAATTGCCGGACATATGGATCGTCGGAATTCAGAATTGCCGTCCCGAATCGCGGCAGCGACGCAATCAGTTCATATTTCGCGCGAGCAATCCCGGCCTGCCCATCGGAAAAATTCTCGGCATGTGCAGTGCCGACGTTTGTCACCACGCCCCAATCCGGCGCGGCAATCTTGCATAGCGCGGCAATCTCTCCCGCATGCGACATGCCCATTTCCAGAATCGCAACTTCATGCTCCGGCTGCAGCCGCAGCAACTGCAGCGGCAGTCCAAAATGGTTATTCAAATTTCCGTGCGATTTATGGACGCGGAATCGCGACTCCAGCACCTGCGCGATCGCTTCCTTGGTGGTGGTTTTCCCAGCACTGCCGGTGATGCCGATGACGCGTTTTCCCCAATGACGACGCACCGAGGATGCCAGCCGCTGCATGGCCGCCAGCGGTTCGTCCACCAGGAGGAGGCGCGTACGAATGGCGTCACTCGGGTAACGTTCGAGGTTGGCCCGCGCAACTACGGCCGCGACTGCGCCTGCTTCAATCACCGCCTCAACATAGTCGTGCCCATCGAATCTCTCCCCGTGGATTGCAAAGAAAAGATCGCCCGGCTGAATGGTTCGCGAGTCAATCGAGTATCCTGAAGCGGTCGCGGCGCCCAGGGTTCGCTGTACGGCCCCGACTGACTCAGCGGCAAACTCCGCAGTCATCCATTCGCGAATTTGTTCCAGGCTTAGCTGCATCGCGCACCTCCTTCGCCGCTGGAAGATTTTCCATACCGTTCCAGCAACGCTTCTCTCGCTTCCGCTGCGTCGTCGAACGGAATGGTTCGATCGCGCAGGACTTGTACTTTTTCGTGACCCTTGCCGGCAATCAGCACCACATCATTCTCTTGTGCGCTGCCAACTGCAATACGAATTGCGCTCGCACGGTCCTCCTCAACCTTAAACTGCACCCCACTCGCCTTGAGCCCTGGAAGAATTTCCGCCAGAATCGTGTCGGGATTTTCCGATCTGGGATTGTCACTGGTGGCGACGACAAAGTCGCTGCCCTCTCCAGCCGCGCGACCCATCCGCGGCCGCTTCGCACGGTCGCGATCTCCCCCACATCCGAACACTGTGATCACTCGCCCATGCCGTGGGGTCGCCAACTGCCGTGCCAGCCGCGTCACGTTTCTCAGCGCATCGTCGGTGTGGGCATAGTCGACGGCGACGGTAAACGGCTGTCCGCAATCCACCGTCTGAAATCGTCCGGGCACATACGCAATCGCTTCCACTCCTCGCACGATCTCGTCATGCGTCAATCCGCGCGCCATCGCCGCCGCGGAAGCCGCCAACAGATTCAGCACATTCACCGGCCCCGGAAGATGAGTATGCAAAGCGATATTGCCCGTTGGAGTCATCATTTGAAAACGCGTCCCGTTCGCTGCCAACTGTATCTCCGCCGCGCGAAAATCTCCGCGGTCCAACCCGAATTCCACCACCTCGCAACCCGCAGCCCGCGCCAGCGGGGCCAGCCGCTGTCCATATTCATCCCCACCGTGGATTGCAGCCACACGCGGCGGAGCAGAACCTGTGCCCGTAAATATCTTTGCCTTCGCTTCAAAATAAGCTTCCATCGTGCCGTGATAATCGAGATGGTCCTGTGTCAGGTTGGTGAACACCGCCGTGTCCCAATGCAGCCCCCAGACTCTTCCCTGCTCCAGCGCATGCGACGACACTTCCATCACCGCTTCGGTCGCGCCTGTCGCAACACCTTCGGCAAGCAATTGGATCAGGTCGCGCGATTCCGGTGTCGTATGCGGAGAGGGGCGGACTTCATTGCCGACGTGATACTCAATCGTTCCCACCAGAATTGAAATGCGCCCAGCGCTCCGCAGCATTGACTCCAACAGGTAGGTCGTCGTCGTCTTGCCATTGGTGCCAGTCACTCCGCTCAAACGCAGCTTGAGTTCGGGATGCGAAAAGAAGTTCGCGCTGATTCCGGCGAGCGCGTGCCGCCCATGCTCCACTAGCGCAATCGCCAGATTTGGGTCCGCAGCACGAAGTCTTTTCCACGTTGCCCCGGAATCCGTCGCTATCGCGACCGCGCCTTGCAGCAGCGCGTTCTCAACGTAGCGGTTGCCGTCCGTCGTGCCCCCCTGCATGGCGACAAACATCGCCCCGGCAGTCGTTCTGCGGGAGTCGTACACAACATCGCTGACCCGTGGATTCGACCCAGCGCGCTCGCGAATTTCCACTTTGCGAAGCATCTCTTCAAACTGCATGGATGGATTTGCGATCATGGCGACGGGCGAAAACAACTCTTCTGCATTGAAGCATACTTCGATGCGTTCTCAGAACCTTGTTTTGCGGGTGAATTCTTGCGGATGAATTATGGATGGAACCGCACGACGACGGTGGTGCCCGCCGGCACGCGTGTTCCGGCAGCCGGGGCTTGTTCTGAAGCCACGCCGCTGCCATACACGCGAACGTTCAACCCCAGGTTGGCAGCGGTCACGACCACATAGCGCATCGGCTTGCCGATGAAACCCGGCATGGTCACCGCCGCGCCCGATCCCAGCGTGACTGCGGGAGAGCTATTGGCAGAAGACGACTGCACCTGCCCCGCGGAAATACTCTTGCCCCTAGCCAGCACTGTCTCATCCGCATGGACACCGGTTGGCGGCGAAGGATTTGCCGCTCGTCCCGTCTCCGGCGGCTGCATCGACGATGACGCATCGGATGCGCTTTGCAGATACGCATGGGCCTCATCCGCGTCCGCAACGGCGGCCTGCGTTTTGCCCGGCGACGCGCGCAGCGGATCGTCCGGCGGCAGATGGTTCACTTCGGCAAACATCGTATCCAGATCGCCTGCTTGCTCGCGATCTCCGTCGATGTCGTCGTGGGCCGTCTTCTTTTGTTCCGCGATCAGCTTCGCCGGTTTGATAGGCATGTCATGCGGCACGCCAAGATATTCCAGCACCTGCTGCGCCAGTTCCTGAAACACTGGGGCGCTCGCAGCTCGCCCAAAGTGCGAGCCCACCGATGGAGAATCGATGATCACCGCAACCGTGATCGCTGGATTGTTGACCGGCGCGAACCCTACAAACGACGCGATGTATTTTGTCTTGGAGTAAGTGCGCGTGCGTACATCGATCTTTTGCGCTGTCCCTGTCTTGCCCGCCGCGCTGTAGCCGTTCAATTGCGCGGTATCCCCGGTTCCAAACATCACCACGCCTTCCATCATGCTGCGCATTTCCGCCGCGGTCATCGTGCTGATGACGCGATGCGCGCCGGCTGGCAGCGTGTCCGGAATTTTGTCTTCCGGATGAAATGCCGCCGGCGCCAATCGCGGATTTCCTTTCTGATCGGAGGTTTGTTGCAACACGATATGCGGTGGCAAATACACGCCGCCATTGGCTATCGTCGATGCCAAGGTGACCAGTTGGATCGGTGTCACGCCGATTTCCTGCCCCATGGGAATGGAGCCGATCGTGGTCGCCTGCCAGCGATTGGGAGGTTTCAGCAGACCCCGCGTTTCGCCTGGAAGTTCGATCTCCGACTTCTGTCCAAATCCATACGCATGGATGTACCGATAGAAACGATCCTTGCCCAACCGTTCCGCAAGCTGGATAGCCACCACCTGGCTCGATTCCGCAAGGGCCTGCCGAACGGAGAGCATATTGCCGTGGTGGCTCTCATAAATCATGGCGTCGCGATCGTCATGCACAATACGTCCGGCAACATTGATCTGGCCGCCATAGGTTGGAATCATCGAATCCGGCGTGACGATTTTCTCCTGCAGCGCCGCCGAGAAAGGAACTAGCTTGAATGTCGACCCCGGCTCATACACGTCGCTCACGGCATGGTTCAACAGCATCGCCGGACGAATATCGTGAACATCGTTGGGATTGAACGTCGGGCGAATCGCAAGCGCCAGAATCTGCCCGGTGTGCGGGTCCTGCACCACCACCGTGCCATTTAGCGCCTTTGTCCGCGCCATGGCATGGTCCAGGGCTTGCTCCGCCATAAACTGGATCTTGGCGTCCAGCGTCAGCACCATGTTTTCCCCGGGAGTCGGCTCCTTCTCTACGCTGCTGTAGCTTTGCCTCCGCGCATCCACGGCTGTCAGCATCTGCCCTGCAGTTCCGTGCAACGCTCCGTCGAAGCGATGCTCGATTCCGCCCAGACCGTTGTCGTCGAGACTCACATAGCCCAGCACCTGCGCCGCTAAATCGTTGTCGGGATAGTAGCGCTTGAATTCCTTCTGGAAGTACACGCCCTTCAAGTTCAGCGCGCGTACCCGCGCGGCAACATCGGCGTCCACTTTGCGCGCCACCCACGCAAAATCGCGGGAACGATGTAAACGCGCGTCAATGTCTTTGGCAGACGTGTATCGATCCGATGGGTCGACGTGGACGATGCGCGCCAGTTGTTTCGCGGTCGAATCTTTATCCGCAATTTCGCCGGGAACGGCGTAGATGGAATCGACCAGCACCGTCATAGCGAGCGGTTGCAGGTCGCGGTCGTACAGCATTCCGCGCCGCGGAGCAATCTGAAACGTACGGTCGTGCTGACGAAACTCCCGCTCCGCATATTCAGAATGGCGAAAGACCTGCAACCATACGAGCCGCGCTGCGATAAGGGCCACCCAGACAAGCAAAATCCCAATCAAGGCGACGAATCGCAACCTTGGAATGGGAGCAGAGAGCGCTTGTTTGGGTTTTCGGCTCATGCCGTGGTTCGATCCTGCATCGTGGATGGGCCTTTCGGCCACTCACAAACCGCGTAGCCGTTACGTACTAGTTTACCGGTTCGACGGCAACGCTGGAACCGTCACCGACGCAAGTACGGGCAAGTTCGGGTCCGCATCCACCATGGCGGGCGCGACCATTTGCCCCGGCTGCGGCGACTGCATCCCGATCTGGTGGGCCAGTCGATCGATCCGCTCCGATCGCGACAGTTGCGCCTCTGTCAATCCAAGCTGATGGTTTTCCTCCTGCAGGTGCTGCAACTGCGCCTTTTCGGTTTCAATGTGGTAGCCGTACTCGATGGAACTGAAATGCTGCCAACTGTACACCATCAGTAATGCGAAAAAGAAAACCGCGGCGACGGTGAAGCTGCGCATCTCGCGCTTGCGGACCGGATCTTCAGCCTTGACCAGGCGCGAGTTGTCCAGGCGCTTGTCGAAAAATACTTCGGGAGTGGGTCCGCGACGGGCGCGCTGTTGTGCCGCGAACAGCCAGCGATTGTGTTCCATCGCCGTTTCGGCATTCCACTGACCCTTTTCCCGAAATCTATCGATTACGATGCCTGCCGCTGCCATAGCATTTCCTTTACTGATGGTTTCTTGTTGGAACTGTGGAAAGATGGGCCCGCTTCCCCCCGGAAGCAGGCCCGTTCACATGGCCCCGCTTAGTGCAGCAGCCATCGCGACGCAAGCTCCAATGGCAAGTACGCCAAAAAATATCGCGCCCCATACTTCCATGTGATTGTCAAAAAAGTTATAGATATGTGACATGGTGTTCCTCCTCGAACGATTGGTTGAAGTCCAACGTGGGGGCCCACTGCGATACGCCCCTCGTTACACTGGCCGCGTGCCGTTGCACTGGCCTTCAATTCTTTTGCATCGGTGTACCGATGCTTCCGTGTCCTCACCATCAGGCTTCCCTCACTTCTCGGGCCAGGCTCGTTGAGCTGGGAGGGATGGGTGACGTTCACTTGCATGCTGTTCTTTCGCCTGAAAGAGGGGTGGGGACGAACCCGGCCCGAACTTGCTCGGCTTAGCCGCTACTCCAGCTGCGCCGCAAAATTTTTTCCTGCTCCTTGACCGGCCTTTTGTTTCTCGCTGGATTGATTGCCCGCTCCGCCGCCCGTAATTTGGCACTGCGCGATCGCGGATTGCTGCGAATCTCTTCTTCGCTTGCGGTCACTGGCTTGGGCGTCAACACCGTCCAGGTCCCGCTCGCCTTGCCCTCTCGAAACGCATCTTTCACAATGCGGTCTTCGAGAGAGTGGAAACTGATCGCTACCATCCTTCCTCCTGGCCTTTCGCCCGGTACCCGCAACAGTTGCGGCGCCAATTGCAGCAAGGAAGCGATCTGATCGAGTTCCCCGTTCACGTAAATTCGGAGGGCTTGAAATACCCGCGTCGCTGGATGAATCCGATCGCTTTTACTTGCCGGGGCGCTGCTTGTAACCACTCTGGCGAGTTGTGCCGTAGTTGTTACCGGCCGCGCCCTGACAATTGCTCTGGCGATTCTCCGCGACCTCCTCTCTTCTCCGAATTTGTAAATCAGATTTGCGAGGTCCTCTTCGCTCGCCTGATTTACCACTTGTTCGGCAGTCACTCCGCTGCGCGGATCCATCCGCATGTCAAGCGGTGCGTCTGCCTGAAAACTGAATCCTCTGTCTGCCGTATCCAGTTGTAGCGAGCTGACCCCAAAGTCGGCCAAAATTCCGTCGACGCTTTGCGGTTCCGCCCAGCTCGCCGCTTCCGCGAAAGCCGCCGCGTGGATCGTGATGCGGGGCATCTGTTCTTTCAGCTCCGCCCGCAATGCCACAAACCTAACCGCTGCGCTCTCGATGGCCTCAAGATCGCGATCGAATGCGATCAGGTGGCCGGACCGGCCCAACCGGCGGGCAATGGCTTCACTATGCCCGCCCAGGCCGAGCGTTGCATCCATGTAGGTGCCGCCCGGCAGGATTCGTAAAAATTCCATTGCCTCTTCCAAAAGAACCGGCACATGTCGTTGACTTCGACCGTGCGCCCCCTGAGGGGCGATTTCTTCCACTGCTATAACCCGAACCCAGCCAACGATTCCGCGTCCGACTCGGTCAGCGGATTGGCTTCCAGGTTCTGACGGAAGGCGTCATGGTTGGTGACTTCCAGGTACGTCATCATCCCGAACACCACCACGTCCCCGCTTACCTTGGCCGCCTCACGCAAAATCTGCGGCACCAGCAGCCTGCCCTGCGCGTCCATCTCCGACACCTGGCCGTAGTAATTCACCAGATCCATAAACTTCTTCTTCGCAGGATTGAAGCTGGGAATCCCCGCCAATTTCTGCTCGATCTTTTCCCACTCCTCCATCGGGTACACCTTCGCCGTTTTTCCGTTTTCGCTGGTGATGTAAAACCGGGCCCCATACTTCTCCTCAATGTGGCGCTTGAATTCCGCAGGCACCTTCAGCCGTCCCTTTTCATCGACCCGGGTTGGATGATTGCCGCGAAACATGCCATTTGCCTCTTCCGTCTTCCTTGCAAAATTGAGAAAACTACCAACTCGGCTCCACTTCGCTCCAGAGTCGCCTTGGCTTTAGCCTCACTCAACCACTTTAGACCACTTTCGTCCACAACTATATCGCAAATATGGCGCTTGTCCAACAAAAAATTACGCCCATACAAAGAATTTCCCTGTGGGTACCGGTGGAAAACTCCGGAAAGTGTGTCTTTGGACGTGAACAAGCCCTACGGATGGTGTTGTCGATTCAGGTTCCGCGAGTACCTTCGTGCTTGCAGCCGGCTGCGGGACAGCGGCGGGTGGTCACAAATTTCAAATCAACGCAGTCTGGAGCCCCCATCGTCACGCGTCAGCGATGCAGACAGAAATGGATTGGGCCGCCCATTGCAGATTGGCATCCAAGTATACGTCGGCAAAGCCGTCATTGGGTGGCAGAGCCAGGCAGTATCTGATGATCTTGCAAACAGTTGTCAGGAGGGTATCGATGCACCATTACTATTATTTCTGGGGAATGCATGCCTATTGGTGGGTCTTCTGGTTCATCTTGTGGATCATGTTCTTTTCGTTCCTGATGCCGGTGACGCGGACCACCTACCGGCAACTGCAAACGCCACTGCAACTGCTGCAACGACGGTATGCCGCCGGTGAGATCACCAGCGAGGAGTATGAAGAACGCCGGACCAAACTCCTGCGGGACACCAATATCCGATAATCCCAATCCGCGCGCTGCACTGCGGGCTGGCGTTTGCCAGCCCGCACCCATCTGCTGCGAATGCTTGTTGCTCTGCTACGCCCGCTGATTCGTGCGCGGCGTCGAAGATGGGATTTGGCATGTCAGGAGTACAGGTCGATGCCAGGCTCTACTCTTGGCCAAGTCCTTGCCCGATGTCGGATGACGCGGTAGAGAGGACCGCAAACTCACTGGATGGAAGCCTGCACGGCGGAGGGCCGCTTCGGCAACACCAGCCAGGCCAGATAGATCGCGATCAGGATGTTCACCAGCAGGATGGTCAAGGTCCAGTGGTTGGGGTGGTGGATCATCTTGAACGCTTCCAGCGGCAGCAGCGCCACCGTCAGGAACAGAGTAAAGTACTCCGCCCAGCGTTTCTCCAGCACCAACCCGGTGCCCTCAATAAAATCGAGTCCCGCGTAAATGAAAACCACCGCACTCAACTGCTTCAGGCGATGGTCGTTCAGTAACGTGATTTTGTCGAGCAACGTAGCAATGGCCTGCCTGTCCGGATCCAAGTGCATCGCTTCCACCATCTGCAGCGCAAACATATACAGATCGCGATGGATCATGCGCAGCAACCCGAAGCCCAGGGCAACGAAGAATCCGCCCTTCAGCAGCTTGAGCACGCCAATCACTTCCAGCCAGCGATGATGCTGGAGAGGACTTGCGGTTCGGTTTTGCAGCGCGGTTGTCACGCCGACCGTCTCCATGCCGGGTGCGAAACAAGGCCGAAATCCGAGAGCGGCAAAGTTAGAACTTGAACACCAGGCCGACCTGCGGCTCGGCAATGTTGATCAGGCTATTGGTGGCAAGAATCGGATTCTTATAGCCTGGCGCATGGCCCACCAAGCCGCGATACTGAAACCTCATTGACATAAAGTTTGGAAGTTTCGACGGATGATAGTCGGCCCCAAATCCATACTCCCCAACGGGATTTTTGATCGGCCTTACGGGAAGAGCAGGTACGCCCGGCGGGGATTCAACGTAGCTGGAAATGTTGTAGGAAATCAATCCTGCTCCGCCCAGAACAAATGGCTGAAATCCATGGTAGAGATGTGGCACGGTCGCAACGTAGTCGATGGTAAAAGACTTGGCGTGAGAATAAACCACGCCATCCTGGATGTAGGTACCGCCGGAAAAACGCTGGATGGCGGGGTTGTAGCCGAAGTTCGCCTCCAGACCGAAAACGGGGCTGAAGATATGACGAACACCCGCCCTGAATCCTGGGGCCGAGTCCGCGGATTGCTTCAGCGAGGTAGCTCCCGCCGGGACAGTGCCCGTGACCGGATCGATAGCGGCGTTGCCGGTTGCCGTCGTCGCAAACGTACCGAAGATATTGATGTTGACGTCCGTGTTTTTTACGATCGCGCCAGTCTTTTCAACCAGCGTCTTCTGACCAAAGGACGACGAAGCGATAAAGAAAAATCCGGCTGCACAGTACAGCGCGGCCCTGGATGCTCGCCGCGGCAAATGTTTAGAAACCATTCCCATATTGTCATGCATGGCAAGCAGATTCGCCAAATGCGAGAATTGCAGGTTCGCTTTCAATCTGCCGCAGACGGTCGCCGCGTGGGCCATTCTATGCGGCGCCGCATGACGCTCGCACGACCAACCGGCAATCCAGAAGAATATCGCGAGGGAGCATGTCGGGATGGTGGATTCGATCCAGCATGGCCGCCATTGCAGCTTGACCGATTTCGCGACAAGGTTGGCGCACCGTGGTCAGCGGCACGGGCAGCAATTGCGCGTACTCCACGTCATCGATTCCCACCATCTTGAAATCGTCGGGCACGTGGTACCCCAAGGCCAGCAGTGCCTGCATCAACCTTCCCGCAGTGCGATCGTTCACGCAAACAAAGCCATCCGGATGAAGCGCGTCCAACATGTCCTTCAGGGCGCCATTCGCGATGGAGGGCAGGCATTGAATGGAATAAGGCTGCACCGGGAGACCGTGCGCCAGCAGCGTCTCGCGAAATCCAGCGATCCTGTGCTCCACGGTCGATGCAACGCTCAAATCGGCAACAAAAAGGAGTTGCCGACAGCCGCAATGGAGAAGATGTTGTGTGGCCAGGCTGCCCGCGCGCCGATTGTCGATGCCCACCAGATCGTAGCGATTCGGCTCCGGGAATGGAAGCATCGCGCGATCAAGAAGGATGATAGGAATATGCGCCTGATCCAGGGCAGTGACGATTGCCATGTTGGTCTCATTCGTCCCCGTCGTGAATTCCAGCGGCGCGAAGAACACGCCTGAGACCCGCCGCTCGATAAACTGACGGCACAGGCTGAGGGCCTGTTCTTCTTTCGTCGCTACGCCTGAATCCACCTGCCCCCAAAGCAAACCGTAGCGAGAGGACTCAGGTGCGGCGGCCATCCCATGGCAAATCGGCCCAAAAATTTCGGTTTCTCCCAGGTCCGGAATCAACAAACCAAAAAGCGCACTGGCGTCTCCGGTTGGATGGGTCTGTACGTAGGTACCGGATCCTGCAACTCGCTGCACCAATCCTCGGTCTTTGAGTTCGCGGACAGCGCGGCCTACCGTGATCCTTGACGCTCCAAACTGGCGCACCAGTGTGGCCTCGCTGGGAAGTTTCTGCCCTTCCGCGTACTTGCCGGAAGCAATGTCGCGAGCCAGGCGTTTAAAAATCTGGCGATATTTCGGTATGTCCCGGACGATCGCGCGAGCCGCCATGTTGCAATAATACAACTCATATAGCAACTTTTGACAACCGCTAGGGGGGTGACTCATCGGTTCCCCTAGCGATTTCGAGTGTGCGGCGGAAGAATTCAGTTCAGTAACGGATGCGCTTCCAAAAACGATTTTCATTCAATGTTCACAGTCGTATCGCCAGGAAGATTAGGTTGATTCTAAAAGAAATAAGGTCTCCCTGAGAGGATTTTCACAGACGCGCTCCGATTATGCTCGACAGTGAACTGCAAACTCGGTACAGTATGGATAAGACCCCATTCCTGTAAAGCTGATATAGCAACATTGAGACCGTTAAAGATCCGAAGGCGGCGAAGACAACCACTCGGAAAACTGGAGGTCCACATGACAAGCGAACAAAGCAGCGGGAAACGCGAAATGCTACTGGTTAGCGATTTTGACCAGACGCTCAGCTTTAACGATTCAGGAATTGTCCTGAGCGAGATGCTGGGCATCGGCGGCTTTGAACATCGAGTCGGCGGGCTAGCCAAGATCCATCTCATCCAACAAGGGGGAGAGCTGCCCTACCTGCTGCTGCATGATCCTGAGTTCCGCCGCGTCCGCAAAGAACATTTGACGGCGGTCGGAAAACGCATCCGCCTCAAGGCGAACATCCGCCTCATGCTGGAGTTGTTGCAGCAGCTCGACGATTATCGCTTTTCGTTTTACGTCGTCTCCGCGGCGCCGGAAGAAGTGATTCAATCGGCGCTCGAAGGCATTGTTGCGCCAGAAAATATCTGCGGGACGCAATTCCGCTACCATCCCGTCACCGGCGAGATCGAGTCGATTATTCGCGTCCCCGCCGGGTACGGCAAAGTTGTGGTCGTGGAGGACCTGCGCACGCGCCTGGGGCTCGGTCATGACCGCATTGTCTACGTCGGAGACGGCAGTTCCGACGTGAACGTGATGCTGCACGTCAACCGGCTCGATGGGTTGACCATCGCGGTTTCAGAAAATCCCTTCATCACTCAGATTGCCAAACGTACCGTCCTCAGCGATGATGCCCTTGGGGTCCTGGTGCCAATCTTGCAGGATGTTGCTGGATGGAATTCGATGCAGGTCCGCTCGTTCTTCAATTCTGGAGGGTTTCCTCTGCAAAATTGGGGCCAGGTCCGCACCGACTGGCTGACCATTCGCACTGCCGCGCCCGCTGTGGCGCCCGAATTCGATGGAGGACTGCAATGACAATTGCGTGGTTCGGATGGATGGCGACCGCGGTATTCACAACCTCGTATTTTGTCGCAAAGACATCGACGCTGAAACAGATCCAGGCAGCGGCGGCCTGTCTATGGATTGTCTACGGAGTCAGGACAGGTTCGACCCCCTTGATCGTGTCCAACCTGATCGTGGTCGCGGCAGTGCTGATTACGTCGCTTCGCAGTCGGCCCCCCAATGCCAACTCGCCGCGCCTTCTCGGCGCCCAGGAAACCGAACCCGAAGTTTGACGGGCGGGAACATAGGCGCCCCAGGTTCGCATTGCAAAACTGGGGCGCCTGCGATTCAGAAACTCTGACCCTCAGCCAGTGACAGCTAAACGTTTGCGCGGTAGGGATTTTAAAAACGGACGGGATTGCTGCAGCGCGGCCGCCACAGAAAGACCATGCTTCTCGCGCAACTGATCGACTTTGCCATGTTCGATGAAGGCATCCGGCCATCCGATCCGCACCACGGGAACGCGGAGATCTCGGCTGGAGAGATACTCGAGCACCGCGCTGCCGAACCCACCCATCAGCACGTGGTCTTCAAAGGTGACGATCAATCCTACGCGGCGGGCGTATTTTTCCAGCAGGTCCGTGTCCAGCGGCTTCGCGAAACGCGCGTTGATCAGCGCGGCGGAATATCCGTCGCGTTCCAACTGGTTGCGAAAGGCCGTCGCCATGGGTACCATCGCTCCAAGTCCCCACACCGCAACCTCGCTTCCTTCACGCAGCACCTCCGCCTTGCCGATAGCGAGCGCGACCGGCTGATCTTTCACTCGCACCCCAGGACCCGCTCCACGCGGATAGCGAATCGCGGAGGGGCCGTCGTGCTCCAGGGCTGTTTGCAGCATGTCCGCCAGCTCATCCTCATCCTTCGGGGCCATGGCAACGATGTTGGGCACGCCGCGCAGATAACTGATGTCGAACAGCCCATGATGCGTGGGCCCATCGTCGCTGGAAAGCCCGGCGCGGTCCATGCAAAACACGACGGGCAGGTTCTGCAAGCACACATCGTGAATGATGGGATCGTAGGCCCGCTGCAAAAATGTGGAGTAGATGGCGCAGAACGGGCGCAGACCCTTCGTCGCCATTCCCGCCGCAAAAATGACGGCATGTTCTTCCGCGATTCCTACATCGAAGTAGCGCTTGGGATGATGTGGACGGAACAAATCGAGCGCGGTGCCATTCGGCATGGCCGCTGTAATGGCGACCACTTTGTCATTGCGGTCGGCCAGTTTCACCATCGTCTCAGCAAACACTTCGGAGTAGACCTTCTGGCCGGCAGGCTTGGTTTCGCCGGTCTCAGGATCGTACGGGCCAAGACCGTGAAATTTCTTCTGTTTATCCAGCGCCGGCTGAAAGCCCCGTCCTTTCTGCGTCAGCGCATGCAGAATGACAGGCCGATTCTGCGTCTTCAGAAAGCGGAAAGTTTCAATCAGCAGGCCAAGATTGTGGCCGTCGATGGGACCGTAGTATGTCAGGCCAAATTCCTCGAAAATCAGGGACGGCAATAGCAGTCCTTTGGCCGCTTCCTCGGCCCGGCGTACCACGTGGCCAACGGTCTTGCCGCCGAACTTCTCAATCAGCCGACCGGCCCGCTCATGCAGGTACGCGTACCGTTCATTGGCGACGATGCGATGCAAATAGGAAGAAATGGCCCCGACATTGCGGTCTATCGACCACTCATTGTCGTTCAGCACGATAATCAACCGCTTGGTTTGGCTGGCAACGTTGTTCAGCGCTTCGTAAGAAATTCCATTGGTAAACGCCGCATCCCCGGCCAGCGCGATCACATGCTCTTTGCCGCCGTTCAGGTCGCGTGCAACCGCCATGCCCAGCGCTGCCGACAAAGCCGTGCCTGCGTGGCCCGCGCCATAGACATCATGCTCGCTTTCCGTGCGCAGCATAAAGCCGTTCAGGCCATGCGGCTGACGCATGGTCTCAAAGCGACCGCGCCGCCCGGTCAGCAATTTATGGATGTAAGCCTGGTGACTGACGTCGAAAACAAAATGGTCCCTCGGCGTGTCGAAAACAACGTGTAGCGCCAGCGTCAGTTCCACCACTCCCAGATTCGGACCGAGATGGCCGCCGGTCTTGGCCAGCACCGCAATCATGCGCTCGCGAATCTCCTGCGCCAACTGTTCCATCTGTGGCAGGGCGAGTTGTTTTAGGTCGGCGGGGGAATCGATCGTATCGAGAATGCTACCCATGTTTGTTTAGAAGCAATCCTGGTTTTCCGCGCGCACATGAAGATCCGCCTGCGGTCGCCGGAGGCCCTCCCCCCTAGCAAAGTATAGCCGAGAAACGCGCACTGCCATTTTACCGGAACCTGCTTATTCGGATGCAAGTTGCCTGGCGGTCGCCGTTTGCGTGCGACTTCTCCTATAGCCGAAATATCGTTTCAGCCGTAGGAAATGGACTTCGTACAGGTTGTAGCTAAGATAGGCGGCCAGAAATACCGCTGCGGCGTTGGCGCAAAACTCCACCAGCACCGCCAGCGGGCGGGAATGAAGGTATGGTGTCAACCAGATACGCAGGCTGGTACCCAGCAGCCGGGATGTCAGCGTCCCAAATAGATGCGCCACTAAAATGTGCAGCACATAGATGCCGTAGCTGTATTTCCCCAGGCTGCGCAGAAACGGCCAGCGAAAGATCCGGTGGGCAATAGACTCCGGCTCCAGTGCCGTAACCAGAACGGCAATACATCCCAGCGCGATGACCGAATATCCGAACGTAGCACCGAAGAAAAAATCGCGCATGTCGCCGCCCAGATGCCACAGCGTGTAAGCCGCGATGACACCTGCGGAAGTCAGTGCCAGCGAAACCATCCGTCGACGCGGAATCCAGCCACAGTCGCCACGGACCACCAGCGCCACACATCCGCCCAGCAGCAGCGTATCCATGCGGCACGGAGTCAGCATGAAAATCAGGAGCGGCGAGCTGCCATGCACATACAGCGCGATCCGCAACAACAAGGCGACACCGGAAAGCGCAAGCGCCAGTGCAATCAGCCGGCGGCGTCCGCGCACCAGAAACACCAGCAGCGGCCAGAACAGATAGAACTGCTCTTCGACCGCCAGCGACCAGAAATGGTCCAGGTCCGCCCACATGCCCGGATGAAAATCGGTCACCGGAAACCACAGCCCGGTGTTCTGCATATAGGTCAACAGCACATATTGCCGCCCATTCCACACGAAATGCTGTCCGGGCCCCCAATGACCGAGAACCAGCAGAAAAAAAAGGAATCCATAGTACAGCGGAAAAATGCGCAGAAAACGCCGCATATAGAAGCTGCGGAAATAGTGCGGGTCATGCAGCGTGTCATACAGAATGCCAGTGATCAAAAACCCTGACAGCACAAAGAACAGATCGACACCCACCCAGCCCAGACCGCGCAGCGCAGACAGTGAATCCCCGAATCGGCTCCCCGTGTGATCGTTGAACAGCATCAGGTGCGACACCAGCACCAGCACGATGGCCAGGCCGCGCACTCCATCCAACGCAGGAACGTGACTACGGGAAGGACCTGCGACTTCGACTGCCGGGTTCTGCGTCACTCGGAATAGACTCCAATCTTTCGCAGTATAAGGTGCCGGCAGACATATCTCCCTGAGAACCAACCGCGGGCGAACTGCGTACACAACAATGACCGGGAATTCCTGGATTTCCGATACCATGGTCTCCTGAACCTCATGGCTAGACCTACGAAACCAAAAAGTTCGCGCACCCTGTATGTATTGCTCGCCCTCTACATCGTGGCCAGCATGACGTATTACGTCGCCAATATCGCGGGATTCATCGACAACTACTTCGACCTGCATCATCGGGCGAACGCGCCGTTCCAACTGGACACTGACTCGGTGCGCATCACTTCGGTGCGTCCAGAGGCGAAGCGCGCCGGATTGGCGGTCGGCGACGTATTGGAGAAGATCGATGGACTGCCGTATGCGGGTTATGCGCGGTGGCTGACCATGATTCGCGACCGGTTTCATCCCGGAGACAAACTTCAGGTCACCGTGCGCCAGCCGAATAAGAACATCGAGAGCGCGACAATTCGCTTGACGGGCCGCGGCCCTGACGGGAGTGCGAGGTTCCGCGAATGGGGCGGCCTGCTCGCTCTATACGGCCTGCCCCCTCTGATTTGCCTGCTTGTGGGCTACTGGGTAGTGGCGGCAAGGCCGCGCGATTTCAATGCATGGCTGATCCTGGTAATTCTGACGTTTCCGGAAACACTCTTCACCTTGAGCCAGCACTGGTGGCCTGGGTACTGGGACCTCTGGTCTACAGAATGGATGCAGACCCAGCAATTGGCGACCCCGATCGCGCTGTTACTCTTCGGTTTTTACTTTCCTGAACGCTGGCGCCTAGATCGCAAATTGCCATGGTTGAAATTTGTGCTGATTTCTCCCATCCTGGTCGCGGTGGTCCTGGCGGGCTGCATATCGATTGGGGAAGAATATGTTCCGGCCTGGAGCGGGACAGACACTGCCGCCAACCTGTGGATTGGCCGCATCGTTTTCTGCTTCGCTTTCGCGTGCATCACGCTCTACTGCTATGCTCTCGGCGACAAGTCTCATTCGCTCTCTACGGCGGACGCCCGCAGGCGGTTGCAAGCATTGAGCGTGGGCTCCGCCGTTGGACTCGGGTCGCTGCTGGTCTTTTTCGTCATACTGCCTTTGTTCCACGTCAATGTGCAAGGCCGGTGGATCGGCGGGATTGGCACCGTGTTGTTTCTGGTGTTTCCCTTCACGCTCGCCTACGTTGTGGTGGTGCAGCGCGCCATGGATGTGCGCATCCTGCTGCGCATGGGAACCAAATATGCCCTGGCCCGCGCCACTCTCACCGTTGTCCGCACCGGCGTGCTGACCGGCCTCATTGTTTTGCTGATCGCCGCCATTCGATCTCCATCGATCACTCCTCGCTCCGCCATCGAAATTGCGGTGCTTGGGGGCCTGCTGTTGCTGTTGCGCTCGCAGTACACCAAGAACCTATCCTCCTGGCTGGATCGGAAGTTCTTTCGCGAAGCCTACAACTCCGAGCAGTTGCTCGCCGAGCTTTCCCATCGCGTCCGCAAATACAACGAGAGCGGCCCCATGTTGGAGATGGTGTTGAAGAGCCTCGCAGAAACGCTGCATATCGACAAGATTGCCGTCCTGCTGCGCGGCGGTAAAACTTTTCAACTGCAGCAAGCGGTTGGAATCCCGATGGATGGTTTTCCCGGCGGCGGATCGGTGCAGTTGCCAATGAACTCGACCACCGTGCGGAACCTGATGCGCATCAATACGCCGGTGCAGCTCTATCGCGAAAATCCAGACGGCTGGCTGCTGCTTGCCAGCAGTTCAGAGCGAGACCTGCTCGACTCAATGTCGACCGAGCTATTGTTGCCCTTGCCGGGACGCGATCAGTTGATGGGTCTGATGACGCTGGGCCCGAAGCGCTCTGAAGAACCCTACACGCCCTCCGACCTGCGCCTGCTGGAATCGGTCGCAACCCAGACCGGACTGGCGCTTGAGATCGGCAACCTGGCCCGCTCGCTCGCCAATGAAGCCACGCAACGGGAGCGCATCCATCGCGAGATTGAGGTTGCGCGCGAAGTGCAGGAGCGCCTGTTTCCGCAAGAATTTCCGGTCATCGACGGCGTCAGTCTCGCCGGTCATTGCCGGCCGCAGCAAGGTGTCGGCGGAGATTATTACGACTCTTTCCTGCTGGATGACGGCCGCATGGGCCTGGCCATCGGCGATGTCAGCGGAAAAGGAATTTCAGCGGCGTTGCTCATGGCAAGCCTGCGCGCTTCGCTGCGCGGCATGACGCTCGATGCTCCGCGCAATCTGGCCGCGATGATGGAGAAAGTGAATCGGCTGGTGTATGAGGCCTCGGCGACCAATCGCTATGCGACTTTCTTTTTCGCAACCTACAACATGCAGACGCGCGAGTTGATCTACGTCAACGCCGGCCATAACGCGCCATTTCTTATTCGCCGACATGGAGATATTTTCCGCGTAGAGCGTCTCGAAGCCGGCGGCCCGGTCATCGGCCTTCTGCCATTCGCCGCCTACGAAGAGCAACGCTGTGTCCTGGGACCCGGCGACCTGCTGCTGGCATATACCGACGGCATCAGCGAGGCCATGACAGAGCATGAGGAAGAATGGGGCGAGGACCGGATGCTGGCCGCCGCCCAAACTTTGCCCGAGGCCAGCGCGCAGCAGGTGCTGGAACATCTTTTTGCGGAAGCCGACCGATTCACCGCCAACGCCGCCCAGTTCGACGACATGACCCTGCTGGTACTGAAGCTGAAAGACAACCAGGCCGCCGCGGAATCCCAGCCAACCGACATCTCTGGTTAGAGCATTTTCATAGTTGCTATAGAGTGCCGAAGCGAGTTCTGAACCAGGCCTCGGCGTTCTCTGGAGTAAGCTGTGGCAAAAGTTGGGTGAGGGCTTCGTCGAGTGCTTCTTTGGTTCGAGACTT
>JAJYUB010000047.1 GCA_021792795.1 Acidobacteriota bacterium | reverse complement strand
TCGACCATCACAATGAAAGCCCCAAACCCTTCATCTGGACCGCCAAGGCCGCCGACATCCTGGAGAAGGTCAAGCGCGCTCGGGCGGCCCTGCATAACGGTCAATCTGCATGACGCACTACACTAGTTCGTTCATGGAGAGCCCGATTTCGCACTCTCGATCGGAATCGCAGTCCTGCATGTACTCCAGAAAGTCGGGACGCTGCGGCAGGATTCGCGCGGTCGCATCGAGACCGATCAATTGCAGCGCAATCAGACCAAGCATCGTCCGCGGTCTGGTCCAGGGAACAGGCCGGTAATTTTGAAGCCAATCCTCCAACTTCTCCAGAGCCATCGGCATGGCTATTCCGTAGCCTTGAGCGCAGGTCACGCCCATGGCTGCCAGCGCATCGCAGGACGCATCGTTCTCGACACCTTCGGCAACCAGCTCGAAATCTAGAGAGCGAGCCAGATTCACCAGATTTATCAGGAATCTCAGGTCCTTCAGCTGGCGATCCAGTCCGGCCAGAAAACTGCGATCCAGCTTGACGATGTCAACCGGAAACTGCTTCATTCGCAATAAAGAAGAGTGGGCGGTTCCCAGGTCGTCCAACGCGATCTTGGCGCCACTTGCTTTTAGATCGCGCAGCGTCCCCTGGGTGACGTTCATGGAAAGTGTGCCCGTGTGCTCCAACAGTTCCAGAACTATGCGGTCCGTGCCCATGCCGCTGCTTTCAATCTGGCGGCGCAATTCTTGCATGGCTTCCAGGTCCGCTAAGGTTGCAGGCTCCAGGTTGATTCCCAGATCTAGATGAAAACCCGCGTCATCCAGGCGATGCATGTCCTGAATGCCCTGCGTGAGCACCTGAAATGTCAAGGCGGTCAGTTCGGCAGGTCCGAAGTGCGTCAGGAATTCGGCGGGCGCAAGAAGTTCATTGTTTTCGTCGATGAGCCGCGCCAGAGCCTCGACTCCAATCACTTCTCCCGTTTTCAGGTTGATGAGAGGTTGATAATGCACTCGAATGTTGCCTTTGCGAAACAGCGCAAGAATCGCTTTCCGACGAATTTGTTTTTGTTCGTCCGCTTCCGCGTGGAATACTGCCCAGCGTGATCCCGCTGCCTCCCCGCTTTCCTTCAATGCATAGAGCGCTCGGTCCGCGTGGCGCAACAGGTGCTCCGAATTGGAATTGTCCTGGGGAAATAGTGTGACCCCAATGCTGGTCTGAATCGTTGCTGTGCGTCCGCTTGCCAGGACCATCGGTCTTTCCACCGACGCTTGGATCTGCGGCAGCATGACGGCAAGCTTTTCTTCGTCGACGTCCTCCAGGACCAGCACGAATTCGTCTCCACCCAATCTTCCCGCCACATCGCCCGGTCTCAAAGATGTCTGCAACCGGTCGGCAACCGTGCGCAGCATCCGGTCGCACGCCGGGTGGCCGTGCAACTCGTTGAACAACCGGAATCCATTCAGGTCGACCAGGGCGACCGCCATCGACCCGCCCCTCAGGCGCGCCCGCGCGATCGCTTCCTCCACCCGCTCGGTCAGTCCACGGCGATTCAGCAGGTCGGTCACCGGGTCATGCCGCGCCAGCCACGACTGGTGCTTGCGCTCCTCCTCCAGAGTGTGACGCAGATCGAGAGCATCCAGGCCGTGCCCGGCCAGCAGCCCAATCCGTTCAATCAATTCCAGCAGCTCTGGCGTGAAGATGTTGGATTCGCGCGACAGCAACATCAGCAGCGCCCAAATCTTTCCGTTCCGATACAGGGGAACAGCGGCCGCCGCATGCAGATCGTGGGTTCGATCGGGGTCCTGGATGGGCAGGTATTCCGGATCTGTGAGTCGATCGTTTGTGAATTGGACCTGGCAACGTTGCCATGCACGCACCTCCAGAATGTTTTTCTCATCCCCGGTAAGGACGTTGGGCAAGTATGAGACGTGTTCCAGGTCGCGTCTGTTGCCGCAGACGGATTGGATTTCCAGGTCGCCGGCAGTGTTGGGGTGGCCGATCCACACCTGCGCGAACAGGTTGCTTTCTACCATGAGACGGCACAACTCGGCCAGCAACTCCCGTTCCGTTTGTGCTCGAACCACCAACTCCGCGGTACTCATCAGCGCGCGATAGAGAGCATTGGAGTGGTCGCTCCGCCTCAGCAAGTTTTTGTGATCTGTAACATCCTTCTGAATGCCGATGAAGTGGGTTGCCTGGCCTGCGGCGTTCAGCACCGGCGCAATGCTGATGGAGTTCCAGAACATGGTTCCGTCTTTACGGTAATTTCTTAGCTCAACGTTGCAAGGCTTTCCCTGCCGGAGCGCTTCACGAAGGGTCCCCAATTGCGGCTGGGCTGTGTCCGCGCCCTGCAGGAAGCGGCAGTTTTTTCCCAGGATTTCTTCCGCGCTATAGCCGGTCATGCGCTCGATGGCTGGATTGACATAGCGAATCGGCAAGTCATCCACGGCCTCGGAAATCAGGATGCCGTTGGCCGAGGCGTCCATCGCGGTTTTGTAGATCATGAGCGCCTGCCGGCTTTGCTCCATCGCTTCCAATAAGCGGAGCCGTTCCAGTGCGAAACCGAGCAGGCTGTGCAACTGCAGGACAAATTGTTGAATAGGCTCTCTGCCGAAGAAATTCGGACGCTTGCTGTAAAGGACCAGAATGTCGCGCTTGCCACCCGCCCCGGAGATGGGGATTGCACAGGAGGAGCGCCAGCCGAAGCGAAGTCCTCGCTCTCGCCAAAATGGGTTGGGCAGGCGGTCTTGCTCGTTCCTCCAATCGAGAGCAAATTCCGGTGTGGCCGTGCGCCAGGCACGGTCGAGGGGGCTGTCGGAGTTCTCGTCGATCAGGATCGCGCCGGCGGCGAGATATTCCTCCACACCCGCACCCGCCGAAAAATGACAGTGTACCTTCTCTTCTTTGTCCGGAGATCCCAGCCAGACCCCGTCCACTGCGACGACCTGCAACAGGAACTCGCCCAGCCGCGAATAAAGCTCAGAGATGGAAGGGACGGTCAACAGGAGACGATCCAGTTGCTGCGGCATGTCGCCTTGCGAAATCGCAAGCAGGTCGCGCGACTGGAAGTCTCCGAAGAACTCTACGAGTTGCGCCATAAGGAATCGCCAGCTTGATCACGAGTCATCGCGGTGCAATGATAGTCGGCCTCAAACCGAGGGGAGGCACGTATGGTGTTATTGCAACAGGAAATTGCAGCGGTGTATCGGGTATTTATCTTAAGTTTAGTACAAAAGTAACTCGCGTGGCGCCGCGGTCCGTTGTAGCAGGACTTTGCTTCACCAATTTGGAGTTGTTCGACCGAGCGTAGCTGCAGTCAGGATGGCCCAAGGAGACTGCAGGGAACGAGGCAAAGCAAGCGCGTGTTCCAGCAGTGCAACATCGATGACCTGTTTCTCGCAGCTATCGGCGATCAGCCGTTTTGCCAGCTCCGCCGTCGCGCGTGCGGCCACCATCCAGCCGACCACGTAGCTTGAAAATGTCCAGGATGATGTAGAGGCGGAAGTAAGTCCGCTTGGCCTGGCCAAGCAGCCTGGCGATGTCCAGGCTGCAGACCTGCTTGGGGGCCGTGGCCAGCAGTTCCGGCTTCCTGTGCTGCGGATGGCGGAGCTGGTTGCGGCGTTCCTTCACGGTTCACCTCCTTGCTCAGGCTTTGTGGTGATCGATTGTCGCACTCGTGTGCATACCCATAAAGTCGCGATTCAAGTATGGAAGAGCGACCATGCGCTCCGTCAAGTCCCGGTCCGGCTCCACGCTGCGAAGGCTGCGTAGCGAGCGGGGCTACTCCCATGAGGGACTGGCCGAACGGGGCGGGCATGCATCGCCGACTACGTTGGTGGCGTGGAGCGCGGCGAGCGGAACGTGGCTTTGGAGAATATCGTAAAGTCGGCCAAGCCACTTTCGGTCCCGGCGGAGGGCCTCTTCGCCGACTTTTCTTAAAGCACGTCTCGCAGGGCCGCGAATCGTCATCGATTCGAGCTAGCCTACCGGCGTGAAGCAGAGACAGGAACCGGATTTTAGGGCACCGATTGAGTTTGTGCAACATGCCGTTGTACAGACCGTCGGCTCTGTGTCGGCGGCGATCCCCAGAAATCAGTCTTTGTAAATTTACAAGGAATAAACCGTATAAGCAGCATAAGTATACCGATTAACACTATTTTCTACTATAATACATCTAAATGCACTGTTTATTTAAAACAGAAGAAAGATATAATAGGTTGTTGTGCGCCGTTTGAAGGGACAATAAAGCTTAACCGGTAGAGAGTTACTGTATGCACGACTTCACTTTCAAGACCCCCGAGGAACTCCAGACGGCGCTTGGCGAACGTCTTCGCCGCCTGCGCCTCTCCCGCAATATCGACCAGCGCACACTGGCGGAGAAGGCAGGCATTTCCGAGAAGGCATTACGCAATCTTGAAACGGGCCGAGGATCCACGGTCGAAACTCTGCTGCGAACGCTCAAAGCCCTGGATCATCTGCAAGGGATCGAAATGCTGGCCCCTGAAGTCACCGTGAATCCCATCGCCCTGTTGCACACGTTGAAGCCGCCGCAGCGTGTTCGCCGTCCGCGAGGGCCGCGAAAGAGGGCGCTGTGAATACGCCGGTGATTGAGGTACGCGCATGGGGACGGCGGGTTGGCGCGGTGGCCCCCGACCCGAATCTTGGTTGCTATGCCTTTGCTTATGACCCGGCGTGGCGCAGGGCCGGGATCGAACTGGCCCCGCTCACCCTGCCTCTTCAAGATCGTTCTGCGGCATTCGCTTTTCCCAATCTTCCCGAGCCGACTTTCCATCGTCTTCCAGCCATGCTTGCCGATGCGCTCCCCGATGAGTTCGGCAACGCGCTCATCGACGCCTGGATGTCCCAGCATGGCATAGCGAAGAGCGAAGTCACGACGCTGGACCGGCTGGCGTACATGGGAAGACGCGGCATGGGCGCACTCGAATTCAAGCCTGCACGCGGCCCCCGGACCGAGAGCGCGGCCCCGCTTGAGATGAAATCTCTGGTGGAGGAAGCGAGAAAGTTGATTGAGGGAAACCTCTCGGTGGATGAACACGCCAAGGCCGCGCTCGCCAACATCATTCAAGTGGGAACTTCAGCCGGCGGCGCGCGCGCCAAAGCGGTGATCGCATGGAATCCAGAGACGAACCAAATCCGCAGCGGGCAGTTCGACGCAGCCGAGGGGTTTGAGCATTGGCTGCTGAAGTTCGACGGCGTTGGCAAAGATGCGGAGCTGGGGACGGGAGGCGACTACGGGCGTATCGAGTACGCCTACAATCGGATGGCGCTGGAGGCCGGCATCGAAATGTCTCCATGCCGTTTGCTCGAAGAAAATGGCCGGGCCCACTTTATGACGCGCCGCTTCGACCGGGATGTCGTGAACGGCAACACCGTCAAACACCATACACAGACGCTCTGTGCCATGGACCACCTGGATTTCAAACAGCGCGGCACGCACGCTTACGCGCAGCTTTTTATGGCGATTGCGCGACTTGGACTCGGCGATGAAGCGACAGGCCAGGTATTTCGACGGATGGCGTTCAACGTGATGGCGCGCAACTGCGACGACCACAGCAAGAACTTCAGCTTCCGATTGCGACAGGGCACAAGCTGGGAGTTCGCTCCGGCCTATGACCTGACCCACGCCTACAATCCGAAAGGCGAATGGACGTACCAGCACTTGATGAGCGTAAATGGGAAATTCAAAGAGATCACGCGGGAAGACCTGCTGATGGAAGCAGACCGTTTCGGTGTCCGGCGTCCCAGGGAACTACTAACCGACGTGCGCGCATCGCTGGAGAAGTGGACCGGCTTCGCCAAAGAAGCCGGCTTGGGCCGCGCAACATCCAATCGGGTGGCCTCCGATTTCCGCCTGCTATAGTTGCTGCCACCGAGTCTAAGCGCTCCACCTTTCGATCGACAAGACCATCCACGGCGATTTAGAAGCTACCACAAAAGGTGAGATGTTTACTGCGGGCGATCCGAAGTCAGGCACTGCCGGTTATGTCGCAATCGAGACCGTGAACGGAAGGTTGGCCGGCAAAAACGGCAGCTTCGTTCTACAGCATTTCTCCACAATGGACGCAAGTGGCCGCGACATGATCGTGAAGGTGACTCCAGGCTCAGGCACGGGGGAACTGAAGGGTATCTCGGGCACATTCACGATCGCCATCGCAAACGGGAAACACAGTTACGATCTGGAGTACAAGCTGCCATAACCGAGACCGGCCGCTACACCCTCGCCGAATAAGTCCAGGCATTGAGACTTTTGCTTGGCCAGCCATCGATGTGTAGAGCGTACTGCATGGCTGGCTTCGTGTACCGCAGTATGAAGGTACAAATGAGACTCGCAAAACTCGTGTTTTGGTGCGGGAGTAGCCTGCCGCTCCTTCGCTGCTGTCACACCGAACTCCGGCCCCGCGACGGGCTGGGGATCGGGCACTCTCCCCGGCCATATCGGTACTTGCGTATGTCCCGGCGATGGCTGCCACACAGGCTTCTACGCGTTTGGATCGCCAAACGCAGACACAACACAGAGAGCAAAGATGCAAGGTTTTGTTACAATCCCCACAACTTAATATATAGGTTGATCGAACAGCCAATCGCAGAGGCAACATTGCGAGGTCTATTCTTTCGCGTTATCGTTAATACGTTCCGAATAATATGCAATCTCCTGCAATCTGCGCTGCAACCGGATGGCTACGCGAGCCATGCCTCGGTTGTTGTCCCTTGTGTGAACCTTTAGACCCAGCCTTTTTTTAAACTGTGAGGAACCATCGTGAACAATCTGAATCGAAGGACTTTTCTGAAGACTGTGGGCTTGGCGACTGCCGAAACGTTGGTCGGGCCAAACGTGCATCTGCTGGCGGAAGACCAGGCTGAAGCCGCCACCCCGGTGTCGGCGAACGACACCATTCAATTTGCCCTGATCGGCGCGGGAATTCGCGGACAGGGAATAACGCAGACTGCCATCCAGGTTCCCGGAGTCAAGTTGGTCGCGGTATGCGACACCTATCAGGGCCGGCGCGACCACAGCAAGGAGCTGTGGGGGCCCAGTATCTTTACCACGGTGGATTACAAAGAGATCCTGGCGCGCAAAGATATCGACGCCGTAGTGGTGGCGACGCCGGACCACTGGCACAAGCAGATTGCCGTGGACGCGATGCATGCCGGCAAAGATGTGTATTGCGAGAAGCCGATGATCCACAAATACTCCGACGGGCCGGAAATGATCGCGGCGGCGCGCAGTACCAGCAAAATCCTGCAGATTGGCAGCCAGCGAGTTAGCAACGTTGCCTACATTAAGGCGAAAGAACTGCTGGCCGCCGGCTCCATCGGCCAACTGAACATGGTGACGGCATGGTGGGACCGCAACTCTGCTATGGGCGCGTGGGACTACACGGTGCCGCTGGACGCCTCGACCGAGACCTGCGACTGGCCGCAATTTCTGGGCACAGCGCCGAAGATTCCGTTCAGTGCGGAGCAATTTTTCCAGTGGCGCAAATGGAAGGCCTACGGATCCGGCGTGGCCGGCGATCTGTTTGTCCACTTGTTCAGCGGGACGAACTTTGTTACCGGTACGCACGGGCCTACACGCGCCATGGCGACGGGAGGTCTGCGATATTGGAAAGATGGCCGCAATGTGCCGGACGTGATGCTGGCGCTGTTCGATTATCCGGAGGCCTTCAATCTGAGTCTCCGCGTAAATTTTGTGAATGGCGGCTCGGAAAGCGAAGGGCTCATCTTTACCGGCTCCGAAGGAACGATGCAAATCTTTGGAGACAGTGTCAGCCTGAGCCGCACGCCGCGCGAAACAGAGCCTGGCTATACTATCGAGACGTTTACCGTGGCCATGCAGAAGGAAATTCTGAAGAAATATCGTCAGAAATATCCGCTGACCCACCCCAACGGCCCGCCTGCATTGAATTTCGAGAAGTATGCGGCAGCGCCGGGCTACGACGACGTTTACAGCCATTTCGCTAATTTCTTTCACTCAGTTCGGACCCGTCAGCCCGCCATCGAGGATGCGGTGTTTGGATATCGCGCCGCGGGAGCCGCCCTGTTGAGCAATCGCAGCTACTACAGCGGCAAAATCGAGCACTGGAACCCAGAGACGATGGAGTTGGTATCGTGAGGTTGGCAACGGGTACTGAAAAGGATTTGTCAGGAGAAATGGAATGAACCGTTTTGTTTTCTCGCCTCGGTTTGGCGCGGCTGTCCTGGCGCTTGCATTTGCGGCGCCGGTCCTCGCGCAGAAGGTGGAAACTCCGCGCATCACCACTCCCGGCAACGGGCCATACGGCGTTCCGCAAGCCACCTTCTTTGTGCACCAACTTGGTACCGATCATGCGGAGGGAATCACCACGCTGGACATGAACGGCGATGGTCGCCTGGACATCCTGAGCGGAGCATACTGGTACGAAAATCCTGGCCCACAAGGCGGGGCCTGGAAACGGCACCAGTACCGCACCGTTGGCATTCACAATGAATTTGTCTCGGATGCCGGCGAATGGACCGTGGACGTAAACCACGACGGCGCGCCCGATGTTGTGACCTATGGATGGATAGAAAACGGACTTTTTTGGTGGGAGAATCCGAAGAAGCAAGGCGTGATGTGGAAGCGCCACAAGATTTGCGACAGCTATGACACCGAAGGCGGATGGATGGGCGACATCAACGGGGACGGCAAGCCCGATCTTGTGCTGGCGCACTATAACCATTCGGGGGTTTTGTGGGTGGATTTCTCCGGGCCGAAGCCGATCGTGCATCATTTGGGCGAGGACCATAGCCGCGACAAAGATGTGGGGAATCCGGACGGAATCGTTCATCGTGTTTCCGCTGACAGTAAAGCGGAAGACGGCCACGGCACCGGCATTGCCGATGTGAACGGCGATGGCAAGGCCGACGTTCTCACTCCTTACGGCTGGTTTGAAAATATCGATGCCAACAACGACAAATGGAAATGGCATCCTGACTGGAACTTGGGAGACGCAGGATTTCCAATCCTCGGCTACGACGTCAACAACGACGGCAAGATGGACATTATTTATGGGCAGGGTCACAGTTACGGATTATTTTGGCTGGAGCAGAAGGGAAGCGGCGCAAGTCGGCACTGGGTCCGCCACGTGATCGACGAATCGTATTCGCAGATCCACGCGCTGAAGCTGGTGGACCTGGATGGCGATGGGCAGCCTGAACTGCTGACGGGCAAGCGTTATCGCGGACACTCCGGCGACGATCCGGGCTCGTACGATCCGTTGGTTGTTTACTATTACAAGATCGATCGCAAGACAGCCAAGTTCACGCGCTATGCCATCTCTGTCAATGGCACGGCGGCGGCGGGAACGCAATTCGTGACTGCCGACTTCGATCAAGATGGGGACATCGACATTGCCACGGCGGGCAAAACCGGCGTGCATTTTTTTGAGAATTTGAAGGTGAATCGCGTTTCAAAAGCAGAGCGCGAAAAAGAATTGCTGCTGAACCAGAAGTGGCCTTTCCCTGGCGAGGGCAAGGAAGTTCCGCAAGAGGACGGACCGAAGTAGCAGGGAAATGAAGTTGTTGACGAAAGGCCCGTCGCTTCGTTGCTGGAGGCAACGAAGCGGCCCACGCTCTTTTGGCCCCAGTGCTCGAATAGAAGGCCGTTTCACAGTCAGGCCATGTCGAACCCATCTCTCCAGCAGATCGTCCGGCAATGTGCGCGAGACGCCGGGTTTCATCTGAGCGGGATTGCGCCAGCCACGGAGGCCGATCAATGCTCTGAAATTCTGGAGGATCGCGGCGAGAATCCAGCTCTGCGGGCCGACCAAAACTTTCCGGAGCTTTCCTATTTTGCCGAATGGATTGCGGAGGGTCGTGCCGGCGAAATGGAATATTTGAAACGTCGAGATCCTGCCGGTCGCCTGCTGCGGTCTTCGGTGCAGATTCCTTTTCCCTGGGTACGGTCGGTGATTGTCTGCGCGGTCAATTACAACAGCGATCAGCCGTACTCCATCGATTTGGAAACTGCGACCTCGCAAGAGAATCGCGGCTGGATTGCACGATACGCATGGTCGGGGCAACGTTCCACCATTGCGGAGCAGGGAACGGGGGACGCTGCGATCGAGCAACTGTCGCCTACCGATTATCACTCGGTAATACGAACGCGGCTGGAACATCTCCGCGCTGAACTCAAGCAGAAAGTTGGAGATTTTGAGGCCCGCTGTTTTGTCGATACAGGGCCATTGGTGGAACGCGTTTACGCCAAATTCGCAGGGCTGGGTTGGCAGGGCAAGAACACCTGCTTGATCCACGAGTCGCTGGGTTCATGGTTCTTTCTTGGGGTGATTCTTACATCGCTAGAACTGCTGCGCGAGGACTGGGCGCAGCCAATGCCGGACCGTTGCGGCAGTTGCACGCGCTGCATCGATGCGTGTCCGACGGAGGCGCTGGCGCCGTATCGGATGGACGCTTCCCGCTGCATCGCTTATTTGACAATCGAGAAGCGTGGACCCATTCCGGAGGAGTTGGCCGCGAAAGTGGGCAGAAATGTGTTTGGCTGCGACATTTGTCAGGAGGTCTGCCCGTGGAACCGACGCGCACCCATCACCAATTGGCCTGAACTCCAGCCTCGTCCGGAGCTGGTGAATCCAGCGCTGGATTGGCTGGCAAATTTCGACGAAGCAGACTATCGCCGGATGTTTCGCGGCTCTCCCGTCGATCGCGCGAAGTTCCGGGACTTCCTGCGCAACATAACGGTGGCGCAGAAAAATGCGGCCCGCCCGCCATGCACGGTACCGGCTGTGCCAACTCAGGACACCGCACTGCCTAACAACTTGTTCCGCACAGGCCGCTAGCGATCCGATTGGAGCCTTTCGCTCCAAAAGCCTGGCGGTGTGCCGCCTGGAGGGTAGCCGCGATCGGCTACGAAGCGTGTTCCTGGTTGCGGACTACGTTGACCGCGTTAAGCCCTTTCGGGCCCTCCTGGCATTCAAAATCCACAGCGTCACCCTCGTTGAGCGTCTTGAATCCATTCTCCTGAATGGCAGAGAAATGCACAAAAACATCTTCGCCGGTAGAGCGCTGGATAAATCCATAGCCCTTGGCCCCGTTAAACCACTTCACTACGCCACGTTCAGTCACAAATATTTCCCTTCATTCATTGTCTGTCGCATGCGCCTGTGGGAGGGTTGGAGAGACCGCAGCGGAAGCTTCGAGAGCGCGCTGTAGGGTCCTGTCTCGGACCCGAAACTGTGCCCGGTTTTAAGATGCCGCAATAATTCAGTCACAGTCAATGGATACAAATGGCTTCCTCAGACTTTTCGAGACACGCCCCGGCCCCGTGATTTTTCAGAATTGTCAGAATTGGACGAGAAAGAATCTGGCTTTGTTATGGCAGGAAACGGCGAGAAAGGCAAGAGAAATCTTTCTGCAATCAGTTGATTCTATTGAGTCCGTTGCGTCGGTGCTTCACGATCTTGCCCCATCGCATTCAAATTCCACCCGATCCATGGACAAGCTATAGTCGAACCAGAAGCCGTGTTGCACCGTACAGATAGATCGCAGTTTGGAATGTCTTGGAACCATGCAGACGTTACTGTCGCAGAACAATCCGCCTGACTCGATTGCGATCGAGCGTGAACCAGCCGCGTTGCATGAATCGCAGGCGATGGCGCTGCTTCGCTACCTGTCGCGGACTGCGGTCCATACCTATGCCTTCAGCGTGGCGGCGAACGCCATCCTGTCCCTGTTTCCATTTATCGTTCTGATGTTGACGATTGCGCATCGTCTGTTGCACTCGCCTGTGATGGTCGATGTGATTCGCGGAATGCTGCATGTGCTTCTTCCCACCGGTCAGGACTTTGTCGCGCGCAATATGGTCTTTTTGGTCTATTCGCAGAAGCGGGTCGCCGCTGTTTCGGTGGCCATGCTGCTGATCTCCTCGACCGGCATCTTTCTTCCGCTGGAAGTTGCGCTGAACCAGGTTTGGGCCGTCAAGGAGAACCGCTCCTACTGGCGAAATCAATTGATCTCGCTGGGACTGGCATTCATGGTTGGCGTGTTGGCCCTCCTTTCCATCGCGATTTCGGCTTCGCATGAGATGCTGCTCAAGCTGATCTTCTTTGGCCATACCGGCAGCCCGGTCTTTCATTTCCTGGAGCGAACGCTCCTCAAGGTCCTCGGCATTATCGTCAGCATCTCCATTTTCTTTTTGATCTATTGGGTCCTGCCGAACCGCCGCATTCGGGCGATGGCAGTCTTGCCGGCCGCTGTCATGACCGGATTGCTGTGGGAAGCAGCCAAGCTGGCGTATATCGCGGTGCTTCCATGGCTCGATCTGAAGTCCGTTTACGGACCTTTTTCCATCTCAGTCGGTCTAATGCTATGGGCCTTTATTTCCGGACTGATCCTGCTGGCCGGAGCGCACTTTTCCGCCTACCGATTTTTCCGAACAGAGTCCGCAACGGCGGGCGATCCATCCGCGGAAGCTACATGTCCACCAGAGGACTTGACGACCGCCTAGCCGTTGCGATTTCTGTCGACGTGGACGAACAGGAGCGATTGTTACACTTGAAATATCGTAAGGGACGCTTGGGTGCGATCGATGAAAGGAATGCGGCGGGTGAGGTCGGTCGAAGAGCGTCTTCGCGCAATGCTGCGTTTTCGGTTCATTCGCAAGAAGAGGCGCGGTTTCGCGTTCTGGTCGTTGGCGACCGCTCTGGTTTTATTTTTGCTCCGCTTGCTACCAGGGATTGGTGAGCACATCCATCTTTCGCCTTGGATTGCGCTGCTGGTGGGGACCGTGGCGGGCCTTCCGGCGCTGTTTCGCTGGATGCGGTGGCACTTGCTGTGGAAGCTGCGCAACCGCTTGTTCGTCACCTATGCGCTGATCGGACTGACCCCTGTTGTGCTTTTCGGTCTGCTGACTGCCATTGCCTCCTACATCTTGCTCGGTCAATTCGCCAACTTCGCCGCAACCTCTGTGATCCACGCGGAACAGGTCGGTCTGGCCACCAATACCGAGGCCCTGGCGCTTCACTTTCAACAGGAACTGATGGCGCAGAACAGCGCCAGAAGGCACTCCCAACCTGTTCGCGTTCCGCCCATGCTCCCCACTGAAGCCGCTAGAATAACCCGCATTCCCGGGCTGGAAGTCGGGGTCTACCTGGATGGGACATTGCAGCAGTTGGATTTGCCGCCTGGTCATGCCCTCACCAGACTGTCGAAGCCCCCACCGTGGGTCCATGACAACTTTATGGGGTTGATTTTGCGAGGCAATCGCCTCTATTTCAGCGCGATCTCGCGGAAGCCCGTAGGCGCGCATTCCATCGTTGTCATCACTGGAGTGCGTCTCGATCCGCAGTTTCTGGGCCAGGTGGTCAATGGTCTGGGCACCATGACCGTGTGGCCCCATGTTCATCTCCAGTCAGACCTTTACGTTGCGGACCAAAATCCGAGGTTCCATGCCAGTACCGATTCTACCGAACTGACAAATGCGAATTCCGCGGCAAGAGGCGCGGTCGATCTGGGTCCGATCATTGAGAATGAGGGCCGGGATTCGGGAGAAGTCACGGGAGGGTCCCTGCCAAAAGCGGCGGACATTTTCGACTTACCCATCAACTTCCCGACCACGCTCGATACCAGTGACTGGTCGACCGGCAACCTGACCCGTGTCTTTGCGCAAGTCACTTCGCGCCCGTCCCTTTTATATCGGCGACTGTTTCGCGAATCTCTGCAAATTGGCGGAGGCATTCGCACGGCGCTGATATTTACCGCGATTTTGTTTGCATTCTTTGAACTGCTGGCAATCTTTCTAGCCAGCCGGCTCAGCTGGACCATCACGCAATCTGTGTCGGACTTGTATCACGCCACGCGCGAAGTGGACCAAGGCCGCCTGAGCTACCGCATTCCTGTGTCGCGCCAGGACCAACTGGCGGCCCTCAGCCGTTCCTTCAACGCCATGTCGGAATCGCTGGTGCGATTGCTGGAACAGCAGAAGGAAAAAGAGCGCATGGAAGGGGAACTGGAGATTGCGCAGGAGGTCCAATCCAATCTATTCCCATCCTGCGACGTGCGCCTGGATGGACTGGAGTTGCATGGCGTCTGCCGACCCGCGCGGAGCGTCAGCGGCGACTATTACGATTTTCTCGTCCTGGGAAATCACTCTCTCTGCATGGCCATTGGGGACATCAGCGGGAAGGGAATTTCCGCGGCCCTGCTGATGGCTGGACTGCATTCCGCTGTGCGCGTGTTCAGCCTGGGTGGCAATGAAATGATATCGGGGAACCCGCTGGGGCCGACCCATGACAGCCGAACTTATGGCGCCGTAGCAGAGATTTTTCAATCCCCCGCGAACCTGATGCGGCTTTTGAACCTTCACCTCTATCGCAGTACTCAGCCTGAAAAATATGCGACGCTTTTTCTCGCCAATTACGAAGTTTCGACCCGTACGCTTCGCTACTCGAATGGCGGCCAGTTGCCTCCGCTTGTGCTACGCGCCGATGGCTCGATTCTGCGGCTCGATCGCGGCGGGACCGTTGTTGGCCTACTGGACGAAATGCAATACGATGAAGGATCTGTCGCGCTGCAATCCGGCGACCTTCTGATCGCGTATAGCGATGGCGTCACGGAGCCGGAAAACGAGTTCGGAGACTTTGGCGAAGCGCGCATGGTGGAGTTGGTGTATCGCAACCGCCATCTGCCGCTGCCGGAGATTTCTGGCCACGTCATGCAAGCGCTGAAAGACTGGATCGGTGGTGAAGAGCAACCCGACGACATTACCATCGTTCTCGCCAGACAGACGTAGGCTCTGAAAATTCTCGCAAACATATGTGAACTCTTCTACGCCACTGCTGCATCGAAAACTTATCGGGGGTGATCGATGAGCAACTTCTGTGCATCTGTCGTCGATTCCTGGGGAACGAAGGTAAAGTTTTCGTTTCAGGCATACTTGTGGTTTCTGATACTGCTGGCAGCACTCGCACTCCTCACACGAAACCAGTACGGCCTCTACCTGGTACCACCGTTCCTGGCGACACTGTCCATCCTGCATTTCCTACCGGGCGTTGCCATCGCGCAACCCTACGCCGTTGTCTCTGGATCCGTCGTGGGAGCTTCAATCGGGACCCTCGCCAGCCGATTCGGGCATGGCCCAATGTTCGCGGCGTTGGCAGCGGCCATAGACTTTATTGTTTTGCACCAATTGCGCGCGTATCACCCGCCCGGAGTTGCGCTGGCGCTCTATCCTGCTCTACTGCACACGCCACCAGCGTTCCCGTTGTTGGTTGTTCTGCCATTTACAGTGCTGGCTGTTGGAGCGACCGCATTGCTCAGCAAATTGAGCCCGCGATGGCCGCAGTATCCATTGCCGCTGAAGCAAGCCGCACCTTCCGTCAGCCCGAACTTCAGTCGGCAGGATTATAGGGAATGACGTTGCGGCACAAGAAATGCTTTCACCGCAATATCGTTCGGCTTGATGCCCACTGGAAACATGGTGAGGAGGCTGTTGCTCGCGGTCCGGATCACCGCGACATCGCCCGAACGAGCGTCCACCACAAACAGCAGGTGCCCCGCCTTGGAAAATGCCATCGCGTCTGGACCATCTCCAGTGCGCGGTTGAACGGGAAGAAGTTCGCCGTCGTCGATGCTGAAAACTCCCAGCGAGTCGGCATCGAAATCGCTGAAGTATAGGGTAGAGTTGTCCGCGCTGGCCAGCCCATTCACGGGATGCGTTCCCACCATGTAGGCCCCGCCGACTTCATTGGTGCTGGTGTCAATTTCCGAGAGCGAGGCGCCGTCGTAATTGACAACGAAGATTTCTCCGCCATCCGGTTTGAGTATCAGGCGAATCGGAGCCTTGCCGACGTCGAGCATGGCCAGGAGCGCGTCTTCTGGCGTCGACTGCGTGGTCGATAGGCGGGCACGAGGGGACAAAGAAGGCGGCGTTGCCAACGCGATGGCCATGACCTGATGGCCGCTGGAACACGCAACAAACGCCTTGCTGGAATCGGGAAGGATGGCGACATCGGTGGCGCCCGCGCACCCGCGCCACACGCTGCGAACCTTCTCCGTCTTTGCGTCGATAATGCTGACGCTGTTGCCGACGCGATTCGAAACTACAAGAGAATTCCCGTCCGGACTGATGGCCGCCACACCGGGGCCTTCGCCCACCCCGATGGCGGCAACTTCGCGCCGCAACGTCAAGTCGATGACGGAAACATTGTTGGAGCCGGAATTGGCCACGTAGGCCCGCGTGCCGTCTGCGCCGACAAAGACAAAATAGGGGCGTTGATGGACCGCAATGGTTGCGACAACAGCATTCTTTTCCGCGTCGATGACGCTGACAGAATTGCTGCCTGTATTGACGACATACACTTCGTTGCGCTTTGTGTTCACCGCCACGCCGGTAGGATTGGACCCCACCCGGATGACACGGTCTTGGCGAAGATTCACGACATCGAGGACCGTGACCGTGTTGCTTCCGCCGTTGGTGATGTAGGCGTATTCACGGTAATTGGCGGGGTAATCCGGAAACTCATGCGAGCGGCAACCGGCCAGCGAAAACAGTGACGCCGCGACAAACAGGGAACAGAGAGGGCGCGCCAATGAATGGCCGGGCCGATTCGAGCCATTGCTATGTCTGGGTGGGTGCTGCAACGTCATCCGATCGCCGGCTATCTGGTCTTTGCAGCGTGTGAACTTGCCACCGCAAGGCCAGCCACTTCCTGCTCAATTCGGATGCCATCGGGAATATCGCGATGCAGAATGCGAGCGATCTGACGAACCTCACCCATCATATCGGCGAATTGCTGCGGATAGATAGACTGCGCCCCGTCGGAGAGCGCCTTGTCCGGTTGATGATGGACTTCAATCACCAGACCGTCCGCGCCGACCGCGACCGCTGCCCGGGCCAAAGGAACCACCTTGTTGCGCTTGCCTGTGCCATGGCTGGGATCGACAATGATGGGCAAATGGCTCAGCCGCTGCACTGCGGGAACGATGCTGAGGTCAAGCGTGTTGCGCGTGTGATCGACAAAGGTGCGTACGCCGCGCTCGCACAAAATCACCTGATAATTGCCCTCGCTCATAATGTATTCGGCAGCCATCAACAATTCTTCCAGCGTTGCCGACATGCCCCGCTTCAGCAGGACGGGCTTGCGGGTGCGGCCGACTTCGCGCAGCAGGGAATAGTTCTGCATGTTGCGCGCGCCAATCTGGATGACATCCGCATATTCCTCGATGAGTGCCAGCGACTCGCGATCCATGGCCTCAGACACAATGCGCAGGCCGAATGCCTCGCGAATTTCCGCCATGATCTTCAGCGCTTCTTCGCCCAGTCCCTGGAATGCATAGGGAGACGTGCGCGGTTTGTAGGCGCCGCCGCGAAAGAATTGCGCACCGGCCGCGGCCACTTGCTCGGCGACGGTGAATGCCTGCTCGCGAGTCTCAATCGCACAGGGTCCAGCCATGATCGCCAGGTTTTTGCCGCCAATGCTGGCGTTCGTTCCCGGGAAGTGAATGACGGTATCTTCTTCCTTGACGTCGCGGCTGACCAGTTTGTAGGGCTTGGTGACCCGAATGACCTCGGCAACGCCAGACAATTCCTCCAACGTATCCTGTCCGATTGCCCCTTGATTTCCAGTCACTCCAATGGCGGTGCGCAGCGCGCCCGGCATCGGATGCGCGCGAAATCCCAGGCCTTCGATATAGTCGCAAACCGCGCGGACCTCTTCCGCACTGGCCTGCTTTTTCATGACAATCAGCATGGGAAACCTTCCTGTCTTTTATCTAAAACTTAGGGGGAAATGAGAAACAATCTCGGCTTTGTGCGAGCTTCGGAGGCTCAGCACAGAGGCGGCTTCTATCCGTTCACGCGAAGGCGGCTAACCGCGCAGGCGACGCCAACCGACCAGAACCGTACCGAGATATCCCAATTGCAGCAGCCAGGTCACCAGATACGCCAGGATGAGATGACGGTGATTCATGTAAAACTCCTCATTCGTGATTGCACGAAAGCGCCGAAACAGTAGTGTACGCCAACGGGCTTTCAATCCCGCCATTTCGGGCGCAAAATCTTGCTTGGGGACTGCCTTCCGTTCGCGTGCTGCTGCGCGCGGATAATTCAGGCGACTGGGCCACGATGGGTTAGAGCTTTGCCGCCTGGCGCAATTTCGAGTCTGCCTCTTTCTGGTTTCCCATCGCGGCTAACACCTTGGCATGAAATTGCAGCATCGCCTTCATGACCTGGGAATCATGTTTCTTCAGCGGAGGAGTGGTGGGTAGCTGCAGTTCCCGGGATTTGCATTCCTCCGCCTTGGTCAGGTATTGGTCCGCCGCCTTCAAATCACCCGCGATGGCCGACGCTTCGCCCGTTACCTCATAGGCAGCGGACAGAGTCAAAAGAGTTTCGGGCTGCTTCGACATTGCAATGGCTTTCTTTCCGACCGGCACGGCATCGGCCGCTTTTCCATCGCGAATCAATGCTGTGGCGTATTGGACGTAGGCCGTGATCGCATCAAATGTTGGCGCCCCATCAGGAAGAGCATCCGCCAGTTGGGCCGCCTTGCCACATGCCTCGACTTGATCCAGAGCCGGCCCCGGTCTTTTCATCTTGCCCTGGCACTTCTTAAAAGCCTGCTGGAACTTGCCCCATCCTTCTGCCACATGGGGCAGGGAATTCATGGAATAATCTATATTGATGTCCATCTTGACCGCGACTGGCTTGCCGTGAAGGGTCGCTGGGGTAAACGCATAGCGCTCGACTGTATTCAGTGCAGCCTGCTGAAGCATTGGAGGGCCGCTGACAATGCGAACCGGCGTCACATGCCCATTCTCATCAATAACCACCTCAACGATCACGGTGCCGTATACGTGAGCAGCGTACGCTATGGGAGGAAAATCCGCCTGCGGATGGTTCAGCACATGCGGAGGGGTCATGCTGGAATCGAGCGGGGCGGGAGCCTGGGCGTGGACCAAGGCGCTTGCAAGCAGAAAAAGAACCACAAAAGAGAAAATCCGTTTCATGTCTGCCTCACAGCAATTGAACGGTTGCGAGGATTATAGGGAAACCAGTGTGCGGAGTGCCAGGAATTTTCGGCGGTCCTATTCCGCGTTGAGAATGGTCTCAAACATCAGCAGGCAGAGGGTCATGAATATGATGTCATAGCCGGCGAGCATGTTGATCCATAGACCTGGATCGGATTCTCCTGTGAGAATGGCGGAGGTGGATTGCACCATGGCCAGCAATGCCGGAATCGAGACAGGGAAGAGAATCAGCGGCAACAGCATTTCCCGATTGCGCGTGCGCAGAGAAAGCGCGGCAAAGAAAGTTCCGTTCACCACCAGCGCCAGCGTTCCCAAAGGCAATACCAGTGCCATCCACCAGCCCTGGCCGAGCGCATGCAGGTTATAGAAGATGATGAATAGCGGGCCCAGGACGACCTGGATCATGGTGACGAAGAGAAAGTTTGCCAACACCTTGGCCAGAAATAATGCGCTGGCCGGGCTGGGAGCCATGCGTTGCGCGTCGAGCACCTGGTGCCGCAGTTCGCGTGTCCATGTCTGATTCAACGCGGTGGTGGAAGCGAAGAGCAGGGCCACCCAGAGGATGCCGCCGGCAATCTGGCGCGAGACGGCCATGGTGGGATCGAAGGCAAAACTGAACAGCACCACGACCAGAAGAGAGAAGAACAGCATCCCGTTGATGGCGTCTTTTGAGCGCCATTCCAGACGCAGATCTTTGGCCAGGTGGGCCCACACAATGCGCGCGTAGCTCATCGGCTTCCGCCTTCGGCATCGAACGCTGCCGTGCGTGTCAGGTCGACCAGCGTCGCTTCCGCAGCCCGTAAATAATCCGCGGGGCGAAGTAGAATTTGCATGCCGCGCGTGCCTGCGGAGACAGAAACGTGGTCGAACAATTCGATGGACCCATCGGCGAATACTGGGAAGGGCTTTTTGCTGCCGAACACCGTAACGCCGCCGCGGATATACCCGGTCAGCGGGTGGACTTCTTTGATCGGGACCAGTTCGGCACGGTGTCCGCCGGCGGCCGATGCGAGCTTCTTGAAGTCCAGCTCGTCGGCAACGGAGAGGACAGCGAACACGATGTCTCGTTGGTCGATGCGGCACAATAATGTCTTGAACACCTGCTCTGCGGGCATGTTGATTTTTCTAGCGACCGTTTCACCGGAAAGGTCCTCGGGGTCGACCGGATATTCGCGAGTTTCGTAGCGAATCTGTAGAGCGTCGAGCAACCGGCAGGCATTCGTCTTCATGCGCGATGCTCCTCTAAGGATTGTTTCTTGCTGTTTGCGCTTGCAGGTGGAAAATATTCCATGCTGACGATCTGGCCCTCCTGCATGGTGCAGAAGCAGTCGGCGATGGGGCGTGCCAGGTCGGGCTGATGGGTGGTCAACAGAATTGTATTTCCAGCGGCGCGCAGTCGATTCAGGACGTGCAGCATCTGCGCGCTGCTGGCAAGGTCGACATTGGAAAAAGGCTCATCGAGCAGCAGCAACTCCGGCTTCGCCATCAACACCCGCGCCAGTGAGGCGCGTTGTCGCATTCCCTGCGAAAACTTGCCAACTGGACGGTCCAAGCCGGGATCAAGCCCGACCATGGTGAGCGATTCTTCGGGCGTCCATCGACCGGCGGGAAGCGATTCGTCCTGATACAAGCTGGCGCTGTAGCGAAGATTTTCCATCGCCGTCAACTCGTCATACAGCATGGAATCGTGGCCTAGGTATCCGATGCGGCTGCGCACCGCGGCAATTTCCGGCGTTCCCAGGACGACAATCTTGCCGAAACTAGGCCGCGTCAGGCCCGCCAGGTTCCGCAGCAGGGTTGACTTGCCGGCGCCGTTCGGCCCCAGGATTACATAGCTCAGGCCGGTTTGAAATTCCGCCGTGACTTTGCGCAGGGCCGCAAAGGCGCCGTAGAGTTTCGACACTTCGTGAAGTTCAATGGCGTTGGCGGCTGGATGCACTCTTGGAGTATACGGAATGTTTGCTATGTTTGAGAGGCTGGGCTTGCGTTTGCGTCATCGAAAGTACTTTCCGCGAAATTTTCTCGACCGCATGAAAATGCGCATGGATACCACGCATTCTGCGATTTCTCTCCACCCGAGGAGCATAGTTTGCCAAGGTATAATCGTGGTAGCGAAGCGATCCGTTCGTTGCGTGGGAACATCACTCCGGGAGCACGAGGTACACATGAGCAACAATGGCCATCATCTCGACACATCTGCAGGCAATCCCACTACGAAAGTTTCTACAGGACGCGCGGATTGGATCGTAAAGCGACGTGAAGAAGCGGCGCGGACGGGCGATTGGAACATGTCGCAGATGCACTTCGCGCGACAGGGGAAAATCACCGAAGAGATGGTGTACATCGCCCAGATTGAAAAGCTGACGCCGGAACTGATTCGCGACGAAGTAGCTGCGGGGCGCATGATCATTCCCGCCAACGTGAATCATCCGGAACTGGAACCGATGGCGATCGGCGTGGCTTCGAAATGCAAAATCAATGCGAACATCGGCAACTCCGCCATCACATCGAACATCGACGAAGAGTTGCGCAAGCTGCACACGTCGGTCCACTTTGGCGCGGACACGGTGATGGACCTTTCAACCGGTGGCGACATTCACTGCATTCGCGAAGCCATCCTGCGGAACTCTCCCGTGCCGATTGGGACTGTGCCGATTTACGAAGCGCTGAGCCGCGTCAAGAAGCTGGAAGACCTGAACATTGACGTCTACCTGGAAGTGATCGAGGAACAGGCCGAGCAGGGAGTGGACTACTTTACTGTGCATGCGGGGCTGCTGGTGCAATACGTGCCGATGGTGGCCAAGCGCATCACCGGCATCGTCAGCCGCGGCGGGGCAATTCTGGCGCAATGGATGACGCATCACCACAAGCAGAATTTTCTCTACGAGCATTTCGATCGCATCGTGAAGGTGATGGCCAAGCACGACGTCAGCTTTTCACTCGGCGACGGGCTGCGCCCCGGCTGCCTGGCCGATGCCAGCGATGAAGCGCAGTTTGCTGAGTTGAAAACTCTCGGCGAGTTGACGACTGTCGCGTGGAGGTCCGATGTGCAGACCATGATTGAAGGACCGGGACACGTCCAACTCGACAAGATCAAGGAACAGGTGGAGAAGGAAGTGGAACTCTGCCACGCCGCACCTTTTTACACGCTAGGGCCGCTGGTGACGGATATCGCGCCCGGCTACGACCACATCACCAGCGCCATTGGCGCGGCTATGATCGGCTGGTATGGCGCGGCCATGCTGTGCTACGTCACACCGAAAGAGCACCTCGGTTTGCCGAATGAAAAAGATGTGAAGGACGGCATTATCGCCTACAAGATTGCTGCCCACGCGGCCGATGTTGCCCGTCATCGTCCCGGCGCGCGCGACCGCGACGACGCCATCAGCCATGCCCGCTACACCTTCGATTGGGACAAGCAATTCTCGCTGTCGCTCGATCCGGAGACGGCCCGCTCCATGCACGACGAAACGCTGCCCGACGAGTATTACAAGGAAGCGGCCTTTTGCTCCATGTGCGGGCCGAAGTTCTGCTCCATGAACTGGTCGAGCAAAGTGGATGAGTTCAACAAGCGCGAGCATGGCCTGGAAAAGCGCGACATGACCCAGTTGGTCACCGAGCAGATGCTGGTGGAGCGACGGTAGATGGATAAGATCATTCGCAAAGTCACAGATCCCAGGCAGCAACAGGCAGAGACGTATCGTTACTGGCAGAGCCTGTCCGTTGGCGAGCGCCTGTCTGCCGTTTGGCAGGCCAGCGTCGATGCGTACGCTTTCAAGGGAGTTCTGATGGATGATGAACAAAGATCTGAAAGAACTCTTACTCGCGTTCAACGCAAACGGCGTTGAATACCTGGTCGTTGGCGGCTATGCAGTTGGCGTCCACGCAGAACCGCGGGCGACTAAGGACCTGGACATTTTCATTCGCGCGGATGAGCGGAACGGTCATGCCGTCTACAGGGCTCTCGCCGATTATGGCGCGCCATTACACGGATTCAGCCCTTCAGATTTCAACGATGAACAAGGTTCCGCCTTCCAGATCGGCCAACCTCCGGCACGCATTGATCTTCTGCAACGCATTGATGGCGTCAGCTTTGATGAAGCCTGGAGGGACCGAATCGAGGGTTTGGTGGAGGGTGAAGTTTCGGCACATGTCATTTCCCGAAAACACTTAATTCAGAACAAGTTGGAAATCGGGCGGGCGCAGGACATGGCCGACGTCGAAGCCCTTCGAGACGCTGCCGGAGAAAACTCCGCAAAATAGCATATCGACTTGAACTGGTCGAGTAAGGTGGATGAGTTCAACAAGCGCGAACACGGATTGGAAAAGCGCGACATGACCCAACTGGTCACCGAACAAATGCTGGTCGAGCGGCGATAAAGAACTAAACAATGAAGAGAACGGGCCTAGCCCTATCACTACTAATAGTGTGCCGCTCCTCGACCGTTTGCGCGCAGGAGCAAACTCTGCGGCTCTAGATTCATGCTGCTCAATGTCTAAAGAGGGGTCTTAATGCTTCATAATATAACAAGAAATGCAAATCACTCGCCTGAACGACACAACATTTTTCGCAGACCTCGATGAAATAGACTGATGGCTTGCGAGCAGGGGTTTTCAACAGAGAGATCGGCTGCGCGTTTACAAGGCGAATGTCGAAGAGATGATCCGGAGGGAACAAAGTGCTCACCCAGCCCAGGTGTTTGCCGACGTGGAAGCCGCAGGCCGAACAACCAAGATATCCAACTCGACATGCTCCCACAATTTATTGTTTTTGCAGATGGATAGGCTGGTAAATGAGTGGGAGCGCAGTCTGGATGGAAGGTATTCGGAGCCTGGGTCGGACTAACTGAGGGAGGCCGAAATGTCTGCTGCCATTTGGGTTGGAGTGATGCAAAGTCTGATTACGGCTGCGGCCGGATTGCTAGGTGTGCTTTCCGGTGGCTGGATCGCGCGGCATCAGCAGCGTTGGGAAAGGAAGAGCGCGCGTATCCGGGAGCAACTACAGGACTTTTATTCTCCACTGTTGGCAATGCGTGCAGAAATACGGGCCAAGAGCGAATTGCGTTTGAAAGTCAGTTCTGTGGCTTGCGGGGCTTGGTCTAACCTGTTTGAAGGGCACACCGATCCAGACGTGAAAGGGAAAATAGATCAAGAGAACCACCCGCAGTTTGAGAAAATCATTGATTACAACAACATACAGTTGCGTGAAGTCATCATCCCTCTCTACCGCAAGATGCTTGCTCATTTTTCCGCGAATATGTGGCTTGCAGAGCTACCCACTCTGGCCTATTACGACGTACTGGCTGAATTTGTTGAAATCTGGAATCGGGCAGAGTCGTTACCCAGCAAGGTAATTGAAGATTTAGGCCATGACGAAAAGAAGTTGTACCCATTTTATGACGACCTGCGACACAACTTCGAGCGTCTGAGCAAAGAATTAGGGAAGTGAGGTTTTTGAAAGCCTTAACGCTGGTAGCCGCTGTCCTGCTCCAATTGGCTTGAAATTATCGGGCGTCCGCCCTGGCTGGATGTTCCGCTGACCACTTCCGTGCCCGCTCCTGTACACGGGAAATCTCGGTTGGCGTCAGATGTGAGGCGGCCTCATCCCGCGACTTCGAAACCGTCTGCTGCAACATATCGCCGGCTTCGGAAGATGCAGCGATGTCAAGCCAGAAGTAGGCTTCTGAATTGCTTTGCGGAATGCCTTTACCGCTTTGGTATGCTAAACCAAGATCCCATTGCGCTGCCGCGTCGCCTTGATCGGCGGCCTTGCGAACCCAGTAGACTGCCTGCTCGAGGTCCTGCGGCACGTCGCCGTGGCCGTAGTTATAAAGAATACCAAGACGGAGTTGCGCGGCTGCGTTTCCCTGCTCGGCGGCCCAGGGCAATCGCATGAAGGAGCGCCTCAAGTGAGGCCGAAAAGTTCGGCACGGTAGTTATCGCTTGTGGCGGCGATCAGCCGTCTGGCCTTGATGCCGCCCTTTCGTTTCACAGGATCCATGCG
>JAJYUB010000046.1 GCA_021792795.1 Acidobacteriota bacterium | reverse complement strand
AACTTACACCTACCGCCTGGGCCGCCAACCATCAGTAATTTTCAACCGCGCGGCTGGAACAGACCTTACAGTTCATCACAGCCATGCATCCCTGAATAGGTGTGGTTGCCCTTACGCATACGGTTGACCATTTCCGAGGGCATCCAACTGGAGACCTCCGTTTACGTTGTTGTTCAGAAACCAATGGGTGGGATCTCCGCTAACCAAGGTGGTCGACCCGCCAGAGGCGACAGTGATCTGCTGGCCAGAGATGGAAGACAGAGTGCCGGATGTCGCGCCGTTACTCAGCGTGAAATTGAGATCGCTGATCAATTGCGCAGCGTCGGTGGGGTTTGTCTCCAGATCGGTCAGTGTGATCGCAACAGTGCCATTGCCAGTGACAAAAGTTGCCGACGCGTCTACCGCGCCTCCGCTGGTGGTAGAGCCGATTGGCGTTACGAATGTAATCGTGTCAGCTCTAACCGCTCCAGCGGCCAGCAGCCCAAACACACATAGACATGCACACACCTGTTTCTTACGCATCGAAAGCTCACCTCACAAAATGTTTTTCCTGGGATTGAATGAACGGAGCCAGCGTCTACGATCCAGGCTGCAATAGGGTCAGCAATCTGGGGGCCATACTCCGCCATACGGCAGGCAAAATTCAACTCTTCTTTAATATGTTGAGTTCGGAGGATCATGCAGCAAGAACGAGAGATGCCAGGAGGTTTTTATGCGCAAGAAATTGCAACTACAGTGGAAGGCCTTTTCCTTTTTTTGGGGAAACTTCGAGCGCGCTTTTTCTCGCCAGCCGGATGGACCGGATGCGGCTTGCCTCGCTTCGATTACTGCGGCCTTTCTTTCTGACGAAGATATGCAAAGTTGGCTGCCATGGCATCGGGGGTGGAGACCAATTGGCGCCATCCCAGGGCACGCAATTTTGAATTGTCAAACCTATTGCCGCCCCAGATTGAGGCAGCTTTATAGCGGGTGATGATGGCCGGCAATTGTCCCTGGGAACGATGATGATAGGTCTCCAAAGAGCGGGCCAGCATTTTCGTTACGAAATACGGCAGACGGACTGATCGGACCGGTTGGACTCTCCGCTTGTATTCGCGCAAATATCGAGAGGCGGTCATCAGCTCGTCGTCATGCACGTTGTACGCCTGCCCGGCGGAGTCGGAATGGGTACCGGCGAACACAATGGCTTCAGCGCAGTTGACAACGAAAGAAAGCGGGAGCAGATTGCTTCCTCCCAGGTGGAAGAACAATGGACCGACTTGTAGTCCAACGCGGCCGGAGAAAGCGCCGCCTCCGGGCCCATAGATTACACCCGGGCGCAGGACGACGAGTTCAAAGCCGTCCTTTTGCTGATGTTCCCAGAACAGTTGCTCCTGCCTCAGCTTGGAGTGGGAGTAGATATCGCGCAATTCCGGGTGGGTTTCCAGCGGGGTCTGTTCATCGACGCGAGCGCCCCGGCGCAATGCCGCCACGCCGTACACGCCGAAGGAGCTTACCAGGACGAATCGCGTCTGGCACACCACTGAGGCCTCACGTGTTTCGAGGGTCTCCAGCAGGTTGCGGGAGGCGACGGCCGAATCCGCGAACATCTCGGCCGCAGAACCTTTCAATCCCGCAGCAAGATGGAAGACAAGGGAGACATCCGTCATGGCCCGGGCACAGTCGGCTTTCGACCTGAGATTCCCATAGCAAAACTCCAGTTCGGCTTCAGGATATGACTCGGAAAGTTTTGTAAGTCGTACCGCTTTCTCCGGATCGCGAAGCAAGCACCGGATATCCGTATAACCATGGGCAAGCAGACGCTCGACGACATGAACTCCCAGGAATCCACCCGCGCCGGTGACGAGAATCTTCAAACGAGCACCTCCGGATAGACCTGCTGGAAGATCGTTTCCATCATGGCCGAGACCCGCAGTATTTCGCTGTAGGCGATCGGTGGCGGGGAATCTCTCTCAATGCTGAGATAGAACTCGTTGAGCAACCGGCGCATGCCATCGAAGTAATGGAAGCGGGAATGCGAAAAGCTGTTCACATTCGTCAGCCCCTGCCGCAGGTAATCCTTGGCGGTCAGGAAGGGAGGAAATAAGCGGCCTAACGCTGAGGGAAATGTTTGCTTTCGCTCCAGGACAACGGTACGCGCGTTGAAGTCGACGTGGGCTGTGTTCTTGGTCCCGTAAACGCGCAAGCTGTGCCCGACGGGGCGGGCATGGGAACTGAATGTCGCATAGGCGCTGGTATGCGAGCCGCGGACCATGACGCGCAACTCATTGAGGAGACGATCTGGGTTTGTATCTGGGCCGGCGGCGTCTCCCCGATATGCCATGGCCTGGATGAGAAGTTTATCCTCATCCAGATAGGGAACGATCTTATTCAAGACATGATCCAGCACGTTCTGAAACAGCTTGCCGGGAAGGCGATGTACCCAGTGCTGGGGGTCCCGCTTCAATGCCGTCCCATATTCGCCAGCAAGGTCATAGCCAAGAAAGCTCTCCAGGTGGACTGGACGGCCCAGCACTCCTGTGTCGAGCAAGCGGCGCAACTCGATCGCGGGAGCGTCAAAGTTCGGCCAGTAATTCACGGCGAGTTTCCGCCCAGAGGCAACTGCCGCCGCGATGATCGCTTCGGCGTCGCAATGGCGCGGTGCGACGGGTTTCTCAAGATATACATGACAACCGGCAGCGACGGCTTGTCGCGTGAGGGCAAGGTGCGATTGCGGAGGTGTGGTGATGTGCAAGACATCAGGCTTCTCCGCGTCGAGCATCTTCCCCGCATCGGAATACCAACGCGGTACGGCGAGACGAGAGGCCAACTGCTCTGCCATGATCGGATCGAGGTCGCAGACTGCGGCCAATTGAACTGAGGGAATCTTTCGGATTTCCTCGACATGCGCGTCCGCGATCTTGCCGCAGCCAACGATGGCTATCTTTAAGCTCATTGCTTTTTACGCTCCGGCAAACGATGGTCCGTGGACATGGGGCCAGTTTTTGCTCTTAGTTGGTTGCTTCGTTCCATGGCTCCAGTCGTGCGCGGCTGTGTGCGCGCCACAGGCACCGCGGAGGGTCCGAACTGAAAGCGGACGGGGAGCTTGGGCCAGGAGGCGGGCGGGTTGGTTCCGGCATTGACGAGCGATGAGTTGGGAACAAAGGTGGTCGTATTGAATGGCGCGGTCGAGACTCCGATCAGGTTGGATACGCCCACGGTATCGGCGGCAGTGCTGGCGCCCTGAAAGGCATGGGGGTTGAGATTGCGCTGAGACCAGCCAGTGCCATCGCCACCAGCCATATTGTTCGTTCCCCAGTTCGAGTTCAGCAAGTTGCCGCCGTCGAAGGTGGTGAACTGATTCACTTGAAGACCCCAGTAAAAGAAAGGCTTCCTGGGCGAATCCATCCAGAGGGCGTTGTTCAGCATCTGAATCTGCGGCCATTCCACTGCTGGGCAGTTGTCGCCGCCGCCCGCCGAAGTGTCGAACATGAACCACCGCCACAGCTTTCCTGTGTCCGGCTCATAGAAGCTGTTGTTGTAGAACCAGAGCGTTCCCAGACGGTTCGCGTCCGGCGTACACATATCGGAGAAGTAATGGATCGGCACCATCGATGTCGTATTGACAAAAGTGTTGCCGTACACGGCATCCCCATGGTGCGCTTCGACCACAGCGGCCAGCAGGTCGGCGGTATATGCGCTCCTTGGATAAAGCGCCATGTAGGAATGGTCCCCTCCGCTTAAGTAGCCTTCAAAGGTCATGAAGTGCCATCCGTCCTGGTTGTCGATCATGTCCAGGTCGCGCGCAGGGCCGTCGCCAAAGTGGTTGTAGCGGATGATATCTGGAAAACCCCGCGTCTTGAAGTTCGATCCCCTCGCGCCGTTCTGATAATGATCGATCAGGTTGAACTGCGCCACTTCATTCCATCCCTGAATGTACAACTGGTGCTCGCCATACGACCCGACGATACCGTTGCCGTGCAGGTGATTGCCTTCATACAGGGTGTCGGCCACAACGGCATAGCCGTTGCTAGAGTTGAAATCGGAGAAAAATCCTATCCCGCAGTTATAGGCATCCACGCCTCGCACCACCGTGTCCATGCTGGGAAAGATACGGATGCAGGCCGAAAATCCTCCCCATGCCTTTCCCCCTACTCCCGACGGAGTGGTATAGGTATTCGGTGGCTTGGCATTTTGTATTTTGAGTCCCTCGACAATCAGGTATTGCGCCCCGCTCCAGGTTCCCGAATAAGACCCGGCCCAGCCCGTCCTGCCGATACCGACCGGGGTATAACCGGCCGAATACGTGCTCACGTCCGAGCGTCCAGTGGCGTTGCTGGCGTCGATGACCGGCAGATTGCCCGCGGCATCCGGCACTCCGCAGACTCGCACCGGCTGGGTGCGGGCGGCACGGGTCGCGATCTGGAAGTATTGGTGATACGTGGTTGGGCTGGCCCCGCTGGTGTCCTCATTATGAATGCGAACCGTAGAGCCTGGCTTTAGAGATGTCCACGGCACGGAAAGGATGGTTTTATAGGCCTGCGACGGACCGACATCATAGGTCTTCCCGCGCAAGGCCGGATCGACCGTGCAGTCGACCGGCATGGTCTGGTTCGGCGTGGTCGCATAGGAGGGCATCGGGTTCCCGGTCACGTAGACAGTGGCGGTGTTCGACTTGGTGCTGTCAGCCACGCTGGTCGCGGTCAGGGTATAGCGCCCCGCCACCGTTGCCGAGAACACCGTGTCCAGGTTCTCCGTGTCCGTCAAGGCCCCGTCGCCGCCGCTCGGCTGCAAGGTCAGCGACCAGGTCACGTTGGTGTTCACCGCTCCCCAGACAAAGGACTGCAGATCGGCCTTCTGGCCGGAATAGAGCGTGGTATAGAAGGGCACCACCGCGACGGTGACCGCAGGATTGCAGACATTCACCGTGATCGAGGCGGTGGCGGCGGTGTTCTCCGCCGACTGCGCGATGATGGTAAACCGCGTGGCGGAGGAGACGGTATAGGGCTTCGATCCCTTGATGGAGCATTGGCTGCCCTTGCCCGGGGCGGTCACATCCACCCAATGCCCCGTGGTCGAGGAAAGCGTGGCGCCTCCATCCACTGTCCAGTTGACCGCATCCGTGGTACCCCCCGTGACCGTGGCATAGATGCGGCGCACGCTCCCCGGCAGCACGTTGTACCCATACGTCGGCTGCGTGATCGCTATCGAGATCGACGGTGTTGGGGCTGGCGCCATCGAGGGAGTCGGTGCCGCACCCCGACCCTTGCCGAATACGGCAAGGGTCGCCACCATGGAAAACACCAGACCCAATGACGAGATGCGACGAATATTCATGTCTTTTCCTTTCTCGGGCGGAACAAAAGGCCTCAATCCATTTCATCAGGCCCTCTGCACCTGGAGCGTGAGCAGAAATCTATCGATGTCGCAAACAATCGGAGTTTTACCGCAGACACGCAAATAACATGCGTCCAAAATCGTGCTGATTAGGTGGGACAGCATCCTCATCCGGTCCTAGCCGCACGACTCTTGTGAACGAAGTGTTGTCTTGAAGCCAGGCGTGGATGCGGTCAGGATCCCAGCCTTGAAGTATTCCACCGGGATATTCATGGTCCTGCCCCATATCGAAGAACATCACACGGCCAGTGGCGGAATCCAGCAGGTGGAGCAACTCCTCAGGACTTACGTTTAAGCGATTCAATAAATAATGGTGAACGAGACTGAAGCACGATGTAACGTCATACCTACCTTGGAGCGCGCGCAGAAATGTGACGCTATCGGAGCGATGTACCTGCTCTTGCCTTAGGCCATACATTACTTTCCCGACCGAAATTGCCATCGGATCGCGCTCCACTCCTTCAGCCCGGAAGCCTGCTTTTCCCATTTCGGAAACAAACCATCCATAACTGCAGGCCACATCCAGGTAGGTGCTGGACACGGGCGGCATTAGGCCTTCGGCCCGAAGGAACTCGACCATCTTTGCCAATCTGTCTGAGCATCGTCGCACTAAGACCCAATCCGCAACTTCCGGCGAATCGATTGGCTGATATAACTCGCGGCGCCCTTTTATCCACAAAACATCGAGTAGAAGCTCCTGGACTGGAGTCATGACGGGGGGCTGTTTGATGAGTGCTCGAACCTCTCGAACACCCCTCATGTAAGCGATTGAAAGTCGATGGTGACCCTCCACTACTTGATAACACTTGGAGTGCTTCACCGGGCGCACCGCGATTTGCTCCGAATCCCTCACATAGCTCTCTCCGTCTTGCAATGGAAGTGTCTGGCCTAGGCCGCGATAAGCGTCGACAAACCGGCGGGCCCCCCACTGAATTTGGTCGGGATTGACAGCACCGTGGAAACTGCCGCACATTTCGATATTCAGGGCCGCGTTTCGATAGTACTCCGTTTGTTCAAAGACCTTCGGTTCCCAGATTTGCTCGCCAATGCGGTCGTATTCGCGCAGCAGCTTCACGTGCGGCCAATCGGAAATGGGGCAGGAGGCACGACGAATGTCGCCAACCATGCGCGCGAATCTTGCTGCGGAAACCCCGCTGTCGCCGCCGAGAAGGCAAGCATCGACCCGAACCGATCTAAGCATCATCTTCTGGGCGAATCCGCGAGCGGCCTCTCTAATCCCGAAGACATGTTGGCGAACCGGCGTCGGGCAAGTCCGCCGGAAACCCTCCTTTATGAGCGACGAATCCATTTCTCCCCCTGACATAATAGAATTCTTCTTTTCCTGGTGATGCAACATATCGAAATGCGTTTGGACCGGCGCCAGTGCAGCTTTAAACGCTCGTGGGAGTTGCGCGGGCAGGCCCTGGGTGGATCATGAGTGAAAGCACGCTATCGACGGACGCGGCGATCGGCTTGGGCAGCATGCGGGTAAAAATGCTGAAGCGGGCGTGATCTTTCGGCTCCAACACCCGCATCAGATACAGCAGCCCGAAAAGGACAACCATGGAAGCGCTTCCACCCCACAAGATGGCCCATAGCGGGGAAAAGCGCACGGCGAAGCAATGCGCGGTCAGGGCCGCCAACACGCTGATGAAGGCGACCTTTGCGACATGCAGCCATGGGAGCTTCACCTTGTAGAGATGGATGCCGACGGCCCACATCGTTCCGATGGCGAAGGTCTGCGCCACGCCGCTGCCGATGCATGCGCCCACTGCGCCGTGTGCGGGAATGAGATACCATGCCACACCGATATCGACAATGCCCGCGAATACCGTTGCCGCGATGATATAGCCCTGCCGTTCCGCGCTTTGCAAAAGGCTCTCCACTGGCCTGAGAAATGCCTTGGGTAGACACAGCAGCGGAGCCAGAGTTACCACCATGGCTGCCCCTTTGTACCGACTGCCGTAGAGAAGAAGCAATGCCGGTACCGCTAGAGCGGCGGAAATGGCGTGCAATGGAACGGATGTGAGCACAAGATAGCGAAACGTGGAAGCCACGATGTCTGGGACCCTGGATTTGTCGCGACCGTACTGGGCAAAGATGGTCGCGCTGGCTGCCGATCCAAAGACCGATGCACTAATCAGCAGCCGCTCGGCCATGCTGAATGCGACCGAGTAGAAGGCTATCTGACGGATATCCGAGCAGAGATGCTTGAGCAGAAAGAACTCCGAACGGTCCCAGACGATCAACGCTACGATCATGCTGGTGACGCTCTGCCACGCAAAGCTCATCATGCGATTGCCCAACCCCACCGGATGGACATGGGTCGTTTCCCAGGCAAGAATCCGCTTCATCGCTGGAAAAAGGCGCACCAGAAAATCGACGGCCCGCATAAGAAACATCGACGCGCCGACACCGACAATGCCCCATTTGAACACCACCGTTGCCGCGATTGCGATAAAGAAGGCGAGAATGGAAATAATGGAAGCGGGAAGATTTGCCGACAAATTTTCCGCGGCGACGTTGGCCTGCGCTGAGATGAAGTTGACCATCGAGGGCCAGATGCTAAGCGCGATCAAGACCGAGGCCACCACATAATGGGCCCTGGCGTCTCTCAAGACCCAGAAGACGATGCCGCCTGTGGCTACCGTCGCCAACCCCATCTGCAATAGCAATGTGCGGAAATAAATGTACCGCGCTGTGCCCCGGTCGCCCCTGCCGAGGAACTCCGCCATATATTTCCGCGTAGTTGCCGGAATTCCCATGCCGCCCAGACTGCTTACGATCGAGGCGATCCAGGCAACGTAGATGATGTAGCCCATCTTCGTCGGACCCAAGGTGCGGGCAATCGCAATCGAAGTGAACAATGTGACAACGAAATTGATGGCGCTCTCAAGGCCGTACCAGCCGGTATTCTTCGCTATTGTTTTACTGTTGGACATGCCGGTATCGATTCCGATCCTTGGAATGAGGAAACGTTATACATGTGGCGATGAATGTACACGGACAATCGACTGGCACATCGCGCGCCGGCTGCCTGTGCGCTTACGTCAGCTTTTTAGCTCAGTTGTTGCAGTGCCGCCTGGGCTTCCTTAGCCGTCGGCGAGTCGTGGCCCAGAGATATGGCCCTCTTCAAATGAATGGTCGCATTGGTCTTATCGCGCAGCTTGCTGTACACCATTCCCAAGTGATACTGCATGGTAGCGCTATTTGGATCTGTCTTGACCGCATCCTCCAGAAGATCGCGGGCGAATCCGTAGGTTCCTTTGTAGTAGTAGGCCCACGCCAGCGTGTCCGCGGAGTCGGGTGAGTCCGGCATGCCCTGCCGGGCAGTTTGAGCAAGTGTCAAGGCGACATCCACGTTTTCGCCGTTCTGTAGCATGAGGTAGGCAAGATTGTTCGCCACGATCGGCTGCTGTGGCTGAATTTGCAAAGATTTCCTGTAGTCGGTTTCAGCCATCTGTTGATTTCCATTCGCTTCCTCGAGCATCCCGAGGACCGCAAGGGTGCCAGCATCGTCGGGATGGGCATTCGACAACTGCGTCCACACGGCCACAGCTGCGGCCGCCTGTCCGCGCTGGACCTCAATCTGCGCGAACAACATCGCCGCCTCCCGGTCAAAGGGGTTCAACTGCATGGCTTTTTCGGCGGCGGAGGCAGCCTGGCCGAGATTCTTGTCCTGGATCTGCAACTGGGCCAACAGGTCGTAGAGCCCGCTGTTCATCGGACTCTTCTCAATCTGGGCATTCAAGCGGGCCAGTGCCTTTTCCGGTTGTTTGTTGTAGAGGTAGTAGTCGATGACCAGGCGCATGGCTTCGACGGAATTCGGATCGTATTGCAAAGCCTGTTCCAAGGATGAAAGTCCTTCGGAGAAGCGCTTTTGCGCGAATTCAATTTTTCCAAGCTCAATGTAAGCCTGCGGGCTTTGCGGAGAGACGCCGATCGCGGTCTTCAGGTCAGCTTCAGCCTTGTCCGGCGAGTTTTGGCTCATCTCCGTCCTGGCACGCCACACATAGCCGTCGGGAAAGCGCGGAGCGACAGCGATCTCTTTTCCAGCCACATCGGCCAACAGATTCATGTCGCCATGCTGGGCCGCAATTCGCGCCAGTTCCTCGAGCGCATTCAGAGAGGTCGGCTTGAGCGTCACCACCTGACGGAAACTTTTTTCGGCCAGAGCGCTATCTCCCTCAGCCAACGCCGCCTTGCCCAACCAGTACTGGATAAACGCGTCCTGCGGAAAATTCTTAGCGCCATCTAGAAGGGCATTGACGGCGTCGCTTGGGTGGCCATCGTTGAGCAGTACAATCCCATTCAAGGCCGCAACTTCCGGGTTCTTGGAGTTTGTCTTCATCAACACGGCCACCGCGGCTTTGGCGGTTGCATAGTCCTTGGCCTGAAGAAGAACCCGAATGTAGGCCACCTGCAGAGCTAAGTTTTTGGGATACTTCGCGGCCAAGCGCGAGAACTCCGTTTTGGCCTTGTCCATCTGTCCGGAGGCTGCGTAGTAGTCGGCCAGGATACGCGCTCCCTGTGGATCGCCGGCAAGATCCTGCGATGCCTGACGGAGCACATCCTCGGCCTTCGCCTGGTCCCCCTCCTTCAGAAACATCTGGGCGAGACCGACGCGGGCAGAGATGCTCTTGGGGTCGGTGGCGATGGCATCCCGGCCCACCTGCTCGGCCTCCGCCCAGCGATTGTTCTTGATGTAGAAAGACACGAGCAACAGCTTGGGGTTCACCGATTTTGGATCGAGCGCAATCGCCTTTTTCAGATCGTCTTCCACGGACGAATTCTTGGTTGGATCGTCCAATTGAAGAAGCGCCAGGTCCTCGTAGAACGCTGCTCGATCCGGCGCGAGCTGCAAGGCGCGCCGCATCTCAACCAGGGCCTTGTCCTTCTGCCCGCGCCTGAGCGCTATGGCGGACAACAACGCGTGTACATCGGGGTTGTTCGGTTGCGCCGCCAGTACCGCGTCAGCCTGGGTTTGCGCGGCGTCGGTCTTGCCGCCGGCGAGCGAGAGACTTCCAAGATCGATCCGCGCCTTGTAATTCGTAGGCTGCAAGTCGACCGTGCGCGCCAGCTCGCCATACGCCGCGCCGAATTCGTCCAGATGCATGTACGCCTGTGCCAGCGCATAGTGAGCATCGGGAAAGTTCTTATCGGCCTTGAGAGAGTTTTCAAATTGGATCGCGGCTGCCCGGTAGTCGCCCTTGGCGCTGTACCGCTCTCCGCTCGCCAGATATTTCCGCTTGCGGACATTTGGATTGCTCTGGCAACCGGATATCAAAGAGATCGCAACACAGAGCGTGACTACCTGAACGTATCCTGGACGATTCATGGATTTTCACCTGCCATCGAAATTCAGTTGAACTGCTTCAAACGACTTCTTACCGTCTTCCAATCCCTGCCTGTTTCCCTTTACGGGAATACTGATTCAAATCCACCTAGTTCGGGATAAACCGAGGCAGCATGGGGGCAAGCTGCGCCGTAAATGCCTCAACACGTGCCCGTGCCGCCGCTATATCTTCCTTGGGACCGATCGGCGTCATGACACGAACCAGGGCACCGTCCGTACGATCCATCCGGATTGCGTCGGTAACAAGATAGAATTTCGCCATATATTCATTGGCGACGCTGCGCCCGTGCGCCTGATACCAATAAATAACGAACTGTCTTATCTCCCCGTTGCCAATGATGTATTCTCCGACGCGATGGACCTTGCCGTTGGCATCCCGCAGATTGACATGCCGCGACGATTCAAATGACCACCCAGCGCCTGGGAGGCAGTGCTTTGGTGAATGAATCGTGGCACCGCTCCTCTGGGTCGGAAAATAACCGATAAAAAGGCCGATCGGCAGGGATTGACCTTCCCGGGTGTAAATGCGCGACAGAAAATCCCCAGCGCCGAGGACAGTGCGCGTCTCCTCATCAATGGGCACATCCGATCCTTTCCATCCCTCAATTACGCGGGAAACCTGCGATAGGGGCGCGCTCGCGGGAATCACATCGGTATTGCCGCGGGCATGCAGCAACAGCGCCGCCCCAGCCAGCAGCAGGGCCACCGTCCAGAAGCGAGGGCTCTTCATGCGCGTCTCCGATTGCCCGGCAAAAAACACATCGCGCGGTGAACGATGAAAAGACAGCCAAGAGACACCAGGAACATGACCCAACCGGAAAACTCGTGAAAAAAACCCTGCGCCTTGTCGGGGTTCCAGTACTGGACGCAGAGGCCAGTGCCGAAGATGCGCACGGCGTTGGCCGCAATCGCAATAGGAATGCTAGCCAGAGCAAGCACGGCACGGCGCGAGAAAGATTTCTCCGCGAAATAACCAAAGAAAACCGAGAGTGTGAACAGGCTCATCAGAGAACGGATGCCGCTGCAAGCCTCTGCCACTTCCAGGGTCATCGAGGGGAGTTGAATGACGTTTCCTTCCCGCAAGACTGGAACGCCAAACAGAGGAAGCAAAGCGCTGGCAAGCTTCGATGCCAGTAGCTGCAGGGGGAAGGTTATCTGGCTAAAGAGAATTGCGGGAATTGGGATTGCCAGGAGCAGGACCAGCAAGGCGAAGCGCAGCTCCTTCAGGAACTGCTGTCCGCCGAAACAAAGTACCAGCCCCGCCAGCAGTATCACCAGGGAAACACGCGATAGGAACATTTCCGCTCCGTAGACCCCCAGAAACAAGACCGCCAGCCCGATGGCAACGACGACAACACCGCCCCAGGAGGGAGAAACTCTGGTTTCCAGCAGGACCATCCGCTTTCTCCAAACCAGATACGCCGAGAAGATTGGTACCAGGAAGCCGTGGGAGAAGTCTGGAATCTGCCACCAGTCGGTCACGAGTTTCGCCAGCACCCCGGAGTAAATCGTGGCCATGAGGATGCCGATGAGCGCGCAACCCAATGCGAAATTGACGGTTCGAGAGGGCCATGAATCCGCAGCAGTCGCGGGAATCTGAATGTTTTCTGTCATATTTACCGCAATGAACCCGGCCATCGCCGCAATCCGCTTTACTGTTAAGCAATCTGAATGCCGAATTGTGGATCGGCTGAATCCAAGGAAGGTTCTCCCTCAAATTGCCATACAGGGAAGGAGTTGCTCGATAGAAGTGGAAAAGTATTTCCACTTTCATGAGAAATAAATGTCACACATCTTTCCGCCCAGAGGGAAAACATTTGCCGTTTCTTCGGTGTCCGCCCTCCCGGAAATGGCTAATTCGCCGATATACGGCATAGAAGCGCCCTCCCTCATCTTTTTCTGGGGTTTGGAACCCGTCTTGCTAATGCAGGGGTACGGGAGCTTTCATGGCAGGCAGTGCAACCATCCAAGGCGTGAAACGACGCACGAAGCCGTTTACGCATGTTGAGGCGAGAATCCAGCGAGCGATCGCTCGCATTGCCGAGACCGATTTCCCTATCCTGCTGGCCGGCGAGAAGGGCGTTGGAAAGCGGTCTGTCGCCATGCAAATCCATGCGCTCTCGCATCGCTCTCGCGGTGTTTTCACTGAGGTCCAAAGTGCGGACTGCAGTGCGCAAAGTATTCTTTCCGCTCTCTCCTCCAGAGGGACGGTGTATTTAGCGGACGTCGGCGATCTGAGTTTGGATTTGCAGGGACTGATCGTCGACCGCTATTTTCACTCCGAGCAGACTCATCCCAGCCGTCTCTTATGCGGTACCAGCCGCGAGATCTTGGAGGAAGTCGCGTCGTGCCGCATGAGGGAGGACTTCTTTCATCTTGTCTCGGCCATCACGCTCCGGATCTCGCCGCTGCGTTGCAGGAGGTCTGAGATTCTCTTGATCGCCGATGAGCTATTGACGCAGTACTCGATGCAGTTTGACCGCCCCAAGCCGGTCCTTCACGACGACATCCTCGGTTTTCTCACGGAGTACAGTTGGCCCGGCAATCTGTCCGAGCTTCAGACTGCGATCAAGACTTTTGTTGCCATCGGAGACCAGTCCATCTCCCTCGCCGCGCTGAAGGCGGCTGCGTCGGAGGTGAGGCCGAATGGGCAGCCAAGGCATTTATTGCTGAAGGAGGCGACACGGAGCGCCCTGATCCAAATCGAGCGGCAATTGATCTCCAAGGTTTTAGTTGCGACCGGCGGCAATCGCAAACGCGCGGCGAACGAACTGGGGATAAGCTATAAGGCCCTTCTCTACAAGCTCAAGCAGATCGGAACTGAAATCCAATCTGCGCCCAACAGGAACGGAGTTGCACGATGAAATCAGGAAGGCTCTTCATTTTGGCACTTGTCCTGCCTTGTCTCTTCTGCCATGCCCAAGGCAAAGAGTCGGCAGGAAAGTCCGCTAAGGCCATGCCACCCTCTTCCGCAACGCCTGCGGTCGGCAGCTACGTCATCGGGAAATCCGATGTCCTCAGCGTCACCGTTTGGAAGCAACCGGATCTGTCAGGCAACCCTCTCGTTCGGCCCGACGGCATGGTTTCGATGCCCCTTCTCGGCGATGTTCAGGCGGCGGGCTCAACGCCGCTGCAACTGGCGGATCGAATCGAGACAAAACTCAAGAAATACATGCAGGATCCGGAGGTCTCTGTCGTGGTGACCCAGATCAACAGCAAGGTGATCTATCTTCTCGGCGAAGTGGGGAAGAAGGGCCCAGTCCAAATGACCGCCGGCATGACCTTGCTGGAAGCCATTGCCAGTGCAGGCGGGCTTACGGATTTTGCCAATTCAAAGAAAATGTACATCCTGCGCAACGAGGATGGAAAGCACCAAAAAATCTCCGTGCAATATAAGAAGGCGTTGAAAGGCGACCCCGCCTCTAATCTGGTGCTGCAACCCGGCGATACGATTGTTGTTCCTTAAGGCGCACAATAAGTGAAAAATACACTCAAACTCGTGGTATTATTTTTTGCCCTTCGCGCGACGATGGCGGGTGCGCAGGCCGTGCCGGCGGCGAAAATTCAAGGTCTCTCGGTCAGCGGCAACCTGCACTATAGTTTTCGCTATTCGCAGATCGCTACGTTCGGCTCCGGTCTGGGCGACTGGCAAGTGAGCACCGCTTCCGCATCGGCGGACTATGCGAACGGCAAAAATCGCTTTCCGTTCAGCCTGACGTACGGCGGCGGCTATATCTGGACGATCGCCGGCCCATCGTATGATTCCGGACTATTTCAGCATCTGTTCTTATCGCAAAGCATTGTCGGCCGCAAATGGAACGTTGTAGCCAGCGATAACATAAGCTATCTGCCGGAGGCGCCGACCACGGGTTTCACGGGGATTCCAGGCATAGGAGAACCGATCGGCGCGCCTAATCCTGCCCCCCCGTCCGGCCAGTCGATCCTGACGGTGAGTACCCACGTTGTCGACAACAATACACTAGGTGAACTCGAACGTAATGTCAGCCGCGCGACGACCTTCAGCACTGGCGCCAGCTACTACTTCTTCCGTTATCCCGACGGTAACGGAATCAATACGAATACCACTGCGGCGAATGCGGGACTTACTTGGCGACTCAACGCGCGAAATTCGCTCATGGGAAACTACCTGTTCTCCCAGTTCAGCTTCCCGGGTTACAACTTCTCCATGACGACCACCTCCGGCACCTTGGGCTTTCAACGCGCGTGGAACCGGAAGATCACCACAAATATCTCGGCGGGGCCGCAGTGGCTCAGCAGTTCTCAGAGTGCCACGGTGCCCTCTTCCCTGGGGGTTGTAGCGAATGCGGCCGTGAATTATCAGTTCCAGTTGGACTCGGCCAGCCTTGTCTATTTCCACGGAATCATTGGTGGCGCCGGTTATTTTCTCGGCGCCAAGCTTGATAGGGTCGAAGCGAATTTCTCTCGGGAGTTTGGGAGAGAGTTGACGGTCGGAGCCGATGCATCGTACATGCGCACTGCCGCACTCGGTAACGGCGGGTTGCTCGGGTACTCTGGGGTATTCAATGCCGAGTTTGCAGGCGTGCAGGCGACTCGGCATCTGGGCCGACATTTCAGCGCTTTTGCGAATTATCAGGTTATCGTGCAGTCCTCGAGCTCTGCGGCCGCGGTTCCGGTCAACGTGCTGAACGATCTGCTGCAAGTCGCCGGCTTCGGTATCGACTATTCGCCTCAGGGAAGGCATCTCAGGCAATAAATTTGTGAAGGAGTCATATGCTCGGTCATCGTGAACTGACAATAGAGGACTACACCGGTATCTTGAAACGGCGATGGCTTCTGGTCCTGTGTTTTACGATCGTTTTTCTCGCGATCGGCGGAGGTATAAGCTACGTCGTGCCATCTCTGTACGAATCGCAGACGCTGATACTCATTGAACAGCAGAAGGTCCCGGAAGACTACGTTAAGCCCGTCGTCGACGAAAACCTGGACGCGCGACTTGCGTCCATGAAGGAGCAGATACTGAGCCGCTCTCGTTTGGAACCTATCATTATGAAGTACAACCTTTTCGCAGGCGACAAAAACGCCACGGACTCTCGCTTCGAGTTTTTAAAGCCGATCATGAGGAGATTCAACCTTCTTGCCGGCGACGAAAACACCCTGGACCAGCGTATCGAGTTGACGCGCAAGGCCGTCAAAATTACTCAGATTCACTCGGCGGTACGTCGTGGCGAGGTGCCGGGGTTCTTCGTGTCTTTCGATGCGAGCGACGCGCGTACAGCTCAGCAGGTATGCGGCGAGATCACGTCGCTTTTCATAAGCGAGAACCTGAGTGCCCGGGAACGGTCTGCTGAAGGCACGACCGACTTCTTGAAGCAACAACTCGACGACGCAAAACGGACGCTTGATGAGCAGGACGCGAAGCTGGCGGCCTTTCAGCTCAAATATTTCGGGAAGCTTCCGGACCAGGAATCGTCCAATGCAAATGCGCTTCAAGCGCTGACCACGCAACTTGACGCCGCTACGCAATTGGTCAACCGAATACAGCAAAATGAGACGTTTCTTCAAGCTGTGGTTGCGCAGGAAACGCATGAATTGCAAAGCGGCGGCCCATCCGCCGCGACAATCGATGAACGCCGCAAGGAGCTCAACACCCTTATTGAGCAGAAGAAACAAATGGGAACTCTCTACACTGCGAACTATCCCGATATGGTCGCAATCTCGCGCAAAATATCCGACCTGCAGGCGGAAATCGACCACGCCCCCGCCGAGCCAGCGCCGAAACCGGCCGCAGTCGACCAGCCCGATTCTCCACAACTCGTGCAACTGAAGGCCCAGCTTCGCGCGGTGCAGCAATCCATGATTCCTGCAAGGAAGGAACAGGCCCGGATACAGCAGCAGATTCGCACCTATGAGGCAAGGATCGAGTCAAGTCCGATGGTCGAAGAGGAGTACAAGCGGATCACGCGCGATCATGATACGGCTCTCCAGTTCTACAACAGCCTACTTACCAAGATGAACGAATCGTCGATGGCGAACGCACTTGAGCAGCGCCAGCAGGGCGAGCAGTTCAGTGTAATGGATCCTCCGAACCTTCCCGACGCCCCTAAATTTCCAAACCGTATTATTTTTGCGGCTGGCGGACTTCTATCCGGTCTGTTTCTGGGTTTGCTCATCTCGGCGCTGCTTGAGTATCGCGATACTTCCCTGCGCGATGAGAGGGACATCTGGGCATTCACGAAGCTACCGACCCTCACAACCATTTCCTACGTTGAGGGTCTCCCCAAGCCTGCAACGGATGAACGCGCCGACCGTGCGAGGATTTTTTCGCGCATGCGCAAGCCCATTGAAAGCGCGGAGTGCTAATCATGTACAGGTCCTTCTTCGGTCTTCGCGCCCTCCCTTTCCGATCCAGTCCGGATCCGCGGTTTCTATGCATGACGCCGCAGATTCGAGAGGCGCTCGCCTGCTTGCAATATGGCATAGCGGAGCGCAAAGGCTTTATGGTCATGACGGGAGAAGTGGGCACAGGAAAGACGACACTGCTCAAGTCGGTCCTCAGTTGGTTTGCCAAGGACCACGTTTCTACGGCATTCGTCTTCAATCCTCGTCTCGATGTGCTCGACTTTCTTGAATTTGTCCTCACCGACTTCGGCATTCCGCCGAAGGAGCGGACCAAGTCGGGAATGCTTCTGCAACTCAATCGCTGGCTGATCGAGCGCTTTCGCGAGCATGGGTTGTGCGTGATCGTAATCGATGAAGCGCAGAATCTCTCGTTGGATCTTCTCGAAGAGATTCGTTTATTGACCAATCTAGAAACCTCCTCGGAAAAACTGTTGCAGATTGTCCTTTCCGGTCAGCCTGAACTCCACGATATGCTTTGCAACCCAAGCCTTCGACAGCTTCGTCAGAGGGTCTCGCTGTGGTGCAAAACATCTCCATTGACCTGCGAGGAAACGCAGGCGTACATCGCCGAAAGGCTGCGCATTGCCGGCGCCACTCGGCCCGTGCTGACGCCTGAAGCGGTAGAGCTCGTCCATCGCCACTCGAAAGGAATTCCTCGCGTCATCAACCTAGTTTGCGAGCATGCCATGATCAACGCGTACGTGGAGCAGGTCAAGCCCATCCCCGCGCGGATCGTTGAGTTGGTCAGCTTGGAGTTCAACCTGGATGAGCAACCCTTTTTGATTTCGCCCATGGCCATGTCGGGTTTAAGTGAACATATTTCTCCGAAAACCATGCCTGATGTCCTTAGACCAGTCGCAAATTCCATCGACCCCCGGAAGGAACGAAAAATATGAGCCGCATATTCGAAGCGCTTCAAAGAGCCGACCTTGAACGGAAGACCGATCAGGGGACGGAAATCGGACCCTTTCCAGAGTCGATAATCGCCTCCGATACCGAGGACCTGCCACCAACCTCGACCGGCGTGGCCCTTGAGAACATCGCGCGGTACTCGTGGAAGCCATCGGTCGCATCGATTCCTTCTCTCACAGACCGCGGCGCGGAAGTCGAGCAGTTTCGAAAGCTTCGTTCGCGCGTCAGCCAGGCTCGCGATGAGGCTCCGCTCAAAACGATACTTATCTCGAGCGGTATGCCTTCAGAGGGGAAGAGTTTTGTGGCCTTGAATCTGGCCATGAGCCTGGCACGCCATGGAGTTAATAATGTTTTGCTCATCGACGGCGATCTGCGTCGTCCAACGCTCCATAATATTCTGGGCGCCCCCCATACACCCGGCCTGTCGGAGTACTTGGCCGGGACTGCGGAAGTGAAGGATATCCTTCAGCGCGACAAAGCAGACGAGACCAACAGCATGGCCCGCTTGCCCAACCTGACATTTATTCCTTCTGGCAAGTGCAGCGATAACTCTTCGGAATTGGCGGTGAATCACCGCATGGAAGAGCTGATCGCGGCGCTCTCGCCCCATTTCGACTGGATACTGATCGATTCTTCGCCGGTGCTGGCGGTCACGGATGCGGTGGACCTTGCCCGCGCCGCCGATGCGGTCCTGCTGGTTGCCCGCGAAGCGCGCACGCCTTACGAAGTGGCACAGCGGGCGCAAGCTGCCTTTAGCAAATCCCGCATCCTTGGCTTTGTGCTCAATGCAGCTAAGCACATCCCACGCCAAGGATATTACTCCTACTACTACGGCGGACAGGGCGAAGAGGGCAAAGCAGGGCCGGAAAAGAATGGACGGAAAAAAGGATGATCAGGCTCCTAAATGTGTACTATCCGACGCGGATACTGGTGCTTCTTCTTTGCGAAGGGCTCCTCGTCGGCGGCTCATTTTTTCTGGCCGCCGCGTATCTTATGGGGCCGGACATGTACATCGCCCTGGTTTACCAGGGTGGAATCCTGAAGATATTGGGAATCGTTGCTTTTACCCTCCTCCTCTCGTATTACTTCGATCTCTATGAACCCCAGCGCGTCTCATTGCGCTGGGAGATCTACTTTCGGCTCCTGCTGGTGCTTAGCGCACTGTCTTTTTGTTTGGCCGTGCTCCTCTATTTCTTTCCTACGATCGATATCGGGCCCAATGTTCTGGTTGCGGGCGTTGCTCTACTCGTGTTTGTTTTCCTTATCTGGCGATGGGTCTATGAGTGGATCATCGGTCTTCCAATGTTCCGGGAACGCGTGTACGTGCTCGGGGGCGGCGAGCAGGCGGAAGCCATCGTGAAGATTCTGCGCACCAGACGCGATGCCGGAATGGAAGTTGTCGAAAGAGAGCGAACGGAAGCGTTCAATGGGCCACAGGAACGCTTTGCGGCTGATCTTCGCGCTTTCGATACACCGAAGCTCCTTATTGACCGCGTCATTGTCGCCATGGAAGATCGTCGCGGATCGATGCCGCTGCGTGAGCTCCTTGCTCTTCGGCTTCGAGGCGTTACGATTGAAGATGCCAGCTCCCTGATCGAGCGCCTTTCAGGTAAGATGCCGCTGGCGGGGCTCAATCCCAGCAGTCTTATCTTCACCGAAGGCTTCAACGTAAAGCAATCGCTCCGGATCTCACAACGCCTGATCTCCATCGTCGTCTCTTCAATCGGTCTGGCAGCATCCCTTCCCTTTGTTCCGTTCATCATTCTGGCCATGCACTTTTGCTCGCCAGGCCCGATCTTTTTTTGCCAGACACGCGTCGGGCGCAAAGGGCGGCCGTTCTCCATTTACAAATTTCGCACGATGAGAGTGGACGCCGAGGCCAATGGAGCTGTATGGGCGACGAAGAACGATTCTCGCATTACTGCGCTTGGCAGATTCATGCGCAAGACCCGGCTCGATGAGATTCCGCAACTCTGGAACGTCCTGCGCGGAGACATGGCTTTTGTCGGCCCCCGTCCGGAGCGCCCCGAATTTGTGCAATGGCTCGCGAAAGAGATTCCCTACTATGAGCTGCGGCACATGGTCCGTCCGGGGATCACAGGCTGGGCGCAGGTGCGCTATCAATATGGCGCAAGCCTGGAGGAGACGAAGCAGAAGTTGGAATACGATCTCTACTACATCAAGTACAGGTCCATTGGCCTCGACCTGCTCATCATGTTTGAGACGATCAAGACCATTCTTCTGCGGAGGGGGGCCCAGTGAAAATCATCTTCTGGATATCACTGACCGTCATACTCTATACCTACGCGGGATACCCCATCGCGATGTGGATGCTCGCGCGGTTGCGGCCGAGGTCATGGAAATTCGCTCCGATCACACCCAGCGTGAGCGTCGTACTCGCCGTGCACAACGGTATCGCGCTGCTTCCACGCAAGATTCGGCATCTGCTGGACCTCGATTACCGCAATATGAAGGAGATCATCGTCGTCTCAGACGGCTCAACCGACGGCACTGCGGAACTGCTGGCTGGCCTACGGAATCCGCTTCTTAAAAGCATTGCCCTGAAAGAGCACGGTGGCAAGGCGGTTGCCGTCAACGCCGGCGTGGCGGAAGCCACGGGAGAAGTGGTTCTATTTGTGGACCTCCGTCCAGAGATTGCTCCGGGCGCGATTCGGCAACTGGTCGGCAACTTCGCCGATCCGAAGGTCGGGTGCGTGGCCGGCGAACTCACTCTGCGCCGCGAAGGGCACGACGCCACTTCCGCGGCAGTGGGCGGCCTTTACTGGCGCTACGAACAGTGGATCAGGAAATGTGAAAGCGCCTGCGATTCTCCGGTCGGTGTCTATGGAGGCTTCTACGCGATCCGTCGCGAGCTTGCGGTAGAGCAGCCCGCCGGAATGATTCTGGACGACATGTTTCAGCCGTTGTCGATCATTCGCCAGGGCTATCGCTCAGTCCTGGACGTGAATGCCAATGTTTACGACACCTGGCCGGAAAAAGCTGCGGGCGAGTTTCACCGGAAAGTGCGTACGCTGGCGGGAAACTACCAACTCTTTCGACTCGCGCCGTGGACGCTGACACTGCAGAATCGAGTTCTCTTCCAACTTGTCTCGCATAAGGTGATGCGCCTTATCGCGCCTTATTTGATGGTCATGCTGCTTGCTTCCACGTTGGCCCTTGTCCCTGGCTCGCGGATGTACGCCGTTCTCGCCGCACTTCAGATATTCGGAGTGGCCCTGGCCATTCTCGGCCTGCGCTTCAGGATCCCGGTGCTGCATCGCGTCGCGGCGCCGGCCAGCGCACTGCTCCTGCTCAATGCCGCCGCAGTCGTAGGGCTTTACAAGTTTCTCTTTACTCGCGGCCCCCTCTGGAAGATCTGGAATTCGAGCCAGCCGATGGCAAAGCACTCAACTCCGGAAACTCATAACTTGGCGGCGCCGAAACCAACCAAGAGCACCGTATGAAGAATGTCCCGCTCTGCGTTTATTCCCCGGCCACGGATTTGCGCGAAGGACTCTTCGGCCAAGTCTTCAATCATGTCTTTCACGTACTCCCCTATCTCTACGAGAGGGACATTTTCCCTGCCTGGGAGATCCGCTCGACCCAGTACGGCGCGGCGCCGGATTTCATGACGATCCCAGGGGCGCTCGATATCGCCTACACGCCTCCACGGGGGCCATTTCGCCGCGTTTCCCTACGCGAGCTTCGCCGTCGCCATGCCAGAATCCTCGGCAACGACTGGTCGGAACTCAGCCGGATATGGCACGCTTACTTCAAAGTTCCAGCCCGGATTCAGCAGTCGGCCGACCGGATCTTCCCTCCGGGCCGCGTCCTCGGCCTTCACTTTCGCGGCAACGACAAATACACCTCGAACGACACCAATCCTATTACGCAAGAGGAGTTCCTTACCCTTGTGCGCGAGTTTCTTGGCGCTGTCCCCCCGTTTGACGTCATCTTCGCGGCCACCGATGAGTTTTCTTTCGTCGACAAGCTTCGCGCCGCCGTAGACATCCCGGTACTCAACCTAGGCGAAGTAGGCTTCCACAAAGACCTCAACCAAACCACCACGCTTACCGAAAAGACCGACCGCGCGGTACTCGATTGCGTACTTCTGTCGCGGTGCAATTGCGTGATACAGACATGCTCGGCCCTGTCCAGCTTCACGAAGATACTCAACCCCGGCATTGAGATCTACCGGACCTCCGCCAGCAAGCTTTTCATCCCGAACATGCCTTACTTCCCAGTCGCGTACATTCCCATCCTGCCCGTCTCGGGCCCGGAATCCCAGGCCATTCTTGACGCAACCATGGTCTCCGATTGGACCGCTGAGGCAACAGCAAAGCGCTTCAAGAAGAAGTTCGCCTACAGTACCTATCGGCCGCTCCACCATACTCTCTTCACTATTGCAGAAAAGCTCGGGGCCAGCGATTTAATTGCGGCTCATCGCTGAACTGTCCTCAAACCGCCGAAGCAGCACCTGCTCGGCGACCAGTGCGATGCAGCATGCTAGATAAGGGATCAGTTCGCCAAAGATGCGGATCTCGATGATCACGCCGAAGATCATCATAAAGACGAACCAGACGGCAATGGACCATAGCCAGGCCGTGAGCAGCGCGTCCTGGAGCAGACGCCGATAGAACAGCAGGAGCGGCACAGTGAAGGCTCCGACGGCGAGCAACTGCGGCCAGCTGAACGGGGCCAGCAGCAGCCAGATGTTGTCCTTCCAACGTATCGCTCCGGCGCTGGGGTCGTGCGCGAAGCGGGCGGCGACCCAGTGGTGCCAACCAAGCCAAAAGAGACTCAGGAGTGTGAGGGGAAGCAGGACCGAGGGGCGGAACAGGCGGGGGAAGGAGCGATCCTTTTCGATCCACTTCGCAAGCACGAAGAAAAAAAGGAGGAAGAGGCTCGTCTCGCGATTGACGGTGGCCACCAGGAACAGTGCCGAAAAGAGATAGATCGAGCGGCGGGAGTAGAGCAAATAGAGGCCCAGTGCGAAGAATGCCATGCTCGGAAGATCGTAAACGTAGCGGACTCGATAAGTGAAGGAACTGCTGAAGGTGACGAAGACCATAGCGAGCGTCAGGGGATAAACCCATGGGGTCAAGAGGCGGCGACTCGATGCTGTCCTGTAGAGAGCGCGTGCCACCAGTCCGGTACAGAGCACCGAGAGGATATCCACCAGCGCCTGGAGCACGCCTTCGGGCCGCACACCGAAATCGAACCAGCGCAGGTTAGTAAGATGTCCGGAGAGGGCGTTCATCATCGGGGAGTTGTGCGCCCAACGCAGCGGAAGCATCATCAGCAGCCGATACTGGAAGGGAGTACTGGCGAGCCCGGTCTCGTACTTGACTAACGCGAGCGGCTGGTGAACCCACGAGAGATAGCACCAGACAAATTGCACTGTGGCGAGCGCATTGAGCAACAGGCTCAATGCAAACGAGGTCATGCTCCTCGTCCGCGATTCGAACTCAGGTGTACCGGGCGCGTTCGGAGATCGCCCTGACAGACCACCGCCGAAGCCTTCAGATATCGATTGCAATCCCGAACCTCCACTGCGCGTACCGCGCAAGTATATTCAATGTCATGTCAGATCACGCTGAAAGTTGTGCGGACGAAATCTAGTCGACTTTCACATACCAGTCGTCAAACCTCGACAATTTCTCCAGCTTTCGGACATATCCATGTCCGACTAGCAGATTGAATATGTTCTCCCGCTCCGGAGTGAAGCTGTGTTCACGGCAATGGTTGTGAAGCGGTATTTGTTGAAATTGGAAGCTGAGAGGATCTCGTATTCACTCCCCTCCGTGTCAATGGAAAGATAATCAATCTCCTTTGGAGCATTGTGTTTTGCAAGTAGATCTTCAAGGGAGATGGTCTTCACGCTATATTTCGTTCCATGCGCTCTCTCTTTACCATGGAAATCCGATGAGCTAAACGAGTTGATCGTCGAAAGCGCCCCTAGCTCGTTAAAGATCAAGGCAGCATTTGAATCGCGCCAAACACAATCCGTTTCTATGCTGCTCGTTCGATTCCTTCTCAAATCTGCGTGCCAGTGCCTGGAAGGTTCGGCAAGAATTCCGTGCCAGCCAAACTGCTTCTCCAAAAGGTACGTGTTGCTTAGGTCAACCCCATTTGTCGCTCCAAACTCAACAAAGAATCCATTTCTTTTAAAGTCCAGCACCGATAAGACAAACAAATCCTGCCGGTACTGAGATCGTGAATTGGGTAAGGCTCGTAACAGTTGGGCTGCGTGCTGCTCCGGCAATTCCAGCAGCAGCTCAATGTTATCGCCAGCCCTTCTACCTGCTTCGAGTTTTTGAAGGTAGCTGTACTTTGTTACCCCAACGTCGATCCCTTTGAGCATTTCTCTTGCGAAATCCTTGAAAGCACGTAGCATCGATTGCCCTTCCGTTTCTCTAACGCATTGTACATGTCTGGTATACTCCCGTGATGACAAAGCGCGTGAGAGTGCTATCCAAGCGGATGTGACGTTAAATGAGTCTGCTTTCCTTTTTGACCGTGAATTACAATATGGCGGGCGTCATCGAGCAATGCGTCTCGCACTTTGAATCGTTGTGTTTGGGAAGGTACTCTGACTTTGAGTTTCTGATCGCCGACAACAGCACCGATCCGGCCTATCGGATTCCGACGAATTTTGAAAGCCGCCACCCTCGAGCTCGCATCTTCTCCCTTGCGCCCGGCGCCCCGCTTGGCGGCGCTCTAAATATTCTTCTTGAAGCCGCAAATGGGGATTTTGTCTCTATGATGCATCCAGATATCGAACTGGCGCCCGACACGATTGATCGGCTGTTGAGGTTCTTTGACCGAAATCCGCAAGCCGGTATTTTGTCCCCCAATTGGTATTGGCCATCGGGTGAAACTCATGACCTCTCCATTGACGCATGTTCGCTTTCGAGAGAATTCTTTGCCACCATCAATGCATTTTCTCGTCCAATCTTTCATCGCAACATATGTTCTGGTTACCGGCACTGGGACCGGACCGACGATACTACGGCCGACTTCGTTTACTCCATGATGGTCATGGCTCGCAAGGAAACGCTTCGGGACGCGGGCCCCATTCATTCTGGCCTGCGCGCTTACTATGCCAACGCCGACCTCTGCGATCGCGCACGTCGGAAAGGTTGGACATGCCACTATGTACTCTCGGCTCGCGCGGTGCATTTCGAACGCTGGACAGCGGCTAACCAGTGCCTTGAAATGGAATACAAACGCAACGACATCTTCGGCATTCCATTGATGAGAACAGATCGGATTGGCTATCTGTCATGTAAGCACTCGAGAGTCGAGCTTACTTTATTTCGCATCCTCATCACTCTTCAAGACATCCCTCTTTTGTTGTCTCTAGTGCGAAATGCTTCAGCAAACAAGGCGCACATTCGCGCTGTAAAGTCTGGGATTGCGGCTTTGTGGCGGCGACCAGCTTGAACCACTACACACTTATGAAGTGTTTTGGGGGAGTGGTCCATTGCCCCAGGGCAATCGCATGAACGAGGTGTAGCTGGTTAGGTACTACCCAGCGGGGTGGTGCGGTGTTCTTTTGTCTCCAGGAGGAGTTATGGAGACAGAAGGCAAGTTGCGGTTGGCGGATGTTTTT
>JAJYUB010000128.1 GCA_021792795.1 Acidobacteriota bacterium | reverse complement strand
AAGCCGCCCTTGTGCCGTGTCACCCGTCCGACATTTGCATGGGTAAAGTTCGATTCGTAGAATCCCTGCTCCCACTGGGCCATGGCCGCAACGGAGGAGCTCTCCGGCCTGCGCATCGATCCGGTGCAGACGCCGCCATCGCTCGAAAGGTTCCAGAACGGCGCCACCGCAACTTTGGTGTCCGCGGCAGGACGCTTGTTTTCGAGCAGCGCGCGGATGCGCAGGGAGCCGTTCGAGACCTGCCAGACGAGCGGCGGTTGCGGGAAGACGTTGCCATCCAGCTGCTTTGCTTTGCCTTCGGAGTTTCTGTAATACATCGGACGGCGCCGCTCGGCAGTCCACCAGACAATCATGCGGTCGCCTTTCGCGAGGACGTTGTCGGGAAGAATCTCAGCCCGCGCGTTGCCGCCGAGAGATTGGACCAGCGCTTCGACGAACGTCATTGTCAGTGGCTGTGCCGGTCCAAGCTCCGGCGGAGCATCCTTAGAGATCGTTACTTCGTGCCTTGTCACAAAGCTTGTCCCCCGTCCGTGGTAGACGAGCAACGCTTCACGCAGCTCGAAGCGATAGTTCTCCCCGATCGATATCTCCACATCCATGATCCGCCTCCCACTTCTGTAATTCCTCGACCAGCTGGAAGAGCTCACAGTTGATGGCGATGAATCGCCGGATGATCTGCGCCGTGCGCCCGACCTCTTCGAGATCGTGAGGCGAGAAAACGACCGAGACATTCGGCTCGGGCATCCCCTCAAGCATGTATTGGCTCTCTTCGTCGAAGCACGCGGTGATGACATCGTGCTGCTTGAACGCCACAAGCAGAGACGGCAAGGGTGGTCCGTCGTAATCGCCGCTTTCGTTCAGGTCCTGTCCGCGCTTGGGATATAAGCGGGACAGCCGCTGAATGCGGCGGAGGCGCTCGATCCATGATCCGAACTGCCCCTTGCGGTGTCTGAGTAGAAGCCGCCTGTCCCTGAGCCCATGACTAGTATGGTCGCGCTTCAAGGTGGCGCGGATGCACTCCGGCAGCCCTTTTTCCACCTTGGGAAACTCGTACTGCTCGGAGTTGCTTTCATCCTCTTCGGCATACTCGCGCAGTCGCTCTTCATGCAGGAAGGCGTCCTCGTGGTTGTAAAGACGCATGACGCGGTAGAGAGAGTGGGTCAGCAGCCAATAGAATGCCGCGCCGAGACCTTTTTCCTCGTGTTCCAGAACCTCGATCGCAGCTCCCAATTCAACATATCCGCAATTACCGTTGCTGATGGTGACCGCCAACTCCGATGTCTCAAGTGCCCGGTCATCCCCGAACCTATCGATAACGTCGGAGATCTGCAAAAGGTATTCGACATTGCGCTCCAATAGCTCCCGGCTCTGGTTTCCGATGGCGGCGAGAATAGCAGTGCGCGCGAACATGATCCCACTGGCTCCCGAATCGTTCCAGAGGGACGGCCCCGCCAGTCCGCTCCGCACCAATGCGGCGCAGAGGTCGTAGAGCAGTTCGGCATGGACTTCGTGACTGTATTCGGTGGGTATGCTTTCGAGTGTAGGGAGCGCTTGACCGGAAGCTCGCGCCAGTGTCTCTATGCCAGTGGAGGAAGCAACTCCGAGGGTGGCGTCAACTGCGGGTCGGTCGGATCTGCATACCGTTGCGTCGCGTAGGCGACGACCTCGGCCAGAGTGCGGGATTTTTTGCATTTCAGGTGCCTCGCCAGAAGTTCGTTGGGACCTGTGGGAGAAGCGGAGGCCTTTGCGGCAAGCAGCGCAAGCAGCTTCTCCCTTGTCATTTCGCTCGACTCCATGCATCAGCCTTTTGAGCCGATGGCGCGGCTGAAGGTGTAGCGCATCGCAGAGCCTGTCACCTCCGGGCCGGTCAGAGTCGCAGTTGCAATCTCAGGATAGGTGGGCGTGAGCAGCTCCCGGACCTGCTCGACCGTCATCTCCGGTCCCGGATCGGGGATGCGAACGCCATTGAAGTAGAACTCACGCAACAGTACTTCGGTCTTGAGGGTGGCCATTTTTCGTCTTCTCCTTATTTGTCCATCGGGTGTGGTTTGGGAGCGAGCATCCGCTTCCAGTAGTGGTCGGCGTTAGTCTTTTCCATGCTGCGTCGCAGCAACTCCAGTGTCTCGTTCTCGTCGAGCACCGCCGCAAAGAAGTCGCTGCCGTCGCGCAAGGCTCGTGCAGCGCAGTGATTGCTGTCGATCAGAGGCATTCCGCAGCCGGCTGGCAAGGTGACCATGATGCCGTGACCCGAATTGGGCGGATTGTGAGCGATATGGTGCTCATCGACCCGTGCGTGTTTGATCCATCGGTTCAAGTCAGAGGGGTTCGACTCGAATAAAATCATGTTCCTTCGCGAGTTCCTGTGCGATACGAAGGCTGAACCGCAGCGAAAGCAATTCGTAGTACTCCTCGCCGGGTACGTCTTCGGCTCCGATGACGGGACAACGGGGACAGTCATTGTGGTGGTGAAACAATAGTTTGGCCATGTGTTCTCCGTGGCGCGCACGCCGGACTTCGTCTTTAGGCAAAAGTTGGAGGGCGGGGGGAGGCGAAGTTTCAGAAGAGCGAAATCTGAATGGGCTCACTCAAAATGTAAGCTGGCGTGGATGGCGCCTGCGGTAGTTCAGGCGCTGCTTCACACTCTGAAGGTGTATTCGTCGGAGGTGCCGCTGGCGCGCGGTATTTCGCTTCGAGACGTTCGAGGGCGGCGATCTCTGCCGAGCGCAGTTCTCGAGCAGCCCTCAGTTCGTAGATCGCCACGTAGTTCCTGCGGTGAACCTCTTTCTGAATGGCTCGCTCGACGTCCGAGAAGGTGAATTTAGGGTCCCCATAGCAAGGCCAGGAGACCGTTTGCTTCAGGAATTCGAGCCGGTCCTTATCGCAGATGAACCAAGTCTCATAGAACTGAAAAACATTGTTGTGAGCAATATGCCCAAAACAGTTGGAGAGTCTACCGTAGAAGTTCTTGGTGAAGAGGGTTCGCTTCCACTCAGATTCGATGAAGCGGAGACAAGTGTTTCCAAACTCGGCCTTGTCGGCTGCGGAGCTCCGCTCGGTTGCGACAAACTGGCAGGCTTCAAAGGGTCCTTTCAGCATGATGGTTCCTCGACGGCAAGAGGGCAGCCGATGCTGTCTCCCTTCCGTGGCTTCAAACTGTTGTTCGATGTGTTGCGAGAGGTTACTTCCTAAACGGAGGTCTAGCGATGAAAGCAAGGGGACCAGGAAAGTGAGCGCTACTTTGCGATGTACCGTTCACGGCTGACGGACGACTCTTCAAAGTTGCCATAAGGGAAGAGTTGACGGACTACACACCCGGCCATCGGAAAGCGACTGCAGCCCGACTCGATGGGCGCATTGGCCTGTTACTACCAACCAAGATTCAGGCTCAGATCTGGGACCAAAGTGTCGGCTCAAAAGCAGCAGTTCTTTCGTTGCGCGTCTGAGCGGCTTCCGTTCGCGATAATGGATGCATGAACGTGAATCTCAGCCATACTGCGCTCCTGTCCATTGCAACTGCTATCTGTGCAGGAGTTGCCGCTTTCTATTGGTTTCGCTCCAGCCTCGCGGATGTGGGAGATGGATCCCAAAGCAATGCCTCTATCGAGGACAATCCGGCTGAGCACATTCTGAATGCGCAGGTCGAAATCGCGGCGATTCAAATTGGGCTGCGACATTCTGCGAGGCTCAACAAGATCGCGGCGATCTGGAGTGCCTTTGCTGCGCTTTTCGCCGCTCTCGCATCGATTGCAGGCGCACTATCGGCACATGTGTGACTTCAAACACATGTCATTTGACACATCAGTTTACCCTTCTTTCGCTAGGATTGGGCGGACTCCGACGTGGCCCATCACCGAGCCGTCATACGATCCTGTAACAACTAGCGGCATGAACGGTGCCACACACTCGGTCCCCTCTAAATACCCCTTCACGATTTCAAGGGAATGCTCAGCCTTGTGCGCCAACCGGGCATGAAAGCTGAAACTCATGAACGGTACTTTGTGCCGCTCAACGGATTAGATGGAGCGCCTTCACTCCGTTGACAACGGCGTCCGTAACCAGACGCTGATCGAAGGTGGCCAACTGTCCACCGTGTGCTCTGGCGAGTGCCAGCAGATAGCTGTCTGTCACCTGCGCGGAATCCAAAAGACGACTGCCGTCCACACGTTTGGCGTCAAGGAGCGTGATGTCGTTGGGCCAGAATTCGTGGCCGTGCAGTGCACACAGTGTTGTCAGTAACTTCGCAACCGCTGCAGGTGTGCCAGGAGAGTTTGGATAACGCGCGTGCCCAACAATTCGTAACACGCCGTTTTCCGTGAGCGGGCAGGTGGCCCAGGCCTT
>JAJYUB010000045.1 GCA_021792795.1 Acidobacteriota bacterium | reverse complement strand
CCGCCTATGCGCACCGCAAAGCCGACTCCCAGCCCGTCCGGATGGAACCTATCCGCTGATCGATGAATTTTGCACCGAAGGATTCTGCTGCTGAACGTGCTGGAAATGGCCGGTTACACCACGGGCTGCTTAAGACCATTCTGAACCGGGTGCAACGTTTTGTTGGGTTTGTTTACCAGGACGTGCGTATGCGAGTCGGCCAAGGCCAGGCGGAAGGGATCGAGATCAGGGTGGCACCGCATGGCGGCATGCGCGCTCGCTGCTCGGTGTGCCAGAAGCCAGCGCCTGGATATGATCGGTTGCCGGAGCGGCGCTGGCAGTTTGTGCCGTTGTGGGGGATAGCGACCTGGTTCCGCTACGCGCCGCGGCGGGTGGAGTGCGCCGAGCATGGCGTTATCGTCGAGCACATTCCCTGGAGCGACGGAAAGCGGCCGGTGACGACGGCGATGATGGGGTTTCTGGCCCGCTGGGCGCGGCGGTTGAGCTGGCGAGAGACGGCACAGGTCTTTCAGAGCAGTTGGGAGTCGGTCTATCGCTCGGTGGAGTGGATGGTGGAGTGGGGCCTGGCCCATCGCCAGCTCGATGGGGTCGAATCGCTGGGCGTGGACGAGATCCACTGGGGCCACGGCTTGAAGGCGGACAACTTCCTCACCGTGATTTACCAGATCGACGCCGGTTGCCGGCGCCTGCTGTGGATCGGCAAGCGGCGCTCGGAGAAGACGCTGCGGATGGGGCTGCAGGCGCTGGGACCGGAGCTGGTCAAAGGCCTGCGGTATGTCTGTAGCGACATGTGGAAGCCCTATCTGAAGGTTCTTGCCGCCGAGGCCAGTCACGCGTTGCATGTGCTGGATCGGTTCCACATCACCCAGCACATGAACCAGGCGGTGGACGAGGTGCGCCGGGCCGAGAGCAGCCGCTTGCAGGCCAAGAACAAGGACGAGGCTAGGCGGTTGAAGAACATGCGCTGGCCGTTGCTGCGCAAGGGAAGCCGGGTACGCGGCCGGGCCCGCAAGAAGCTCAACGCCCTGCTGGCCAGCAAGCTGGCCACGGCCCGGGCGTGGAAACTGAAGGAGGCGTTCGGCCACTTCTGGAAATACAAATCGCCCCTCTGGGCCGGGGCCTTTCTGGATTGCTGGCGCCAGCGGGCGATGCGCAGCCGTCTGGAACCGATGCGGAAAGTTGCCCGCATGTTACGCGCTCATGAGGAACTGCTGCTGAACTGGTTTCGCGCCAAAGGGGAGATTTCCAGCGGCACCGTCGAGGGCCTCAACAACAAGATCCGTGTGGTGACCAGACGTTCTTACGGATTTCGCACCTACAAAGCGATGGAAATGGCCCTCTATCACACGCTTGGACGACTGCCAGAACCGGAAACCGCCCACAGATTCTGCTGAGGAAGCGAAATGAATTTCCGACTCAGCGTCAGAGGAGGCTTGTTATGTCCGGTGGAAACGGTACCGCAGTCCCGGTGAATCCTGGGCTGGTGTTTGACATGCTGAACGCGTATCAGCGCACGGCGGCGTTGAAGGCGGCGATCGACCTGGATCTTTTTCGGGCTGTCGGAGAAGGGCCGGGAGATGTGGCCTCCATGGCGCGCCACTGCGCGGCTTCGGAGCGGGGCATCCGCATCCTGTGCGACTTTCTGACGGTGCATGGCGTGCTGTTGAAGGAGGACGGTCGCTATCGGCTGACGCCGTCGAGCGCGGCCTTCCTGGATCCGCGCTCCTCTTCGTCGCTGGCTTCCATCGCTCAATTCCTTGGCAATCCGGCGATGCGAGCACCTTACGACCGTCTGGCGGAAGTTGTGCGCACGGGTCACACTGTTCTGCCGGGCGACGGCACTGTGGAACCGGAGAATCCTGTCTGGGTGCAGTTTGCGGAGACCATGGCGCCGATGATGGCCCCCATGGCGGGCCCGCTGGGCAAGGTGGTGCTACAGGGGCAGTCGGGTCCGATGCGCGTGCTGGACATCGCCGCCGGGCACGGTCTGTTCGGGATTGAGATTGCAAAACAGAATTCGCAGGCACACGTTACGGGATTGGATTGGGCGCCTGTGCTGCGCGTGGCGCTGGACAATGCCCGCAAAGCCGGTGTCCACGACCGCTACAACATGAAGCCGGGCAGCGCCTTTGAGATCGATTTCGACGGGCCGTACGACGCTGTGCTGCTGACAAATTTCCTGCACCACTTCGACAAGCCGAACTGCGTTGGACTGCTCAAAAAGATTCACGCGGCGCTTCGCCCAGGAGGGCAGTGCGCCACGCTGGAATTTGTGCCGAATGAAGACCGCGTCTCACCGCCTACGCCCGCGTCCTTCGCCCTTACCATGCTGACCAGCACCGCAGCCGGCGATGCGTATACGCTGAGCGAGTTGACCAGCATGTACGACGAAGCGGGTTTCAAAGGAATGCGCGCCCATCCCATCCCGATGAGTCCGCACACCATTGTGACCGGGCAAGCCTGAGGGGATTGAAACCGCATGACGGATACCGTTACCAATCTGGGACAAATCGGAATTCAGCCGGGAGCGGCGGCGAGCAAAACCGTCGCGACGAGGCCTGTTCGCCTGCTGCAGCAATATTTCTATTTCTTCATGTCGCTGCTGATCGCCGTGATCGTGGTCTACGGCTTCAGCCACACGGTAGACGAGCGCCTCATCCATGCTGCCGTCCCCCGCCCCTTTATCCTGTATCTTCATGCGGCTATTTTCTTCGGATGGGTGCTCTTCTTCATCTTCCAGTCGCTGCTGGTCCGGACCCACAACGTGCGGCTTCATCGCCAGGTCGGTTGGTTTGGTGTCGCGCTCGGTGTTGCGGTTTCCGTGCTGGGCATCTCCACCGCCATCACCATGACGCGTTTTCAAATGTTCCGACTTCACGCGGTCGCGGATGCGGTAACTGATCTCCTTGGTCCGTTCTTAGACATGACGTCCTTCACGATTCCGTTTGCGCTGGCGATTTACTGGCGAAAAAAGCCTGAGTTCCATCGCCGCCTGCTCCTAGTTGCAACCTGCGCGCTGACCTCTGCGGCCTTCAGTCGTATGCCGCTTCAGATGTTGCCAGTTTTGCCGAATATGCTGATATTTATTTGGATTTATGGCGGCGTCGACGTTCTGATTTTCCTCGGCGTGGTGCGCGACCTGATCGTCGACCGCCGCATCCACCGGGTCTATCTCTATGCGCTGCCCGCGCTCCTTGCTGCCCAGGCAATCGTCATTTGCATGTACCAATACGATTGGTCTTTGTGCGTAAAAATAGCCCACGCAATCGTAGGCTAATTCGAGCGTCACATTCGTAGCGGGGGTCACGTTTCATTCGAGCGATAAATCGTTGGCTACTTGGAATCTGACTTACTAGCGAATTCTTCCATCACCGACTGGATCAATTCCTTCGCGCCGGTCAACTGCTGCAGGACAGTTTGCAGATCGAGAGCGGGCTGCGTGGGATTGCGGGCCGAGGTGCAATAGACGCCGTGCTGGCCCACCAGGATCAGCGCATCGGTGATCATGTCGAGCGTTACGGCCAGGCGGCCGCGCGGAACGCCCATCATGAATTCATGCTTCTCGAGAGAGTCGCGCTGGTCGTCAAAGACCGAGGCCATCTAGTACTCCTTAGCTGGAGTGGCGGGAACGAGCGGCGGATTCGCATTGGACGCGGCTGTTTCGCTCGCGGGTGATTCCGCACCGGCATTGGGCTTCCAGCGCAGGACGGGCTTGCGGGCGGCGGCGACTTCATCCATCCGCGAGACGCGGGTGGCATGCGGGGCGTGCAGAATGATCTCCGGATTTTCCTCGGCCTCGCGGGCGATCTGACGCATGGCGTCGATGAACTGGTCCAGCTCTTCCTTCGATTCGCTTTCGGTAGGCTCGATCATCAACGCACCGGCCACGATCATGGGAAACGACGTGGTGTAGGGATGGAAGCCGTAGTCGATGAGGCGCTTGGCGATGTCGCCGGTCTTGACTCCGTTGCGCGTCTGGCGACGATCGCTGAAAACTACCTCGTGCAGCGTGGGCGTTTTGTAGGGCAGCTCGTACACGTCCTCCAGCTTGGCGCGGATGTAGTTTGCGTTGAGCACTGCATCTTCGGTGGTTTGGCGCAGGCCATCGGGGCCATTGGCGAGGATGTAGGCGAGGGCGCGAACAAACATGCCGTAGTTGCCATAGAACATGCGCACGCGACCCACCGATTGCGGACGATCATAGTTGAAGGTGAGCGTGTTGTCCGGCTTTTCGGCAAGAACCGGCGTGGGCAGAAACGGCTCCAGAATTTTTTTGCAGGCCACCGGACCTGAGCCGGGACCACCGCCGCCGTGAGGCGTGGAGAAGGTCTTGTGAAGATTCAGGTGCATGACGTCTACGCCGAAATCGCCGGGGCGCGTTTTGCCGACCAGGGCATTCATGTTGGCGCCGTCCATGTAGAGCAGCGCGCCCTTGGAATGGAGGATGTCGGCGATTTTGTGGATCTCACTCTCAAACACGCCGATGGTGGAAGGGTTGGTGAGCATGAGCGCGGCGGTTTCTTCGTCGACCAGTTGCTCCAGTTCGGCAAGGTCGACCATGCCATCGCTGTTGGACTTGAGATTCTGCACCTGATAGCCGCAGATGGCCGCTGTGGCAGGGTTGGTGCCGTGGGCGGAGTCGGGAATCAAAATCTTTTTGCGCGGATTGCCTTTTGACTCGTGGTACGCGCGGACCAGGAGAATGCCGGTAAACTCGCCATGTGCGCCGGCAGCGGGCTGCAGCGTGATTGAGTCCATTCCGGTAATTTCCTTCAGGCACTCCTGCAGCATCCACATAACGCGCATTGCGCCCTGCGAAAGCGATTCAGGCTGGTAGGGATGGGCGTCGGCGATGCCTTCCAGTCGCGCGACCGTTTCATTGACGCGGGGATTGTATTTCATGGTGCAACTACCCAGCGGATACATGCCCAGGTCGATGGCGTAGTTCCAGGTGGAGAGGCGCGTGAAGTGACGGATGATTTCAATCTCGCTGACTTCCGGCAGTAAGCCAAGATCTTCGCGGGCATGTTTGCCCAGCAACGCTCGGGGGTCGATCGCGGGCACATCGAGCGGCGCGAGGCGATAGGCCTTTTTGCCGGGCGAGGACTTCTCGAAGATCAAACCTTCATTCTGGCTGATGTGGCTGGAGACCTTCGAGCGTTCGCCGACAAAAGGCGCGCCGTTTGTTTCCGAGGCGGTTGCGTTCGAGGGGGTGATTGTTTCCGTCGCCATTTCGTTCATCCTTATACGTACGCCAGCGCGGGCGCGTGCTTGTCTGCAATGACCGCAGCCGCGGCATCGATTTGGGTGCGTGAATTCTGTTCGGTGGCGCACCACAGCGAGGCATTCTTCAGCTCCGGATACCAGTGGGAAAGGGGCAAGCCGCCAATCATTTTATGCCGCAGCAGACGAGCATTGACGATGTCGGGCGCCTCGGCGGTGTCCAAGACAAACTCGTTGAAGCGGGGAGAGTTGGCGAAGAGCAGCTTGCTGCCGGGAGTTGCAGCCAATGTTTGCGCGGCATAATGCGTCTTCGCCAGGTTTTGTTCGGCCAGTTCGCGCATGCCGGCCTTGCCGTAGATGGTGAGATAAATGCAGGTCATCAACGCGACCAGAGCTTGGTTGGTGCAGATATTGGAAGTCGCTTTTTCGCGGCGGATATGCTGCTCGCGGGTGGAAAGGGTGAGGACAAATCCGCGCCGGCCCTGCTGGTCGACGGTTGCGCCGGTGAGACGGCCGGGCATCTGGCGAATGAATTTTTCTTTGCAGGCCAGCACGCCGCAATAAGGTCCGCCATAGCTGATGGCGACTCCGAAGGATTGTGCTTCGAGCGAGACGATGTCCGCTTCCGTGGGAGGACGCACGATGCCGAGCGACAGCGCTTCCGCGATGGAGACGATGAGCAGCGCGCCTTTGGCGTGGGCCAGCTCGGCGATGGCGGCGACATCTTCAATGACGCCGAAGAAATTGGGCGACTGAATTAACACGCAAGCGGTCTGGTCGGTGATGGCGACTTCAAGAGCTTTCATATCGACGCGACCGTCTGCACCGTAGCCGACCACGTGCTTGGTAAGTCCCTGGTGTTGCGCATAGGTTTTGAGGACTTCGCGATATTCGGGATGGACGGTGCTGGCGACGACCATATGGCTGCGGCGGGTGACACGCGCGGCCATCATGACGGACTCCGCTGCGCCGGTGGAGCCGTCGTACATGGAGGCGTTGGCAATTTCCATGCCGGTCAACTCGCAGATCATGGTCTGAAACTCAAAGATCGCCTGCAGCGTGCCTTGGGAAATTTCCGCCTGGTACGGCGTGTAGGAGGTAAGGAACTCGCCGCGCTGCACCAGCGCATCGATGACCACGGGGCGATAGTGGCGATACGCGCCCGCGCCGAGGAAACTGGCATAGCCGTTGGCATTGCGGTCGGCGGCAACGCGGAACAGGTTGACGATTTCCTGCTCGCCCATCTGCGGCGGAATGTTCAGGTCGCCGGTGAGGCGATACTCGGCGGGGATGGAGAGAAACAAATCGCCGATCGAGGAGACGCCGATGTCTTGTAGCATGGCGGCGCGGTCGGTGGGGGACTTGGGAAGATAGCGCATGGTTCAGATGGTCTCCACTAAAGCATTTTCACTGTTAGAGTAATGCGGGCTTCATACCATCCCACCCTAGCTTCCCACTCCGCCGAGCTACGCTCGCCTGGGACCCCGGTTTCGCTAGGATGGGGCACCCATGACATTACCTTGACCGTGAAAATGCTCTAGGCGTTGGTTTCTTCTGCAATAAATTTTTCGTAGTCGGCGGAGCTTAACAGCGCGTCGACTTCCGATGGATTCGACAATTGCACCTTGACGATCCAGGCCTGGTGCGGTCCAGTGTTGATTTTCTCCGGCGCAGTGACCAGTTCCTGATTCACGGCGGTGACGGTGCCGCTGACCGGCGAATACAGATCGGAGACGGCCTTCACCGACTCCACGCTGCCGAAGACTTTGCCAGCCTCAACCTTGTCGCCGACTTTGGGAGCGTCGACAAAGACGATATCGCCGAGAGAATTCTGCGCGTAGTCCGTGATGCCGACAGTGCCGATTGCGCCCTCCACCTGGAGCCATTCGTGCTCGCGGGTGTAGCGGTAAGAATTTGGATATGTCATAGGGTTCGTCTCTTTCCATTGTATGTTGTCGGGGAATCTCGGGGCCGAGGCCTGCGCTCCGCGAAGGGTTTTTGTACGGGAGGCGGGTATCAGGCGCGTTTTTTGGGGCGGCGGTAAAACGGCTGCGCCACAATGCGGGCGCGCACATCCTGGCCGCGAATTCTGATCGCCAGCTCGGTATCGATAGCGCTGTGGGCGGGCGGGACATAGCCGAGGGCGATATTTTTCTTGAGAAACGGGGCGGGAGAGCCGCTGGTGACGTTGCCAATCTGCTCGCCGGCAAGGGTGCAGATGGGATAGCCGTCGCGACCGATGCCGCGCTCCATCATCTCCATGCCGACAAGCTTGCGTTGCGGGCCGCCGTCTTGCTGTAGCTTTTTCAGGGCATCCTGGCCGAGGAACTCCGGCTTGTCGAGTTTGCAGAAGCGATCCAGGCCAGCCTCGAAGACGTTGGTATCTTCTGTGATTTCGTGGCCGTAGAGTGGCATGGAGGCTTCCAGGCGCAGGGTGTTGCGAGCGCCGAGGCCGCAGGGAACGATTTCGAATTCGCGGCCGGCGTCGAGAATTTCCTGCCAGACCCGCGTGGTGGCGGCCTCATCGGAGGGAATGTAGATTTCAAAACCATCCTCGCCGGTGTAGCCGGTGCGCGAGATGAGGACGTTATGAATGCCGCAAACCTGGCCCCAGACAAACCAATAATTCTTGATGGCATCGAGGTCGACGCGTGTGAGCTTTTGCAGCGTAGCCAGGGCCTGCGGACCCTGGATGGCGAGCTGAGAGTAATGGTCGCTGTAATCGCTGGCGTGGCAGTGGAAGCGCTGTGCGTGCTGCTTGATCCACGCATAATCCTTGGGTCGTGTGCCGGCGTTGACAACCAGCAAAAAATCGTTGGGACTGAGTTTGTAGACCAGAATGTCGTCGACGAAGGTGCCTTGCGGGGTGAGCAGGGCCGAGTAGTGCGCCTGACCTTCAGAGAGTTTGGAGGCGTTGTTCATGGAGACGAACTGGACGGCGTCAAGGGCCTCGGGACCGCGCAGTTGGATCTCGCCCATGTGGCTGACGTCAAACAGGCCGACGCGGGTACGCACGGCCATGTGCTCGGCAATCAGGCCGGCGTATTCGACCGGCATGTCCCAGCCGCCAAAGTCGACCATCTTGGCGCCGCACTGACGATGGGTTCGGTTGAGGGAAGTTTTTTGCAGGGTTGCGGCGGTCGCTGGAACGGGCGGGCTCGACATAGAACACCAGTTTAGAGCAATCTCACAGCTCCAGTAAGGTGGTGAGATCAATGACCATGCAGCCGTTCCTTGATAAATGGCTGCGCGAACATCAATTCCCGGCTTAAACCAACTGTGCGATTGCTCTAAATGAGTAGAACTACTTTGGCGCCGGGAGGGTATACGGCGAGCAGCAGGGCGTCCGCACCGGGCCAAACTCCATCAATTCCGCGCGGGTGCCGTTGGGATCGTACAGATTTAGCTGCCATTTTCCATCGAGACCGATCTCGGGGTCCTCGTATGGGTTGGAGGAGTCCCAATGACGATGCTGCAGCATCTGCGCGGCCTGATGAATGTCGGGCACTCCCAGCGCGAAGTGATTCAGGACGCCGCTGTCGCCCGCGGTTTTGGCGGCTGGGTCATGCATCATGTACTCCAGCCAGTCCGTGCCGTCGGGCACGCGCATGTCGATCCATTCGATCCTGTTGCCTCTGCCGCCTTGCCAGCCTTCGACAAAGCCCAGGATGTCGCGGAAGAACCGGTCTTCCGCAGCGCGATTCTGCACGATGAATCCCGCGTGAAGAATGATCTGCGAAATGGGCTGAGTCGCGTTCTTAGAAGCCGCCGCCGAGTTGACGGGAAGCAGATGGCCATGGGCGGGAAGCTGCACAAACTGGATACGATGACCTTCCGGATCTTTGGCCCAGAGGAATCGCGTGCCGTCGGGCTGCGTTTGAATTTCGCCTTTCACCGGAACTTTCTGGCTAACCAAATATCGCCGCATGGATTGGATGTTGGAAGTGGCAAAGGCAATGTACGCCAGGAAGTCCGTTGTGCCGGCAGGCGCGGGTTCAACCTCAATCGACTGTTTCGAACTCACGCGAAATTCCAGAGGGGCGGACGCGGAATTGGAGGCGATCTGCGGGAAGCCAAGGAAGGTTCCGTAGAACTGCTTCGACTTGTTCAGATCGGTCGCATACACGGAAACCTTGGCGATGCCCGTGATGGGCGGCCGCATGGAGGTGCTCTGCGCGGCCAATGAGACGGATGCGCCCAGGATAGCCATCATGGCAATCGCTTTAATTGCTGACACGATATAGGCCCTCTCTTCATAGGATATTCTCACGAGCGGCTCGCTTGCTCGATTGCTGTTTCCAGATAGGTCCGAGATGCGGCATCGAGAAAAGGCATGCCGCCGTGTTGCGATGCGGCCCAGGCGCCCCAGCGGTTTGCGGCCTCCGCGAGGATTGGCAAGGAGCGATGACGGAGCGAGTGATACGTGAGCGCCGCGGTGAAGCAGTCGCCGGCGCCGATCGAGTCGGAGACGTGCGCGGGAATACCCGGATGATCGTGGATGGCTTCGCGGGCGACGAGAAGGCTGCCATGCGGGCCGCGAGTGATGGCAACCAGATGAATGGGAAATTGATCGAGCAGCGCGTGCGCGACCTGCAGAGGAGTCTGTTCCTTCGTCGCGCTGACGACGCGGGCCACGTGTGCAACCTCCTCCTGATTCATTTTCAGCAAGGTGGCGTGGGCGCAGCCCCAGGCGATGGCTTCCTCAGTCCAGTCTGGTTCGCGGAGATTGACATCGAAAACGCGCAGACAGTCCGCGCGTGTGGCCTGAACCAGGGAACGAAGCGTGACGCGCGTCATGGTCGATCGCTGCGCCAGGGTGCCAAAACAGATTGCGTCGAGGGTTGGCGCGAGCGTGAAAAGCGGCGGAGTCTCCGGCACATGGTCCCATGCAACGTTCTTACGGATGCGATAGCGCGGACCGTCGTTCGCATCGATCAGCACCTCGACGGTCCCGGTGGGATGGCTGCGATCGACAGAAATGTAGTCTGGACAAACACGGTGCGCGATCAGTCGTTCGCGTGCCTGGACGCCGAATGGATCATCTCCGACCGAGGTCACCAGAAAAATTTCATCGGCGAAATTGTCGGCAACGGATGCGGACATCTGCGCCAGGATTGCGGCCAAGTTCGCGGGCGCGCCGCCAAGTTGCGGGCCATCGGGAAGCAGGTCCCACAGGAGTTCTCCGATCGCCGCGACGCGCAAGGGTTTCCGCATATTGATTGTATTTCCCGGTAATGCTGGGATTAGGGTTGGGCCGCGAATACAATCAACTGTTCGGCACCGACCGTGACATCGCAACGATCTTGTGTAACTGCCACTGTGTCTTTTGTGTTCCACAGGGGCGCGAGCGAGCCGACTCCATCGAGCGCAGTGCGAGTGAAATCCAGATGAAAAGTCCGGGAGGAGTCCGACTTATTCATCAGGACAAGATCGATCTCTGAAGGCGCGGGCGACGGCCCATTTTTCGGCGCAGGGACATCGAAGCGGGCGAACACGAAGCCACTGTCGTCCGCCAGCAGGTCCTGCTGTGCGCCGGTCTGCAACGCGCCATGATGCGCGCGCAGGTCGAGCAGGCCCTGGACCCATGCAAACATCGCCTGCTGTTGCGGGGTGCGGCCGGCGGCGGTGAACGCATTCTTTGGGTCGCCGGGAAATCCTCCGGGAAAATCGGCCCGATTGTCTCCATCGCTTCCAGCCGACATTGCAATTTCGTCGCCGGAATAAATCTGGGGCATTCCCCGCATGGTGGCCAGCAATCCGAAGGCGATCCGCTCACGCGCGGCGGTCGCGCCGGGCGCAGAGAGAAAACGCGCGGTGTCCTGGTTATCGAAAAAAGTCACCAGCGCATCGGGATGGGGATAGAGCCAGTCCTGCCGCTGAATATTTTCCAGCGTGGACATGGACGAGCCGGTCGAAGAGGCGACGGTCAGCGTGGAGCGCAACGCAAAGGAGCTGGGAAAGTCGAACAGCGTGGCGACTCCGGTGTCGATGCCCGCGTGTTTCTGGCCGCCGGCAAAATACGAAGTCACGGTTGGATCGGGATTGTAGACGGCCCCCACAGTGGTCAGGTCGGGATAGAGGGCGTGCATCTCGGCATGAAAATCCTGCCAGAAGGAACGATCGACATACGAAAACGTATCCAGTCGGAGGCCATCCAGGGTCCCGGTCTCGACCCACCAGACGGCGTTCTGGACCAGATATTGCTTGACCAGCGGATTGGATTGGTTCAGGTCGGGCAGGACGTTGCGAAACCATCCATCCACCACCGGTTCATAGGCGGCTGGGGCGGCATGTGGACTGGCAATGGATGCAAAATTGTCCGTTGCCGCCAAGTGGTCTGCTGGCGTGCCGTGGAACCAATCCGGCGCGGGCGGGTCGGTGACCCACACGCTTTTCGGGCCGACCTGGTTGGCGACAATATCCAACACCAACTTCATGCCGTGGCTGTGTACGTCCGCCGCCAGGTCCTGATACTCCTGCAAGGTACCGAAGTGCGGATTGAGTCGATACATGTCGACCGGTTCGTAGCCATCGTAATCCTCGGAAAGACTGTCCTGAGCATAGAGCGGCGTGATCCAGAGCGTGGTGACGCCCAACTGCTTGAGGTAATCCAGATGATTTTCAATGCCGCGCAGGTCGCCGCCATGGTAGGCATGGGGGTTGCCGCGATCCACCGTGGCAGCCGGCTTGGGCATCTGCGGGCCGGCTGTATCTCCCTGGGAAAAGCGGTCGGGCATGATGAGATACATCGCATCCGCGGAGGTGAATCCTTGAAAGCCTTGGCTGGGGTCGTGCAGTTTTTCCAGCTCATACGGGACACGCGTCTGCCCGCCGGAGGTGCGCACCACCAGATCGAAATGCTGGGGCGGGGCGTCCGAGGTGTCCAACCAGACGAAAGCCCAATGGCCGTTCTGAGAAAATTTTGTTCGCCGCACGGAAATGCCGGCGACGCTGCTGCCAATGCGCGCATCGGCCAGATTTTTTCCCTGGAGCAGCACCATCGGATTGGGCAAATTGCTCCACCAGTTGGGCGGCTGGACCTGCTGCACTGATGGCTTGCCTTGTGGGGGCGCAGCATGGCGGCGCTTGGCGCGCGCGCGCGCTGCCAGCGGAAGGCTTGCGCAACACAACAACAGCAGACATGGAAGCATCATGCACAGCGGGCGAGGGGAGAACTTGGGTCTCATCAAAGGCATTCCAGAGTACTTCCACGGTCACGATAACCGGCCAAGAAAACCGCAGCGCAGCTCTTCTTCACGGAAAAGCCGCCCGAACCTCCAGTCCCGCTGGGTACAGCCGCCGTGGAAGCGTCCCAGCCGCTGGAAGAGGTGATGTCGTTGGCGGAAACACCGGAAGCGCGTCTGCCGCAAACAACGTCCCCAGTGTACTCCGCGGCGATGGGGGGATGGAATGCGGTTGCGAACGGAACGACGATGCCGAGGGGTAGCAGCCTGGGTCGCGATTTCAGCGCGATGCGGCGGATGTCTGGAGGGCCTCCGTGAGCACTTTCTGCAAATGATCGAGAAACGCGGGGTCCAATTTTCCATTTTCAGGGCGAGCGTCGGGCGAAACTTTTTCCGACCGCTCCGCATCTTTTGTGAGATAGAAAACGTCGATCGCCACCTCCCCTTCGGTATCGATCAGGGCCACGGAAATATCGCATTTCTGCTGCGCCAGGACCAGACTCAGGCGGCGCAACAGACCCGGGGTGTCCTGCGTGATGACCTGCAGGATGGTGCTGTGGGTCGAGGATGTATTGTCGACGGACAGCCTGGTTTCAACGCAAGTCTTGTTGTTTTTCGTACGCGCGGAATGGGCGCGGGCAGCCAGCATTCGCTCAACGGAGACAATTCCGCTGGCCACGTCGGTCAGGCTTTTCTGGAACCGCTGGGTTTCGGCCGGGTTGAGCGCGAGGGTCTCGTAGCGGTCGAGAAAACGGAAGTGGTCGATGACAATTCCCGCCGCGTTGGAGAATGCATCCGCCTTCAAAATATCCATCCCCCATGCGGTCAATGCTCCGGCCGCATCGGCGAACAGGAAGGGACGGTCGCGCGTGATCAGGGTACATTCCCACCACGCATCCGCGTGCGTCAGCACCAGGCTGGAGGAGGTTTTTTCCAACTGCGCAGCCAACTTCCAGTGGGTCAGAATCTCCTCCGCTGTACGGGTGTGCAGGTACCGTTGTGGCAGGCCTGCAAGGAAGCGGTGGATGGCAACAGAATTGTCAGGCGACAACGCGATCACTTGTTGAATTGCGGCGGTGTCGGCGTCCGCTTGAATGCGGTCCTCATCGACATTGCGATCCAGGTAGTTTGAGGTCGCCATGTAGAGCCGCCATAGGTTCTCCGCCTTCCACGGCGTCAACGCCTCTGGATTGACGGAATGAATGTCGGCATAGGTGAGCAGCGTCAGCAGGCGAAGATTGTCGGGAGTGCCGACGAGTTCGGCAAACATGCGGACGGCTTCCGCGTCGAAAATATCTTTCCGTAACGCGAGCGACATCTCCAGGTGATTGCGGACCAGCCGCAACACGGTTTCGCGCTGGGTGGAGGTCAAATGCCAACGTTCGCAGACTGCATCGGCAATCCACATGCTACGTTCCGTATGACTGCCCTCGCTGCGGGCCTTCCCGGTATCGTGCAGCAGGGCCGCCAGATAGAGCAATTCAGGCTCCTCGACCTCGCGCAGGATGGCGGCAAATCCGCTTTCCCAATCGTTGTGCGGCTGGGCCAGGGCGTGCAGGTTTTCAAGAATCAGAAAAGTGTGCTCGTCCACCGTGTAGCGATGGTAGGCATCGCGCACCACCAGCGCGTCCACGCCGTGAAACTCCGGCAGGATCAGTTCCAGAATTCCCAAGGCATGCATGGTACGGAGAGCATTGGCAATTTCAGGTCCAAGAAGAATCTTGCGCACCCGCTCCCACAGGGCGGCCCCTTCCGGCAAGCGTTCGGCCAACACAGCCAGCGATTCACTAAGATGGCCTTCGGCTTCGCGGGTCAGTTGCAGTGGCTGTTCCGCAAGCATCTGGAACAGCGTCAACACGCGGTCTGGATCGGTATACTCCGCCGCTGTCTTCAGGCTAATTTTGCCGTCGGCGACAGGGCAACCGTGCAACACGGCGCGACTGCGCCACTGGCGGATTTGATCGATGACGGCGCGGCGGCCGCTTGGAATTTCGTCCAGCATTTGCCGGGTGAGCCACTCAATGGAGCGGGCATGACGAAAATATTGGCGCATCCAGCCGGCGGTGTCCGCGGGGCGTTTTTCCGCCAGCCTGGATTTGACGGCGGACAATCCCAGACGCCGTTGGGCCGCTTCATCCTGCGCCTGCCAGTAGAGCATATTGTCGTCGCGCTGGCTTCTGTAATGCAGAAAGCAGCGCACGGCGATGAGGAACTGGTGCGCCAGGGCGGAGTCATCCTGCCGCTCGACCAGAAGGTCTTCTTCATAGCGGCTGGCGGGATCGCGCGCCGATTCCGGCAACAGATGCGAGAGCCAGGTGCAAACATGAAAATCGCGCAATCCGCCCACGCCATCTTTCACATTGGGCTCCAGATGGAAAAGCGTTCGCTGAAATTTTCCGTGGCGCGCATGCGTCAACTGGGCGATGGCGGCGAACAGTTGAGAGCGACGGCGTTCGACCAGCGCGGGGACCCGCTCCAGGTCGAGTTCCTCAAACAGGGCAAAATCTCCGGCGACATGACGGCGGTCGAGCAGCGAGAGGGTAAATTCCGGGTTCTCTTCGCTCATTTGCTCGCACTCCGCCAAGGTGCGGGTGGTAGCGCTGGCGCGCAATCCGATGTCCCACAGGTCCTGCGAGAGTTTTCGGATCCCGGCCTTGTGACTGCCTTCCGCGGCGGCGTCGCCGGCGATGAACAAGAGATCGATGTCGGAGTAGGGAAAAAGCTGGCGTCTTCCATATCCGCCGATGGCGGCCAGGGTGAGGCCTTGCGGGCCGTATTCCTCGGCGGCGATGTGCTGCAGCCACAGGCGCTCGATCAGATGGTCGACCAACTCGGCGCGGCGCTGGACCAGGACCGCGCCATCCTGCGATTCGGCAAAGAACTCGCGCATCTGGTCGGAAGTGCGTCGATACTCCACACGCAGCAGATGGATCGAAGGTGAATCGGAGATCGGGATAGCAGGCTCCTTTACCAAGAGAGCGTATCGGTCGAAGTGCCGATCGATTTACAGCGCGGTTTCTCCACGTTCGTCATTGCGAATGCGAATGGCTTCGTCGATGCGCGACACAAAAATCTTGCCGTCTCCAATTCTGCCGGTGCGGGCAGCGGTCAGGATGGCCTGGATGGCGCGCTCCGCCAGGGCATCCGGCACGACGACTTCCATTTTGATCTTGGGGAGCACATCCACGGCATACTCGCGGCCGCGGTAGAACTCGGTATGACCTTTTTGGCGCCCGTGCCCGCGCGCCTCCAGGATGGTAATGCCCTCGACCCCAATTTCAATCAGCGCTTCTTTCACTGCGTCCAGCTTTGACGGCTGAATGACCGCCTCAATCTTCTGCATATCTCGCTTCCTCGCTTTTCTAAGAAAAAAGAAGGGCCGCTGCTAATGGATTCGTCGTTCCTCACCGCCAAGATATACCAGAGCGGTGTTAAGAAGCCGCAATTTCCCAATCGTATCCCTCTTCGCCATGCTGGCTCAGATCCAATCCTTCGTGTTCGTCCTCCGGGGGGACACGCAAACCCACCAGCATATCCACAATCTTCAACAGTATCAGTGTGCCAACAATAGAAAGGGTCCAGGCGATGGCGACGCCCAACAATTGATGGGGCACTTGACGCCAGTTGCCATCGATCCAGCCTACCGCAAGCGCGTTGCCATGCGCGTCCTTGAAAATTGGGTTGATGACGCGGGAGGCGAACACGCCGGTAAGAACCGCGCCCAGAGTCCCGCCCGCGCCATGCACGCCAAAGGCGTCGAGAGAGTCGTCATAGCCAAACCATTGTTTCACCTTGGCGACCATGAAGTAGCAGAACAACCCAGCAAGGAACCCAATGGCAAGCGCCGACATGGGCCCGACAAACCCTGCCGCCGGAGTGATGGCGACCAGGCCGGCCACCGCGCCTGAAATCGCTCCCAGAGCGCTGGGCTTGCCGTTGCGGAGCCATTCCGCCAGGCCCCAGCCCATGGCCGCGGCCGCCGCGCCAAATTGAGTGGCGACAAACGCGCTGGTGGCCAGCGGGCCCGATGAGAGCGCGCTGCCCGCATTGAACCCGAACCAGCCCACCCACAGCAGACCCGCGCCGATGAAGCTGAGGACGACGCTGTGCGGCGGCATCGGCTCCCTGGGATAGTGGAGGCGTTTGCCCAGGTACAGCGCGCAGACCAGCGCCGACACGCCGGAGGTGACGTGGACGACCGTGCCCCCGGCAAAGTCCAGCGTGCGAACGCCGCCCGCAAGCGAGGCATTCAGCAGGCCGTCTTTGCCCCAGACCATATGGGCCATGGGCGCATACACGAACAAGGACCACAGCAGGGTAAACAAGGCCATGGCGCTGAACTTCATCCGTTCCGCAAAGGCCCCGGAGATGAGCGCCGGAGTGATGATGGCAAACATCAACTGATAGATCATGAACGTGGCCAGCGGAATGGTGGCCGCGTAAGCTGGGTCGGGCGCCGAGCCGACTCCGCGCAGGAATACATGGTGCAGTCCGCCAAGGAACCTGCTTCCCGAGCTAAAACACAAACTGAAACCGACGAAGGCCCAGACCACGGTGATGATGCCGGTCATCGCGAAGCTGTGCATCATGGTGCTCAGGACATTCTTTTTTCGCACCAGACCGCCGTAAAAGAGCGCCAGGCCTGGAATGGTCATCATCAGCACCAGCGCGGCGGAGACCAGCATCCAGCCGTTGTCGGCAGAAAGCTGGGCGCTTTGCACAGCCAGGTCCAACTGCAGCAGATGCTGCTGCATCTGCTGTTGCGTCTGCGCGCCTGTGGTCGCGGCGACCTGCGCGCTGGCGCTGGCCCCGGCGCATCCCGCGAACAGCAAAAACAAAAGGAGCGCGCGCGCCAGGGCGGTTCCATACCGGAGGCGCGGCGTGGGACTGGCTTCCGCGCGGCTTTTTCTGAAGAAAGGCTGGCTCTCGCGATTCCTGGCCGGGCACCCAGCATGCCGGCGCCGCTCTCGAATCCATTGCATAACGATTGACCGCCGTAGTTGAAGAATGGTGTGAAGAAACCTTACATTGCGAAACATAGATTGAACTTGCAGTTGACCCGCATTGCCTGGGCAACGGTGTCTAAAACTAGTTGCACAAATCCAACCTGGGAAGATGGGGTATTTTACGGCACCCTTCGGCTGCGCCCAGGGCATGCCCTTAAAGCCGTGCCCTGGTACAAAACCATTTATACAACCAGTTCTAGAAATCAAAATTCGCTTTATCGCTGGAACGAAGGCAGGATGTGTCCTAACATGCCCAGCGAAGCCACGAGACGTTAGAGGATTGATGGAAAACTTAATTCTACTGTGCCCCGATGGAGGCGAAAGGTCGAATACAATTTTTTTATCGACGGTATATGGCGCAGTTATGCGCGTCTTCCCACGAAATTTGTCCGGACGGCCATGTCCTGGAAAATTTTAGACCGGGTGGACTTTGCCTGAAACCGCTTGTACAACGCATCATAAGAATGGAAGATCACTCTGGCGGGCACGGGACCTGCCGGGAAATACCGATAGAATCTTCTCAACGCGAGATTCACCGGGAGTTCGTCCGCGCTGCATCCGCGGTGTTGTTGTCGCAGGGGCGTTTCGCAGCAATTTCTTTGAGGTGCAAGTGAAAAATCGTAGCATTCGGACAGTTTTGGCAGGGTTGCTGTGCATGGGGTTGGCCGCTGGATTCCTCGGCCTGCAAAGTGGGCAGGCGGTTGCGCAGGCGCAGACCTTGAACGCAGCACCGAGGCAACCGTTCCCTGGCGCGGGCTCAACCTTTTTGGCGAACGTATCCTGGCAGCCAATGGATGCCCCGATGGCGTTTGGTCCGCAGCAGGACCAGAGTATGCCGGGCTATCGTCAGGCGAAGCCGCCGAAACCGCAGCCGGGCACGCCAAACTCGTATACCGCGCCAGCCCAGTCCAGCGCTTCCAACGGCTCGGATGAAGCCTTTCCCCCGTTCGCGATTGTGCCGAGGTCGGAAATCGCAAGCAACCTAGGGTCGACGTATATCCCGCTGGACAGTTGGATATATCCGGCGCTGATGCGGCTGTACTCGCTGGGATACCTGGATCGCGCCTTTGTGGATATGCGCCCGTGGACGCGCCTGAGCGTGCTGCGCATGCTGTTTGCCGAGCAGGAGAAGATCCACTCGGATAGAAACGACGAACAAGCCCTGGAGATTTACAACGCCGTGATGGCGGAACTGGAATCCGACACCCATACGACCGGCTACTGGACGACGAACGCCACGCTGGAGTCGCTGTATGAGCGGGCCATGCCCATCGGCGGAACGCCGCTGCACGACAGTTACCACCTGGGCCAAACCATCATCAACGATTATGGGCGGCCCTATGAACAGGGCTTCAATAACTATTCGGGCTTCAGCGCGCGGGCAACTTCGGGCCCGTTTGCGCTGTACGTGCGGGGTGAATATCAGCATGTGCCCAGCGCGGCCGGCTATTCCCCTGCCCTGGCCGCGACATTGGCGGCTGTCGACGGTGTTCCTGACGTGCCCCAGGCCACCATTCCCGCAGGGCCCATCCCCACGCTGAATTATTTTCGCTTGATCGAAGCGAACCTTTCGGCGACGATCTTGAATCACGACATCTCGATTGGCAAAAGCGATGTGTGGGATGGCCCGGCCACGGGCGGCGCGTTCGACTGGAGCAACAACGCGGAAAATATTTATTCTTTCCGCATCAACCGCATTGAGCCGTTGCACATCCCGCTACTTTCCTATGTGATGGGCCCGGTGCGATACGAGTTCCTGGTCGGCAGCCTCAAGGGCCATACCTATCCCAACGATCCCTGGGTCCACATGGAAAGGTTCACGTTCAACCCTTCCGCCAACTTCGAGTATGGATTTTCGCGAACAGTCATCTGGGGCGGCGAGGGCCATGCGCCCATTACATTGGGAACGTTCTGGAACAGCTTCACCAGTTTTCAAAATGTTTCTGTGGCCACCAAACTTTCTCGCAACGATCCTGGCGCGCGCTTCAGCACCTTCGACTTTACCTTGCGGCTGCCCTACGCGAGTAAACTGCTGACGCTATACACCGACTCGGAATCGCACGACGACGTGACTCCGGTGAGCGCGCCGCGCCGTGCCGGCATCCGCGCCGGGCTGTATCTGGCACGCTTCCCAGGAGCGCCGAAATTCGATCTGCGCGGGGAAGGCGTCTACACCGACGTCTCGGTATCCAACAGCAACAACGGCAGTTTCATGTACTACGAAACCGTCCAGCGGCAGGGCTACACCAACCAGGGCAACATCTTCGGCGACTGGATTGGGCGCGAGGCAAAAGGCGGCCAGGCGTGGCTGACCTATCATCTGTCTGCGCAGGAGATGTTGCAGCTCTCCTACAGAAACGCCAAGGCTGCCAAGGACTTTATCCCCGGCAACACCTTTGCGACAGGAGCGCCGCGGGTGGGTGGCGGCACTACGCAGAACGACTTCACCTTTACGGTGGTCAAGCGGCTGAAGCCGGATTTGGAGTTGAACGCCTGGCTACAGTATGAACGCTGGAAAGCTCCAGTATACAAAACCGGAGGCCAGAACGACGTCACGACAAACATTCAGATCACCTGGTATCCAAAGATGACGCGGAGCTTGCGGAAATGGTGAGGAGCCAGGACCGTATCGGTTACTGTAGTGCGGACATTGCGCTCTCCCACCCTGGCTGCGCTAACGCGGATTTACAGTTGGCGTCATCATTTTGGTGATGAGTCATTCTGGGCCCTTCGGCTACACTCAGGGCAGGCCCCGCGAAGAGTCCAGGGGGTAATGGCGGCACGTACCCGGCGCGCATTGTCTGGATTCTTCACTTCGGTCGTCGCAGCGACCTCCATTCAGGATGACTCCATTTGGAATCTGGCTACGCTGACCATCAATCTGCGTTGGGATGGGGCGCGCTGGCCGATCTTGAAAACGATTCAGGGAAGGAATGCGCGCCGGAAGACTTATGCCTCGATCGGCAGCTCGTCGATCTGCGATTCGGAAATATAGGCTGCCATGGCCTGGGCCAGTTGCGAGTCCACCTCATCGGCAATCGCCATCACGTCCACCAGCAGCAGGCTGAAGTCCACCTGGTGCAGGTTGTTTTGGAGTGTCTGGAAGATGCTGACTTGCAGCATGCGAGACTCCTCGACCATCATGGCGGCGGTGTATCCCTGCTGTCGCCGTACCAGCCCATGCCTGGCGGCTGCCGGGGACACCAGCGCGCGTGTGCCCAACTGGAGCGGATGGCGAAGGCGATGTGCCAGATCGCGGAATATTTGCGGCAGGTGACCGCTGCGCTCTTTGTGATCCAACGGGACAGTGATGATTTGCGGCTCCAGCTCCACCCGCAAAAGCCAGTCCTGGATGGTCGATTGCGTCTCCCGTTCCAGGATATTCGCCACGTTTTCTACAGGTCGCACAGACTTCACCCCTCGCTTCAACCGTTCCCGTATTGTTTCCACCAGGGTTCTTGGGTCCAAAGGCTTCACCAGGATTTCATCCGCCTGCATCAGGATCGCCGCGGCGGCCTCTTTCATCTCAGGATACCCGCTGAAGATGACCGTCACCGCGCGTGGGTTGGAGTGGCGCAGGGCGCTCACTACAGTCAGACCATCGCCTGCGCCGGGCATGTGCAGGTCGCTCAACAGCACATCGAAACGTTGCGTGGAGATCAGTTGCAGGGCATCCTTCACATTTGTCGCCGCGACCACCTCAAATTCGTGATGTTCCAGGACCATCTGGAGGCTAACGCGCACGGACTCGGTATCGTCCACCAGCAGGACCCTCGGCCTGGCTGGTAGTCCATTTTGTTCGGGGACGGGATTTTGTGGTTCAGCAAGCATTGCGTGTTTCTCTATGGGTTAGGATGCAGTTCTCTGTCTCGAATTCGTGTTCCCGGTTGCGATATTCGCCGTCTTGAGCGAAGCCGGAGGATCCAGAACGACTGGGGTTCGGCATTGGTCCGCAGGTTGGGGCCCTCAAGGATTCAATCCTCTCATTGCGGGGCCCATCCGGTCTGGTCAATTTTGCTCACGCGCGGCGGAGCAATGCCCTTGTAACGCGAGAGGACCCTACACGGCGCATGGAGAATGCGACGCCTCAAGGCCGGATGGAGCGGAGAACCGTCCGGCAGTGGGATGCCTCCCTCCCAGCGGGGGCGCCGAATCCGCCGACTGGACAATCGCATAGTGAATCGTGGCGCGGCAAAAGATGCAATCTGTTTCGTGGATGGCGCGGGCGTCTTCCTTGAGAGACTGGGGGAACGCTCGCAGGCACTCCGGGCAGGCAATCATCACGTAGGGCTCGCCCGCCGGATCGTGTCCGTTCTTCGCGATCCAGATGGGCGCGGAGGCGCTGGAATGCTCGATCGCGGGCATCCGTTCCGGGCGGATCAGGGCTTCCAGCATGTCCAATAAATAGCTTATGGCGCTCCCTTTTTCATAGAAGGCGTCGGCGGCAACGCCAGGCGGCACGCTATCGCCTGAAAATGCGCCGCTCATGGCGATCGCCGGAATGGAGGGAAAGCGGCGACGCACCACGGAGAGCAATTCAAAGCCGGACATGCCCGGCATGTAGAGATCGGAGAGGATGAGGTCCGGAACCTGGTTGCGGATGGCAGCGAGCGCGGAGAAGCCGTCTTCCGCCAACCGGACTGTATATCCGGATTGGGTAAGGATGGCAGAGAACAAGGCGCGAATCGGGGCAGTATCGTCCACGATCAGGAGCTTGGCATTCTCGGTTGGCATGGCGCACCTACGCTCAGAGAACCACATGCGGCCTGAGGGCAGTATGCCACCGCGCTAATCGACGGTCTGTTCCGTTTTGCTCACTCGGGCGGTTTTGCGCCCGGACGGTTTCGATCGACTGTTTGGAGGGGCCAGCAGGGGAGGGCTGACGGCATTCTGCTCGAAGAAGCCATCGTGCAGAATCACGTTGAGCAGCGACTTATGCACCTGGATGCGGCCGTTGTACTCGATAAAACCGAGCTTGCGGAAACGATTCATGAAGAAGCTGACGCGGGAGCGGGTGGTGCCGATCATTTTCGCCAGAGCTTCCTGCGTGATGTACGGAATCAATGTTTCCGGTTCGCCCGGCTTGCCGAATTCCGCCATCAACAGCAGAATCCTGGCCAAACGTTTTTCGCTGGAGTTGAACAACTGATCGACCAGATCGGCCTGGATGCGCATGCTGCGGGCCAGCAGAAACGACAGGAACACCTCGGAAAAGGAATGCTCCTGGCGCATGACCCGGATCATTTCCTCTCGCTCGATTTTGAGGGCAGTGCAGGCGGTAACGGCTGTGGCCGTCGCCATACGCAGTCCAGCCACGGCGGCGATCGATTCCTCTCCAACGAAGTCGCCTGCTGCGAGCAGCGTGATGGTGGCTTCTTTCCCAGCTTGTGAAACGACCGTGAGCTTTGCGCTGCCTTTTTGCAGATAGAAAATGGAGTCCGCGGGATTGCCCTGCGAGAAGAAGGGTTGCCTGGGCCTCAAGTGGATGAGTTTGCGTCCAAGACCAGCGCTGGCAAGAAACGCGGCAACGTCAAATGCGCTGTTTTTGGAGTCAATCGTCGGCATGGGCCCCTCCTTTCGAAGACGAGCCTATGGGAGCATGCAACGTGTTCTTCGGCGCTTCAAAATAGATCCACAGGGGAATCCGCCGCTACCGCAGAACTGCATTGGGTGGAAGCAAGACACACTTGGGGCATCATTGTCGGCTTCCCGACATGCAGTTTAAAGTATCGCGCCAATGGAAAACAAGAATCTGTTCAATTTTGCTCACATTGGCCGAGTAGATAGCTCTTTTTAAAACAATTCTTGTCTTGGAGCAGAGTGCGAGTTCCAGACTGCTCGTCATCCGGAGCGCGTCTGGGCGACGGGGAGTGGGTGGGGGCGGAGCGGTATCGCAGTTACTGTAATGCGAACCATGCTCTATCCCACCCTAGCTGCGCTAGGATGGGGCAGCCGAACATTCTGCGATCCGTGAAACTGCCCTAGTCTGGGGTGGATTTACAGTTGGCGCAATCGTTTTGGGGATGAGTCATTCTGAGGTCGCCGCGGCGACCTCCGTTCAGAATGACTCCATTTGAAATCTGGCTACACGAACCGTCAATCCGCTATAACGTTCGGGGAAAGAGTTATGCACTCCCACCCTTTGCGCACAAGACGCACAAAGGTGGGGCACCCGAAGCATTGTCAACGCTTGAGCTGAAAATGGGTTCGTCCGTTTATCCGGCGACGATGAGGTCGGCGGGGAGGGCGCGGAAGTAGGCGATGGTTTCGCTGAGGCCCTGGTCGAGGGAAATGGCGGGCTCCCAGCCGAGCAGTTGCCGCGCTTTGGTAATGTCGGGGCGGCGGCGCGGCGGATCGTCCTGGGGCAGCAGTTCGAAGCGAATTCGGCTGGTGGAACCGGTGAGCGAGATGACGCGGCGGGCGCAGTCGAGCACGGTGTTTTCCGCCGGATTGCCGAGATTGACGGGAAGCGGTTCCTCGATGCGCGAGAGGCGGATGATGCCTTCAATCAGGTCGGTGACGTAGCAGAAGCTGCGGGTGTGCGAACCGTCGCCGTAGACGGTGACATCCTCTTCGCGCAGCGCCTGCATGACGAAGTTCGAAATGACGCGACCGTCGTCGGGCTGCATGCGCGGGCCATAGGTGTTGAAGATCCGGACCAGGTGGCCATCGACATTGAAGTGGGCGCGGTAGGCCATGACCGCGGCCTCGCCAAAGCGTTTGGCCTCGTCATAGACGGAACGCGGGCCGACAGGATTGACGTGGCCCCAGTAGCTTTCCGGCTGAGGATGGATCTCCGGCGTGCCGTAGCACTCGGAAGTGGAAGCGTGCAACACTTTGGCGCGATATTTACGGGCCAGTTCCAGAATGTTGATGGTGCCTTCCGAGCCGACGCGCAGCGTCTCAATGCCGAGGCGCATGTATTGGGGCGGGCTGGCGGGGCAGGCAAAGTTGAAGATGTAATCGACCGGGCCGGGATCGAAGAATTCGCAGATGTCGTGTTCGATCAGCTCAAAGCGCGGGTCGCGGCTTAGATGCGCGAGGTTGTGAAAATGTCCGGTACATAGGTTATCGACGCCGACGACGGAATGCCCCTCGGCCAGCAGGCGATCGGTGAGGTGCGAGCCGAGAAAGCCGGCCGCGCCCGTCAGCAGGACGCGCATTTTTTTCTTGCCGCGAGCCACCGAGGGGACCAGATACGGGGCGGCGGATTTCTGTGTCGGGATGCTGCGCTGGGCGGTTGTGTCGGACAGCGTGAATTCTGGAAGTTCCGGTTGGCCCTCGAACTCGGTGGCCCCAACCGCAGGACGCCCGACGCTGAGATACGTCAGTCCTTGGCGGACAACATCTTCTGGAGCGAACAGGTTGCGGCCATCGATGAGCAGGGGCTGCCGCAGCGTCCGCGAAAACGCCTCCAGGTCGAGCGCCAGGAACTGCGGCCAGTCGGTGAGGACCAGCAGCGCGTCGGCTTCAGTTGCGGTCTCCATCTCATTGTCCGCGTAGCGCAGCGCGGGGCTGGGCGGCAGCACCTCCTGCGCGCGCGTCATGGCTGCTGGATCGTACGCGGCGATGGTGGCCCCCTCGGCCAGGATCAACTGCACCAGGCGCATGGCGGGCGATTCGCGCACGTCGTCGGTGCCGCCTTTGTAGGCCAATCCAAGCACAGCCAGATGTTTGCCCTCGAGGCCGCCAAGCGCGTTGCGGACCTTCTCCAAAAATCGCAGCGGTTGCAATTCATTGATGCGTTCAATGGCGCCCAGCAGGCTGAAGTCGATGCCATATTCCGCAGCCATGGAGCGAAAGGCGGTCAGGTCCTTGGGGAAACAGGAGCCGCCATAGCCGATGCCGGGATGCAGAAACTGGGTGCCGATGCGCTGGTCCATGCCGATGCCGGGACCGACTTCGGTAATATTGGCGCCGACGATCTCGCAGAGGTTCGCAATGGCGTTGATGAAGGAGACTTTCATCGCCAGAAAAGCGTTGGAGGCGTGCTTGATCAATTCCGCGCTCTGAGGCGAGGTCCGCAGCAGAACGGGTGGTCGGAGGGAAACGCATTGCCCGGGAATTTTGTTGGGGCGCTGGTAATAAGCGCCGGAGGTCAGCGGCTGGTAGACCTCGCTGACGAGGGCGGCGGAACGGTCGTTGTTGCATCCGATCACAATGCGGTCGGGGTGAAGAAAGTCCGCCGCCGCGCTGCCTTCGCGCAGAAATTCCGGATTGGAAACGACGTCGAACAGGTCGCGCGGAACACCGCAACGCTCGATCAGACCGCCAATCCACTCATTGGTGTAGACCGGGACCGTGCTTTTTTCTACGACCACGGTGTAGTGGTCGATATTTCTTGCGATCTCTTGGACGGCAGACTCGATATAGGACAGGTTTGCCTTGCCCCCGCGGGCCTGCGGTGTGCCGACGGCAATAAAGACGATTTCGGCCTGCCGTGCGGCCGCTCCAAGCTCGGTGGTAAACATGACGTTGTGGTTGCCATGGCGGGCCAGCAATTCGGGCAGAAACTGCTCATGAATGGTGGCGCGGCCAGCCTGCAAGGCGGCCATTTTGGCGGGATCGTTATCGACGCACAGCACGCGGTATCCCATTTCCGCAAAACACAGCGCCGCTACCAGGCCCACATACCCGGAGCCGACGACGACAATGGGACGATCCATGTCCATTCCTGGGCCTTCACCTTGCGACTGCTTGTAACAGACGCCAATACTCGACGATCATACCAGCGCGAGCGCCCTGTTTTTGGCATGGGATGGGGGGAGAACCCGACTTGCCGCGTGGCCTGGGCGGTTGCCTGAGAAGGCTGCGGAAAAACTAAATTTCTCGGAAGGGGTGAAAAATGGATCGCGCCAGAATGCCCCAGGAACGATCCGCGGGGCTTGACTGATTGCTTTCTATCCCGCAAATTTCGCCCTTTCGCCATACATTCGGAGTTTTTCCCGCAGCCTGTGAAGCCCGCAAAGGTCCCCATCTCTCTCGATTTCAACGGGCCAACTCGCCTCCGATTCCCGTCGTTCCTCCTGCGACATCTCCTATATTCTTTCTTTGCGGGGAGGGGCATTTCCGGCGCGTTGCCAGCGATTCCGCAAGCAAGTTTTTCATCTAGGCAAAGCATCCGATTTCATAGCTGTTTTTCTCTTTGATCGAGAGGAGAGCAAATTCGCATTGCGATTTCGTGCTTGCTTTTCGTCGCGTGCTTGT
>JAJYUB010000127.1 GCA_021792795.1 Acidobacteriota bacterium | reverse complement strand
GCTCCGAAGCGGCCAACGCAGCGGAAGAAGTACTTGTCTGGCTTGTGCTCATCAAAGTGAGATTTCTTTCCCCGCCCTACAGTAATTGTCCAGGGGGTACTTGTCTCACTCATGTTGGCACAGAGGGGCATGCGCCCGAGCCGCAACGCCTCGTCACAAAGTGCAGTCCGCATCCATTCTTCTCCAGAAGTCGCCGTATACCCCTCGTTAAAGATCAGGTAGACCACGGAAAGCACCGACATCACTCTGCGCCGCAACTCGTCCCCGCGCGGCGTCTCAAAAGGCACATGCGCCTCCGAGAGAGTCTTTTTAGCGCGAAAGATTCGTTGTCCGATCGTCTTCTCCGGCACAAGGAAAGCGCGTGCGATCTCCGCCGTCGTGAGGCCGCCGACCAGTCGCAGGGTCAGCGCGACCCGCCCTTCCACCGCAAGCACCGGATGGCAAGATGTAAAGATCAGCCGCAGTACGTCATCGTCGATGACCTGATCGAGAGCTTTATCCATCGCCTCACTGAGCCGCTGCTGCTGACCCTCAAGCTCACGAGTAATTTCCTCGTGCTTCTGAACCAGCATCTGCCCGCGGCGCAGACTGTCGATGGCGCGCCGCTTTGCCGCCGTCATCAGCCAGGCAGCGGGATTATCAGGGATGCCTTCGTCGGGCCACCGCTCAAGGGCAGCGACGAGCGCGTCCTGGGCTAGATCCTCAGCAATGCCGATGTCCCGGGTGACGCGCGCAATCCCGGCGATGAGGCGCGTGGATTCGATCTTCAACACCGCCTCAATCGTTGTGTCCATGTCACTCATACTTTCGAAGCTGCTGCCCTCTTCATATCGTCAAAGCCCCTGTGGCGGCCTGCATCCAGGGGGAAATCGCTCGTCTTCTGGATTTGACGCACTTCGATCATGCAGCCGTCTTCCATCGGAGCACGTACGCCATCATCCTGGCGACCGCATCCGAGCTGGGGACAGCGCCGGCGGCGGCGTTCTCATACCCCAGGAGGTTACCATCAGCATGAATCGCATGGATCTACTCCTTTCGTTTGTTACCGCCAGGTCCCGAACGGTCTTCCGTTCCATCCGACCACCGTCGTACAGGAATCACAAACTGCGTCAAGCGCTCCAGCGAATCGCTCATCGCCAGCACGGGAGAGCCCGGCAGATTTGCTCCCCAGATGGCCGGGTCGGTGGCCGAATAGAAGAACATGAGGTGCGCCGGCCAGTGCGGGATGCTGTCGCCCCCATTGCCCAGCTTCGACATCATGTAGCACATCGCCCCCGGTGCCATCGGCGGCAGCTCTTTGCTCGCGATGGCAGCGGCCATCGCTTCGTTCACCTGAGCCGACGTGCGCCCCGCCATGGCCAGTTCGGTAATTTTGAGGATGCGTGGGAGGTAGGAATACGCGGCTGCCGCATTCAGGCACATGGGAACCCGCACATTCGGCTCCCAGTAGTCAGAGTCCGCCGCGGACGTCCACGAACGTCCCACGATGCACACAAACCCGTTCGTGCCTTTGACCGCCATTTCAAAACCATGACGCCCAAGAATCAGCACTTCCGCATCGCGGGAGACAGCCTCCGGCGCTGCGCTTCGTGCCAAGGCGATCTCTGCATTCCGATCCGCCATCAGATATTGGTCGATCGGGGCCATCTTCGTGTATTGTGTCGCGGCAACCTGTGCCGACGCCGGGTTCGCCGCGCCAAGCGCGGCAAGCAGTGCGATCATCGCGAAACGCATGGGTAGCTCCTTCTGCTTCCAGTTCGGGTTTTTATTTCTCCGGCATGACTTGAAATTCTCTGACCTCGACCGGCACCCGGCAGGCGACGGTGGCCTTGCGCCCCCACTGCACCGCCTCTTCCATGTCGGCACACGTCAACAACCACAGGCCGCCCACATGCTCTTTGGCTTCGAGATATGGCCCATCGCTGACGATCACTTCTCCGCCAGCCTGCTTACGTATCGATTTCGCCTTTCCCGCAGGCTGCATGCCGCCGGCGAAATCCCTTACTCCGGCAGCGATCATCTCTCGGTTCAGCGCGCTGATGTCGCGCATCATTGCCTCGGCGTCCGAGGGCAGTTGATAGTTCTCAGGATGTTGAATGGTAACGAGATATTGCGGCATGACTCCTCCTTTATTGGCTTCCAGCCGGGGTGGTTAATCCCGCCTTCACTCAAACGACGAACGGCGGGGGCGTTATTCGACAAATGTCGAGGAAAATTTCTGTTCCTGTGAGAGCAACCGGGCAGTTTTGATTAAGCCGCCAGCCTATGTTTCGGGATGAGAGTGTCAATTGTCGATTTCAGGGCCGAGTCACTCATCGAAGCGCCGGAATGTTTCTGGCAGCCAATCCTCCTAAAGAATTCAAGGCTGCGCTTGGGGGATCACCAGATTTCTTCCAGTAGCCGGAGCCCTGGGAACGGCGGACGGGCGGGGCTTTCCTCATTCGGATGGGAGCCTGGCACTGGAACTGGGGAGTTGCAGTATCCTTTGACATGCAACCGCCCGCGTCGCAAGCCGTTTCCATAACCTCGTAATGGTCACATGCGACAGCCCTTCTCCCTCAATCTGTTTTTGAATGGCTGCGGCCTGATCGGGCAGCGCCTCGGCCATTGCCCTGATTCGGTCGATGAGCCTCGCATCGTCTAAACGCAATTGGGTGGCGAGCTTCCGCCAATGCCGCAGTCCGATATTTCGCAGCCGATACTCCCCGCCAATCTTCATGGCGAGCTTTATCTTGCTCACGTCCACGGCAGGATACGGGAGGATACTTGCCAAATCATAGAGAGGCGCAAGGCGTACAACTCCATTTTGGCCCAGAAGCAGGGAGTAGTTTTTTGCATGGGCATCTGTTCCTGCTATCAGCCAGTTGAATGCAATGGCATCCACAAAGGATTGGACGTCTTCCTCTGGGCTGCTGGACTGCTCCCTGAGCAGTTCCACGATCCTCTGTACTCCCGGCCCACCATCGCTTTCATATTTGCGCGTCGGGTGGAGACCCAAGGCTTGGCACATATCTTCCTGGTGGATGCGCACCCATCTGTTCCCGCCGCGCGTGCGGTCGTAGCGCTCTACAACAATCGCGATCTCATCCTGGAAGCGCAGAACGCTGGAATTGGGAACAATCAGGCCCAGCGAGCGCGCCAGTTGCAGAGAGAAATGCTCATTCTCTGCGTGGCCGTCCCACTCTCCCGTTGGCGGTTTCAGGATGTGGGTGGTGGGAATGCGGCCCGATGGCACTCCCCAACGCTTGCGCTCAAATAAAAGCGCCGTCTTCGGCTGTGCGCCCGCAAGGCTGAATTGTCCCGTATCGCTTGCGGCTCGCCATGCAGAATGGTCGGCGCGCAAGGTGCGCAGGCGCTCTGCTACATCCTCTTCTGTGAGCCATTGAATCTCTCGTGCAGCCGGCTCCGCGATCAAAGTCTCCAATCGCTCCGGGCTGACGAACTGAACAGCTCCGGCACAGTCCTCGCCAACATGGGAGATCAGCCGAAAGACGTTCTTCGGGGAAACCTGGAAGCGCTTGCCCCAATTCTGGAGAACACGATCGTTATCCGGCAGCAATCCCCACAGGAACGCCTCGATTCGTGCGTGGCCGTGGGTCGCCGAGCCGAGAGGCATCGAGAGCGAGAGCGGATACGCATTGGGATCATTCCTCCATTTGTCGCTATAGGCAAACGAAAGCCTGGAGTCCTTGTATTGGACTGTTCCGACTTCCCGGCCATCCAGCAGAGCAAAGAGTTGGTTCGTCATGGGCGCTTCTTCAGGGAGTTGAGGATGTTGTTGATGTCTACGTTCCCGGATTCGCTGGCCGGGGCCGCCTTTTGCGCGCGGTCGGCTGCAAGATCAAGGGAAACTCCTAATGCCTTCAGTGTTCGGAGAATAAGGCCGATTTCAGCGCGCGGCTTCCCCTGCTCCACTTCCACAATCCACTTGCGGCTAGTCCCCGCCTTCTCTGCGAGGTCGCTCTGATCCATCGCCAGCTTGACGCGGCGCTCCCGAATGAAAGCGCCCAAATCAGTGGCAGTCCGTACACGCATAGCCGGAACCTCCCTTCGCTTCAACATGAGAGTAACCGAACGGTGACATTTTGTAAAGAGCGCGATCGGTTACTTTAGGAAAAGTAACCGATCGGGGACTAGCGATTTATGTCGCGGGCATAGGCTAATCACTCAAGAACAAGTAAAGAGCAAGCGCAGGTTGGTCGGCGAGGGTGGATGCTCACCGTAAGTCGGTAGCCGCTGAAAGTGCATGAACGATCATGATCTTCTTGCTTCCTGCTCTTGCGGGAAAACCATCGACGGACGAGCACAGCACCGCCTACGCTTTCAACAGACAGACTCATAGCGGCGGACTTCCAGACCTCGCAAGCATATCTTCCAGAAACTCTGACGCAGGTTCAGCGCTGGTCACAAACAAATGGTCGCGGGCGCGGGTGCAGGCGACGTAGAGGAGATGGCGCTCCGTGTTGTAGACATCCTCAAGATCAGATTCGTCCGTGACAGTCTCGATTCGTTCCTGAAGCGGAATCACCTCGTCATCA